>JBEKNV010000001.1:0-184742 GCA_049522395.1 Methylovirgula sp.
GCTTGGCACCCTTATGGACGCGCTTCAGCAGCTTCTGCACGACGTCGTTATGCGCCTGCGGCCAGTACCAGCCTTGCTTCAGCCGCCAGCCGTCGATGATATCGCCGACGAGGTAGATCGTATTGACGTCGTAACGCTTGAGGAATTCGAGCAGCAGCGTTGCCTGGGAGCCGCGGGTGCCGAGATGAACGTCCGACAGGAAAAGCGTTCTGATCCCGATGGTCTCGTGATCTTTCTTCGCCAATATCGTGACCCCCCGTTGACCGAAGTGTTAATGGCCGAGTCGGGTGGCACTTTGATGACACACACGGCCCCCCGAATCGATAATAGAGGCTGTGTCTTCAATATCTTGCCAATGACCGGCCAAGCCTTGCCAACGCGGAGAAGAGCAAAGGGTCACGGTGGCGGTCCTTTCGTGATTGATTCGGGGCCAAAATGCGATGGCTGAAGCGACAGGCAGCGCAGGCTGCTGACCATTAAGGGAGAATTCGCTCATGCTCGACACTGAATAGGGCATTGGCGACAGAATGGCGCAGCCGCGTAGCGCGGCACGCCAGAGCCATAAGAAGCATAGCGCGGACCAGGGGCCGCAGACACCCCGCCGGCCGAATCGCGGGCGCATTTTTTTGTGTTCCCACCGGCAAATCGCCCCCCCGACCAAGAGCCATCGACCGTCAGGCTTGCAACAATGGTTCAAGGCGGCTTCAGTCGTGCCGGGAGAGAGCGGAGCCATGAGCGTTAGCAATTCCTGGACGGAGCTCGCCCGCTCAAGCTTCGCAGTCCTCCTGCTGTCCGGCGTCGCTGTGGCGCCGATCCTGACCGGCCTTGAGGAGGCGCGCGGGGCCCAATCGCCCGCAGCCGAGGCCGCCGGATCGCAAGCCGATCTGCAGCGTTTTCATGCCTTTCTCGAAGGGCTCTTCCCGCTGGCCGCTGCCCGGGGGATCGACCGCGCAACCTTCAACCTAGCCTTTCGAAATTTGACGCCCGATCCAGCCGTCGCAAGCGCGCCCGCAAAGCAAAGCGAATTCGAGCGGCCGTTTTCCGCCTATTTCGAACAGACTGTGGCGGAGCGCCGTATCGCCGAGGGCCGCGCGTTGGCCAAACAGTGGGCGCGGCAGCTCGATGCGATCGCGACCCAGACAGGCGTGCCCGGCTCTATCCTGCTCGCCGCCTGGGGGATGGAAAGCGATTTCGGCCGGTCCATGGGCAGCAAGGATGTCATCCGCTCGCTGGCGACGCTTGCCTTTCGCCAGCCGGAACGACCGCTGTTTCGCGACGAGCTTTTGGCCGCGCTGGAGATTTTCGCGAGACGGTCGGTTCCGCGCACCAAAATGACGGGCTCTTGGGCCGGGGCCATGGGCGGCCCGCAATTCCTGCCCTCCGCCTATCTCAAGGACGGGGTCAGTTTTTCTGGTGGGCGCGCGCCGGACATTTGGACGAATGCGCCGGATATTCTGGCCTCGATCGCCACCTTCCTGAAGGCATCGGGCTGGGCCCGCGGCACGCCTTGGGGGATGGAGGTGCGGGCGCCTTCCAGCTTCGATTTCAGTGCGCTCCACGGGGATTTTCGGCGCTGGGCGGAGCTTGGGTTCATCCGCGCGGATGGCAGGCACCTGCCTGCGCAAGGCGCGGCCACTCTGTTCTTTCCGGAAGGCGCCAAGGGGCCAGTTTTCCTGCTCGCCGACAATTACTGGGTGATCAAGACCTACAACAACTCGGACGCATATGCGCTCTCCTTCGCCTGCCTCGCGGACGCGATCGCGGGCGGCTCTGGCCTGCATACGCCATGGCCCGAGGGCGTGAAGCTCTGGCCGCGGAGCGAAAAGGCGGAGATGCAGCAGCTGCTGCAGAAGCTCGGTTTCTACAAAGGCATCATCGACGGCCGATTCGGCCCGACGTCGCGCGACGCGATCCACGCGTTTCAGCTCAGCATTGGAGATCAGCCGGCAGACGGGGTCGGCGGACCGGATCTTCTTGCGAGATTGCGCAAGGCCGCCATGTGAATTCGTTAAGGTGAATTCATGGAGGCGAATTCCTCGAGGTAAATTAGTAAACGGCGTAAGCCCGGCCGATCGCGATGTGACCGTTAGGCAAGCTCACAAAAGAGAAGAGCCGGTAGCGAGATCGCTACCGGCTCTTTTTTCGAGAGGTCTATCCTAGACCCAAAGCAACTCAGTACTTGGAAACGAGCGGCTTCGGAGCGGCCGGCGGATTCCACAGCGGAATGATGATGCGGCCGAAGACGTTGGTCTCGTAAGCGACGTAGTTATGAATCCACACGTCGTGGGTTATGTAGACCTGACCATAGAGCCCACCGAAGTCGTAGCCGACGAGGCCACCGACCGCGAACTGACCCTGCTCCGGGCCGCAAAGGGCGTTGCATCCGCCAATGTCCCAAGAACCGTAGCCGACCGGGCCCACTTCCCACTTTCCGAATTTCTTCGTCGCGGTGAGATCTTCGTTGATGTAGTTACCAAAATGAAAGCCGGCGCCCGGAGTAGCTCCGCCAAGACTGTTTGTGCGCAGACCGAAGGTCGTGTGCGCCGTCAGATCCCAGCCGTCAGCCGTATAGCCGAAGGCGAAACGATCGTTCGGCGTCCAGTAGTTCTGGCCGAGCGCATTGTCCATCGGCAGATAGGAGCCGACGAAGTTGGCGATATAGAAGCCGTGGCCGAGGTCCCACGATTCGCCAACCGCCACGAAGGGGTTGTAGAAATCGTTGGTGTAGACGCCACCGGGAACAGTCGACGCAGGCGCATACACGCCGACCATCGGGCCGGCGACATAGGCTTCAACACGGCCGCCAAGGAAAGTCCAAGGCGTCGACCAGGCGATGACTGGGATGTCGACGTAGATGCTGGATTTGTCACCGATCGCACGGTCGTTCGCGAAGGACGACGTGTTCACCGCATAGACACCTTCCGGCAGCGGCGCCCACGCAACACCGACGAGCTCGCCGGGGTAGGTGACGGAACCCGCCTGGGCAGCGCCGCAGACGACGGTTGAAAGCGAGATCGCGCATAAAGCAGCAAAACCCGCCGAGGTAAGCGTATTCTTAACTGTCATTTTCTCCCCCTTTGACGTGCAGCGCCGTTCTGACGCGAAGTCCGAATGTCATAGGTCGATCTACGCATCTACATCTCCCCGAAGTATTCTTTTTCTGGTCGATGGTGCTGTCAGCAATCCTAGTGATTTTCCTGCTCCGGTCGATAGCTGGTTCGCATGTGGGCATTTTTCTGGCCCGCGCGTGACAAATTGGCTACAGAAATAGGCAGACCCGAGCGTCGCAAGCCTCTGAAATTGGGCAATTAAGTTGCATCTGAATCAGACAAATGCCGTTGTTTTCTAAGCTCTAAACTCCCCCCTTTAGAGCCGCCAGCAGCTAGCCTCCGCCAAAGCCAGCTCTGTGGCTAACTTTTTGGACATACCCGATGGAATGCCAGATTCTCCGAGGAATCGGCAGGCCACCCGCCCTTTAGGGCCCGACTCGCCGTTTTCTTGAGTCGTTAGCGAGGCATAGCGCGCGGGCCGGGGGAGAGCTGCGGCCGAGGCGGGGGAGACCCCAAGGCCCCAGCCCCGCCGCCGCCATAGGCGCCCGCCCCGCCGCCACCCCCGCTGTCGGCGGGAAGCAGGATCTCTTCCGTCATTTCGATGCAGGTCAGGAGCTCGACATAGCTGGGGCTCGGATGCGCGCCTGCCGTGATGCAATCGCGCCTAGTCGCGGGCTTATAGCTCGACCAATTCTTCTCCAGCGTGCCCTTGGCCTCGTTTTCGTCGAGCATACAGCTCTTATAGGTCTGCTCGGGGTCGGTCAGGCCGTAGGTCTCGGCGGCGTGGCAGGAACGTTCGACTGCGAGCCGCGGCACCCCTTCGGTGCGCGCCTGAGCCGGAAAAGGAAGGGCAAATAAGGCGATCGCCGCCGAAAAAAGGACCAATCTCACCACAGTCTCCGATCGGTTTGGCGCCAAGAGGCCGACGTCTAAGCCACATTTAGCCGTCTTCGGCCAGGAAAGGAATCCTGGCCTCGGGCCGTTCCCGCGATCGTGTTCCGGGCGGCGGTATTTTCCGGTCAACGTGCCGCCCAAGCTTGGCCTGCCATATGGAAAATAACAGGGCGTTGCCCTGAAGGTAGGCCGCGGCGCCGCAATGGAAAGCGCTCGGGGGTTTGCTCTTGCGCTTTGTGCCGCCGCCTTGTTGCCCGGCGGGGCCGAGGCGGCAGGAGAGCCAGACCTAACGGTGAAACGCGCGGTCGTTCGCGCAGTTAGCGCGCGCTCGCGGCCTTGCGGCTGAGCAGCGCGACGAAGGCGGCGAAAGTTTTCTCCATCGCCGGCTTTTTGTAGGGAAAGACGTCGACCGGATCCATCGCGTGAACGATCATGGCGGTGCCGATCTCGAAGAGCAACAGGCGGCCGTCGCTCGTCTCGGCGCAATCAAGCTGCGCATAATCGAGGCCCGTGCGCGCCGCGATCGCGGCGAATGTCTCTTTGTGCCGCGCGCCAAATTCTTCGTCGAAATTCGTGAGAAAGCGCGCTTCCTCGGCGCGATTGCCGGCGTTGCCGGCCATGTCGGCATTGAGATAATGCACCATCCAATGGGGGGAGATGGCGAGATGGCAGCCGTACGCGCGGCCTTCGATCAGCGCCACGCGCGACTTGCGATAAAGCCCGTCGGCGCTTCGATAATCGACGAAGGGCGAGACGAAGAATTCTGCCCCGGATTGCCGCTGCAAATAGATCGCGAGTTCCGCGCGGTCAGTTAGTTTTTCCAGCCCTTGCCCGCCATGCGAGCCGACGGGGCGCGCAATGATGGGAAAATTTTTGCTGATCAACGCGTCGAGTGAAGCCGCACCGTTGACCACATTTTGCAAATCCGTGCGCGAGACCCGACGATTGGCGGGCATGAGAAGCCCCGGCGTGTTGCAAAGCAGATCGCAGGCACCGTCGCGCGTCAGCCGCTCGATGAGCTGCGGCGCGTTGACGATCGGCGTCGGCCAGTTCTTCGCTGCCTCCCGCATGAATTGAAGAAGCGGGCGATTTTGTTCCGATTCCGCGATCGCGACGAAAGCGACATCGTGCTCGGGAATGAAGGGCGGCAGCGGTTCACCCGGCAGAAGATAGAGACTATCGAGCTGGACCGCGCTGCCTTCCAGCAGAAATTCGACCGGCGTATTCACCATGAAATCGCCGGGCACCATGAAAGCGAGAAGACGCAAGGGCGCGGCGCGCTCCACAATCGGCGCGAGCCGGTAGATGCGTTGCTTTGCCAGAGCCTGGGCTTGCATGCGAAGGCGATTGTCGCGCCGGCCCGCGATCAATTCAATCACCGACAGATCGAGCAGAGCACCGACATCTTCCGGCGCGGTCGCCGTTCGCTTGATGAGGCTCTGCCAAAGCACCTGCAATTCGGGACTACCGGAAAAGGCAAGACGCGCGATCGCAGCAAGGCCAATGATCGGCGCCGGCTGTAGCGCGCTGATCGGCGCAGTCGGCTCAGGTCCTTGATCTGCAAGCGGAAAACTCATCTGCCCCCCAAGAAAGCGGTTGTGTGAAAGTCTGCCGCGGAATGGTCGAAGGCAGAGGATCGCATCCGTTGCTTGCGTGAGGCCTATTCGAAATGCCGAGCGAGAATTCCGACCCAGGCGCGGAACAATTCGCCGATCGACTCGGCGATCGGCGCAAAAGCCTCCGAAAGTGCTGCGCCCGTTTGCATTTCGTCCGCGATCTGATTGACGAGCGGCGCGCTGGTGCAGACGCGCAGCACGCCGGTATTGCCGATTTCGACCGGCTGTCCGAGATGAAAGCGGAGACGCTGTTCGGCGTTCTCGCCGGCGCGTAAGCGCTTTTGCACGGCGGCCGCCTCAACCATGTCGAAGGCGCGCCCGTCTCGGTGGCGCATGCGAAGGCTCATGATCGTATGGCCGAAACAGTCGGCATTGGCCGATGACGGCGCGAGGAGTTCGAGATCGCTCGCAATCGCCGCGCGCCGCACCACTTCCTCATAAAACCGCAACATGATCGCGTTGCACAGCCGGCTCGGCCAAGCGAAGAAGGGTTCAAGCTCGGCAAGCGCCGCCTGCCATCGTAACGCGAGGCCCATATTCGACGCGGGCAGAAAGGCGAGCGGCATTTTGGCGCGCAGCGACGACGGCCAATCCCATTGTGCGCTATAGGCAGCAAGCCCGGCGGGCATCTCTTTCGCCCGCAGCCGAGCCGTGAGTTGCGGCGGCACGAGGAGAGCGCCGCAAAAGGTTGGACCGCCGGCAAATTTCGATCCTGTCAGCGCGACGAAAAATCCGCTTTCGAGCAGTGCGCGCATGTGTTTCGGCGAACACCGGAGCTGGCAGCAATCGGCCAGAACGAGGACGTGATCCCCTTCCTTCTCGCAAATGTCCGCGAGCCAATCGAGGCTGGGTGCGGATTGGCCGGTCTTCGAGACATCGAGGCGGTGAATGAGGACGTCGCGGCCGTCGCGCCGCGCGGCGTCGATCTTTTGTGCGAGGTCTGCTTCGACGTCGCTCGCAGCACGAAGTGCGCCGGTGGCATCGCGAATTTCGACGCTCTCGACGCGGCAATCGAAATCGCCGAGTCCGTCCAGCGCTTCGTCCGGCGTCACATTACCAAACGCCGTGTGATTGAAGAAATGCCGGCCTGCCGCCGCTTTCGCGACGCTGCGTCCCGTCTCATTGGCGCCGACGAGGATGGTCGTGATCTTGTTCCCCAAGATCGCGCGCGCCAAAACCGCGGAGAGAAGGATCGCTTCAGTCCCGGAGCCGGTGAGGATCGCCTCGGTTCCCTCGATTCCGAAAAGGGCGAGCAGCCGGCGGCGAATGTCTTCGCAGCAGTCTTCGAGACTCAGGCTGCCGGCCATCAGATTGCGCCAGACTGCCGCAACGGCAGCCTGACCGCGCGGCGAAATCGTCGAGGCGGTCGAGGAAGAAAACCAGATCTCGTCCGCAGTGACCGAAGGCAGCGTGCCGTATTTGGTTCGCCCCGTTGCGGGATCGATCAAAACGCGTTCGTCGCCGCCGGATTGAAGTGCGAGGCCCAGCCCTTCGATGCCCGATGGGGCAGTATCGAATGCGCTTGAGAGTGAGCCTAGCCTCATGCCAAAGCGTTGCCAGATGAGGCTTGCGCCGGGCTCGCTTCGCCTGACAGGCGCGCGCTCACTCCAGGGAGACGCGGCTCTTATCCGCCAGCATGAAGGCCGCGATTGTGGAGAGCGCGCTCGCAAGCATCAGATAGAAAGCGGGAGCCGAGAGATTCCCGGTTTTGGCGATGAGGCCCGTGGCGATGATCGGCGCCGTTCCTCCGGCAACACCAAGACCGATGTTGAAGCAGAGCGAATAGCCGCTAAGACGATACTCGCCCTTGAATTGTTCGCTCAGCATGGCGGGCTCTGTTCCCATGATGAGCGCGAACAGCGCGCCGAATGTCATCTGCGCGATCCAGAGGCCCGCCGTTTCCCCGTTGCGTGCCAAGGCAAAACAGCCGAAGGCAACCGCGAATTCCGCGATGAAAACGAAGATCAGCAGCGTCCGGCGGCGAATGAGATGATCGTTCAGCCAGCCCGCCGCCGGCACGATGACAAGCGCCAGGGCTTGCGCCGCGGTGTTGATCTGCAAAACGCCGCTTTCAGCGATATTGCCGAACTGATTGGCATAGGTCGGCAGAAACACCATGGTCAGATAATTCACGACGCCATAGCCCGAGGCGAAGAGAATGCTCCAAATCATGGTTTTCGGAGCCTCCGCCATCGCGCGTTTCAGCGGAATGGTGTGGGCGTCCGATGTCGGCCGATTTTCTTCGCTGCCGAGCCGATTGCGCAGAACGAAACCCAGAGCTGCGATCACGCCGCCGAGAAGAAAGGGAATGCGCCAGCCGAAATTTTGCAGCGATGCGCGATCGAGAAACGTCGTCGCCAGCGTCGCGACCGCAGCCGCCAATAAGATGCCCGTGGTCGAGCCGATGTTGGCGAAGCTGCCGGCAAAGCCGCGCCGGTGGCTCGGGGCATTTTCGACGAGAAAAGCAACCGAGCCTGTAAATTCGCCGCCGACCGAAAATCCCTGCAAAATGCGAAGTGCCAGCAAGAGCATGGGCGCGGCAAAACCGATCATGGAATAGGTCGGCAGAAATCCGATCGCAGTCGTCGTGATGCCCATCATCACGACAGAGCAGATGAGGACAAAACGCCGGCCGATGCGATCGCCCAAATGGCCGAGAACGGCGCCGCCGATTGGGCGCATGAGGAAGCCGATGGCGAAACCGCCATAGACGCTCATCAGTGCGGCGATGCGATCGGCGGCGGGAAAAAACAATTCGGCCAGGACTGGCGCGAAGAGCCCATAGAGTCCGAAGTCGTACCATTCGAGAATATTGCCGACGACGCCCGCGCTGAGGATCGTCGCGGACAAGCGCCCATTCTCGGGGCTTGAAACCGTCACTGGGAGGACAGGCGTTCGATCAGCGCCGTATGGAGAGGGGGCGCGTCCGTCGTCTCGGCCGGACGCGGGGCGCAGACCGAGGGTCCGTCCTCGGTGTCATCGGCGCAGAGATAGAGCGGCAGAGGACGCAGACGAGACTCCGAGCGGAGCCACGCTTCGCCCGGCGTCCAGAGATGTTTGGACGCAAGAATTTTCAGAGGGTCGAGCACGCGCGTTCCCAGCCGCTGCGGCCCCGTTTTCTCGGAAAACAGAACCCAGCTGCCACGTGAATATTCGTTGCGTGACATATATCCGTTACGACCGGCCATCGATTGGTCCGTCACGCCTTGCGATGCAATCACCGTCGCGTGGCCGATGGTGGCGATGGATCCGGCGATCCCTTTCGGATCGATCTCGTGCTCGCCGCCCGCCGCGCAGCCAGTGAAGATCACCATCGCATCGGGCGCAAAGCGAATCTCGCCTTGCTGAACCAGCGCCTCGAGATCGGAGAGATCGCGGGCGCCGAAGGAGCGCAGAATTTTTTCTTTTTCATCCGCGTCGGCACTGCCTGGTGGGATGAGCGGCGTCTGTTCGGCAACTTCTTTGACCGAGCGATAAAAGCCGCGGTCTTCCATCATATAAAGCGCTGCGGGGCTCGAGTGGCCATAGACGACCAGGCTGCCGATCGGGCCTTGGCGCGAGGCAAAGACGAGCGCATCGAGAAAGGCCGCGCCCGTCGTTGGCCTGATCAGCGCGGTTGGCGCGGCGGCGAGATCGATGCCGGCATAGAGTTTCGCCGCGCGTTGCGCGAAATTTTCATCCTCCTCTATGCGGAAGCGAACGAGCTGATCGACTGTCCGCAAACGCTGCTTGCGCGCAGTCGCGACCGTATCGGTCGTGCGCGGCGCCGGCGTCTTCTGATCGGCGATGACGAGATTGACCGCGGTGTCGCGAAGCGCATCTGCATTTGACGGATCAAGAGCGTTTCCGCCCCATCCCAGGCCGACGACAATCGAAGCGATGATGAGATTCATCGGCCAGCCACCGCTGACGCGGAGGACGCAAGCATTGTGTATGTGGCGTCGCGAATGAGGCCGAGAGAGGATCGCATGGGCCGAATCGTGCTCAGGTCATCGAAAAAACTTTCGGCAAACTGTAGATGATCTCGGGAGCGCGGCCAAGCCGGCAGCTTGGCGCTTAGAACTTGGCAAGCGCAGGACGGGAAAAGGGCGCGTTAGGCGGTGAGCCGCAGCGCGCGCGGCGCCGCGCTCTTATCCGCGGCGATCCGACGCGCGATTTCCGCGCCGATACGGTCGGCGTTGGCCATGATCGTCAAAGTCGGATGTGTCGCCGGCAAATGCGGCAGAACCGATCCATCGACGATGAAGATGTTCGGAACGTCTTTCAGCTCGCCGATATTGCTGGTTGCGAGCGGACCCGCGCCGCCCATCGGCAGCGTACCGGCATAATGCGCATCGCCGCCTGGGGGGAGCAACGATGTCGTGCCGGGGACGGAGAGAGCGCCGAGCTTGCGCATTTGCTTTTTGAGCGCGCTGACGGCACCGCGCAATGTGCGCTGCGTCTCGCTGCTCGACATGCCTTCGATTGTCATCTTGTGCTCGGCCTCTTGTGCGTGCACGCGCATCACATTTTGGCTGAAGTGGCCGACCAAATAGCAATTCGCGATCAGCAGCGCCGGTGCCAAGGCGTGCGCCAGTTGCAGCGCGGCGGGACGGCTCAACGGGAGCCGCGCGGCGAAGAGGTCGAGCGGCAGAGCATCGGCCCCATAGACGACGCCGGCCGCGGATGTCGATGGCGTGCGCAGACGATAAAAAAGTTGGCCAAGACTGAAGGAGTCTCGCGGGCGTTCGCTGCCGATGAGGTTTGGAATCACGAAGGCCGTCGCTGCGACGGGATTGGTCAAAAGCCGCACGGGTCGGTCGATCCAATTCAGCCGACGCAGAATGAGAGGTGTCGTCGCGAGCGTTCCCGCCGCCATGACGAGAGCCGGCGCGCGAATTGAGCGGCGCGCACCTTTCGTCTCGATGTCGAGAACATGGTCCGGCCCATCGGACGCGATGGCGCGGACGAAATGATCGCCGAGATAATGGAAATTCGGAAAGCGGCGAAGCGCGGGAAGTTCATAGGCGCTGTCGTAAATGCTGTGGCGCGGACAACCGAAGAGACAGGCGCCACAGCGCGAGCAGGGCTCTCGCCCGTCCATGGCTTTGTCCGTCACCGCATTCGTTGCCGGCTTTAACGTGAAGCCATCGGAGGCGGGTTCTTGTAGAGAACGCTCAAACAGGCGCCGCGCGGCCGGACTCGCAAGTTTTTCGGGGCAATCGGCGGAGAGAGTTCCGATGCGGTCGCTGACGGCCTGATAAGATGCTGCGAGTCCTTCGGCCTCGAAAGGAAATCCGGACAATTCGTCGGCGTCGAAAGGCTCGACCAGAGCGCCCCAGATTTTGGAAAGGCCGCCCTGCGCCAAGGATCCTGCCGCAAAGAAATTCTGGCATTCGAGGCCATTGCGCGGCGCGAAACCGTCGAGCATCTTCTTGGCGAGGAGCGTTGCGAATTTGGGTGAGATGTTTTCCGTGAGATCGAGGCCGCTGAAATCGCGGCCGAAGCGCGCTTGCCAATCATCGGCATCGGCGCTTTCCGGGTCGCAGCGACCCGGCGAGGCGTCGATCATCAGCACGCCGAGGCCGGCGCGTACGAGAGGCCATGCGGCGCTGACGCCCGCGGGGCCGCTTCCGACGATGATGATGTCGGCATCCTTCGTCATTACGGCCATAGCGTTGCCAAGAGGCGCGTGGGCATGGCCGCGGCGTCGATTAAAAGCGTGCCCGCGAGACGTGACAGGCGATGAAGACGTCCGCCGCGATCGAGTCCGCGCAGACCATCCGCGCGCGCCGCGAGCGCGGTCGCGATTTGCAGTCGGCTCTTGAGCGCGCCGCGTCCGCTTAGAGGCTCCATGAATCGAAGCAGAAAAGGCGCGGCATGGACGGCGCGGGGTAGGCGCAATGCGCCTTCTTCTCCTTTGGCGCGCAGCGCGCGCATATAAAGATGCAACAGCGATGCGGACGGCGGCGAGCCGGTCACATAATGCAGAAGTGTCCGGCCTTCACGGATGAGTGCGCGCCATGCCGCTGGCTCTTTGAGCATGCCCTCCGCGAAGGGGGGGACAGTGAGGCCGAGACGACCCAAATCCGCGGCGGTTGGCATTGCACGCGTGCCGGCGAGACCGAGGATGCGTTCGCGGTCCACATGCGGCAGCAGCGGCAGTTTGTTGATGAGCGTCGAGAGCCCGAGCGCAAGGCTGAGCGGCAGAGGAATGAGCAGCATGCGTCCGCCGCGCAGCCGCCAGGCGAGCTGATCCAGAAATGTCGAAAAAGCAATCGGCTCCGGGCCTGCGAGACCGAGGACGCCGGTCGAGGCATTCTCCGCGGCGAGCAGAATGCCGCGCGCGACTTCATCGCGACGGATCGGCTGCACAGGCTGGTGCGGGCGCACCATGGGCAGGATGCTCGTCATCATCGCGAGCGTGCAGAGAAGACCATATTGCGCCTTCCTCGGTCCCCCATAGACGAGCCCGACGCGTAGCGCGATGTCGTTCTCCGCATCGAAGAGCTGTTCGATGGCCCACTTCACGCGGCCGTAGGCGTTCAGCGCGTCAACGCGCGCGGATTGCGAAGAAATGAAAACGAGCCGGCCGAGACCCGCCGCGCGTGCGCTGTCGCGCAAAATGCGCGCGCCTATGAGATTGACCCCGGCCTTATCGTCGATGTCGGACCAATAATGCGCGAGATGGATGAGCGCTTGCTCACTGGGCGGCGTGTCAGGGTCGAGACAGTCTCGCGGCAGCGCCTCGCCGAGCTGCCAGGTGATCTCGCGAATGCCAGGACGGTTGGGTTTCGGATCACGACTCAAGAGACAGACGCGCACGCCAGCGGCACGTGCCGCTTCAATCACGGCTTCGCCAAGATAGCCACGGCCGCCGGTGATGATAAGAGTGCCGCAGCGCCGGCCCGTCACTTTGCGCTCTCGCCCAGCTGTTCAAGCAAAGCACTTTGCTGGCGGCGCGCGTCGCCATAGGGAAGATCGATCACACCGAGAAAGAACGCTGAAAAGCCGAGTTGCACGGCTGCGGCGATGCCGCAGGTCGAGACGATCATCAGGCGCAGCAAGGCATCGTGGATGAGGAGGCCGAAGCCCGTCTTCGCCCAGGCATAAAAAGACCAGGCCATTCCGGCGAATCCGGCGAGCAGCAAAACGACCGCCAATCGCAAGAGAAGTTCGAGATTGATCGCGCGCAGCAGGCGATGATAGTGCCGGCTCGGCGGCAAAAGGCCAGCGCGTTCCGCATAGCGGCGCGCGATGAGGCCGAAGGTCAGGCTCTGCGTGCCGAGCAGCATGGTCATGCAGGCAATGAGAAAGGTGTGAACGTCAAGCGAGATATGGCTCGTGACATGGATCGGGCCGCGAGACAGCGCGATCGCTCCGAGCGCGCCGATGAGGAGCAGCGCCAGTCCCGGATAGCCGAATGTCCAGCGCGGGCTGTGAAGCAGAAGAAAACGCAGATGCCGCCAGCCGTCGTGCCAAGTCCGCAGATGCGGCAGGCGCGAGCGCCCGTCTTTCTTAAGAGTCGTCGGCACTTCGACGATGCGCAGCCCCGCAAGGCTGGCGCGCACCACCATCTCGCTGGCGAATTCCATTCCCTTCGTTTTGAGCTTTAGGCCCAAAATGCTTTGCCGGCTGAAGCCGCGCAGACCGCAATGGAAATCCTTGACCGGCGCGCCGAACAAGGCTCGTCCGATCGTGGTCAGCACGGGGTTGCCGAGATAGCGGTGCAGGAACGGCATAGCGCCGATTTCGATGCCGCCGCGAAAGCGATTGCCCATGACGAGATCGGCGCCTGATTGAAGCTCGCGCAGAAAGCCGCCGAGATTGCGCAGATCGTAGCTGTCGTCGGCGTCGCCCATGATGATGTAGCGGCCGCGCGCAGCCTCGATGCCGGCGATCAGCGCCGCGCCATAGCCACGCTCCGCGCTATGGACGACACGTGCGCCGCCGCGCGCGGCGATCGCCTGCGAATTATCAGTGCTGCCGTTGTCGGCGACGAGGACTTCGCCCGCTACTGCCGCCTCGCGCAGATAGGCGACGGCCTTGGCGACGCAAATGCCGATCGTTTCGCCTTCATTCAAGCAGGGAATAAGGACCGTCAGCAGGCACTCGTCCGGCGCCGTATCGACTGCCGAATGAACCAGGTTTGAGACAGTGCCCATCTCGTCACGCCCTCGTTGCCGGTGACGATGTTATATCAATTTTCGACGGCAAGCTTCCCGCTTACCGCAAGAGTGTTGAGAAACCCTGAATGGAACCCGCTGAGATCGTGCGAGTCTGCCGAAGATTCATGGCCGAATCAAGCAACCTTGACGCTTTCGCGGCGAAGCATCGCTTCGACTTCGTTCGCAGGGCGCGCATGGCTGAAGAGGAATCCCTGACCCTCGTTGCAGCCTTCGGCCCGGAGTCTCGCGACATGCGCCTCTTCCTCGATGCCCTCCGCCGTGATCGTCATGCCGAGGCTTTTGCCGAGGCCGACGATGGCCCGGACGATCGCCTGCGAATCCGCATTGACCGAGAGGTCGCGGACGAAGGAACGGTCGATCTTGATCTTGTCGAAGGGAAAGCTGCGCAAATAGCTCAGCGACGAATAGCCGGTACCGAAATCGTCCATGGAAATACGCACACCAAGCGCGCGCAAGGCTTTGAGCGTCTCGAGCATGTTGTCGCTTTTTTCGAGCAGCACGCTTTCGGTGATTTCAAGCTCCAGCCGGTAGGCGGGCAGGCCTGAGTTTTGCAACGCGGTCATGACGATGGCGAGCAAATCGCCGTGGCGGAACTGCAGGGCCGAGAGATTGATCGCGATCTTGACGTGATCGGGCCATCGGGCCGCATCCGTGCAGGCTCTGTCGAGGACGAAGGCGCCGATCTGGGCGATGAGGCCCATCTCTTCGGCGACGGGGATGAATTCGGTCGGCGGAATCATGCCGCGTTCGGCATGCGGCCAGCGGATCAACGCCTCGAAGCCGTTCACGTCGCCGGAGCTGAGATCGACGATCGGCTGATAATAGACTTTCAGCGCGTTCGTCTGCAGGGCGGAGCGTAAATCCATTTCGAGCCGCAGCCGTTTCTGAACGCGCGCGTCCATTTCGGCTTCGAAGAAACGGAACGTTCCTTTGCCGTCGCCCTTGGCGCGGTAGAGCGCCATATCGGCGTTCTTGAGCAAGCGGTCCGGATCGCTGGCATCGCCCGGCGCCAGCGCAATGCCGATACTCGCGCCGACCCTGATCTGGTGGCCTTCGAGCTCATAGGGCTCGCTGATGACCTTGAGCAGCCGCTGCGCCAACGCGCTGACTTGTTCGGGTTGCGTCACGTCGCTCTGCAAGATGGCAAATTCGTCGCCGCCGAGGCGTGCGACAGTATCATGTTCGCGCAACAGGCTGCGCAGCCGGTCGGCCACCGCCTGCAGCAAGAGATCGCCGAAGGGATGGCCAAGGGTATCGTTCACGGCTTTGAAATTATCGAGATCGATGCAAAGGGCTGCGGCCGCCAGGCCGGTGCGCTGCATGCGCGCCAGCATGTCGTTCATGCGCAGGCGCAGAAGGATCCGGTTCGGCAAGGATGTCAGCGCGTCGTGATGCGCCATGAAGGCAACGCGCGCCTCGGCCCGTTTGCGCTCGGTGATGTCGGTTGCCGCGATGAGGAGAGCTTCGTGCCCGTCATAAATCAACCGGCGCGAGAAAATTGCGACATCGATGATGCTGCCATCCGCTTTGCGGTGCTTCCAGGTTTTTCCGGCTTCGGTCTCGAGGCTTTGGTCGTAAAGCGCCAGCAGGTCGCCGGCGACAGAGTCGTCGTGGATTTCGGAAATCCGCATGCCGAGCAGCGCCTGGCGATCGTAGCCATAATGTTCGACGGCTGCATCGTTCACCGCCAGCATGCGCTGGTCCTCAACGGTGCAGACGAACATCGGCACCGGATTGCCGTCGAACAAGAGCCGGAACGACTCTTCGCGGCGCTTCAGATCGGTGATGTCGACACGCAGACCGATGACGCCGCCGTCGCTCGTGCGGCGCTCTTCGATCATGATCACGCGGCCGTCCGCGAGGCGCTGCTCGTGCCGGCCGGAAGGGTTGAACAGCAGGCCGATACGATGGGCCAGCCATTCTTCTTCGCGCCCGATCGCCTCGGGATAATCGCCCCGCGCAATGCCGACGCGCA
Organism: Methylovirgula sp.; assembly: GCA_049522395.1. Taxonomy (GTDB): domain Bacteria; phylum Pseudomonadota; class Alphaproteobacteria; order Rhizobiales; family Beijerinckiaceae; genus Methylovirgula. The sequence goes on from JBEKNV010000001.1 coordinate 15,704, forward strand.
GCGTGTCTTCGAGTTTCTCGCCAGGCTGAAATAGATCGGCGCTTCGCTTGTAGATGTCGGCGTATTTCTGGTTCCAAAGGATGTAACGGCCTTCGGGGTCCAAAAAGACCAGGCCATGCGGCAGGATGTCGATCGCGTCCCTGAGCCTCGTGTGGGCTTGGCGCGCCTGCTCGATGGCCGCATCCGCCTTGGCGCGGGCGCTGACCAACGCCTCGGACTGAGTGGATTTCTTCGCCCCGCGCTTTTTCTCGCCAATTTTAACGTCGCTTGTCTTTTTGAGCGTGATTTGCCGCTCTGAATTTTTTGACATTGTAAATCCTGTATTCGGACAACAAGACTTCGTGTTCGTTACACCTTTTCCAGGAACAAACTTAAGAACCGGTAATCCAACGCATTTTCCGCATATTGCTGGCGCCGCGGGAAACAAGCGGCGATGAAGACAAGTTGAACATTTTTCTGGACCGAACCGCCCAAATTTGCATCAGCCCGTTTAGATCGGAGGCAAATTTGCGCTTCGCGCGGTCAAGAATTAAACCGCTCGAAGATTTTCACGGCCGGCTCTGGCGATTGACGGAAATTGAGACACTTGCGGGTTTGGTAAAGGAATTCTGCCGAGGCGTATTTTTCGTTGCAGAGCCATTGCCGGCCTAGCTCGAAGTCGAAGATCGCACGGCCGCGCTCGGGCTGATGGGCTCGCGAGCTTAAGCGCGCCGACGGGGAGAACACATGGGCACGTATCACGGCCGTTTCGTCTGGTATGAGCTGATGACGACGGACATGGCCGCGAGCCGGGCGTTCTACGCCGAGGTCCTGGGCTTGACGACGCGCGACGTCTCCGCGCCCGGCATGGATTACTGGCTGTTTCTCGCCGCAGATGCTCCGGTGGCAGGAGTCAGGAGATTGCCCGAAGAAGCGACGGCAACGGGCGTTGTGCCCTATTGGCTCGGCTATATTCGCGTCGACGATGTCGATGTCGCCACCGGCCGCTTCGCGCAACTTGGCGGAAAAGTCCATCATCCGCCAACAGACATTCCCAACATCAGCCGCTTCTCACTCGTCGCCGATCCACAGATGGCCATGCTGGCGCTCGTTAAGGGCGCAAAGCCCGCGCAAGAGCTGCCGTCGCCCTCCCAAATTGGCAATGTGGGCTGGCACGAACTCTTTGCCGCCGATCCGAAGAAGGCTTTTGCCTTCTACAGCGAGATCTTTGGCTGGCAAAAAGCGGAGGGAGGCGCCGGCGCGAGGCCGAACTACCAACCCTTTTCCGCCGGAGGCGAAATCATCGGCGGCTTGCTCAACAAGGTCGAGTCCCTGCCGATTTCTTGTTGGCTTTATTATTTCAATGTCCGCGACATCGATGCGGCGATCAAAATCGTTCAAGCGCGCGGCGGCGAAGCCTTCTACGGGCCAGTTGCTTTGGAGGGCGGCGGCCGGATTGCCCATTGCCAAGATCCGCAAGGCGCCTTTTTCGCTTTGCTCGATCGGCGAAGAGCTGTCGGATTTTCGACCATTGCGCCTTTGTGACAGCGGCTTGACGATCAGCCGTGCGCGGCCTGTGTTGCGGGTCGGCCCAATGCAAACTGACCCACAGGCCCTTCGACACAAAAAGGAACTCCCGTCATCTTTTCGAAAAGATCGATGTTGGAGAGGCCGATCGCGCAGCCGCCGAGGCCCATGTCGCTTGCCATCAGACAAAGCGTCTGCGTCAGGAGTCCGACGTCTTTCAGAATGAGCGAATAGGCAAGCGCGCTGTATTTCCATGAGACACGGCCGAAGCGCGCGGCAATCGTGATGACGATTTGCGGCCTCATGGGCGCTCCCATGGCCGATTGCGCCCCCGCTATGGTCGCGTCGAGTGCCGGCGCAGCAACCTCGATCGGCACGAGCGCATGCGCGCAGGCATCGTAATGATAGAAGCCTCGTTCCAGGCCCTCACACGTGTTGACGGCGAGATAGAGCTCAAGTTCATGGCTGGCGCCAGCCGAGGGATAGGGCCGCGCGACATGGCCGCCGTCATCGATGCCCGTCTCGGCCGTTGGACCGGACAGATTGCGCGCCGCGCCATCAAGAAATTCAGAAAGCTCCGCCAGCGTGATCGGCTTCGCGTCGTCAAAGCTACGGATCGAATGGCGCTCGCGGAATATCTTTGCGATTGGGCGCGGCGCCGATGGGTTGCGCAGATCGATCTTCTTTCCGGGCCAGCTCGGCCGAACGGCGGGGAGCGGCGGAAGAAGGCCCTGATAGGGATAGACGCCGCCTGCCGGATTCGCGTGCCGTCCCTCCGTGCTGCGGGAATGAAACAGAAGATCGTGAAAATCCCAGAAGACGAGATTGGAATCGCCTTCGACCAAACGCAGCGGTCTTTTCTCGGCGGCATCGACCTTGAAAAGAATCCCGCACTCGAGCAGCAAGCCCAAGAGGACAAGGGTTCCGGAACCCTCTCGCTTGCTGAGCGCGCTGAATTTTTGCGGAAGGCACAGCGCGGCGAGTGCGGCAGCGATTTTCGCATCGCGAAGTCTGAAAAGCGCGCCGGCAAGAGGCGATTCTAAAACGAAGTCATCGCCGCGGCGCCGCAGATAGGCGAAACGCGACAGGACGATTGTGTCAGACGCTTTGATGTCGGCTTTCTGCGGCCAATAATCAGCGATTTGCGGTTCGATGACGACAAGATCCTCGCCTTGCGCGCCGATTGCGTATTCCAAGACACCGGCGATCGCCAATCGCCGCAGCAGGAGGGCGGACTCTTTATTGTCCTTCTTGCCGGAGGCAACGGACTCAAGCGACACGCCGTTGCGAAGATCGTGGACGAAGCGCGCCGTGCCGGTGCTGAACATGCCGAAGCTGACCGATTGACCCTCAAAGCGCGCGACGACTTCTCCGCTTCCCTGTGCTTCGAGCAAGACGCGTGGACGCAGGCGCGCGAAGATGGTTTCCGCCGTACCGCGCCGCGCTTTCTTTGGTTTGGGAGCGCGCAAGCGAGCGCACCTCTAGCTATGAGGGTGATCGGGATTGAGCTCGTCTTCACGCACCGGCGTGTCGCGCCATCCGAGCTTGACTGGCACATCATAAAGCCGGCCCGGTGCGAAGCGGCGATAGAAATGCCGCATCCCCGGAACGATGACGCGCACTACGGGCACTTCGATGTCAGGCCGTGTCTGATCGAGCACGAGGAAATCGAGGCCCGCCCTTTTTACGAGATCGACGCAGGCCATCACCTGCTGGCGCGTATCGAGGCCGCCAAATTTCGAAGTGAGATCGGGTTCGACTTTCGGATGGCCGCTCGGAAGCAGATACGGATAATCCTTGATGCGCAGCGGCGTTGTGCCATCGAGGCTCGACGTGTCTCTTGCATTGCTAAGCGACATAAACTGATTGACTTCCGTCAGAGAGCGCAACAACGCAATCCGCGGATCGAAATGCGCGCCCGAGCCGAATTCGATGTTCTCGCGGCCGTCGTCCATCCAGTGCGAGATCGCGACAAAGGTCGGAATGCCGAGATCGTTCGTGACATCGAGAACCCAGAACTGACGGCCCATCTCCGCAAATTGCTTTCTCATATCGCGGATATAGCTGTCATCGAATTGGCTGAGATCGACCTCTGGGCGCGGTACGCGGTTGTACCACCAGATCCCATAGGCATCGCGTTCCACGAGTTCCAGGAAGCCTTGGACGATCGCTTCCTCGCGCGTATTCCCGGCGGCGCAGCCGTTTGAATCGGCGGCGAATGAGACAGAACCGCGATAGAAGAAGTACAGAGTGCTTGTCGGCAGATATCTGAATTGCGCATCGCGCAGCGACCAGACCGGCGACCAATCCATCTTGGCGGTGGGATCGAACAAAGCGGGCGTCGCCTCGAATGCCTGCATGCCGCCTTCGGGATGTTGCGCATCGCGCATCTGCGCGTCGCTGAACAGAAGCATGTCGTTCGGCGGGATGGCTTCACCAGCTGCAAAATCGGCAAAGCGGCGGGTTCTTCTGATCTCGTCGCCCTGAAAAATTCCGGAATAGCGCTCGATTGCTTCCATCAGCGCGCTGGCTTCGCCTTGTTCGGCCGTGCTGCCCTTGCCGAAGCTTCCGGAGGCCAATCCCGAGCGAAGTTCATGGAACGTCTCGGCCGGCCCGGAAAAATTATGGGTCGCGCGGAAATTCGTATTGAGCGGCAGATCGGCTTGAATCCGCTCGAGACGCGACACAACACCCGTTAGTGGACTGACATGGCGGCGAAAGCGCGCCACGGTTGCTGCCGAGGAAACGCTGCGATAGCCGCCGCTCGTCATCACGACCTTGCCGCCCGCGCCGATCTCGAATGGCACCGGAGGGCGGCGCGGGTCGCTGAGCTTCTTTTGTCCGCAGCTCGGACATTGCGGCCGCGCCGGCACATAATGTTTGACGATCGTCGAGCCCAACAGATCGAGGCTCAGCATGTGGTCGTTCAATTCCGTGCGAAACTCGGTGGCGATGGCTTTTGCAATTTCGATCGCCGCGAGCTGAATGCCGCTTTGACCGACGCTGTGATGGGTGAGCGGGGAGGCGACGAGGCACCGGGCCTCGCGTCGATCGAGCAGCGCCTTGATCTCGCGGTTCCGCTTCATCCGCTCGGCAAGACAGGTCCAGCAGGCGTCCTTGCCCGGGCTGAACACGGGGCCGACCAAGGGAAAAAGACCCGAGGGTTGAACGAGCAGCCAGGGCGATCGATCGGCAAGATGCTGCGCGTTCAAATCGGCCAAGCTTTTTTCGAGATAGTCGTTGACGAGCGTGACGGTGAGATCGCCGCCGCGTTTGACAAGGCGCACGCCGAATTCGGTCAGCGCGTCTGCCAACTCCGCGGCGCCATCAACGTCGATCGACTGAATCCGCACGCGACATTTTTGAAGATTTTGCTCCGCAATGTGCGGCGCGACGCCCAGACTCGCCCAATAGCCGGCGACCGTGTCATTGGCAAAATGGGAGGCGGGGAGGATATAGCGGCTGTCGATCAACCGTTTGATCGCGTGCTCGATCGCCTCTGTCGGATAGGTGCGCTCCAAGCTGCGGATGAGATCGCGAAAGCTCTTTTTTCCCTCGGCGATCGCGCTGGCGAGCGCGCAATAGAGCTCGCCATGGAGCAGGAACTTTCTGTCCTCGGAATAGAGGCAGACGACATCGGGCGGGACGAGATAGACGGAAAAATTCGGCGCGAAACGCGGAATCTCTTTGCTGTTGAACGCGCTAACGCTTTTTCCGTGATCAACTGACATGAGCTCAGTATATGCATCCTCAAGCCATGAACGCCACAGCAGGCGTCACGGCTTTTGCCCCTATTTCGAAACGGTTCTTCCAGCACGAAGAGAGAGGAATTGCGGAGGAAACCGGAGGTCGAACGACAGAAAGAAGCGGGTCCGGTCTCATCGACCAAACCCGACTTCCCTTTATGAACAGCCGACTGGCTTAACGCTTAGCAGAAGGGCGAGCAACCGCCCCACGACAAGCAGCAACCGCCGCCGCAGCCGCCCCAGCCACCACCGCACCCGTGGCCACAACGGCAACCATGACCGCAGCCGTGGCCACAACCGTGACCGCAGTGACCGCAGTGAGCGGCTAGGATGATGCCAGGCGTGACCGCGCCGGACTGGTCGGGATTGATGACATGGAAGGTCGCCAGCGTGACGTCGGAGAGTTCTTCCACTCCGAAATGCGGACCTTGATATCCCGTGCTCGCGACGGGCATTTCCGCCGAAGAGGCCGTCGCCGTCGCCGCGAGTGACGCACCGGCCACTCCCAAGACGGATACGGTTTTCATTGAGCGCTTCCCATTCGAAGCGCGACCTGTTTGCGCCATAGAGTGTCCCTCCTCTATTCTCCAAACAACCGCTGAAGAACCTATGAAACTTTATACTTTATGCTGATAGCACGTTTCCCGGGCCGCGAACAGCATTCATCCACAATGTCGATGGGGCCTCAATGTTCCCTCGTGCAACCCTCGCGCGACAATTGCTGCAAAGCAACCGCAACTGAAATTCCAGCCGGGCCGAGAACAGAAATGCGCCCGCACTGTTGTGGCACCGCAACCTGCAAATTGGGAGGCTGAAAAGTCAGGATTAGCGCCGGCAGTCCCAATAATAGAAATTTTAAAGTGCTCTTTCTCAGCTCAGCCTGTCGTCAACGATACTGTAAAGTGTGCGCCGGTAGAGGTTGAGTGCGCTGCGGAAATTGACAGGTCACATGCCTTTCGACTCCGCGGCATCATGCGCCTCGATCAGCGCAATGAGCCCTTGCAGCAGGGCCGTCGGATTCGGCGGACAGCCGCGCACATGGAGATCGACGGGAACGACGTCAGCGACGCCGCCGATGCAGGCGTAGCTGCCGGCGAAGACGCCGCCGTCGAAGCCGCAATCGCCGACCGCGACGACGAATTTCGGCGATGGCGTCGCCGTATAGGTCCGCTCCAGCGCTTCGCGCATATTCTTCGTCACCGGCCCTGTCACGAGAAGAACATCGGCATGGCGCGGCGAGGCGACAAAACGCAGGCCGAAACGTTCGAGATCATAAAAGGCATTGCTGAGCGCGTTGATTTCCAGCTCGCAGCCGTTGCAGGAGCCGGCATCGACGGCGCGGATCGAAAGCGAATGACCGAGTTTGCGGCGCGCGAGTTCGGAAAGCCGCGCCGCGAGTTCGCTGATTTCCGCGGCTGCGGGCTGCGGCGGCGGTTCCGTCAGCGGAGTCTTGAGAAGGGCTTGGAAGAGAAGCGTGCGCATGGGCCTCCGCTAGAGGTCGTGCCCCGAGTAGGAGCAGTTGAAGGATTTATTGCAGAGCGGAAAATCGGCGACGATATTGCCTTCGATCGCGGCTTCAAGCAGCGGCCATTGGAACCAGGAGGGATCGCGCAAATGACAGCGCGCGATCGTGCCCGCGGCCGAAAGCCGGACCCAGGCGAAAATCTCGCCGCGAAAGCCTTCGATCACGGCAAGCCCTTCGCGATCCGCATTTCCTTTGGCGTCGACCTCGATCCGTAACGGACCTTCCGGCAGTTGCCCCAGAATCTGATCGATCATAGCGAGCGATTGCTCGACCTCCTTAATGCGAACCCAGATGCGGGCATCGACATCGCCTTCCACGCGGGTCGGGATGTCAAACGTGAGGTCCGGATAAGGTGCATAGGCAAAAGCGCGGCGCGCGTCGAAATCGCGGCCGGACGCCCGGCCGATGACGCCGCCGCAGTTATATTGACGCGCGAGTTCGCTGCGCAAAATTCCCGTGCCGACGGTGCGGTCCTGAAGCGACGCGGTGAGATCATAGACGTCGATCAGATGCGGGAATTGTTTGCGGATCTCGCTCTGCAGCGCTTCGATCGCCGTCTGACCTTCGGCGGTCAAATCACGCGACACGCCGCCCGGCAGGATTCGATCCATCATCAGCCGATGCCCGAAGCAGAGATCGGCCGCCCGCAAGACACGTTCGCGCAAAATCCCGCAATGGGCGTGAAGCAAAGCAAAGGACGCATCGTTGCAGATCGCGCCGATGTCGCCGAGATGATTGGCGAGCCGTTCGAGTTCCGCCATCAAAGCGCGGAGATAGATCGCACGAGGGGGAACGGGAATGTCGAGCGCCGCTTCGACAGCGGCGGAAAAAGCCCAGGCGTAGGCGACGGTGCTGTCGCCCGAGACGCGGCCGGCAAGGCGCGGGGCTTGATCGAGCGGTGCATCCATCATCAACTTGTCGATGCCTTTGTGCACATAGCCGAGGCGCTCTTCGAGCCGCACGATGATCTCGCCATTGGCGGAAAAGCGAAAATGTCCGGGTTCGATAATGCCGGCATGCACGGGCCCGACGGGAATCTGATGCAGCGGTTCGCCGTCCGCTGGCAGAAACGCGTAAGCCGCGCCGGAAGAGTCGGCAGGCTGCGAAGCCCCGCACGGATAGGTCACGCCAAAGCGGCCGTGATCGAGCCAGGGTCGTTGATCGGGCGAGCCATCGGCCACAAGTCCAAAGAGATCGTGGATCGCGCGTTCGAGCCGCAGCGCCGGCAGATGATGATGCGCGACCGATGGGAAATGTCCGTCGGGACAGGCGAGCGTGAGGATCGAGATTTCAAAGGGCTCGCTGAACGCGACCGCCATATGGACGCAGGACCCATCGGCCCAAAGGCTGATGAGATCGCCTTGGCCCTTCGCGAGCTGGCGCGCAATATCGATCCATGTGGCCTGATCGACGATGCGGCGCGGCCAAGGACGCGCGTTAGCGACGGCTTGCCCTTTCTCGATCGTCTCTCGCAAGGATGCCATCAGCGCGTCATTTCCAGATTAACCGAGCAGTTTCGCGACATTCTGAAACCAGATGACGAGCTGGCTCGGCAGATAGACGCCGGCGAGCAGCACCAAAGCGAAATGCGCGATGAGCGGTACGAAGGACGCTTGGACCTTGCCCATGCCGCCATGCGGCTCACCAAAGGCCAGGCCGGTCATCCGCAAGAGCAAAGCGCCGAAGGCGACGATGAGGCCGAAGACCAGCGGAATGGCGAGCAAAGGCTGGCGCGCAAAGGTTGAACTGACGATCAGGAATTCGCTCATGAACATGCCGAGCGGCGGCAGGCCGGCGATGGCGACGACGCCAACGACAAGACCCCAGCCGAGCAGCGGATGACTTTCGGTGAGGCCGCGGATCTCCGACATTTTCTGCGTGCCCTTCACCTGGGCGATATGGCCGACGGTGAAGAAGATCGCCGATTTCGTCAGGCTATGCATCGTCATGTGCAGCAAGCCGGCGAAATTGGCGAGCGGGCCGCCCATGCCGAAAGCAAACGTAATGATGCCCATGTGCTCGATCGAGGAATAGGCGAAGAGACGTTTGATGTCGTTGCGGCGATAGAGCATGAAGGCGGCGAAGATCAGCGAGACGAGGCCGAGCGCCACCATCAGCGGGCCGGGTTCGATCGCCGCGGCATTGGCGGCGAGCAGCATTTTGAAGCGCAGCACCGCATAAAGCGCGACATTAAGCAGGAGCCCCGAAAGCACGGCTGAGATAGGCGTCGGGCCTTCGGCATGCGCATCCGGCAGCCAGGCATGGACAGGCACGAGGCCGACCTTCGTTCCATAGCCGAGCATCAGAAAGACGAAGGCGACATTGAGCAAATCCGGGCTGAATTTTGCGGCATGCGCGAGCAAGTTCGTCCACACCATGGCGTCATAGCCTTCGCCCAGCGACGGCTGCGCCGACATATAGACAAGGATCGTGCCGAAAAGCGCGAGCGCGATGCCGACGCTGCCGAGAATGAAATATTTCCACGCGGCTTCCAGCGCCTCCGGCGTGCGGTAGATGCCGACCATCACCACCGTCGTCAGAGTTGCGAGTTCGATTGCGACCCACATCAGCCCGATGTTGTTGGCGAGAAGCCCGAGGTTCATCGCAAACATCAGGGCCTGATACATGGCATGATAGAAGCGCACGTAATGCGGCTTCAGTTTTCCGTTCTCGATTTCATGACCGATGTAACTCGCGCTGAAGGCGCTGGTGGTGAAGCCAACGAAGGTCGAGAGAATGATGAAGACGATGTTGAGATCGTCGACGAAAAGATAATGGCTGCCGACCGGCCGCTTGATGAGCAACAACAGCGCGCAGAGAAAGGTCGCACCGGCGGCGGCGACATTGATGCGCGAGGTGAGGCGATAGCCCGGCAAAAGCGCGAGAACAAGCCCGGAGACGAGCGGGATCAGCAGCACCGCGCTGGCGGGGTCGAACCATTCCAAATTGAGAGCATCGAGAGTCATTGATGCTCTCCCCTGAATCGGTCGAGCGCGCGCACATCGACCGTGTCGAAGCGCTCGCGGATGCGGAAGAGGAAGATGCCAATCACGATGAAAGCGATGATCACGGAAAAGGCGACGCTGATTTCGACGACGAGGGGCATGCCCTTCGCGCCCGTGGCGGCAAGAACCAAGCCGTTTTCCATCGACATGAAGCCGATGACTTGGCTCACCGCATTGCGGCGCGACACCATCATGAGAAGGCCAAGCAGAACGACAGAGAGCGCGAAGGCGAGATCTTCGCGCGCCAGCGGATTGGCGGTCGTGGTCACGGGCAGCATTACGACCATCGAGAGAGCGACAAGGCCGATGCCGAGAAGCATGGTCGGCGCGACGCCGCCGATGATCTCGACCTCGCGATGGATGCCGAGACGCTTCATGATCCGGCGCAGAGAGATCGGAATGGCCACGCCCTTGAACAGAAGGGCGATTGCCGCCGTTACATAAAGATGCGGCGCATCCTGCGTATAGGCCTGAAAGCCGACCGAAAGAGAAAGAACCACCGCGTGAAGCGCGTAAGTGTTGATGAGTCCCGACATGCGGTCCTGATAGAGCAAGACAAAGCTCACGAAGACGAGGCCGCCGGCGAAGAGATGCGCGATGTCGAAGGAAAGTTGGCCCATCTACAGGCTCCTTGAAACGAAGAGGAGCAAAGTCGCGAGAAGCCCGAGCATCAGCGCGGCGCCCAAAAATTCCGGCACGCGGAAGACGCGCATCTTGGCGATCGAAGCCTCAAAAACGGCGAGCGCGAAACCCGCGACGGCGAGCTTTGCGACATAAGTGGCGCCGCCGATCAGCAAGGCTCTGGTGCCGGCGGCAACGCCGAGATCCTGCATCACGTCTTGCGGGGCGAGGCCGACGGGAATGAAAATGCAGGCGATGAGCGAGATATAGAGCAGGAGTTTCAGTGCCGCGGCGAGCTCGATGACGGCGAGATGGCGGCCCGAATATTCGAGCACCATCGCTTCATGCACCATGGTGAGTTCGAGATGGGTCGCGGGATTGTCGACCGGAATGCGGGCATTCTCGGCAAGCGCCACGATGATCAGGCCGATGAGCGCAAGGGCGAGCGAGACGCGCACTTCGAGATGCGCGAGCATGAAGGCGGCGACGGCGGAAAGCTGCGTCGAGCCCGCGACGAGCGCCACGGTGAAGACGATCATGATCATGGCGGGCTCGGCGAGCGAGGCGAACATCACTTCGCGGCTCGCGCCCATGCCGCCGAAACTCGTGCCGACATCCATGCCGACGAGCGCGAGGAAGAATCGCGCACTGCCCAGGAGCGCGATGATCGCGATGAGATCGGCCGACCAGCTGAACATCAGCCCGGTGGCGAAGGTCGGCACCAAGGCTGCTGCCACCCATATGGTCGAAAAAATCATGTAAGGCGCGGTTCGAAAGAGCCAGGACGCGTTTTCGGCAAGCACCACTTCCTTGCGCAGCAGTTTGCGAAGATCGCGATAAGGCTGAAGCAGCGGCGGCCCTTGCCGTCGCAACAGCCGCGCCTTCACTTTGCGGGTGAAGCCGAGCAGCAGCGGCGCGAGCGCGAGCACGAGGAACATCTGCGCGCCTTGCACGGCGAGATTGAGGATCAGCGCCATACCGCCACCATGAACAAGAGGCCGACAAGCGCGACGAAGACGAGACTCAGATAGCCGCGGATGGTGAGTGTCTGGAGCTGATTGAAGGCGCCGGCGCTGAAATCGATGGCTCTGACCAAGGGCCGATAGAGGTTTGCCCACACGCGATCTCCGATCTCGACTCTGAAATGTGCCGCGCGCGTTTCGCCCGGCTTAGGCATCGAAAGATGGATACGAATGCCGAAAGCGATATGGCCGAGCACGCGGCGCAACGGCTGGGCGAAACTGCTCGCCGTATATTGCGTCACGGGACTCGGGTCGGGATAGCCGCAATCCCAGGCCGGCGCGCGGCGCAGAGCGCGCGAGCCGAAACGATGGATCACCTGCGCCGCCGCCAGCGCCGAGACGGAGATAAAGATAAAGACGAGCAGGCCATTATAAGAGCTGCGACTCGCGGCAATCGGCACGATCGAAAGCCAGGGGATCGAGGCCTGTTGCGGCATTGTCGCGCCGGTCATCGCATGCGTCACCGGCGCAATTGCATCGATGACGAAGCCCGGCAGTACGCCGGCCGCAAGGCACAGCGCCAGCAGGATGGCCATCGCGGCAAGCGACCAGCCGTCCGTCTCTTGCGCAGTTTGGGCGGCGAGCGAGCGTGGGCGGCCGAGAAAGCTGATGCCGAAAGCGCGGACGAAAACGCCGGCGCAGAGCGCCGCGCTCAAAGCCAGCATGACGCCGATCGCAGGGATGATGAGCGTCAGGCCCCATTGCTGGAGCAGTGGGCTGAGCAGAATCGCCTGAAAGACGAGCCATTCGGAGACGAATCCATTCAGCGGCGGCAGCGCGGAAATCGCCACCGCCCCGCCGAGGAAGAGAAAGGCCGTGCGCGGCATGGCGTGGATGAGGCCGCCAAGCTTTTCAATGTTGCGCTCGCCCGTTGCGTGGAGCACCGCGCCGGCGCCGAAGAAGAGCAGGCTTTTGTAGAAGGAATGGTTGAGAACATGAAACAGCGCGGCGGTGAAGGCGAGCGCCGCCGCCCAATCCATGTGGCTTGCGTGAAAGGCCAGAGCGAGGCCGAGCGCCACGTAGATGACGCCGATGTTTTCGATCGTGCTGAAGGCGAGGATTTTTTTCAGATCGCGCGCGATCATCGCTTCGAGCATGCCGAGTACGGCGGTGATCCCGCCGATGGCGAGCACCAGCATGCTCCACCAGACGGAAGGCGGCCCGAGCAGATCGAAGGCGATGCGGATGAAGGCATAGACCGCGACCTTGGTCATCACGCCACTCATCAGCGCCGAGACATGGCTCGGGGCGGCGGGATGGGCGAGCGGCAGCCAGATGTGCAGCGGAACGAGGCCCGCTTTCGATCCTGCGCCGACCAGCGCCAGAACGAAGACGAGGCCGGTGAGCCAATGCGTCGTCGAAGCGGCGCGCATGACGGCGAAACTGTAATTGCCGGCGGAACCGGCGAGCAGGCCAAAGGCAAGCAGCAGCATCAGCGTGCCGAAGCTCGCCATCAACAAATAGACGAAGCCAGCGTGCCGGTTTTCCTGCTCATGATGATGCGCGACGACAAGCGCCCAGGACGAAAGCGACATGAACTCCCAGGCGAAAAGAAAACTGTAGGCATCGGCCGCCAGAAGAACGAGATTCATGCCGGCGAGAAAGGCGGGAAAGAAGGGCAGGACGCGGCCCCGCATCTCTTCATGCGCGCCATAGCCGAGCGCATAAAGACTCGCGAGCATCGCGCCGAGATTGACGACAATCAGAAAGAAACCCGCCAGAACATCGAGCCGGAAATGCGCGCCGAGCCAGGGAAGGCCGATGGGCAGCGTGATGTCCGATGCCGCGGCCGGATGGGCGAGATGAAGGACACCCTGCGCGAACAAGAGCGTCGAGATTGAAAAGCAGAAGCCATAGACGAGAGGCGTCGCGAATTTGCTGCGCGCCCATCCGCCGCTCGCCAAGGCGACAGCGAAAAGGCTCACGCCCAGAAGCGCGGCAATGCTCCAAAGTGCCAAGGCCATGTGTCGCCTCGATTCACTCTTTCAGCGGGGACGCTGCGGAATTCCCGCTCACTTCGGCGGATCGGTTTTTGAGTTCGCCGCGCGATCTCATGCGGACGCCGCGCCCGCCATCATGGCTCACTACGCCTTCGCCGATCAGTTCGATTCCGGCCGCGTCGAGAGCGGCGATCAGTTTGGTCAGGGAATCGACCGTGCCGCGGACGACGCCGTCGCTCGCCTCCATGCGTTGGATGGTCGGCAGCGAAAGGTTTGCCAGCTCCGCGAGCCTGCGCTGGTCGAGACCGAGCAGCGCCCGCGCGGCTTTGAGTTGGGCGGCGGATATCATGTCTAAAACATCAGTATTATGCTTTGGTACCCCTATACAAGGCTTTAATATGGGATTTGTCATAAATCAACTGGGTGCGGATTTTCCGCAAAGAAACGCCATGGCGAACCATTGCAAGGCGCCGAGGCAGGCGCAGGCGTGCCGATTCTGCCCTGTTCTTGAAAGCAGAGCGCCAGCGGACGGGATGAGGGAAAGACGGTGGGAGAAGTCAGCGGAAGAACTGGCGCGCCCGGAGAGATTCGAACTCCCGACCCCTAGATTCGTAGTCTAGTGCTCTATCCAGCTGAGCTACGGGCGCCTGCCGCTGCGCCGGAGAAGAAAATAAAGGCTTCTTCCGGCTCGCTTATTCGGTTGGGAACTGAGGATGTTTCGTTTAGCGGCTCGCTTCGGCGATGGCAACTCGCCATTTATTCCTGAGCGGGATTAAGCGCTTGCGGCCTGCGAGATGGGGTTCGTTTTGGCCGGCAGGATGACGCGGAAGGTCGCGCCGCCGCTCTCCGTATCCGCATTGATCAGCGTGATCGTGCCGCCATGAGCGCGCACGAGGTCGGCGGCAATCGCGAGGCCGAGACCCGATCCGCCCGGCCGCGAGCTGTTCGAAAACGGCTTGAACAATTGCGCCCGCACCATCGGCGGCACGCCTGGGCCCGTGTCGGCGATCTCGATGATCGCGCCATCGTCTTCATAACGTGCGCTGGCGGTGATGCGCGGACTTTGTCCGGGCCCCGGCCCGGCGCGCACCAGAGCCTCGAAGCCGTTGCGGATGAGATTGGTGACGACACGAAACATCTGTTCGGGATCGGCCCAGAGTTCGAAGTTTTCATCGACGTCATTGACGAAGGCGATCTTCTCCGATCCGCACAGCGCCGCGGTCTCAGCAGCATCGCTGACGACATTGCGCAGCGTTATCAGCCGCGGCCGCGGCACTTCATCGGCGGCGCGACCGTAAGTGAGCGTCGCCTGACAGAAGCGAATGGCGCGATCGAGCGTCGCAACGAGCTTCGGCGCAATGCGCTGCGCCAGCGGATCGGTCACATTGACGAGACGGTCCGAGAGCAATTGCGCCGAGGCGAGCATATTGCGCATGTCGTGATTGATCTTGGCGACCGCGAGTCCCAAAGCCGCGAGATGCTTTTTCTGGTTGAGTTCGCGGACCAGAACGTCCTGCATGGTTGCGAGCGCTTCTTCGGCGCAGCCGATCTCGTGGCGATGACCCGAAGGCACGATGATGCGTGCCGCATTCTCAGGGTCGGCGCCAAACTCGATCAGATTGGTCGTGAGCCGCCGCATGGGCCGGAGCACCATCATATTGATCGAGACGACGGCAAGCGACGCGACGATCATCGAGATCGTCAAAGAGATCGACAGAATTCTCCAGGCGAAGTGATGCAGTTGCGCCGTCAAGGGCGCTTCCTCCATGGTCACTTCGATGGCGTCGCCGGGGTTTGGCGCCTCGCCCGTGATCGTGACGATGCGATCGGTCTTCGCCATATAGGTGCGGAAGGTGGCGGCGAGCGCCTGCAACAGATTGGAATGACGAAGATCGTAGCTGTCGTCGACATGCGTCGGCAGATTCATCGCGGCCAGGACGCGCTTCGTGCCCTGCGTCTCGAGCACGATGATGCGCACTTTCACATTTTGCAGCAGTTGCTTGGAGAGTTCGGGCGGCACCATGGCGCGTGGAGCGGCTTCCAGCACGAGGGCGGCGGTATAGGCGGCGCTGAGACGCCGGCGCAGCCAGTTGTCGCGATAATTGGCGAGGATCGGGACATAAATGATGATCTCAGTCGCCATGACGAAGGCGATCACGAGGACGAGCACCCGCGTTGCGAGGCCAAAGCGCGCGGGCTTGTGCTGGCGTGAGCTTGTCCATTCGCTCGTCGCGCCATCAGGCCCGGCTTTTTGTCCGACTGTAACCAAATCCCGCATGAGGCGACGACCCTATCTGGGTGAAATCCAGGCGGCCAGACGCCGCTTGGGGAAAGCCTTGCCGTTTTGCGGCTTAGACGCAAGCGCTACCATTTGGCAAATGTCCGCCAGCCGCGACTCATTGGCCGCGAAAGCGGCGAAATCTGCCATCCGCATGTCCTTGGTGAGCGCCAGGCCGAAATAGCCGATGAGCTCGCGCGCCTGGGGACCGACGATGGCCGCCCCGATCAATCGACTTTGCTGGGTGGCGATGATCTTAATATGACCCGCGAGGGGGTGGCGGCTGCCATGCGCCAGCGTCTGGGCGCGCAAATTGTCGCAAAATCCGGCCCGCCAGACCCGGACCGTCCCATAACGCTTGCGGGCCTCGGCCTCGCTCAGGCCCACGATCGCGATTTCAGGATCGGTCGGAATGATGCGGGCGACCACCGGCCGGCGCAGTTTTTCGCCGCCGAAAAGCCGCCGCGCGACCCATTCGCCCTCGCTGCGCGCGCTGGTGATGGCCTGTAGCGTGTCGCAATCGTCGCGAATTGCGAAAATTTTGCCGTTGCTGGTGCGCAGCTCCTCGTCCACTTGGATGCCGGTCCTGTCGTAGTCCACCCGCGCGGCCTTGAGGCTCAGACCTTCGGTCCGCGGCCGACGTCCCGCCGCATAGATGAGATGGGACGCCTCGACTGAGCTGTTGTCGTCAAGCGTCAACTTGACGCCGCCGCTCGGCAGTCCCGCGGCGCCTCCGGGTTCGACCGCGACAATCCGGCCTGTCTCGGCGATCTCGAGCCCTTCCTTGCGCAGGACCGTGATGAGCGGCGCCGTCAGTTCCGGGTCTTCGTCTGCGAGAAGGCCGCCTGAAGGGAATAGAATCGCTTTCGCGCCCAATCTGAGAAAGGCCTGCACAAACATAAGTTCTGCAGGGCGAGCCCCAATGATGGCGAGTTTCTTGGGGATGAGCGTGAGATCCCCGATCGTCTCCGGGGACAGCATGCGCACCAGCTCGACGCCGGGGATGGCGGGCGCCGTTGCCACCGAGGCGACGGTGAGGAGAAAGTCATCGGCCTCGATCGCCGTCTCTCCCGCCTCAAAGCGCGTTCGGCTCGTAAAGCTTCCGGCGGACGGAATGACCCTGACCTTGAGCCCGGCCAGGCGCGCGGCTGAATCTTCGCGCAGGAAGCGGCCGATCACTGTCTCGGCCTCACGGCAGAGGCGCTTGAAATCGAGCCGCGCTTCGCCCTCGAGGAGACCAAGCCGCGGGCTGCGTTGGCCGAATGTATTGGCAGCGGCCGCCAACAGTTCGCCCTGAAAGGCGCCGCGCAAAGGCTCTAGCGTTCCGAGCGGACGTTTTTCGACCAGGACAACCTCGGCCCCGAGACTTGCCGCTGCGCGCGCCGCGGCGAGGCCGCCCGGGCCACCGCCAATCACGCAGAAATCAGGCCGTAATATTTCCGTCATCAAAGGTCCAAGCTGGGTCGACGGCCGAGATCGTCTTAATCGGCCGGGCTCGATCCCGCGAATGTTGACTCAGGGAGTGGCAAGGTTTCAACAAGAGTAAATGTCCGCCCGGAATGCGGACGCAGGAGTTGCAGATGCAGATTGCAATGGTCGGTTCCGGATATGTGGGTCTCGTCTCCGGAGCCTGTTTCGCGGATTTCGGTCACAAGGTTTGTTGCATCGACAAAGACAATGCAAGGATTGAGGCCCTCAATAACGGCAAGATGCCGATTTATGAGCCGGGTCTCGCTGAATTGGTCATGAACAATGTCCGCCAGAACCGTCTTTCCTTTGCGAGCGAACTTTCCGCCGCAGTGCGCGAGGCGGACGCCGTCTTCATCGCCGTCGGCACGCCTTCGCGCCGCGGCGACGGCCATGCCGATCTCTCCTATGTCTATCAGGCGGCGCGCGAAATTGCCGCCGCGATCGAAGGCTTTACCGTCATCGTCACCAAATCCACCGTGCCAGTCGGAACCGGGGATGAGGTGGAGCGGATCATACGCGAAGTGCGGCCGGGCGCCGATTTCGCCGTCGTCTCGAATCCCGAATTTTTGCGCGAAGGCGCGGCCATCTCCGATTTCAAACGGCCGGACCGGATTCTCATCGGCCTCGAAGACAAGCGCGCCGAACATGTGATGCGCGAGATCTATCGGCCGCTTTATCTCAATCAGGCGCCGATTCTTGTCACCAATCGCCGCACCTCGGAACTCACCAAATATGCGGCCAATGCGTTTCTAGCGACCAAGATCACCTTCATCAACGAGATCGCCAATCTCTGCGAGGAAGTCGGCGCCGATGTGCAGGATGTCGCGCGCGGCATCGGCCTCGACAATCGGATCGGCTCGAAGTTTCTGCATGCGGGACCCGGCTACGGCGGTTCCTGTTTTCCGAAAGACACGCAAGCGCTGATCAAGACGGCGCAGGATTACGGCACGCCGGTGCGCATCGTCGAGACCGTGGCGGCCGTCAACGATCAGCGCAAACGGGCGATGGCGCGCAAAGTGCTTGCCGCCTGCGGCGGCTCGGTGCGCGGCAAGACGATTGCGCTTCTCGGCCTCACCTTCAAACCGAACACCGACGACATGCGTGACTCGCCCGCCATTGCGGTCGTCACCGCCTTGCAAGACGCGGGCGCTAGGTTGAATGTGTTCGATCCTGAAGGGATGGAGCAGGCGCGGCTTTATCTCGATGGCCTTAAATACTGCGGCGACCCTTATGCCTGCTGCGAGGGCGCCGCGGCGCTCGTCATCGTCACCGAATGGGACGCTTTCCGCGCGCTCGATTTCGCAAGGGTCAAAGGCCTGCTCGCCACCCCGATCCTGGTCGATCTGCGCAATATCTACGATCCGGACGAAATGCGCCGGCAGGGCTTCACTTATGTATGCGTGGGGCGTGGCCGCGATTGAGGCGGTGGCGGCCTGGTGGAGCTGAGGGGATTCGAACCCCTGACCTCTGCAGTGCGATTGCAGCGCTCTCCCATCTGAGCTACAGCCCCAGCCGTGCGGCTGTTTACGTCCGGCCGCGCGGGGCTGTCAATGAGCCGCGGCCGTAAGGGGCGGCGCCGTCCGCTTGCCGGTCGAGCCCTGGCTCGCTAAACCGGCACGACCAGGATTTTCGGAGCTTTCATGCGCGCCGTTCTCGATATCGTTCTCATCATTCTGCAGCTCTATACCTATGTTATCATCATCGTGGCGATTCTCTCCTGGCTGATCGCCTTCAATGTCATCAATATTTACAATGATTTCGTGCGCTCGATCTGGAACGCGCTGAACGCTTTGACCGAGCCGCTCTTGCGCCCGATCCGCCAGGTGCTGCCGAATATGGGCGGCATCGATATTTCGCCGATCATCCTGATTCTGCTGATCTGGCTCATCGAAGACATCATCCAGCGTTACATTTATCCCAACGTGATCTGACCCGCCGCGATGCCGGAGCCATGGCGCGCCCGTGCGGACGGTTTGCTCGTCGCGGTCCGGGTGACGCCGAAAAGCCGGCGCGATGCGGTCGAGGGGATCGATGCGCTTGCTGATGGCCGTTCGGTTTTGAAAGTGCGTGTCCGCGCCGTGCCTGAAGCGGGCGCGGCCAATGCGGCGCTGCTCCGTCTTCTCGCTCAAGCGGCCGGCCTGCCGGCGAGCGCCGCCAGCCTCGAAACGGGCGGCGGTTCGCGTCTGAAGCTCGTGGCCCTCAAGGGCGATCCGGCGGCGATCGCGCAAAAGCTCGTTGCATGGATCGAGAAAGCGCCACGCGCGTGAGTTAGCGGGGCAAGCGCTGCGTGGCCGAGGCCTGGCGGCTGAAAATTTTGTGCATGCGGACCATGAAGGCCGCGCCAAAGAGCGGCGTCAGCAGATTGACGATTGGGATTGCCGCGACGACGGCGATAAAAAACCCGGCAATAAAAATATCCATGCCGTGCGCGCGGCGCATCGCCGCCACATCTTCAACCGCGCGGTAACGTAAAGCGGCAAATTCAAAATAGCCGCGGCCGAGCAAATAGGCGTTGGCGGCGAAGAAAGCGACAGCGTTGAGCCCTGGCACGAGCAGCAGGATGAGCGCCGCGAGATTGACGATCACGGCGACGACGGCAAATTTTGCCGCGACGAAAATAACATTGCCGATTGCTGGATGGGTGCCAACGGATTGCGGATCGATCTCCGCTTCGACGATTGCCGCAAGCTCGTCGAAGAAAAATCCGGCGACGATGAAAGACACCGGCGTGATCGCGAAAGCGAGCCCGATGACGAGCCCGAAGCTCGCCAGAATGCCGAGAAGGGTCGTCAACCAGGGATAGGGCAGAACGAGCCAGAGACCGAGCAGTTTCTCGGCGCCGACAAAAAAGGCCAGCAGCAAAAGAAAGGTAAGCCCCAGCGTCTTGAACAGCACGCGTCGAAATGGCGGCGTGAAAATCTGTTCAAGAGCGTCGAAGGCGGCTTTAAACATTATGTTCCTGCGGCGGAAGAGAAGGCTTCTGATTGCCAGGCGGGGCCGGCTGTTCTAGAGGAGGGGATGTCTACCGAAACGGCATTTGAAGTAGCGCAAATTCGCGAGGCGTCGAGAGATATGTCGAAAGAGACGTCGAGAGAAGCCTCGGATATCCGCCACGATTGGACGGTCGATGAGATCGTCGCCTTGCATGATCGCCCGCTGCTCGATTTGATCAGCGACGCCGGACGGCTGCACGCCCGTTATCAAAATGTCGGCGCGATCCAAAAGGCGAGCCTGTTGAGCGTCAAGACCGGCGGTTGCCCGGAAGACTGCGCTTATTGCCCGCAATCGGCGCATCATCAAGGCGTCGGACTGCAGAGAACGGCGCTGATGCCGGTTGACGAGGTCTTGGCGGTTGCCGAGCGGGCGCGCAAGGCTGGCGCCGACCGCTTTTGCATGGGAGCCGCTTGGCGCGAGGTCCGCGACGGCGCGGAATTCGATTCTCTTCTCGCTATGGTGCGCGGCGTGCGCGCGCTCGGCATGGAAGCCTGCGTGACGCTTGGCATGCTGACGCAGGACCAGGCGCAGCGCCTCGCCAAAGCGGGGCTCACCGCCTATAACCACAATCTCGATACGGGACCGGACTTCTATCCGGAGATCATTTCGACGCGCTGTTATGACGATCGGCTCGCGACTTTGCATGCCGTGCGCGCGGCGGGCCTGCAAATGTGCTGCGGCGGCATCATCGGCATGGGCGAGAGCGCCCGGGATCGCGCGGCGATGTTGGCTGTGTTGGCGGCCTTCGATCCGCATCCTGAAAGCGTACCGATCAATGCGCTCGTCGCCGTTGCGGGAACGCCGCTCGAAGATCGCGACACCATCGATCCGCTCGATTTCGTCCGCATGGTCGCAACGACGCGGATCGTTCTGCCGGATTCCATCGTGCGATTGTCCGCGGGCCGGTCCGGCCTCAGCCGCGAGGCGCAGATCCTCTGCATGGTCGCCGGTGCCAATTCGATTTTCTATGGTGAGGTTCTGCTGACCACGCCGAATGCGGCAGTGAACGAAGACGAAGCGCTCTTTGCGGCACTGGCGCCGATCCTGCGCGACGCCGCGGCGCAGGCGGAGTAAGCGGGGGGCGGAACTTTTGCATCGGCCGTGGCTTTATCTTTAGACGTCGGATTTCAATCGACGAGGATGACAACCGGTCCGCGCGATCGTCTCAGATTTATTCTCCAATCCCGGAGCAAATGCATTGAAGCTTCGCATCGGCTATGAACTTCAATATGATTTTCCGCAGCCGACACCGTCTATTTTGGTTCTCAATGTGCATTTCACGCGCGTTTCGGATCTCTTGGAGCCAGACCACATCCTGATTAGCCCGGCCGCGCCGATTTCGGGATACCGCGACAGCTTCGGCAATTGGTGTAGCCGTGTCGTCCTGGGGCCGGGGCGGACGCGCATCTCGACCAATGCCGTGATACGCGATTCCGGTTTGCCCGATCCCGTCGTGCCCGCGGCTCATCAGGTGGCTGTGGAGAGCCTGCCGGAAGAAGCGCTGATCTTTCTTCTGCCGAGCCGCTTTTGCGAGAGCGACAAACTCCTTGAACTCTCATGGACGCTGTTTGGATCCGCTAAGCCAGGTTGGGATCGTGTGCAAGCAATCTGCGATTTCGTTCATAAGCACATTTCTTTTGGATACGAGCACGCACGCGTGACGCGAACGGCGTGCGAAGCCTATGAAGAGCGCCGCGGTGTCTGCCGCGATTATGCGCATCTCGCCGTCGCATTCTGCCGTGCCTTGAATATCCCGGCGCGCTATTGCACTGGCTACCTCGGGGATGTGGGCATGCCGCCTCCCTATCCACCAGGGGATTTCGCCGCTTGGTTCGAAGCTTATGTCGGTAACCGCTGGTACACATTTGACCCCAGAAACAATATGCCCCGCATCGGGAGGGTTTTGCTGGCCCGCGGACGCGATGCCGCCGATGTGGCGATCGCGATGACCTTTGGCCCGAATAGACTGGAAAGTTTTCGGGTGTGGACGGATGAAGTCGACGAGAAAACCGCGTGAGCCCATGAGGCATCGCTGCGGCGAAGGCGACCAATTGCCAAAGCGTGCGGACAGAAAACTGGCCAGTCGTCGCAATTATTGGAAATCTGGTGGAGCCAGGCGGAATCGAACCGCCGACCTCTTCAATGCCATTGAAGCGCTCTCCCAACTGAGCTATGACCCCATCCCTTCGCGCCTTCGCGCCGGTCTTTCGCGGCCCTTTGGGGAGGCCGAGATCAAGATTAAGGCTGAGCCCTGAGGGCCGCGCTGCGGAGCGGCTGTATAGCCGCTCAGGGCACCGCCGACAAGCGTCGCGCGCTTAGCGCTCCTCGTCCCCCGCGATATCGCCATCGATAAGACCGGTCACATCGTCCGCGTCTTCCTCTTCCTCTTCGAGGAAGGTGTCGTCCTCGGCCGGCTCGTCTTCGATTTCGACGTCTTCGTCGGCAACGGCGGCCAATGTCTCTTCCGCCGCCTCAGCCTCGTCGAGCGAGACGATTTCCGGTCCCGCCGCCTCGGCCTCGACCTCTTCTTCTTCAGGCACCGCGCGAGCAGTCCGGGTCGTCGCCACCTGCTGAACGGTGCCGCACTTCGGACAGACCACCGGGTCCTTATTGAGATCGAAAAATTTCGTGCCGCAGTTCTGGCATTGATGTTTATTGCCGAGCTCGGGTTTCGCCACGGGTGACCTCTGCAGGATTGCCGGCCTCAGCCGCCGGCACAAATGATGCCTAAACGTGCAACCTCTTCAGCGCTCGCCGCCGTTTTCGGGCGGTTCGAGACGCTGCGATGGACGATCCGATGCGATCCGAAAAATCCGCATCCGGGCCGCCATCCTTCGATACGGTCCGATTCACAGGCGCCCCGGTTAGTGAGCCGCAGCGCCCCTGTCAATTGGAACTTGCGGGCATTGTGCACGCTCTGGCAAGGCTGTTGCGATCGGGCATGACAGGGCGCCGAAGAGCGTGATACCAGCTCGTCCGGACCCGTCCGGTGCCGGCGGAGTGTGCGCGGCCGGCGCTCTCAAAACGTGACTTTTGCTCGCCATGTCCTCTTCGCAACCCCTGCCGACGCATGCGCTCGCCGCGCCTCTCAGCGGCCTGCCCAGCGCGTCGCTGAGAGGACGGCTGCGGCCCCCGGGCGATAAGTCGATCTCGCATCGCGCTTTTATTCTGAGCCTGTTGACGGTTGGGCAGACCGATATCGAGGGGCTGCTCGAAGGCGAGGACGTGCTGAGCACCGCACGCGCCTGCGCCGCGCTCGGCGCTCAGGTCGAACGCAACGGCGAAGGCCGGTGGCAGGTTAGGGGCATGGGTCTCGGCGCGCTGCTGCCGCCGCGCGCTGCACTCGATTTTGGCAATGCCGGAACGGGATCGCGGCTGATGATGGGGGTTGTCGCCGGACATGGCATCACCGCCCAGTTCGACGGCGACGCCTCTTTGCGTAAGCGCCCGATGCGCCGCGTTCTCGATCCTCTGACCCTGATGGGGGCGCAAGTCCTCGCTGAGGCTCCGGGCGGACGCTGCCCGATCCTGCTCAAAGGAACACCGGAACCTCTACCGATCGACTATCAGACGAAAGTCGCCTCGGCGCAGGTGAAATCGGCGGTTCTTCTTGCCGGATTGAATTCGCCCGGCCGCACGATCCTGATCGAGCCGCAGGCGAGCCGCGACCACACGGAGAAAATGCTGCGCTTCTTCGGCGCCACGATCGCGAGCGAGCCCTCCGGCGCGCATGGCCGGAAAATTACCTTGGAAGGCAGACCGGAGCTGCGCCCGGCGCGCATCATCGTGCCGGCCGATCCATCCTCCGCCGCCTTCCCCATCGTTGCCGCCTTGATTGTCAAAGGCTCCGATGTTGTGATCGAAGGCATGATGATGAATCCCCTCCGCACGGGTCTTCTGACGACGCTTTCCGAGATGGGCGCCGCCATCGAGATTCTCGACCGGCGCGAGGAGGGCGGCGAAGAGGTGGCGGATCTTCGCGTGCGTGGCTCCGCTCTGCGCGGGGTCGATGTTCCAGCCGAGCGCGCGCCATCCATGATCGACGAATATCCGATCCTTGCGGTTGCCGCGGCCTTTGCTTCCGGGGAAACGCGGATGCGCGGTTTGAGCGAGTTGCGCGTCAAGGAATCCGATCGGCTTGCGGCGATTGCAGAGGGTTTGCGCTCCGCCGGCGTCACTTGCGCGATCGAAGGTGACGATCTCATCGTTGCCGGCACGGGCGGAAAAGTGCCGGGCGGCGGCATGGTCGCGACGCATCTCGATCACCGCATCGCCATGAGTTTTCTCTGTCTCGGGCTAGCCGCGCAAAAGCCGATGGCGGTCGACGACGAGCGCATGATCGCGACAAGCTTTCCGACCTTCAAAGCCGATATGACTCACTTGGGCGCGGTCTTCTCATGATCATTGCGATCGACGGGCCGGCCGCGTCCGGCAAAGGAACTTTGGCGCGCCGCATCGCCAAACATTTCGGCCTGCCGCATCTCGATACGGGCCTGCTCTATCGCGCCACCGCGCGCGCGCTTCTCGACGAGGGGCGGGCTCTTTCGGATCGTGCCGCCGCCGTTTCCGCTGCGCGCGGCCTCGCCTTGGTCGATTTCGACGAAGCACAATTGCGCGGGCGCGAGATGGGCGAGGCGGCCTCGATCGTCGCCGCCATGCCGGAAGTCCGCGAAGCCTTGATCGAAATGCAACGCGCCTTTGCGCGGCGCCCCGGCGGCGCGGTTCTCGATGGGCGCGATATCGGCACCATCATCAGTCCCGAGGCCGAGGTGAAGATTTTCGTGACCGCGACGCCGGAGACTCGCGCGAGCCGGCGCGCGCTCGAACTTAAGGGGCAGGGCGACAAGGTCGATTACGCCGCGGTGCTCGATGATATTCTCAAGCGCGACGAGCGGGATTCGAAGCGCACTCAGGCGCCGCTGCGCGCGGCAGACGATGCCGTCATGCTTGACACGACGAAGCTCGACATCGAAGCGTCATTCGCGGCAGCGATGGCGATCGTCGAAAAGCGGATCGCCGAACTCAAAGCGCATCATTCTTTCAGCAGCTGACCGGAATAGATGATCGGACCCGTCGGTGCATGTGTCGGCGAGCCGCCTTCGGGCTCGACGGTCACCGCGAAGGTCGCCTTTTCGATATGGGCGCCCAGCGGCAGCGGCACGCGTCGCGTCGCCTTATCGACGAGGCCCATGGATTTCGGCGGCTTGCCTTGGCCGATATACCAGAGTTCGAGGCTGCGGCCTTCCGGCACTTGGGTCGCGACCGGACGCACGAAGACGCTTTGCCGCGCGAGATCGACGCGGATGATGAGCGCCGGCAGATCACCACCGCGATTGACCACGGCGACATAGGTCGTCGCCGCCTCGCGTCGATCCGTGATCACCCGGTCCACGCTGAAGAAGGCGAAGCCCGCCGCCAAGGCGGCCGCGGCAATCGCGCCCATGCGCCAGCGGTCGCGTGATACGCGGACGGCCGTCGCCGCATCGTCGGCAAGGCGCAGACGTGGCGGCCCGGCGATCTGCTGAAGCCGTCGCTGGATCGCGGTCCACACGATCGGCGAGGGCACGATTTCGCTGACCGACGCGCTAAGCGGCGCAAACCGCTGCTCCCAAAAGCTCACAGCGGCGCGCGCTTCCGCGCTTTGCGCGAGCAACGCTTCAAAAGCGACGCGCTCATCGGCCGGGAGCGTACCCAACACATATTCTGCCGCCTCGATCTCTATCTCTTCGGTCATGACGAGCGTTCCAGACAGGATTTCAGCGCGCTCAAGCTGCGGAACAGCCAGGTCTTGATCGTATTGACCGGCCGGTCGTATCGCTTGGCGAGTTCTTCGCGCGAATAGCCTTCATAATAAGCAAGGAGGACACAAGACCGCGCCGGCTCTTCAAGCTCACCGAGACAATGCCGCAATACCGCAAGATCGTTCATTTCGGCCTCGCGGTCGCCGATTGCGGCAATTTCGGCATAGGGATCCGCCGCGTTATCAGCTCCCGCCAGCGACACGAGCTTTTTGGTGCGCAATTGGTCGATGGCGCGATTACGCGCGATTGCGACGAGCCACCCCATCGCAGGTCCGGCCTCGGCCGAGAATCCCGCCGCATTCTGCCAAATCCTGAGAAAGACATCCTGAAGGACATCTTCGGCCGGCGCTCTCTCCCGCAGGATACGCAGCACGATCGCAAAAAGTTTCGGCGCCGTGCGTTCATAGAGCGCCTGAAAGGCGGCGCGATCCTTGCGGGCCACGGCTTGGAGGA
Organism: Methylovirgula sp.; assembly: GCA_049522395.1. Lineage (GTDB taxonomy): Bacteria > Pseudomonadota > Alphaproteobacteria > Rhizobiales > Beijerinckiaceae > Methylovirgula. The sequence goes on from JBEKNV010000001.1 coordinate 42,065, forward strand.
GGGCGGCGAGTTCTGCGTTGTTCGCAACAGTCAATGCGCCACCTCGTTCGACGCGCCTTTCTGGCTGCGTCGCGCTCCTCGTCGCCAAAGTGCAGTGGATTACGAGACTCCGTCAAGGCGGCTCGCGGTGTTCTCTTTATTCTCAGCCGTCGAAACTTTAGGGACGCGCCTCCCGTAAAGGCGATGAGCTTTCGCGTCGGGGTCTCTGCGTCCACGAAAGCTCAGATGCCGAACTGACGGATGACAGTTCGGCAAATCCGAGGCGGATCGCTCGCACGTCGGGTTGCTTGAGCGGGTCGAGCCCGGAGCGGCGGGACCGTGGGTCAGCGCGGTCCCGCCGTCATTTTTATTTTGCACGCAGCCGCACAATTGCGCGCTGCGGGATGACAAGGGCAAAAGCCGACATTATCTAATTGAAAGGTAAGCCCTTGCCGCTTGGCCGCGCCCTTGCTAAATAGCCGGCCGAACCCAGCTCATTCCTGTCGTTCCGCGCCGGCCCGCCGATAAGGTTGGGGGCCCGATCGCACCGTCGATTGGACACCGGCAGAGATGAGCAAAACCCATAGCGAACCGCCGGCGCTGCCCGACTTCGGGCATTTCAGGAGAACCAATGTCGTCTACTCAAACCTACGCGCCGTCGCGCGAGGATTTTACCGCACTTCTCGACGAGAGCTACGGTGGGCATAACGCCTTAGAAGGCTCCGTCATCAAAGGGATCGTCGTTGCCATCGAAAAAGACGTCGCCATTATCGACGTCGGTCTGAAGACCGAAGGCAGAGTCCCTCTCAAAGAATTCCAAGGACCCGGACGCGAAGGCATTCTGCATGTCGGCGACGAGGTCGAAGTCTATCTCGAGCGGATCGAGAATGCGCTCGGCGAAGCCGTCATCTCGCGCGAAAAGGCACGCCGCGAAGAGAGCTGGATCAGGCTCGAAAAGGCCTTCGAAAGCCAGGAAAAGGTCGATGGCGTCATCTTCAATCAGGTAAAGGGCGGCTTTACCGTCGATCTCGACGGCGCCGTGGCCTTTCTGCCGCGCAGCCAGGTCGATATTCGCCCGATCCGCGATGTGACGCCCCTGATGGGTGTGCCGCAGTCGTTCCAGATCCTCAAAATGGATCGCCGCCGCGGCAATATCGTCGTCTCGCGCCGCACGGTTCTCGAAGAGTCCCGCGCCGAACAGCGCCATGAGATCGTCGCCAACCTCGAAGAAGGCCAAGTCATCGAGGGCGTGGTGAAGAACATCACCGATTACGGCGCCTTCGTCGATCTCGGCGGCATCGACGGCCTTCTGCATGTTACAGACATTGCCTGGCGCCGCGTCAACCACCCGAGCGAAGTGCTGACGATCGGCCAGACCGTCAAGGTGAAGATCATAAAGATCAACCACGAGACGCACCGTATCTCGCTCGGCATGAAACAGCTGCTCGACGATCCGTGGCAGGGCATCGATGCGAAATATCCGGTCGGCACCCGCTTCCATGGCCGCGTGACCAACATCACCGACTACGGCGCCTTCGTCGAATTGGAGCCGGGCATCGAAGGCCTGATCCACGTCTCAGAAATGTCCTGGACGAAGAAAAACGTCCATCCCGGTAAGATCGTCGCGACGAGCCAGGAAGTCGACGTTCAGGTGCTGGAAGTCGATCCGGTCAAGCGTCGCATCTCGCTCGGCCTCAAGCAGACGCTCGCCAATCCCTGGCAGGCCTTTGTCGAGCAGCATCCCGTCGGCAGCACGGTCGAAGGCGAGGTCAAGAACAAGACGGAGTTCGGTCTGTTCATCGGTCTCGCTGGCGATGTGGATGGCATGGTCCATCTCTCCGATCTCGATTGGAACAAGCCCGGCGAACAGGTGATCGAAGACTTCAAGAAGGGCGATGTCGTCCAGGCCAAGGTTCTCGATGTCGATGTCGAGAAGGAACGGATTTCGCTCGGCATCAAGCAGCTCGGCACCGATCCTTTCGCGTCCAAGGCGCCTGAAGAAGCCGGCGCCGCCGGCGGCCCCGATCTCAAGAAGGGGGTCATCGTGACCTGCGAAGTGACGGAAGTGAAGGAAGGCGGCATCGAAGTGAAGATTGCCGGCACCGATTTTTCCGCCTTCATCAAGCGGACCGAACTTGCCCGCGACCGCGCCGACCAGAGGCCTGACCGTTTCGCGGTCGGCGAGAAGGTCGATGCGCGCGTCACGCAGTTCGATCGCCGCGCCCGCAAGGTCGCCGTCTCGATCAAGGCGCTCGAAGTCGCCGAAGAGAAGGAAGCGATCGCGCAATATGGCTCGGCCGATTCCGGCGCTCTGCTCGGCGACATTCTCGGCGCTGCGCTGAAGGCACGCGAGGATACGCCAAAAAAAGCCGGTAAAAAGAAAGAGGCCGAAGAGGAAGAAGAAGAATAGGCTTAAGCTTTCGGTCAAAAGAGAACAAAACCCGCGCCCAAAAGGCGCGGGTTTTTTGTTTTTAGAGGGCCGCGCGCGGAAGCCGCCCAACTGCTTGTGTCTTGCTTGCGGAGGAAGCGCGTTCTAGCTTCCGCGCAACCTTTTTGGAAAGCGATCGCGATGTCCAATCTTTCTCCCGCCGATCATCTGGTCGATCGACGCCTATTGCAGCGAAAACTGTCGTTTTGGCGCGTCACGGCCTTTGTCTTCTTGATCATTCTGATCGTGGGCGTTGGCCTGCGCCTTTCGGGGGCGGGCGCGCCGACGAGCCTTACGCCGCATATCGCGCGGCTTTCGATCGCCGGCTTCATTTCGGGCGACCGCGGCACGCTGAAGCTGATCGACGAGATCGCCGACTCCAAGGCCCAGGGCGTCATTCTTTCCATCGACAGCCCTGGCGGAACCACAACGGGCGCCGAGAAAATCTATGACGCCATTCGGCGATTGGCGGCAAAGAAACCGGTGGTCGCGGTTGCGGGCAATATGGCGGCCTCGGGCGCCTATATTGCGGCGATCTCTTCGGATCACATCGTTGCCGGCGGCAACTCGCTTGTCGGCTCGATCGGCGTGTTGATCGAATATCCGAACCTCGCGGGCCTCCTCGACAAGATCGGCGTGAAGATGGACGCGGTGAAATCCTCGCCGCTCAAGGCCGAGCCCAGCGGTTATGAGGAGACAAGTCCGGAAGTGCGGGCGGCGCTCGCCTCATTGGTCGATGACAGCTACCAGTGGTTTAAGGATCTGGTGCGCAAACGACGCAATTTAACCGATACCGAACTTGCCGCGGTCGATAACGGACGCGTTTTCACCGGCCGACAGGCCCTCAACCTCAAATTGATCGACGAAATTGGCGGCGAGCGCGAAGCCGTCGATTGGCTCGTCCAGAAGAAGGGCGTGAAAGCCGGGCTTCCGATCCGCGATTGGAAGGCGGGCAGCAGTTTTGAGCGGCTCGGGATTTTGGGTACATCGGCGCGCATTGCCGAAGTTTTCGGCTTTGGCGGCCTCGCGCGGGTCCTAGACAAGGCAGAAGCCTATCAGGACACGCGTTTACTTGACGGTCTGCTGTCGATTTGGCAAGTTGATCCTGTTGATTGAGCCGTAGCGATTGTCGAACGTTCAATCTCGCAAGCTCGATCTTGCGGGGTGTTCAAACCGGAAAGCGCGAGACCGCGTGCCGGGCAAGCATTATGGTCAATCAGGGGGCGAACCGGCGGCAACGACAAAAATGGACCACGATTGACGTGGTCTCTATTTGTCGCGCGGTCAGCTTCGGCAAGGCGACTGAAGCGGCGGGGGCGTAACATGATCAAATCGGAGCTCGTGCAGCGGATTGCCGATCGCAATCCGCATCTTTATTTGCGCGACGTGGAGAAGATCGTGAACGCCATTCTCGACGAGATCACGAATGCCTTGTCGCGGGGCGACCGCGTCGAGCTGCGCGGCTTTGGCGCCTTCTCGGTGAAACGCCGCGACGCGCGGCTCGGCCGCAATCCACGCACAGGCGCGCATGTTTCGGTCGAAGAAAAGGCGGTTCCTTTCTTCAAAACCGGCAAAGAAATGCGCGAGCGCCTCAACGACGGCTATACTGGCTGATCGTAGGGCTTGGATTTTCGAGGCTGCCGGATGAAGCGCGCGCTGCAATGGCTCATCCTTTTGCCGATCGCGATTGTTGGGATTGCCTTTGCCGTTGCCAATCGGCAGAGCGTCGATGTCTCCTTCAATCCGTTTGAAAGTCCGGCGACGAGTTCGCTGGCACTTGAGGCGCCGCTCTTTCTCGTGATGTTTCTCGCCGTCGCGTTCGGCGTTCTTCTCGGCGGCATTTTCACTTGGTTTGCCCAGGGCAGACATCGCCGTGCCTTGCGCGAGACACGCAGCGAAATGGCCCGGCTGAAGAGCCAAGGCAACCCAAAGGCCGAATAGGCAGCGCGGCCGCGACCCGGCGGTTTTCGTTCCGCAGAACGAATCTATATAGTCTATCAAGAATTGCGGATTCCCGGCTGGAGGCCGGACCATGAGCGTCATCGTTAAAATCTGCGGTCTCTCGACGCCCGAGATGGTGGACGCTGCGCTCGAAGCGGGCGCGGACATGCTGGGCTTCGTCCAATGTGCGAAGAGTCCGCGCCATGTCTCCTTGGAGACCGCCGAAGTGCTTGGCCGACAGGTCGGCACCAAAGCCGCCAAAGTGCTGGTGACCGTCGATATCGGCGATCAGGCGCTCGCCGATGCGATCGAGGCTCTGAAGCCCGACGCCTTGCAACTGCACGGCCATGAATCCGCCGAACGTGTGGGCGATTTGCGCAAGCGTTTCGGCCTGCCGGTCATCAAAGCGATCGGCATCGGCAAAAAATCGAGCGACATCGGTCAGGTCTCGTCCTTCGGTGATATCGCCGATCTCATTCTTTTCGATGCGGCCTCCTCGCGGGCGGAAGCGGATCTTCCCGGCGGAAACGGCGAAGCATTCGATTGGCGCCTGTTGCAGACGCTCGACGTCAAGGCGCCCTGGCTGCTGGCGGGCGGCCTCACGCCCGAGAACGTCGGTGAGGCTTTGAAGAAGACAGCGGCGCATGGCGTCGATGTCTCTTCGGGCGTCGAGAGCAGCCCCGGCGTTAAGGATGCCGACAAGATCGCGGCCTTTGTCGCCAATGCCAGGGCAGCGGCGGACGCCCGCGCCTGATAAGGCGGCATACTCACCGCGCTTGCGTTGCAGAAGCCGGCCGGTCTATGGCAGAGCGTGTCGCGGCCCACCCCTCAAGCGAGATCCCGTTGAAACCAGCATCGCCCAATTCCTTCCGCATCGGTCCGGACGAGCGGGGCCATTTCGGCATTTTCGGCGGCAGATTCGTCGCCGAGACGCTGATGCCCTTGATCCTCGATCTCGAGCGCCATTATGCGGCGGCGAAAGCCGACCCGAGCTTCAAGGCCGAGCTCGATGGGCTCTTGAAACATTATGTCGGGCGGCCGAGCCCGCTCTATTTCGCTGAACGGCTGACCGCCTATCTGCGCGAGGCGTCGCGCCGCAAGGGCGGCAGCGGCGGCGCCAAAATCTATTTCAAGCGCGAAGAGCTGAATCACACCGGCGCGCATAAGATCAACAATGTGCTCGGCCAGATTCTGCTCGCGCGGCGCATGGGCAAGACGCGCATCATCGCCGAAACCGGCGCCGGCCAGCACGGTGTCGCGACAGCAACCGCCTGCGCGCGCTTCGGGCTCGAATGCATTGTTTATATGGGCTCCGTCGATGTCGAGCGGCAGAAGCCGAATGTGTTTCGCATGAATATGCTTGGCGCCAAGGTTGTGCCGGTGCAGTCGGGCGCGCGCACGCTGAAAGACGCGATGAACGAGGCACTGCGCGATTGGGTGACGAATGTCGAGAATACATTTTATTGCATCGGCACGGCGGCGGGGCCGCATCCTTACCCGGCGATGGTGCGCGATTTCCAATGCGTGATCGGCGAAGAGACGCGCACGCAGATGCTTGCGGCGGAGGGACGCCTGCCCAATTCGCTCTTCGCCTGCATCGGCGGCGGCTCCAATGCGATCGGGCTTTTTCATCCGTTTCTCGATGAGCGCGATGTCGAGATGTATGGTGTCGAGGCTGCGGGTTATGGTCTCGACAAAAAGCATGCGGCCTCGCTGGCCGGCGGCAGGCCCGGCGTGCTGCATGGCAATCGCACCTATCTTTTGATGGATGATGACGGCCAGATCGAAGAAGGCCATTCGATTTCGGCGGGCCTCGATTATCCGGGCGTAGGCCCCGAACATGCGTGGCTGAAAGAGACGGGCCGCGTCACCTATCTTTCGGCGACGGACGCCGAAGCGCTCGAAGCCTTCCAGCTCTGCGCCAAACAGGAGGGCATCATTCCGGCGCTGGAGCCGGCGCATGCGCTTGCCAAAGTCGCCGAGATCGCGCCGCAAAAGCCGCAGGATCATCTTCTGGTGGTGAACATCTCCGGCCGTGGCGACAAGGATATTTTCACCGTCGCCGATCATCTGGGCGGGATGTAGCCATGACCACCCGCATTGAAACCCGCTTCGCCGAATTGCATCGGCAAAATCGCGCCGCCCTCGTCACCTTCGTCATGGCGGGCGATCCGGATCTTGCGACTTCCCTCGCGATCCTCAAAAGCCTGCCGGCCGCAGGCGCCGATCTCATCGAACTTGGCATGCCGTTTACGGACCCGATGGCCGATGGCCCCGCCATCCAGGCGGCGGGACTGCGCGCGCTCAAAGCCGGCACGACGCTTGTGAAGACTCTCGCGCTCGTCGCCGAATTCCGCAAGCAGGACCAGACGACGCCGATTGTGCTGATGGGCTATTACAATCCGATCTATGTGCATGGCGTCGATAAATTTCTCGTCGAAGCCAAGGGCGCCGGGGTCGATGGCATGATCGTTGTCGATCTGCCGCCCGAGGAAGACACCGAACTCTGCCTGCCGGCCCTGAAAGCGGGCCTCGCCTTCATCCGGCTCGCGACGCCGACGACCGATGCAGTGCGGCTTCCGGCCGTTCTCGCCAACACATCGGGGTTCCTCTATTATGTCTCGATCACCGGGATTACCGGTGCGGCAGCCGCGAAGACGACCGATGTCGCCGCCGCAGTCTCGCGGCTCAAGCGCCATACGGACCTACCGATCGCCGTCGGCTTTGGCGTGAAGAATGCCGAAAGTGCTGCGGCGATCGCGGCCGTGGCAGATGGCGTCGTGGTCGGCTCGGCCCTCGTCGAGGCCGTGCGGACCTCGCTCGATTCCGAGGGCAAGCCGACGCCGAAATCGAAACAGGCGGTCGGCGATCTCGTCGCCGCTTTGGCGGCAGGGGTCCGCTCCGCCGCTCGTGCGGCGGCCGAATAGAGGCGCGCGGTTTTACGATCTTTGTTATACTCTACAGCTGCCCAAACACTGATCTCTCTGTAAATTCTCTCTCGTCCGTGCGTGAAGTTCGCAAAGGGTTGCCATGAATTGGATGTCGAATGTCGTGCCCCCAAAGATCAGGTCGTTCCTGCGTCGCGAAACGCCCGAAAATCTGTGGGTCAAATGTCCGGAAAGCGGAGAACTTGTCTTTCACAAGGATCTCGAATCCAATTTCTATGTCGTGCCCGGCTCCGGCTATCACATGCGCATGCCGGTCAAGGCGCGCTTCGACATGGTGTTTGACGATGCCGCCTACACGGAGCTTCCGCTTCCCGAAGTGCCGCTCGATCCGCTCAAATTCCGCGATGTGAAGCGCTACACGGATCGTTTGAAGGAGAACCGTGCGAAGACGGGCTCCGACGACGCGATCCGGCTTTGCGCCGGCAAGCTCGAAGGTCTCGACACGATCGTTGCGATTCAGGATTTCGATTTCCTCGGCGGTTCGCTCGGCATGGCGGCGGGCGAAGCGATCGTCTCAGGCATGTTGACGGCGGTCGAACGCAAGACGCCTTTCATCATCTTCACGGCTTCCGGCGGCGCGCGCATGCAGGAGGGCATGTTTTCGCTGATGCAGATGCCGCGCACGACCGTTGCCGTCCAGCGTCTGCGCGCGGCGCGACTGCCTTATATTGTGGTACTCACTAATCCGACGACGGGTGGGGTGACGGCTTCCTATGCCATGCTGGGCGATATCCATATCGCCGAACCCGGAGCGGTGATCGGCTTTGCCGGCGCGCGCGTGATCGAGCAGACCATTCGCGAACGTCTGCCGGAAGGCTTTCAGCGCGCCGAATATCTGCAAGCGCATGGCATGGTCGATATGGTCGTTCGCCGGCATGATATGCGCGAGACCCTGGGCCGTCTCTGCCGGCTGCTGCTGCGCGAACCAGCCGGGGATCTGAGGGTCGCATGAGCGCAATTCCGCTGGCCAACAACAGAGACGATTGGGAAGCCATTCTCAATCGTTTGCTCGATCTTCACCCGAAGAAGATCGATCTGTCGCTCGGCCGCGTCCAAAGACTTCTCGAAGCGCTGGGCCATCCGGAACAGCGCCTGCCGCCCGTCATCCATGTCGCCGGCACGAACGGCAAGGGCTCGACCGTCGCCTTCATGCGCGCGATCCTCGAAGCCGCCGGCAAGAGCGTGCATGTCTATACCTCGCCGCATCTTGTGCGCTTTCACGAACGGATCAGGCTCGGTCACAAGGGCGGCGGCAGGCTTGTCGGCGACGCGGAACTCGCCGCGGCGCTGGCGCATTGCGAAAAGCTCAATGCCGGGCAGCCGATCACTTTTTTCGAGATCACCACGGCGGCGGCATTCAAACTCTTCAGCGAACATCAAGCCGATTATCTGCTGCTCGAAGTCGGCCTCGGCGGTCGGGTCGATGCTACGAATGTCGTCGCCAAGCCCGCGGCCACCGTCATCACGCCCGTCTCCTACGATCACCCCGAGTATCTCGGTACGACGGTCGCGGAGATCGCCTTTGAGAAAGCCGGCATTCTGAAGCCGTACGTGCCCGCCGTCTTCGGCCTTCAATCGAAGCCGGCCTATGATGTCTTGATGCGCGAGGCGAAGAAGCTCCGCGCGCCCGTCATCGTCGCGGGCGAGGATTTCGGCGCGCGGGAAGAGCAGGGGCGTTTGATCTTCGAGGACCAGCGCGGCCTTCTCGATCTCCCGTTGCCGCGGCTTGCCGGACGCCATCAGCATCAGAATGCCGCCAATGCGATTGCCGCGCTGCGGCTTATCGAGCCCGATCTTCCCGCTTCCGCTTTCGAGACGGGGCTTCTTTCCGCCGAATGGCCGGCGCGGCTGCAAAGCCTGAACAAAGGCCTTGTCGCGGCGCTCGCGCCGGAAGGGGCGGAGATCTGGCTCGACGGCGCGCATAATGAGGATGGTGCCCGCGTGCTCGCCCAGGCGCTGGCGGATTTCGAGGATAAGGCGTCCCGCCCGCTCGCGCTCATCTGCGGGTCGCTCACGACAAAGGATACGCCGGCCTTTCTGCGCGCCTTCAAAGGTCTGGCTCAAGAAGTGCTCGCCGTTCCGCTCAATGGCGAACATACGGGGCGCACGCCGCGCGAAGTCGCCGCCATGGCCGATGCGGAGGGCATTCCCGCGGTTGCCTGCGAAAGCCTCGAATCCGCGCTTCGCTATCTTTCGGCGCGGGAATGGAACGAGCCCCCGCGCATCCTGATCACCGGCAGTCTCTATCTCGCCGGCGAAGTGCTGCGCTTTAATGACAGTTTGCCGAGCTGAGCGGGCGTTTTTCAGGCCAATTGATTTCAATCGCACAGCTGCCCGCACGCTCGTTTATTGAAGACCAAGCGGGGCAAAATCCGCTGCCAAATGTGCCGATTGTAATGGAGCTGTAAGCGTCCAAGCGCTTGATTGTAAAATCGTTGTAAGAAAGACTGGGATGCTCTAACGCGGGCTGGAAAGGTGCGACAACATGTGCCATCTCAGTCCTGCGGACAGTTTTCTGTCCGGCATTTCACTCAATGGAGGAAATCATGGCTTGGACCACACCGTCGATCTGCGAAGTTTGCGTTGGCATGGAAGTCACCAGCTACGCGTCGGCCGAGATCTGATCAAGCTTTGCCTTCTCCGTCTAACGACGGGGAAGGCGAACTCAGATGAAACGCGAGTCACACGTGCAAGTCGTCGTCCTTGGATCGGCAGCCGGCGGCGGCTTCCCGCAATGGAATTGCCTCTGTCCCGTCTGCCAGCTGGCCTGGGCCGGCGATAAGCGCGTAAAGCCTCGGACCCAATCGAGCCTGGCGATCAGCAGCGACGGCGAAAAATGGCTGTTGCTGAATGCCTCGCCCGACCTTCGGCAACAAATTTTGGCGTCGCATCAATTGCATCCCCGCGGTGCGAAACGGCAATCGCCGATCGCCGCCGTCTTCGTCACCAACGGCGACGTCGATCATCTGACCGGGCTTTTGACGCTGCGCGAGCAACAGAGTTTTACGCTCTTCGGCAGCAAGGCGACATTGGCGCAAGTCTCCGGTGGCCTGTTCGGCGTTCTCAACAAAGAGCTGGTGCACACCGTGCCTGTCACTTTGGAGAAGCCTGTCGATACGGGGCTCGGGATCACCGTCACCCCCTTTGCCGTGCCGGGAAAAGTGCCGCTCTATCTCGAAGGCGCCACGGTCGCGATCGGCACCGAGGATGAATCGACGGTCGGCCTCGAAATTACCGACGGGAAGAAGACGATGTTCTACATTCCCGGCTGCGCCGAGGTCACGCCGAAGGTTCAGGAGAGGATCAAGGGAGCCGATCTTCTGTTTTTCGACGGCACCACCTTTACGGACGATGAGATGGTGAAACTGGGACTTTCGCCGAAAACCGCTTACCGCATGGGCCATGTGGCCATGAGCGGCGAGAACGGCTCGCTCAAGCGCTTGGCCGATCTCGGCATCGGCCGCAAGATCTATGTCCATATCAACAATACGAACCCGGCGCTGATCGAGGACTCGCCCGAACGCAAGAGTGTCGAAAAAGCCGGATGGGATGTATCCTATGATGGGATGGAGGTGACGCTATGAGCGCGAGCCTAATGAGCCCCGAGGAACTGGAAGCCGCCCTGCGCAAAGTGGGCGCGGAGCGCTATCACAATAACCATCGCTTCCACGCGCGCCAATACAATGGCCAATGCTCTTATGAAGAAGTACAGGCCTGGGCGCTGAACCGCTATTATTATCAGTCGATGATCCCGATTAAGGACGCGACGGTGTTGACGCGTCTGACCGACAGCGACGACCGCCGGGAATGGCGTAAGCGCATCGAGGATCACGATGGCATGCAGCCCGGCGACGGCGGCATCGAACGGTGGCTGAAGCTCACCGATAGCCTCGGCTTTTCGCGCGATTATGTGATGTCCACGGACGGCATTCTGCCCGCGACGCGTTTCGCCGTCGACGCCTATGTCGAATTCTGCCGGGATCGCTCGCCGCTCGAGGCCGTCGCTTCGTCACTAACGGAACTCTTCTCGCCGACAATCATCAGCGAGAGGCTCACCGGTATGTTGGCCAATTACGATTTCGTCAGCAAAGAGACGCTCGCCTATTTCTCGCAGCGCCCGCCACAGGCCAAGCGCGATTCCGAATGGGCACTCGCCTTCGTCAAGACCCATGCCAAGACGCGCGCCGGACAGGAGGCCGCGATCAAGGCGCTTGAATTCAAATGCGCCGTTCTTTGGACGCAGCTCGATGCGCTGTGGACGGCCTATGTCGATAAATATGTTCCGCCGGGCGCTTGGGAGCCCGGAACCCATGTGGTGAGCCGCGGTCAAGCGGCGTGACAATGAACGCGAGATGAGCCGAAGATCATGACCGAAGCGCCCGTCATTGCCGATGATGCCAAGCCGCGTTTGCCGCGCGGCGTGCGCCTGAAGCATGACGATACGCGCAACGAATGGCTGCTTTTGGCGCCGGAACGCGTGATCAAGACCGATCCGATTGCGGTGGAGATCTTGAAACGCTGCGATGGCGTCGCGACATTATCAGAGATCATTGACAGCCTCGCGCTGCAGTTCAAGGCGGACCGCGCGCGGATCGCCACGGATGTCAGGGCGATGCTCGGCGAACTCACCGCCAAACGAATGGTGGACCTATGAACGCGCCTCAACCCATTGCGGAAACGACTGCGAAGCGCATTCCGGCGCCTGTCGGCGTGCTGGCTGAACTCACCTATCGTTGCCCGCTCGCCTGTCCCTACTGCTCCAATCCGCTGGAAGTCGAGCTGCGCAATGGCGAACTCGATACTGCGGGCTGGCAGCGCGTCTTCTCGCAGGCGGCCGAGCTTGGCGTTCTCCACGCGCATCTCTCGGGCGGGGAGCCCGCGGCGCGGCGCGATCTTGTCGAGATCGTCGCCCATTGCAGCAAGGTCGGCCTCTACACCAATCTCATCACCTCGGGCGTCGGCCTCACGCAAGAGAGAATGCGCCAGCTCGCCGATGCCGGTCTCGATCATGTGCAGCTTTCGATCCAAGACGCCGAGGCGGCCTCCGCCGATAAGATCGGCGGCTATAAGGGTGGCTTCGCTAAAAAAATCGAGGTGGCGAAATGGGTGAATGAAGTCGGCCTGCCGCTGACGATCAATGCCGTCATTCATCGCGCCAATATCGAACGCGCCGGCCGCATGGTCGCCTTCGCCGTTGAACTCGGTGCGCGGCGCGTCGAAATCGCCCATACGCAATATTATGCCTGGGCCTTGGTGAACCAGAAGGCGCTGATGCCGACCCGCGCGCAGACGGAGAAGGCTGTCGCCGAAGTCGAAGCGCTGCGCGATGTCTATGCCGGCAAGATCGTCATCGATCACGTGATCCCCGATTATTATGCGAAATATCCCAAGGCCTGCATGGGTGGCTGGGCGAAGCGCACGCTCAACATCACGCCGCAAGGCAAGGCGCTGCCCTGCCATGCCGCGGAGACGATCCCCAGCCTCGAATTCTGGAACGTGAAAGAGCATTCGCTTGCCGACATCTGGTGGAAGTCGCCGGCCTTCAATGCCTTCCGCGGCACGGAGTGGATGCGCGAGCCTTGCCGCTCATGCGAGAGGAAAGAGATCGATTACGGCGGCTGCCGCTGCCAAGCGATGGCGATGACGGGCGACGCCCACAACGCCGATCCGATCTGCCATCTCTCGCCCGATCATGCCAAGGTCGAAGCCATTGTCGCCGGCTTCGAGGGCAAGGAAGGCGATATTCCGGATTACGTCTATCGCCGCTATAAGACAGCCGCGACGGTGGAATAGCCGGATTTTACGAGCTCTCTCGACCGGTGTCGTCTTCGGACGGCACCGGTTTTTTTTGCCCTTTCGGCGCCCACGTCGCGGCCTATCTAAGGCCCGGGCGGGCGCGAAAACAGGAGCCAAGAATGCAAGGCAAGACCATTGTCGTCACTGGCGGCACATCGGGCATCGGCGAAGTCGCAGCGCTTACGCTTGCCGCGCAAGGCGCCCGCATTGTACTCGTCGCGCGGGAGAAAGCGCGCGGCGAAGCCACGCTCCGGCGGCTCGAAGAGAGCGGCACCGGCCGCGGCCACCAGATTCATTATGGCGATCTGGCGCAGCTCTCCGAAATGAAGCGCGTCGCGGCGGAGATCGCCACCGCCGAGCCGAAGATCGACGTCTTGATCAACAATGCCGGCGCCATGTTCGCCAATCGCGAACTGACCAAGGATGGATTCGAGCGAACCTTTGCGCTCAATCATCTGTCCTATTTCGTGATGACCGCGGGTCTGCGTGCATCGCTTTTGGCGGCGCCTGCCGCGCGGATCGTCAACACATCCTCCGACGCGCATAAGACCGCGCATTTTGACATCGACGATCTGCAGACCGCGAAAAACTATAAGAGTTTCGAGGCCTACAGCCGATCGAAACTCGCCAATATTCTCTTTACGCGCGAATTGGCGCACCGCCTCAAAGGGACGTCTTTGACGACGAACTGCCTGCATCCGGGCTTTGTCGCAACACGCTTCGGCGACGAGGCGGGCGGCCTCATCGCACACATCATCGGCTTTGGGAAACTTCTCGCCATCTCGCCCGAAGAGGGCGCAAAGACGATCATTTATCTTGCGACATCGCCCGAGGTCGCGACGACGAGCGGCGGCTATTTTTATAAGAGTCGTCAGGCACGGCCGACCGCGGCGGGACGCAACGACGAACTGGCGCGCGCGCTCTGGCAGAAAAGCGTCGAGATGACGGGCGTGGATTGGGCGTGAAGTGTCTGACCGCCGTCACTTCGTGCAGGCGGTCAGATCCTTGTCTTCGACGGAAAATATTTTCCCGGCCTGAAGAGTGAGATTCTTCGCGATGCAGTGGCGTCCGTCGGCGTAGCCGAGCCTGACATCATAGAGCCCCGGTGCGACATTGGGCAGGCTCAGCCTCTCGTCATGGTCGACCTCGCCATCCTTGTCGCTTTTGCAGAAATCCGGGCCGAAATCCGATGTTCCCGCCTTGGCGAGCTGTAAACTCGTCACGGTCTGCGTCGTCAGATTCCAGAAGCGGATCGGCTTCTCCGCCGCGAAGGCCGATCCCGCCGCCAAAAAAGCAACAGGAAGGAGAATTGCACGCATGGACTTATCCTTTTGTCGAAAGCGTAAGGCTCCGGTCGCAGCGAGGCAAGGGCAAGAGGTTGCGCTCTAAGGACGAAGCGCTTAAGCATTGCGGCCCGCCTTCCCAATCCGCCTCGCCAACCCGCACTGCCTTGGCGCCGAATGATGAGGAACTGATGCGTCCGTCAAAGCGCGCGCCCGATGAATTGCGACAGGTCTCGCTTGAGCGCAATGTCACGCGCTATGCGGAAGGCTCCTGTCTTGTGAAATTCGGTGAGACGCACGTGCTTTGCACGGCGTCTTTGGAAGACAAGCCGCCGCAATGGCTGCGCGGTCAGGGGCGCGGTTGGGTGACAGCGGAATATGCCATGCTGCCGCGCGCAACCCATACGCGGACGCGACGCGAGTCCTCTTCCGGCAAGCCGTCCGGCCGCACGCACGAAATTCAGCGCCTTATCGGCCGCAGTCTGCGCGCCGTCACCGATCTGCAAGCGATGGGCGAGCGGCAGATCACGATCGATTGCGACGTTCTCCAGGCCGATGGCGGCACGCGGACTGCGGCGATCACCGGCTCGTGGGTGGCTTTGCACGATTGCTTCAAATGGATGCACGGGCGCTCGATCATCAAGGACATTCCCTTGCGCGATCATGTCGCCGCCGTGTCCTGCGGCATCGCCAATGGTGAAGCGGTGCTCGACCTCGATTATCTGGAAGATTCCGCGGCGGAGACGGATGCGAATTTCGTCATGACGGGGCTAGGCCTTTTGGTCGAAGTGCAAGCGACGGCGGAAGCGGCTGCGTTCTCCGAGCAAGCGCTGACCTCCATGCTCGAACTCGCGCGCGCAGGAATTGCCAAGCTCGTCGATTTGCAAAAGCGCACGATTGCCTGAGCGAGAGTGAGATGGGCAGGAAGCTCGACGGGCGGCTCGTCATCGCGACGCATAATGCCGGCAAACTTTGGGAAATGCGGGAGCTACTCGCGCCGTACGGTCTCGATGCGGTCTCGGCCGGCGATCTCGGCCTACCGGAGCCCGAAGAAACCGGCGAGACTTTCCATTCGAATGCAGAGCTGAAGGCGCTTGGCGCCGCGCGGGCCGCCGGGTTGCCGGCGCTCGCGGATGATTCCGGCCTGTGTGTCGATGCATTGGGCGGCGCTCCCGGCCTGTATTCGGCGCGCTGGGCGGAAGTCTCGCCCGGTGGCCCGCGCGACTTTGCCGCCGCCATGGAAAAAGTCGAAGCGGCCTTGGAGGAGAAGGGCGCGACGCCGCCCTTTCATGCCCATTTCGTGTCGGTCATCGCGCTTGCCTGGCCGGATGGCACGGTCGAGAGCTTCGAAGGCAAGGTCTTCGGTACGCTCGTCTTTCCGCCGCGCGGGACGCTCGGCTTCGGCTACGACCCGATTTTTCTGCCGGATGGGCTCAAGCGGACCTTCGGCGAGATGATGGCTGCTGAAAAACAAGCCATTCCGCCCGATGGATCGCCGGCGCTCTCGCATCGCGCGCGTGCCTTTCAGGCGTTCGCGCGCGCGCATCTGAATTTCTCGAAAAAAGAATGAAATGTCGCGGGCGTCCGCCTTGCTGCGCTGCAATAAAACCCCCATAATTCTGGTCTAGACGTGACGACAAGGGATGACCGGCCGAGCCGGGTGAGGACATGTCGACCACTTGGAACACGAAATATGGGACGCGCCGCGTGCGCCACGATCCGCCGACGCTGAGAGAGGCGATCGTCGCCGCGCAAGGGCTCACGGATGAGCTGCAGGAGCAGATCGAGATCGCGGCGGCCTTGATGGATCTGCCAGTCGAAACCGTCCGCGCGGAAATCCAGAAGGACATGCCGAACCGGGTCGGCGGGCGGATCGTCACGCCGATGACGCGCGAGGCCGGCACACGCACGGTGATCGTCGAGCGCAAGATCGCTCGCCGCGTGGTTCGTCCCAGCCAGAATTGAATTCGCCGTTCATCAGCGGATGGCGTTCAGGCCCAGCTTTCGCTGCTGACGCCTGCCAGTGTGCGGACGCGCTCTTCGTCCTTGGCGAATTCCGCTGCGGAGCCCGCAAAAACGACATGGCCGTCATCGAGAACGAAGGCGCGATCGGCGATTGCCACCGCCGCGCGCACATTCTGTTCGACGAGAAGCACGGAAATCCCCTCCTTCCGCGCAGCAATGACGATCTTGAACACTTCTTCGACGATCAAAGGCGCCAAGCCTTGCGAAGGCTCGTCCAACAGCAGCAGTTTTGGATTGAGAAGGAGTGCCCGCGCGATCGCCAGCATTTCCTGTTCGCCGCCGGAGAGCTGGCGACCTTTATTGGTCTTGCGCTCGGCAAGACGCGGGAAAACCTTGTAGATGCGCTGAATGTCCCAGGGCCCCGGCCGCTCCAACGGCACCTTTAGATTTTCTTCGACCGTCAGGCTCGGAAAGATGCGGCGGCCTTCTGGAACATAGCCGACGCCCAGGCGCGCGATGCGATAGGGCGCCCATGCGGTCGTCTCATTTCCAAAAATACGCACGGTGCCTTGCCGTGCCGGCGTCAGCCCGACGAGGCTGCGCATGGTCGTCGTCTTGCCGGCGCCGTTGCGGCCGAGAAGCGTGACGATCTCGCCCTCCGGCACTTGCAGGCTCACCCCCTGGAGGATGTGGCTCTTGCCGTAATAAGTCTGAAGGCCTTCCGCCTCGAGTGCATAAGTGGTCATGCCGCCGCCGTCCCGAGATAGGCGGCCTGGACGGCCTCGTTGCTCGTCACTTCCTTCGGCGTTCCTTCCGCCAGCATGCGCCCTTCCGCCAGCACCATGATACGCTCGGCGAGATGCAGCACGACGCGCATATCGTGTTCGATCAGCACCATCGCCAATTTCTGATCGTGATGCAGACGGCGGATGAGTTGGGTGATGTCATAAGTTTCCTGGTCGCCCATGCCGGCCGTCGGCTCGTCGAGCAGCAGCAGCCGTGGCTTCAAGGCCAAGGCCATCATGATTTCGGTCGAGCGCTGATCGCCATGGCTCAATTCGCCGACGCGGCGCCGCGCTTTGCTGCTCAGGCCGCTGATGTCGAGAAATTCCTCGGTGCGGGCGCGGACTTTGATCTTTTCGCCTTGCGAGAGATGCATGCGCAGACGAAAGCCCGAGGCGACTTCGACAGCGATCTGCAGATTTTCGAAGACGCTCAGTTCGGGGAAGACTTCGGTGATCTGGAACGTGCGCGCCATACCGCGCCAGACGCGCCGGGCCGGCAGAAGTCGCGTGACATCCTCGCCATCGAAGACGATCCGGCCCGAGGTCGGCGTCAGAAATCCGCTGATGAGATTGAAGAAGGTGGTCTTGCCGGCCCCGTTCGGGCCGATGACGGCGCGCAATTCGCCCGGCTGCACCACGAGCGACACATCGCTGACCGCGACAAGACTGCCGAAGCGCTTCGAGACATTCTCGACATGCAGCAGGCTCATTCGACCTCCTTCCGCCGCAGAATGCCGAGGACACCGCGCGGAAAAAAGAGAACGACGAGAACGAAGAACAGGCCGATGAAGGACATCCAGTTCTGCGTGATGCTCGACACATAGTCTTGCAGCACGACAAAGATGGCCGCGCCGATCAGCGGCCCCCAGAAGGAGCGCATGCCGCCGAGCACGGCCATGATGACGAAATCGCCAGATTGGTCCCAACGCAGATCATGTGGATCGGCGAAATTGTTGAGGAGCGCGTAAAGCGTGCCGGCGAGGCTCACGAAGGTGCAGGAAATGACCCAAGAGAACCAGATGTGCCGATCGACCGGAATACCGAGAAAGCGCGCGCGCCGCTCATTCTCGCGGATCGCGAGCAGCGTTCGCCCAAACGGCGAGCGCAATAGCGCTGCCATGATCGCGACGGCAATGGCGAAAAAGAAGAGGACGAAATAATAGAAGAGCCGGTCGTTGTTCAAAATGTCGAGCTTGGCGAAGCCGAAATCGATTGGCAGCCGGCTCCATCCCGAGAGTCCGTCATCGCCGCCTGTGACGGTATTCCAACGAAAGGCGATGAAATAGAAGACTTGCCCGAAGGCGATCGTCACCATTGCGAAATAGATTCCGCGCAGGCGAACGATCAGCAATCCGATGACAGCGGCGGCCGCGAGGCCCGTCACGACGCCGACCGCCATTCCCGCGAGCGTGCTCGGGACGAGATATTTGATCGTCAGCCCCGCGCCATAAACGCTGAGGCCGAAATAGGCGGCATGGCCGAAGGAGAGAACGCCCGTATAGCCCAAGAGGAAGTTGAGCGACATGGCGGCCAACGCCATGACGATGACGCGCGTGCCAAGCTGCGGATAGCCGCCAACCGCATGCAGCCAAAAGGGCATGGTGAGCAGCAGGGCCCAGATGATGACGCTGCCCGCGTATTTCTGGACCTGCTCCGTCATCAGAAACGCCCTTCTTCGCCGAACAGGCCGCGCGGGCGTACCAACAAAACAAGCCCCATCATGACATAGATCACGGCCTCGGTGGCGGAGGGGAAGAAGACGGCGGTGAGGCCCGAGGCGACGCCGATCAACAAGCCGCCAACCAATGTCCCCGGCAGGCTCCCAAGTCCGCCGACAATGATCGCAACGAAACTCGGCATGATGAGATCGGTGCCGATCGTCGGCTGTAGGCCGAGCATTCCCGCGGCGAGAACGCCGGCGAGGCCGGCCAAATAGATGCCGAGGCCGAAATTGAGATTGCGCAGAATGCGCACATTCACGCCAAGGACGGAGACGGTTTCCAGATCGAGCGTGCCGGCGCGGATGCGCATGCCGAGTCGCGTGTAGTTCAAAACCACGAACAGCACGATCACGGTCAGTGTCACAAGGCCGACCATGAAGAGGCGATAGCCGGTCAAGAAAAAGAAATCCGGACTCAACGGCGTCGAGAGCACATCGGGAACGGCGAAGGGCAGCGTCTGCGGCCCCCAAATGAAGCGCGTGCCGTCTTCGATCATAAACGCAAGGCCAAACGTGAGCAGAAGAGAATAGAGCGGGTCGCGCCCATAAAGCGGCCGGATCAGAATTTTTTCGATGATGCAGCCGAGAATCGCGGTGAGGATCGGCGCGATGACGAGCGCTGCCCAGAAGCCGATGCCGGGAATGAGCGTCATGCCCGCGAAATTGAACGCCGGGATCAGCCAATGGCCGCCGAGGCTCAAGCCGGCGAAGGCGAATGCCGGAATGCCGATCCCCAGCATCAGCTGATAGGCGAGATAGGCGCCGATGGCGAGGAAACCGCCATGCGCGAAATTGATCACGCCCGAGAGGTTGAGAATGAGCGACAGGCCGAGCGCCATCAGAGCGTAGAAGGCGCCGATGATCAAGCCGTTGAACACATTATAGAGAATGAGCTGCGACATGCGTCAGGCGTCTCGACCCGCGCAGCAGGCTGCGCCGGTTGTCATATTGTTATTGCGTGGACCGAATGAAAAGCCAAGCGCCACTTTTAAGGCAGCGCCAGGCATGATCGCGCCGCGCGTCAGGCCGGCCATTTGAGATGGCAGCCGGTCTCTTCGACGGACGGCGCCACATCGACACCTTTGACGATCTGATCGACGTGGAACAGATCTTCCGGCGCGGAGCCTTGTTCCGCGTGGCCGACATAGAGATCGGGCATCAGCTGATGATCGCCGGCGCGGAAGAAGACTTTGTCCGGCATCAGCGCCACCTCAGGCGGCAGGGTGAAGCCCTCAAGCCCTTTGGCGAGCGTCGGCGCATCGAGCGTCTTCTTTTCATTGGCGATCAGCGCGCAGGTCCATGTCGCCGCATAGCCGAACCAATGCCGCGCCGTCGGCATCTTGCCGCCGGTCTGCGCTTTCATCGCGGAGATGAAATCATTGATATGCGGCACGTTCGGCTGGTTCCAATACCATTCGAAGACCCACGTGCCAATGCGCGCGTTCGGCGGCAGGCCGTTGAGCACTTCAAGTTCCTGCTGTGCGCCGGCAATATGGAATTTTTTGTCGAGGCCGAATTGCACGGCCTGTTTCAGCGCATTCACCATGTCCTGGCCGGCATGGAGGAAGATGATGACGTCGGGATTGGCCGCCTGCGCCTTGATCAGGTAGGAGGAGAAGTCGGTCGTGCCCAGCGGCGTCAGCGACGAGCCGGCTTCCGTGCCGCCGTATTTCTTCAGGCCCGCTTCGAAGCCGAGCTGCAGCGTGTGCCCGAAGGCGTAGTCCGGCGTGATGAAATACCACTTCTTGCCGAATTTATCGATGAGTAGCTTCGAGACCGAGTTCGTCTCCATGCGCGTCGTGTTGCAAATGCGGAAGACGTTCCAATGGCAGCTTGTGCCCGTCACGGCATCGGTGTGGCCGCCGGTGACGATGTGCAGCACGCCGGCTTGAGAGGAGACTTCGCCCAGCGCCAGCGCCATCGCCGAATTGACGTTGCCGAGGAGGAAATTGACCTTGTCGCGCTCGATCAGCTTGTGCGCTTTCTGCACGGCGGTGCCGGTATCGGCGCTGGTCGAATCTTCCGAGAGCAGTTCGACCTGGCGGCCGAGGATGCCGCCCTTTTTGTTGATTTCATCGATGGCGAGTTGGCAGCCGATCTGCTCGTTTTTGCCGAGTTCGGCATAGGTGCCGGTGAAGGGGTCGTCGAGGCCGATCCTGATCGGCTCTTCGCCAAGCGCCTTGACGATGAAGGGGCTCGTGACCTGCATGGCGCCCACCGCAAGACCGGCCTGCAAGATTTTGCGCCGCCCGATCGGGCGTTTGATGATCTCCGCGGACATGACGCTTCCCCCTTGGTTTGTATCCTCTTCGCCGCGCTCTACCAGACGTGGTGTTCTGCACGTTCTGCAAAAGCTTCGCGACGAATGCTGGTATTCATTGAGTGATAATCCCAGCACGCCGAGGTTAGCCGATCATCGTGCAACGTCAATCGGCAGAAAGACAGGCGATCGGCTGCCTATTGCATTGTGGGCATAACGAATTCCGCGCCAGCCCGAATGCCTTTCGGCCAGCGTGACGTGACGGTCTTCAGCCGCGTATAGAACCGCACGCCTTCAGATCCATGCATGAAATGGTCCCCGAAGAGCGAGCGTTTCCAGCCTCCGAAGGAAAAGAAGGCGAGCGGGACGGGAATTGGAACATTGACTCCGACCATCCCGATCTTGGCGCGGCTGGCGAAATCGCGCGCTGCATCGCCGTCGCGGGTAAAGATCGCGGCGCCATTGCCGTATTCATGCGCGTTCACAAGATCGAGAGCTTCTTCGTAATCGCCGGTGCGGACGAGGGATAGCACGGGACCGAAGATCTCCTCTTTATAAATGCGCATGTTCGGCGTGACCCGGTCGAAGAGCGAGCCGCCGATAAAAAAGCCCTTCTCATAGCCCTGCAGCTTCAGTCCGCGTCCATCGGCGATGAGATCGGCGCCTTCGCGGATGCCAAGGTCGATGTAGGATGTGACGCGTTCCAATGCTTGCTTCGTGACCAAAGGTCCCATTTGCGCCTCGGGATCGGAAGCGGGCCCGATTTTTAAGCTTCGGACGCGCGGCGCCAAGGCCTCGACCAATCGATCGCCCGCATTGCCGACCGCGACAGCGACCGAGATCGCCATGCAGCGCTCGCCCGCAGATCCATAGGCCGCGCCCATCAACGCGTCGGCCGCCTGATCCATATCGGCATCGGGAAGCACGACCATATGGTTCTTGGCGCCGCCCAAGGCTTGCACGCGTTTGTTGTTGGCGGTGCCGGTGCGATAGACATATTCGGCAATCGGCGTCGAGCCGACGAAACTGATCGCCTCGACATCGGGATGCTCGAGCAGCGCATCGACGGCTTCTTTGTCGCCATTGATGACATTAAGCACGCCTTCTGGCGCGCCAGCTTCGATTAGCAGCGCGGCGAGGAAAAGCGGCGCGGAAGGATCGCGCTCGCTCGGCTTGAGAAGGAAGGTATTGCCGCAGGCGATCGCGACAGGAAACATCCACATCGGAACCATGGCGGGAAAGTTGAACGGCGTGATGCCGGCGCAGACACCGAGCGGTTGGCGGATCGAAAAGCAATCGACATTGGTGCCCACATTTTCGCTGAACTCGCCTTTCATCAGATGCGGAATGCCGCAGGCGAATTCGACGACTTCGATTCCGCGCGTGACTTCGCCCGAAGCGTCTACGAATGTCTTGCCGTGCTCGGCGCCGATCATTTCCGCGATACGGCTGAGGTTCTGTTCCAGAAGATCCTTATAGCGAAACAGCACGCGCGCCCGCGCCAGCGGCGGCCTTAAAGCCCAGGCTGGAAACGCCCGCTTGGCGCTTGCAACGGCGGCATCGACTTCTTTCGCGTTCGCCAGCGCGATGCGCGCGGAAATCTCGCCCTTTGCAGGATTATAGACCTCGGCAAAGCGTCCGCTCGCGCCTGGAACGTTTCGGCCATCGACGAAGTGACCATAGTCGACCACGATGCTCTCCTGACGTTCGCGTTTCCGCGCCGACGCGATCATGTGAGATTATGAACGAAATTTCATGCTTCGCGCCGGCGCGCGAGGTTAACTCAACAGCAAGCAAGGTCAAAGATCGGATCGGCGGGCGGTCTTTGGCTGAGATTGCTTGCGGCTAACCGTCTCATTGAGGGGATCGGCCATCTTGATATGGCTGATGGTGCAGCCTCAATGCTTATCGCTCGCTCGTTTCTCGCCAGCAGCGACGCGGCGGCAGAATCGCCGGCCCAGTTGCCGGCGCGACTTTCGTCCCCATCATTTGACGTGCGATGTGGTATAGACCCGCCGATGCGGGCGCCCCACGGCCGGAAGGGATCATCAATCATGACACAAGAGGAGCTTCGCGCGACCGCCTCACTCGCCGCGGTCTTCGCCATGCGCCTGCTCGGCCTGTTCATGATCTATCCCGTGTTCACCGCCTATGCGCATCACCTGAGTGGCACGACGCCGTTGCTGATCGGCGTCGCGCTCGGCGCTTATGGTCTGACACAAGGTCTATTGCAGATCCCGTTTGGATTTTTGTCGGACCGGGTCGGACGCAAGCCGGTCATCTCGCTGGGTCTTGCCTTCTTCGGCATCGGCAGCATCGTCGCGGCTCTGTCCCACTCGATCTACGGCGTCATTCTCGGGCGCATTCTGCAAGGTACTGGCGCCATCGGATCGGTCATTCTCGCGCTCGTTGCGGATCTGACGCGCGAAGACGTGCGCACGCGGGCGATGGCGATCGTCGGCATTACCATCGGCCTTTCCTTCGTTCTCGCCATTGTCGTTGGGCCGCTGATCGATAGCGTCATCGGCGTGTCGGGCATTTTCTGGGTGACGGCCGGGCTCGCGCTCGTCGGTGTCGCCATAACGCTCTGGCTCGTTCCGACGCCGCAGCGGATCATCCGCCATCGCGATGCCGAAGCCGTGCCGGCGCTTTTCGCGCGCGTCTTGAGCGATCCGGAACTGCTTCGGCTCGATTTCGCAATCTTCGCGTTGCATGCGATTTTGACGGCAAGTTTTCTCGCCGTTCCGCCTCTTCTCGCGTCCTCGCTGCATCTTGCCGGACGCAACGATTGGATGGTCTATCTGCCGATTCTCTTCGCCTCCGTCGTCTTCATGGTGCCCGTCATCATCGTCGCCGAAAAGGGCGGCCGCATGAAAGAAATGTTCCTCGCCTCCATTGCCCTTTTGGCCGCGAGCCTCCTCGCTCTTGCGTTGGGCGGGAAAATTGGCGCTGTCGTCATCTTGGCACTGGTCGGCTTCTTCACCGCGTTCAACATTATGGAAGCCATGTTGCCGTCACTCGTTACGAAGAGCGCGCCGGCAGACGCCAAGGGCACGGCGACGGGAATTTATTCGAGCCTGCAGTTTCTCGGCATTTTCGTCGGTGGCGTCGGCGGCGGATGGGCCAATTCAGTTGCCGGAACGAAGGGCGTATTCGCCTTCACGGTTGTCGTCGCCGTCATCTGGCTCATTCTCGCCGCGACGATGAGCCGGCCGCGCAAAGTGTCGAATTATCTCGTTCACCTCACCTCCGCCGATTGGCCGAACATTGGGGCGCTCGAAGCGAAATTGAGGTCCGCCCCAGGCGTGATCGAAGCCGTCGTCGCGCGCGACGAGGGCGTTGCCTATCTCAAGATCGATCGCACGCGCTTCGATGCCGATGCGGTCGCGCAGATCATCGGCGGATAACGACTTGCCCCCATCTGGGGGATGCGAAACGCACGCGAAGCCGCTATGTCTGCCGCGTTCGAGCACGAGTGACTCGCGGCTCGCGTCCTCCTCCCGCGTCTGAGCCGTCTGACCCGACCATCCGCGCATTGCGACAAGCAAAGCGTGGATGGCTGGCAGCCTAATCTCGAAACTCCGACGATTTGTAGCCTTGCGCATAGAGCAGCGCGGTCAGGTCGCATTGGTCGATCCGCGCATGGGCAGCCGCGGCAACGGCGGGCTTGGCGTGAAAGGCAACGCCCAGTCCCGCGCGCGCGAGCATGGCAAGATCGTTGGCGCCGTCGCCCACTGCGAGCGTTTCCGCCAAAGCCACGCCGTGTCTCGACGCGAGTGCTTCGAGCGCTTCGAGTTTCGCCGACGTTCCCAAGACGGGCTCCTCGATGAAGCCTGTCAATTTTCCGTCTTCAACGATGAGCACATTGGCGACATGGGTGTCGAAGCCGATCGTGGCTGCGATCTCGCTTGTGAATAAAGTGAAGCCGCCGGAGATTAGCGCCGTATAGGCGCCATGAGCGCGCATGGTGCGAACGAGCGTCGTCGCACCCGGCATGAGCGTGACGCGCTCGGCAAGAACGGTTGCGATGCTTTCAGCGGGTAATCCGCGCAGCAGCGTGATCCGCTCGCGCAAAGCCGGCTCGAAGGCAATCTCGCCCCGCATCGCGCGCTCGGTGATTGCGGCGATCTCGGCACGCAGTCCGACGAGATCGGCGAGTTCGTCGATGCACTCCTGGCCGATCATGGTCAAGTCCATATCGGCGACGAAGAGCTTTTTCCGACGCTGCGTGGCAGGCTGAAGGATGACATCGATCGGTTGATCGGCGATGTCTTGGCGCAGAGCCTTATCAATTGGTCTGATCGCGTCCGCCGGCAAAGGCCCGAAGACAATGTCTGCCGCGATCCCAGGGTTTAGCCATGTGGGGGCACCGGCATTGGGCAAATGCCGCGACAGGCGACGCAGCACGTCATTGCCGAGCATGCCGTGCCGAGCGTCCGCAATAAAAGTTGCGACATGAGCGAGGGAAGACATGATGAGCGTTTAAGCGGAGTCTTGGCGCAAGTCGACTCCACGCGGCCGGCTTGACAGAGGCGGCTCTCCGGCTCATCGCTCCGACTATGACGAAAACCCCGCCCGCCATCCGACCAGCCAATCCGAATTTTTCCTCCGGCCCCTGCAGCAAGCGCCCGGGCTGGACGCTTGAGGCTTTGCAGAACGCCTTGCTTGGCCGTTCGCATCGTGGGCCTGCGGCGCGCGCGCGGTTGAAGCGCGCGATCGATTCGACGCGCGAGGTTCTGCAAGTTCCGGCCGATTATCGGATCGCCATTGTGCCGGCCTCTGATACGGGCGCGGTCGAGATCGCGCTCTGGTCGCTGCTCGGGCACCGCGGCACCGATGTGCTTGCCTGGGAATCCTTTGGCGAAGGCTGGGTGACGGATGTCATCGCCGAATTGAATCTGAAAAATGCGCGCACGCTCCGGGCCGACTATGGCGCGATTGTCGATTTCTCTGCCGTCAACTTCGGTCATGACGTGATCTTCACCTGGAACGGCACGACCTCGGGCGTTCGCGTTCCGGACGGCGATTGGATTGCCGCCGATCGCGCTGGATTGACGATCTGCGATGCGACCTCGGCCGCTTTCGCGCAGCGGCTCGATTGGGCAAAGCTCGATGTCGTCACCTTTTCCTGGCAAAAATGTCTCGGCGGCGAGGCGGCGCATGGCATGCTCGTTCTTGGCCCGCGCGCGGTCGGGCGGCTCAATTCTTACGCGCCGCCCTGGCCTCTGCCGAAAATCTTTCGGCTGAAGAAGAACGGACAGCTGAACGAAGGCATTTTCGAGGGCGAAACGATCAATACGCCGTCGATGCTCTGCGTCGAAGATTATCTCGACACTTTGGGCTGGGCGCAGTCGATCGGCGGCCTTGAGGCTTTGATTGCGCGCGCTGACGCCAATACAGCCGCTCTTTCGGCATGGGTCGCAAAAACACCCTGGGTCGATTTTATCGCCAAAGATCCAGCGACGCGCTCGAATACGAGCGTCTGCCTCACAATCGTCGATCCCGCAGTCGGGGCGATGGACTCGGCCGCGCAGCGGCTCTTCATCAAGGCGATGGTCGAAATGTTGGAAAAGGAAGCCGTCGCCTATGACATCGGCGCGCATCGCGATGCGCCGCCCGGCTTGCGAGTCTGGTGCGGGCCGACAGTCGAGACCTCGGACGTCGAAACGCTGACGCCCTGGCTCGATTTTGCCTTCGAGACGACGAAGGAAAAATTCGCGGAAGCAGCCTGAACGCCGCGCCGCACTTTGTTGACGACGGTCTTGAGCTTTTGACGCAGATTGCGATAGAGCGCCTCGCGGCGCGCGAGACTCGCGAATTTTTTTGTCTGATCCGTATCGAGGCAGACGAAAAGATCGGCGACCGGCGCGTATTCCGCCCAGACATTGTAATACATCGGGTTGTCGCCTGCGGCGCAGGAGTCGGTCAGCGCGATCGTCGGATCGCGCAGCAGAATGTCGGTGAGCTCCAGGATCGAGAGGACACCCGGCGAATAGGTCGCGAAATCCTCGTCATAGGCGGTCTTCCAGAAGAAGGCACGGTCGCCACTCGTGAAGACGAACGCCATGGCGATCGGCTTGCCGTCGAAATCGAGGCTCAGGACGAAATATCTCTGCGTGTCGGCAAATGCCGCGACAACGTCGCGGACGAAAGTAGTACGTTCTGGCGATTTGAGAAGGGCTGTACCGCGCCGCCCCTTCCAGCCCTTACTTTCGAGCGCAAGGAAATCTTCCGCGCCGGCCCTGATCTCTTCCGGCCCACGAAGAACGCGCAGAGTCACCGCGCCGCGTGCTTCAAGCATTTTGCGGGCGCGCCGCAGTTTGCGCCGGCGTCCCGAGGTGATCGCTTGTTCGAAATAGCGCTCAGGATCTTGGCCAGCTGATACGACGGCACGCGTATGCGCGCCGAAGATTTCGATTGGGCGGCCTTCGCTCGCAGCAGATTGGGTTAAGAGCCGCGCAAATTCGCCCTCTTGCAGCAGCATGGGAAACATTAGCCCGCCGGCTTCTGGCATTTCGTTGCGGGCATAAGCGAAGAGAGCTGAGAGCGCGTTCGCGGCGCGCGCGCGATCGAGAAGCGGCGTGCCGAGCGGCGCCTGGTCATGCGTCCAAAGGCGCTGCGGCAGAAAGCGGCCGAGGCCGGTTTGACGCGCCAGCGGGCAGACGGCGATCAGCTCGCTCTCCGGCTTCGCATCGTCCCAGACGAAGAGGAAATTCGGGGCCGCGCCTTTGGCCAGATGCTTCGCGGCGGCGAGCGCAAAGCCCGGTTCGAGAAACACATTCGGCTCGAGGCAGCGCCGAGCGAGGTCCTGCCACGCGGCGGCATGGGCTTCGGCGGTGACCGCCTCCAGACGCTCGACCCTCATTGTCGCCGTACCTCGGCTGATGGAATTGCCCGCGGTAGCTCCGGCCGGCGGTGCATCTTGATACGACAGCTCGACCTTCATGCCCTAGCCTCCCACAATGGCAGCTTCGGGCCGCGACGCCATCGTTTTCGGCTTCGCCGGCACCAGCCAGAAGATCCCCGGGCGTTCGAACAGGAATTTGAGCGACGTGTTCCGCACCAGGGCATAGAGCAGCAGCGGAACGCTGACGCCTGCGAAGGTCACCACAGCCGAGGCCCAGCCGATGTCCGAGATCAAATGATAATGGACGATGAGCGTGCGCGTCGCCGCCATCGGCAGGAAGAAGGCGAGATAGATCACGATGGAATTGCGGCCGCAATAGCGCAGCCATCTGGTGAAGGGAATTTCCGACAGCAGAGAGGCTGCCGTGATCACCGCGCCGGCGCCGATGAACCCGGCGATGAGGCTGACGATCGGCAGGCTGGCATAGCTCGGATAATGCGCGAAAGGCGTCGGCGCAAAGGTCATGACGCCTTCGAAACAGGCCCAGAGCGCCAGTGCCGCAGTCGCGGTCTTCTTGTGGCTGCGCACCCAGGCGGCGAACGTGAAGAAATAGGCGGAGAACAGATAGCCCGAATAGAAATAGACATAACGCGAGGCGAATTCATTGATGACGGTCGAATGGGTCGAAATGCGCGATGTCTCCAGCAGCGCCGCCGCGACCCAGATGAGGATCGGCGGCACCGGGCGCAGCAGCTTCGTCGTGACGAAGAAGATCGGCAGGAGATAAATGAACCACAGCGTACCGAGCGGCTCGACCAGACCGAAAGCGAATTGATCGAGCGTATCGACAAGTCCTGCTTCTGACGGGCGCCCATATTTCACGATCACCTGTATCGCCAGCCAGACGAGATAGAAATAAGCGAAATGGATGACCTTGCGGTCCGTAAATGTCCGCCACTCGCGATTGATCGTCTGCGACAGAAACAGGCCCGCAATGACGAAGAAATCAGGCATGCGGAAGGGGAGAGCGAAGGCGACGACTTGATGGAGAAAGCCCTTGCCGCCCATCTCATTGCCGACGCCCAAGGTCGAATGCATCATCACCACCATGATGATGCAAAATCCCTTGGCGTAATCGACCCAGACGACCCGGTTTCCGCTCTCCGGTCGCGTCATGGCTGTCGGCATTAACCCTCTCCGCATCACAAGAGTCGCAATGCGGTTGCTGACACTGACCCATTTTGAGACAAAAAGGTCAATTTGGGCCAGCCTCTCCGCATGTAAGATAAGAGTGGCAAAGGCAATGCCGTGCTCTCCGTCCTTGCAGCGCAGCTGTGAGGCCCATGGTTAATGTCGAGCGGAAAGGATCAGCCGACGGGGGCCAGCGTCATCTCGTTCAACACGCGATCAACCGCAGCATGGCGGCGGCTCGTCTCGATATAGCGGGCGACATTCGGATAGGCGCTGATGAGATCGCGATTCATGAAGGCGCCCGCGACAGCCGGCACGCCGTGGAGCGCGGGCGCGAGCTGGCAATCCGCCAAGGTGAGATGAGGACCGGCGGCAAAATCTTCGCCGTTGAGACTGTTCTGCAAGGCGGCGAGGCCGCGCACGATCTTGGTCAGCCGATTGGTGGCGGCGAAATCATCCTGCCGGCCGGCATTGATCAGCGCCAAGAGTTCGGCCGTCTGCGCCATGATCTGCAATTCGCTGATCCGCGCCAGCATGCGCACATGGGCGCGCGCTTCCGCCATGACCGGAAGAAGCGGCGGCACGGGAAATTTCTCCTCCAGATATTCCATGATGGCGGAGGATTCCGGCAGCGCCGTCCCGTTTTCAAGGATGAGACAGGGAATCGTGCCGAGCGGATTGATCGTATGATATTGTGCCGATTTGAGTCCGCCGGGCGGCGGCATAATCTCGATATCGAGCGCTTTCGCATGGATCATGATTCGCACGGCCGCGGAGAAGGGCGACGTGTTTTCCGAATAAAGCCTCATGCGAATGAAACCCCTGCAGCGTGGCGATCGGCGAGAGCGGAGCGGCTCACGCGTAGGATTGGCTTCTGCCGAGATTCTGCGGCAATGCTATGGCACGATGCCGTGTTGCGCCGCACCTGCCGACAGCTCCTATTGATGCTTCTTCTTCGCCGATTTCTCGTTCGTGTCGGAGTTTTCTCCGCCGTTCTTTACGGCGGAGTGATAGAGTTGGCGAATCTCGTCGATGTTGACCTTGGGCGGCGGATATTTGGGGTTCATCTCTTCCAGGGTCTCGGCAATAATTTTTGCGACAGCGAGATTACGAAACCATTTGTCGTTTGACGGAATGATGAACCAGGGAGCGTTATTTTTCGAGCAATTGGAGAACATGTCTTCGAAGGCGTCGATATAATCGTCCCAATATTCCCGCTCTTTATAATCCGCCTCGCTGATCTTCCATTGCCGCTCTGGATCGTCCAGCCGATGCTTGAAGCGGCGCAGCTGCTCTTCCTTCGAGATATAGAGGAAGAATTTAAGAATGGTCGTGTTGTTGTCAACAACGAGCAATTTCTCCCATTCGTTGATGAAGTCGTAGCGTGCATTCCAGATTTTCTTGGGCACGAGGCTGTGGACGCGCGCGACCAGAACGTCTTCATAGTGCGAGCGGTTGAAGACGGCGATGTTGCCTTTTGCAGGCGCGTGTTCGTCCACGCGCCAGAGAAAATCATGCGCGAGTTCTTCCGCCGTCGGCACTTTGAAGCCGGTGACGCGCACGCCTTCCGGATCCATTGAGTTGATGACGTGCCAGATCGTCCCGTCTTTTCCGGCGCTGTCGATTCCCTGCAAGACGATCAGGAGGGCGCGGGTCGCTTCGGCATTAAGCCGGCGCTGCAACACGCTGATCGTCTCCTTATGTTTCGCAAGCTCGGCGTTGGCATCCGCTTCGGTATAGGAGCCATGCGAGGCTGGATCGATGTCCGCGAGTTTTATCTTTGAATCCGGTTTGACTAGAAATTCCTTCTGGAAGTCCATTTGTTTCGCGGGCTCCTCTGTGGTCGCGACTATTGCGCGGGGCCTGGTTTGAAGCGAGGTTGGGTGATCCCCGCGAGTAGGACGGCGATGATGCCAGTGAGGAAGATATCATCGAAGGTGCCGGCGCCGCCGATCGACGCGACAGGAGCGCCGAGCCCCTGAACCTTGTCGAGATTGAGAAGATCGGCGCCGATCATCGTGCCCATGCTGCCGCCGACATAGGCGAGCGGCGCCGCATAGTCGCGCGAGATGACGACCGCGATGATCGCTGTCGCGAACGGCGGGACGAAGATCGGCTCGGCGATACCGACTCCGTGAACCGGATAGGCGAGGAGATGGCAGACGACCGCCACGCAGGCAATTGCAATGAGGCCGCGCCCCCAGATGTGATTCCAGCTTAAGAGATAGAGCGAGAGGAGAAAGGGAATGAGCGCTCCGCCGACATTGATCGCGACGATGGTTCCAGGCCATTCGACAACAGTCGGGATGGCATAGCGCATACCGAAATAATCGACGATCTGATCCGCGACCACTTTGCGCGCCGGTAGCTCGGCAACGGGGATGTTTATGTAGCTGCCGATCAAGGTCGCGAGCAGCAGAATCATCGCCGGCCGCGGCCCGATGCCGATGGTCATGAAGGCATAGCGCAAAATGCCGATTTCGATCAGCGCCACGACGCCCAGGAAGACGATCACCAAGCCGGCAAAGAAAGGCATCGTCAAAGGCAGATATTGAAGGCGGTCGAGGTGTTCCATCTCGGAGGTTCCGGCCGAAAACGCCTCTTAGTTGTATAGCGCAGCCGCCGTTCCGTCCACGCGGTCAGTCGAGGATATGATTGCCCGCATCGATAAATTCGATATTGCCGGTCATCGTCGCGGCTGCGTCGCTGACCAGAAAAGTCGCGAGATTGCCGATATCCTCGATGGCTACGAGTCGATGTTCCGGCGTGCGCTGGCGCGCCCGCTCTAGCAATTCGTCGAAACGGTCGATGCCCGAGGCGGCGCGCGTCTTCAGCGGTCCCGGCGAGATGGCATGCACGCGGATGCGTTTGTCGCCAAGCTCGGCCGCCATATAGCGGACGCTGCTTTCGAGCGCGGCTTTGACTGGGCCCATCAGATTATAGTCTCCGACGACTTTCTCCGACCCATAGAAGGTGACGGTGAGCAGGCATCCGGCGTTCGTCATCAGCGGCTCGGCAAGTTTCGCCATGCGAATGAAAGAATGGCAGGAGATATCCATCGCCATGGCGAATCCTGCCTGCGAACAGTCAATCACGCGGGCGTGCAGATCCTCCTTCGGCGCGAAGGCGATGGAATGAAGCAGAAAATCGATCTTGCCCCATTCCTCTTGCACTTTTTTGAAGAAAGCTTCGAGCTGGCCGTTGATCCGCACATCGCAGGGCAGAATCAGCGGCGCTTTCAACGCTTCGGCGAGAGGGCGAACGAAGGGCTCGGCTTTCGCGTTGAGATAGCTGATCGCGAGCTCCGCGCCCGCCGCACGAAAAGCGCTGGCGCAGCCGTAGGCGATTGAATGCTCATTGGCGATGCCGATGACAACGCCCTTCTTGCCGCTTAAATCCATCGCCGCATCCTTTGCAAACCTGTCTCACGATGGACGTTCGATCGCAGAATTGAGACGCAAGCGCGTTGCGTCAAATCAATCATCAAACCGTCATAGGAGATGGGCTTAGGCGCTCAGCGGACCGATGAGATGCGCATCCGCGGCGTCAATCGTCTCGGCGATGGCGGCATGATCGAATGTGCGGCCTATGAGAAGAAGGCAGGGGCCTGTGGGTGCAGCTTCCGCGGCTTTCGCCGGTAGGTCGGAGATCGTGCCGATGATGCGGCGCTCATCCGCACACGTCGCGCGCTCGACGAGAACAGCCGGCGTATGGGGATCGATGCCTTGTGCCAACAAGCGATGCGACAAAGCCTCGATCGTCCGCAGACCCATATAGACCGCCGTCGCCGCACGCGGATCGCAGACGGACGCCCAATCGATGTCCTCTGGCAAACGGCCATCACGTGCATGCGCCGTGATGAATTGGATGCGGCGCGCTCGCTCGCGTTCAGTCAGCGAAATTTTGAGCGAGGCGGCGGCGCCGAGCGCGGCGGTGATGCCAGGCACGACTTCAAGCGGAATGCCGGCCTCGCGAACCGCCGCGATTTCTTCATTGGCGCGGCCGAAAACCGACGGATCGCCGCCTTTCAAGCGAACGACCTTTTTGCCTTCGCGCGCGAGACTGATGAGCCTTTCGACAATCTCGTCCTGTTTGCAGGAGGGCCGATAGCCGCGCTTTCCGACAGCGATGGTTGTTGCTTCGCGCCGTGCCATGCCGACTACTTCGGGCGCGACCAACTCGTCATAGAGAACGACATCGGCCGCTTGCAGCACACGTAGTGCTTTCAGCGTAATCAGCTCTGGATCGCCAGGCCCCGCGCCGACAAGCGCGACGGAACCCGTGCCTTGCCGATGCTCCTGCGCCTCCGCGCGAGCGACGAGATGATCGAAATCGGCCGCCTCCGGCGCGCGTGATCCCAAGGCCTTCGAGATGAAGAATTCCCAAAAACGCCGCTGGCCATCGTTTGAGAGCCCGCGCGCTTTCAGTTTCGCGCGCCAAGTTTCGGCGGCGCCCGCCCACAGTTTCACCGCTTGCGGCAAGAGCGCTTCGAGCCAGCCGCGCAAAGCAAGCGCAAAGACGGGGCTCGCGCCCTTTGTCGAAATGCCAATGACGAGGGGCGAGCGATCGACGATCGTGCCGATCTGGAAATCGCAGAATTCGGGATGATCGATGAGGTTTGCAGGAACGCGCGACAGCCGCGCCGCCGCCTGAAAGGCTGCTGCTTCTTGCTTTGAATGAAAGTCGCCGAAAGCCAGAGCGGCGCCGTTGAAATCGTCCGGCTGCCAATGCCGCTCGATCAAATGCACCGCGGGCGAGGCTTGCGACAGCGCGACAAGCGCGGGCACAGGCCGCTCGGCGACGACATCGACGCGGGCGCCCGCCGCCTGAAGCAGCTCTGCCTTCCAGGCCGCGCGCTCGGAGCCTCCGGCCAGCAGCACGCGCCGGCCCGCTAGCTCGAAGAAGACCGGCAGGCTGGCGAGCCCCTGCATGAGCGGCTTAGTGCCTTGGCCATCGGTCTGCGACGCCGTCTTCGTCCTGCCCAAGCCGCTGTCGTCCTTATCCTTCATTGCCGAATTAAACCTCAAAACTTCGAAAGACCCAGCAAGGGCTCCCAAGCTGCCATTCAGACACATAGTATAGAATTCTTGTCAAAACATGCGAAGGGCGGATCAGCGGGCGGCGGCGGCCACGGCCAGCGTAGCAATTTGAAGCTCTGCCCTCGATTTTCCCGGGCAAAGCCCGATCTTTTGCCATGGCTTGTCCAAGTGGCTCTCTCGGCGAGAGAGCCCGGACGAAATGGAATGAGGTTCCTTTCAATGATTATCGATCTATCGAATAAAACCGCCGTCGTCACTGGTTCGACGCTCGGCATTGGCTTCGCCATTGCCAAAGGACTGGCTCAATCGGGCGCAACGGTCGTCGTCAATGGCCGGACCGAGAAGGCCGTCGGCGAGGCCATCGGCGCTCTAAAGAGAGAGGTGCCCAAGGCGGTGATCCGCGGCGTCGCCGCCGATCTCAGCACGGCCGATGGCTGCGACAAGCTTGTGCTGGCCGAACCCGAGGCCGACATTCTCATCAACAACGTCGGCATCTTTAAACCGCAAGATTTCTTCTCAATCCCCGACAGCGAATGGACCCGTTTCTTTGACGTCAATGTGATGTCGGGCGTCCGCCTCTCCCGCGCCTATGTGCCGGGCATGCTGACGCGCAACTGGGGGCGGGTGGTGTTCATCTCATCCGAGTCGGGGCTCAACCCTCCGACGGAGATGATCCATTACGGCATGACGAAGACGGCGCAGCTCGCGATCTCGCGCGGCCTCGCACAGCGGCTCGCCGGGACGAATGTGACGGTGAATGCCGTCTTGCCCGGGCCGACCTTGTCGGAAGGCGTCGAGGCGATGCTGGCGAATATGCCGGAAGCGAAAGGCGTGTCGATCGAAGAGGCGGCGAAGAAATTCGTGATGAAGCATCGGCCGAGCTCGATCATCCAGCGCGCCGCGACGGCGGAAGAAGTTGCGAATTTGGTCGTCTATGTCGCCTCGCCCCTGTCCTCGGCGACGACCGGTGCGGCGCTGAGAGTCGATGGCGGCGTCGTCGCGACGATTGCGTGAAGGCGCCGAATTCTTTCCCACGCGCGTTCATGCGTATCATCGCGTCATGGCCGGGCTTGACCCGGCCATCCACGCACAAATGCTCGAGAAGTGTTGCTGCCTTTCAAATCATCGAGCCTGGATGCACAGATCAAGTCCGCGCATGACGGAGACCTTGCAGGCGGGCGACGCGCTTACTCCCCATAATATTCCGCGTAGCAGTCGCCTGTCTCATAGACGATAACGCCGGAGAGCTGCGGCAGCGCCTTCTTCATCCGCGCGAAAATCCAAACGGCAATATTTTCTGCGGTCGGATTAGCGAGACCGTCGATCTCGTTCAGGCAATGATGATCGAGCGTCTTGAGCAGCGGCCCAAAAGCCTGCTCGATGTCGAAGAAATCGACGACGAAACCGGTCGTCGCATCGACGGGCCCCTCGATCTTCAGCTCGACGCGATAGGAATGGCCATGCATCGCATGGCAGCGATGCGTCGGAGGCACATTGGGGAGATAATGCGCGGCTTCGAAACGAAAGGCTTGGGTGATTTTCATTGCGTGAACTGAGAGTCTCTTTGGTCAGGGCAGACCAACGAATTTATGGGTCTGCAGGCTGAGCCGCCAGCGCGGATGCGCCTGGCAATAGGCAACGGCCGCCGTCGTATAGTCGCGCAATTGCGGCCCGTCCATCGGTTGCAGGAAGAAATGCTTAAACGCAAGTTTTTCGAGGCTTTCGGGGTCGAGCCCCGCTTGCGGGAAGACGAGTTTCAATTCATCACCCTCCGTCGCAACAAGCGCGGCTCCGGCTTTCGGGCTGACGCAAATCCAATCGAGGCCCTCGGGCGGCGCGAGCGTGCCATTGGTCTCGACGGCGCATGCAAAGCCTTCGCGGTGCAGAGCCTCAAGCAGCGGCTCGTCGAGCTGCAAGAGAGGTTCGCCTCCCGTAAAGACGACATAGGCATGATCGCGCGGCGCATCGCCCCAGGCTGAGGCAATCGCTGACGCGAGCGCTCCGGGTGTCGCGAAGGTGCCGCCGCCTGCGCCGTTGGTGCCGACAAAATCCGTGTCGCAGAATTGGCATTGCGCTTCGGCGCGATCGTCCTCGCGGCCGGACCAGAGATTGCAGCCGGCAAAGCGGCAGAAGACGGCGGCGCGGCCGGCCTGGGCGCCTTCGCCTTGCAACGTGCGGAAGATCTCTTTGACTTGGTAAGCCATGGCCCAAACGAAATCGGGCTGATCGGACGATAATCCGATCAGCCCCTCTTCAAGATTCCACTTATATGGCGCTGATTGCCACCAAATTTCAATATTTGTCGACGAGCGGTTCGAGAGGCGACATCAGGTCGAATTTATAGCTGAAGCCGACGCGCACCGTGTTTTCGGTCTCATGCACACGCGCTTGCAGGAGGCCCCCGGTCGAATTCGTCAGGAGATCGTTGTAGCGGCCGTAATCCGTGTAGCGATATTCGGCGCGAACCGACCAAGCGGTGTCGATGGCATATTCGATACCGCCGCCGACTGTCCAGCCAACCCGCGTGTGGTGGAGGCTGTCCGTGCCGACAAGGCTATAGCTGTTCTGCAATGAGCCGATCTCTGCGCCACCGGTTGCATAGAACAAGGCGCGGTCGAACGCGTAGCCAAGGCGGCCGCGCACCGAGCCCTCGATATTTTCGCCAGTCGAAACATTGGCCACGCCGAATGCGACATTCTGCGAGCCTGAATAGCTTGCGCCATTGATATCGCCTTCGACGCCGAGAACGAACTGATCGATTTGATAGTTATAACCGGCATGGGCGCCGCCGATCACGCCATGGGCACCATAGTTCGGCAAATTGCCGAGGAACGCGCCGGGCGCCGAATAAATGCCGGTTGTCGCTGTGCCCCATTGATAGCCGAGATCGGCACCGACATAGACGCCGGTCCAGGTGAAAACCGGCGGTGGCGGAACATAGACGGGCTCCCCCTTTTGATAGGGAAGATCGGCCGCCAAAGCGGCGCCACCGAATGCGACAATGAATGCCGCCGATGCAAAAAGTTTCTTCATGGAAGCCCCCTCATTTCACGAGTTACACACTCACCGAAACGAGGGACACCTATGAATACTATGTCCGCCTCGGCTCGGTTGATGCGATCGAAACAGACAGGGCTTCATGAGGTTTGACGCAGATCAGCCAGGGTTCTTTCGGACCAACGCGCGCCGCGCCAAGCCCATGAAAAAAGGACTTCTTTCGAGGTCCTTTTCTGAGCCCTTAAGGGAAAGCGCTAGAGAGATGAGCAGAGTTAGATCGCCTCGCTGATCCATTTCTTCAATTCGCCCTTCGGCGCGGCGCCCACCTTGGTCGAGGCCATCTTGCCACCTTTGAAGATCATCAAAGTGGGGATGGAGCGAATGCCATAGGCGCCGGCGACGCCGGGGTTCTCATCGACATTGAGTTTGGCGATCGTGACCTTGCCCTTCAGCTCCTCGGCGATTTCTTCGAGCGACGGGCCGATCATTTTGCAGGGGCCACACCATTCGGCCCAGAAATCGACAACGACGGGACCGTCAGCGCCGACTACATCGGTCTTGAAATTGGCATCGGTGACTTTGACTGTGGCCATGAGTGCCTCGCGAAAGCTCTGCGGGAGAGAATCCCGCCTGTCGCAGTGAAAGTATGTAGTGGGCCGCGCAGCGTCAAGTTTGGGCGGGTTTTTGCCGACCTCACGGGATGAGGGTCAAAGCGCCGGCGAGGTCTCGGTCGGAGAGTTCCACCACTGTCGGCCCGGCTGTGAAAATCAGCACCATGCGCAGCCTTTTTTCGGGCCAGATCGGTGCAAGCGCGGCGCGGTAAAGCGCCATCTGCGTCAGATAGGTGGCGGGTACAGCGCCGGCGGGCAAACTGCCGGTCTTGAAATCGGCGACGATCACCTCGCTCTCGCTTTCGACAAGCCGGTCCACTTGGCCGCTCACCGTGCGGACCGCGCCATTTGGCAGCGTGATTCGTCCGACGACCGCGACCTCGGCGCGCGCTTGGGGGCCGAACAGATCCTCGAGGCCTTTATGTTCGAGAACGCGCATCGCCTCCTTGATCAACGGCCTGTGCAGCGTCTTCAAATGGTTTGCGCGTGCGTCGAGAAAAGCCTGCGCCGCTTTGCGTCGCACTTGCGGCGAAAGCTGCGGCAGATATTGCAGGAGCATATGCATGAGACGCCCGCGTTCGAGCGCGGCTCGAGTCATGCGTGATGGCAGAGTGTCGCGAAAGGCATCGGCGGCGGCGAGCGCCGTTGCCGGCGTCAGCGGCGGCGTGGGGCTCTCTTCCGCGGGCGCGGGACGGAGCAGAAAGTCGGGCAGGCTCAGCGAAGGCGCGGCTGCTACTGGGTTCTCCCCCGTTGTGTCCGCCTCGCGGCCTTCCATCCGCCGCCGAAAAATTGTTTCCGCGCGATCCCAGAAGGCGGGGATTTTTTCAAAGCCATCGCCCAAGGTCGCCATAATCATTTTATTCCAGGCAACAGCGCCTGGCTCCTTCGCGCGATAAAATCCAGCGATATAGAGACGCTCCTCCGCCCGCGTCAGCGCGACATAGAGAAGGCGACGATGTTCGTCCTCGGCCTCAGCGCGGGCCTTCTCGCGTGGGAGCGCGACGCATTCGGGATCGCTGTCCTTGCGCTGCGACCAGACCGGAATCTCAGCTCCCGAAGAGTCCTTCAGACAAAAAATCTTCGGATCGTGGCGCGGGCTCGGCACGCTGCATGTGTCGGGCAGAAAGACGATCTTGGCCTCAAGCCCTTTCGCAGCATGCACGGTCATGACGCGGACAGAGGCACCCGATGTCTCCATATCGCGTTTAATTTCGAGATCGGCGGCTTCGATATCGCTCAGGAAATGCGCGAGCGAGAAAATCCCGTCTTGTTCGGCATGCAATGTCTGGCGCAGAAATTCGTCTATGACGTCGCAAGCTTCCGTGCCGAGGCGGCCTTCGATCGCACGACGGCCACCGTCTTCGCTCAAAAGCCGCGCATAAAAATCGAAGGGCGTGAGCGACGCGCGTCCGCGCCAGACCGTCAGTTTCGCATGAGCGTCCCGATGCCGCGCCTGTGACGACGCGGCAAGCGCCTCGATAAGCGACGTTTCGCGTTTCGGCGCGATCGCCAGAAGATCGTCGTCGTCGAGTCCGATCAGCGGCGATTTCAGCACCGCCGCCAAAGTGAGATCGTCCAGCGGCAAGAGCGCCGCGCGGCCGGCGGCGATCAAATCCATCACTGCGATATGATCGGTGAGTTTCAGCCGGTCGGCGCCGGCAACGGGGATGTTCTTCTGCTTGAGCGCGCGGATCACCGCGTCGAAGAAGGGACCCCGGCTTCGCACCAGAATCAAAATGTCGCCCGCGGCGACGGGACGGAATCGGCCCAAGTCCGAATCGAAGACGTGCTCGTTCGACGATGGCGCGACAAGCTCGGCGATCTTCTGCGCCACGCGCGCGGCGAGACGGCTTGCCGGATCGCTCTCATCGAGAAAATCGAGCGGCAGACGCCAATCGCGCGGGTCTTCTTGCTCTTCAGGAATTGTCGGCGGCCAGATTTCGACAAGGCCCGGCAGAGTGCGTTTCAGCGCCTCATGGCCCATCCAGATGTCGTCGGAGATGAGGCCTCTTTGATGCTCGGCGGACGCGAAGACGTCGTCGACCGTTTTGAGAACGGCTGGCACGGAGCGAAACGATTCTTTCAGCTCGACATGTTCGAAAGTCTGATCGGCACCGAAGAGCCGCGCGAAGCGGCCGCGCATTTGATGGAACATATGCGGCGCCGCGCCCTGGAACGAGAAGATCGATTGTTTCTCGTCGCCCACCGCGAAGAAAGTGCGGGGATAAGAGCGGCTCCCGAGCCCCGCGGCGAATTCGCTCGAAAGCTCTTCGAGAATTGTCCATTGTGCCTCGCTCGTATCCTGCGCCTCGTCGACGAGAATATGGTCGATGCCGGAATCGAGCTTGAACATTACCCAGCGCGCATCCGAACGCTGCAAGAGGGCAACGGTGCGGGAGATCAAATCGTCGAAATCGAGCTTGCCGCGTGCGGCCTTTGCGGCCTCATAGCGGGCGAGGACTTCGCCGATGAGTGTCATCAAAGCGGCCGAGCGCTCGAAACAGGCGGCGGACTTTCGCTTTGCCCGCAGCATGTCAAGCCGTGTCTGTTCAGTTTCGAGGTCCGCGACGAGGTCGGGCCTTGTTCGTGCGAGAGCTTGCGTGACGAGGCTGTCCCTCGCTTTCCCTTCGCCTCCCTTGGTGAAGAACATTTGCAGATAATGAGAAAGGCAGGCGCCTCGGTCCTCGCTCAGCGCGAAGGCGGCACGCAAACATTGAGCGCAGTCTTTATCAGTCTTGAGTCCTTGTTCGAGGAAAGTGGCAATCTCGTTCCAGCGCCCCGGCGCAATGCCACCTTCGATCATGGTACGTTCGATCGCTTCGAGCGTATCATTCGCGCCGAGGCCCAAGACGCGGCGAAGCCGCGCGGTGGCATCTTCCGGCGCAAAGTTTCGAAACAAGGCGCGATGATGCATCGCCTCGCCGATCAGTTCGTCGAATCCCTCCTGCGACGTCTCGGCGACGATCTTTTTGAGAGCGTGGCCAAGCGCGCCCTCATCGCTCTGCGCAGCCTTCAACGCGTCTTGTTTCGCGAGCGTGAGAAGGTCGGCCTGGCCGAGATCGTCGAGCACCTCGAAACGTCCCGGCACATTGGCTTCAAAAGGAAAGAGATGCAGCAGCCGCTCGCAAAAGGCGTGGATCGTGTGGATTTTCAATCCGCCGGGCGTTTCGACCGTGCGGGCGAAAAGCCGCCGCGCGAAGAGAAGTTTGGCAGCATCCGCCGGTCCTGCGCCGATCGAGTCGATGGCAGCGGCGAGTGCCGCGTCATCGATCTCCGTCCAGCGCGCCAAAGTCGCGAAGACTTTGTCCGCCATATTCGCGGCAGCGGCCTTGGTGAAAGTGAGACAGAGAATTTTCGCTGGCGGCACACCGGCTAAGAGGTGCCGCAGCACGCGTTGAACCAGAACATGCGTCTTGCCCGAGCCGGCATTGGCCGAAACCCAGACCGATTTTTTGGGATCGGAGGCGCGCAATTGCCGCGCCGTGACGACGGAGGGAATCTCGCGCAGGGTGCTCACGGTTCGCCGCCTTTCTCGGCGCCGAGCGACCATTCTTTCACGCGCGCGAGATGATCATAGACGCTGAAGCGCGAGGTGAATTTCGGGAAAGGCCGCGGCGGATAAGGCGTCGTCTCATCGCGAAACTGATTGAGGAGGGTGAGCAGCGAGGCGAAATGCACTTCCGCGACTTCGGCGACGGTCGGCGTGGGATCGTCCTTGTTGCGTTTCGATTTCGTGAAATTGAGCGGCAGTTCCTTGCCGCCGTCATCGCCGATGAGCTTGACGTACATCGCTTCGGCGATCTCGGTCCCTTCCGTGACGCCGAACGCGCCACGCTTCGCCATCGCGGCTTCCAATGTCAACTGCGGCGCGAAACCGACGAAGACTTCCTTCATGCTCGGCGGCGTCCCTGTCTTATAATCGATGATCGTCACCGTGCCGTCGCGGCGGTGTTCCAACCGATCGGCGGTCCCAGAGAGCGTGAAGATCGATCCATCGTCGAGCTTGATGTCTAGGCTGCTCCAAGTTTCGACGTCGATCTTTTCAAGCTCATCGCGCCGATCAGCCTCGAAGCTGAGATAGAAGGAAGCCGCCGCTTCAATGCGCGGCCAGATGAAGGCAGCGAATTCCGGCTCGTTGAAATCTTCCGCGAAGGTCTCGCGCAGCATTCTCGTCAGATGCGCGGGCGCCTCCGGCGGCAGCGGACCCGAAGGCCAGCGATTGCAGAATGTCGCGAGCACATCATGGATCATCGTCCCCAGGCTGCGCCGGTCGAGCGGCGCTGCGAGCGCGGGAAGCTCAATGAGCCTGAGAATGAACTCGGCATAGATCGCGTAAGGATCGCGGCGCAGCACCTCGATCCGCGTGACGCTGAGGCCCTGCGGACGCAAGGAAAGGGTAGGGCGCGGCAGGGGGCGCGCGAGGATCGTCGGTGCCAGCGGCCGATCGAGCGCTTGCGCAAGCGCAAGATAATGCGCGCCGCGCGCGCGGCAGTCGTCGAAAGCATCGCCTGTCAGCGCCGACAAGCGCTGGATGAAACGCGAGGCGACCATGGGCGAGCCATCGCGCTTATGCGCGCGGCTGAGGATGACGCGGGGCGCGCCCATCGCCACGATGAAATCATGTGCGGTCTGGCCGATCTTCCGCTCGGGCGGACTCAAACCTAAGGTGGCGCGCATGGGCCGATTGAGAAAAGCATCGCTGCGCGCCTCCGGCGGCCAGATCGTCTCGTCGAGGCCGCCGAGCAGGATGAGATCGGCGTCGATCAGGCGCGCTTCGAGCAATCCCAAAATCTTCAGTCGCGGATGCGTCTTCTTCTGCGTGCGTAACGCCGTGGCTGCTGCCGTGTGCGAAAAGAAGGCGAGATAGGTTTCACCCGAGAACGTAAGTTCGGCAGGCGCGCAGCGGAAAAGCTCGTCGAAGAGCGCATCGAGAACTTCGTGATCTTCGCCCATCGCGGCGCTCTCGTCGCTTTTTGTCACGCGATCGAGCGCTTCGCGATGCGCGGCGACCCATGTGTCGAGCCCATACATGCCGCGCAAAGAAGACAGCGGCGCGAGTGCTTCCATGAACTGCGCCGCCAGTTGCTCGATCTTTGTCCACGCTTCATCCGTGATGCGCTTTTGCGCCGGATGCGAGCGCGGCGTGATCTGCCGCCGCGCCCAGGCGATGGCCTCTTGCGCATTGGCAAAGCGTGTGAGCGCACGGGGCTGACGAAGGACGCCGATTTCAAAGAGGGGCGCGAGCCGTTCGATTTCCGCGCGCAGTGCGCCGAAAGAAGTAAGAGGATGGGCGAGCAGCGCGATGATGTCCCCGCCGGCAAGCCCGCTCGTGCCGCAGGCCGCGACAAGCCGTGCGAGAATGCCATAAGCACTCGCGCTCAACGGCTCGCCCGCTGAATCTTCGACCGCGAGGCCAAAGCGGCCGAGTTCCGCGGCGACACGGCGCGCCAGCGTGCGGTCGGGCGTCACAAGCGCGGCGGTCTTGCCCGGCTCTTCCAGGATTTCGCGCATGCCGATGGCGAGCGCCAAAGCTTCTTCGCGCTCGTCCGCCGCGTCGATGAAGGCGACGTCCGCCAGCGCGGTCGCAAGGTCGGTGGAAGGGACACTGGTCCGATAGAGCGGCCAATGATCCGTTGTTTCGGCCGGACGAAGCGCTTCGGAGATGAGGCGTCCGCGTATCGCGCAAGGCTTATCGAGAGAGCCAAGTTCGACAACCGCGTCGCGCGTCACTTTGAGCGTGGACAAAAGGCGCGCAAGTGCGGCTTGCGGATGGCCGAAGGCCGAATCCAGGCCACCATCCCGATGGTTTGCGATCTGCTGCCAGGCCTCTTCGTCGAGGTCGCGATCGAGCCCCGGCAGAACAACGGCGCCTTGCGGTGCGCGCGCAATTGCGGAAAGCAGGCGCGCGGTCGCGCTGTTGGTGCCGGTCGAGCCGATGGCGATCACGGGGCCCGGCTGAGAGCCCGCTTCGATCAGCCCAATCTGCTTTTCGACAAGCCGCGCGCGCCGGAATGCGGCATCGACGAGATCGTTTTCTTTGAGAATCGCCGGCCAGCTCGTGATCGCGATGGCAAGAAAATCCAAAGTGATCCGCCAATAGGCATCGAGTTCCGACGTCGCCAGAGGATCGAGCGCCGCGAACGGCACATCTTCGATGATCAATTCGTCGATCAGATCGGCGAGATCGCCGGCGAGCGCGAAGGCATCGAGCGGCGAGGTGCCGACAAGGCAAGGCTCGCTCGGGTCGGTGGTCTTTGCGCCATCCTCATCGATCGACACGATGGCGTGGCGCAGGGTCCGAGCCCATTCGGAAATCAAGTGGGCGAGATGCATTCGCCGCCAGATCTCGGTTGCGGCTTGCGGCACATCCTCGGCCAGAGCGTAATCGATGCTGGCTTCTTCAAAGAGCAGCGCCGTTTCGGTCGCATCGAGCGCGCCCAGCGGCAGAATCCTTGGCAGCAGGGTTGCAGGCCGATCGAAGGTCGAAGCGAATTCTTGCACAAGGGCGCGCGCGGCACGCTGGGTCGGCACATAGATCGTCGCATCGGCAAGTGCGAGCGGCGGCAGATCGCGCGAAAAACCAGCGACGATGCGGCCGTCAAGCAGCGCTTCGACGAATGTCTTGAGAAAAGGCGCGCCGGGCGCGATGGTGAAAACGGTGCTGGATGGCATGGATGCGACGGGGACGGAAAGATGCGCTGCGGAGTCTATGCGCCTGCCGCCCGATCCGCCATCACTTCGGCAGCTGTCGCCTCTATCGTCCTAAACTATTGAGATCCTGTGCGAGCCGCTCGATCCGCGCCGCTG
Source organism: Methylovirgula sp. (assembly GCA_049522395.1). Classification (GTDB taxonomy): domain Bacteria; phylum Pseudomonadota; class Alphaproteobacteria; order Rhizobiales; family Beijerinckiaceae; genus Methylovirgula. The sequence continues at coordinate 86,662 of JBEKNV010000001.1, forward strand.
TCTCGTCCAGCGATTGGGCGAGGCGGCCGGCCCATTGGCCCTGCGCGCTCGCTTGGCCCTGCGAATCGGATCGGAGATCGCCGATTTCGGCGTTGAGCGTGCCGATCTGACGACGCGCTTCGGCCAATTCGTCGGCGACGGTAATGGCCGCCATGATGATCAGCCGCTGATCGCCGATTTCGCCGAAGTTCCGACGCAGCATGTCGATGCGTTCGTCGATCTGCCGCGCTAGCCCTTGGAGGTGAGCCTCCTCGCCGATGGCACAAGCCATACGATAAGCATGGCCCGCGATGGTCACAGACACTTGTGTCATGCCGCTTTGATCTTCAGCACCCATTCATCGCCCTCGCATGTGTCCCCCCGACCCCGTCAATGCTCCCCTTCAATGGTTTTGAGCGGCAGCTTGCGCCAAAATCGTTCTAATGTTGGAACCCGCCTTGGCGAGCCGGCGCGCGACTTCGCCGTTTGCGAGCTCCAGAGACTTCGCTCGCGCTTGTGCATCGTCGAGTTCGAGGGCGAGGCGGGTACGATCGTCCTGCAACACGGCAAGCTCTTCTTCGAGATTGCCGCGTTCTGTTTCGGCTTTGATACGGTGCTCGCAGGCGGCTTCGAGCTGATCGAGCGCAGCCAACAGACCTTTAAAAGCCGACTCTAGTTGTACGTAAGTGCTCATTCGATATTGAGTCTGGACCTGCGCCATTAGGCTCCAGTCCCACGCCTCCGTCAACTCGCTAAGACACGGTGTTTACTAACAAATCGAAGCGAAAGAACAGTATATTGGTGGAATATTGCTCCAACTTGGAACAGTCTGAACCGGAGCTGATGGGACCTGTCGAATGTGGCGCAATTCCGTATTGCGTCGCACTAGGCGCCGGCTCTCCGCGAGCGCTATTTCGGGTCTTTTTGCCTGCTCGCGCCGTTTCTTTTGGTCATCAGCGGCCACATGACGGAATGTTGCGGCATCGGGCGCGCGCAAAATTACGCGAGATCACGATTGTGGCGGGCCGGGTCTGTCGGATCACGCGTCAGGCGCGACATTTGGCCATGCACAAGGCAACGCATGATGATTTCACGCCCGCTTGCGCGGCTCTTGAACTCATGCAAAACAATGGCGCCAAGTAAGAAGGGCGCCAAGTGAAATGGCGGGCAGACAATCAGCAGTATCGATCCGGACGCGGTGAACCGAACGCAACCACAGACGTTAGGCTTTCGGGGGTACCCAGGGCATTGGTGTGGTCCGCGGACCGGGGAACGTGGCGACGGAGCGAGTGCCGGAGCGTTTCAAAGAAGCGCTAAAAATCACAAGATTTCCGATATTTGGGATTGAAGAGCGTGCGGTTTGATCCGCATCAAGGCGCGCGGGGCGCGGGCGTCTGATTTCAAACGCAAAGCAAGGGAGCAAAGCGAGATGGCGGTGAACGTCGCGATCAATGGGTTCGGACGCATCGGCCGCCTTGTCTTGCGCGCAATCGCGGAATCGGGACGCAAGGACATCAATGTCGTCGCCATCAATGATCTCGGCCCCGTGGAAACCAACGCGCATCTCCTGCGCTACGATTCGGTCCATGGCCGTTTCCCCGGTGAGGTGAAGGTCGAGGGCGACACGATCGATATCGGCACGGGCCCCATCAAAGTGACCGCGGTGCGCGATCCAGCCGAATTGCCCCACAAGGCGCTCGGCGTCGAAATCGCCCTCGAATGCACCGGCATTTTCACCTCCAAGGAAAAAGCCTCCGCCCATCTCAAGGCAGGCGCAAAACGGGTGCTCGTCTCGGCGCCGGCCGATCACGCTGACTTAACCGTTGTCTTTGGCGTCAATCACGACAAGCTCACGCGGGAACATATTGTCGTCTCGAACGCTTCCTGCACGACCAATTGCTTGGCTCCCATCGCCAAAGTCCTCAATGACGCGATCGGGATCGAGAAGGGCTTCATGACGACGATCCACTCCTACACTGGCGACCAGCCGACGCTCGATACGATGCACAAGGATCTTTATCGCGCCCGCGCCGCCGCGCTCTCGATGATCCCGACGACGACCGGCGCGGCGAAAGCCGTCGGTCTTGTCTTGCCGGAGCTGAAGGGCAAACTCGACGGCTGCGCGATCCGCGTGCCGACGCCCAATGTTTCGGTCGTGGATTTCAATTTCGTCGCCAAGCGGGCGACGACGCCCGAGGAAATCGCGGACGCCATCAAACGTGCCGCGCAGCAGCAATTAAAAGGTATCCTCTCCTTTACCGAGGCAAAGAACGTGTCGATTGATTTCAACCACGATTCGCATTCCTCAATTTTCCACATAGATCAGACGCGCGTGATGGATGGCACTTTCGTTCGCGTCGTTTCCTGGTACGACAATGAATGGGGATTCTCCAACCGGATGGCCGATACGGCCGTGGCGATGGGGAAGCTGGCATGACGAGATCCGCACCTTTGGCTCCGTTTCCCACTCTTGACGATGCGCAAGTCGCCGGCAAAAGGGTGCTTGTGCGTGTCGATCTCAATGTGCCCATGGAAGGCGGCAAGGTGACGGACGCGACCCGTATGGATCGCATTCTGCCGAACCTGCAGGAACTTTCGCAGAAGGGCGCCAGGGTCATCATGCTCTCCCATCTCGGCCGGCCTAAGAATGGCCGCGACGAGAAATTTTCGCTGCGCCCTGTCGCAGCGGAACTCGAAAAGAAATTGGGCAAGAAGGTTGCCTTCGCCGACGACTGCATCGGTCCCTCCGCCGTGGCCGCCGTGGCCGCCATGCACGATGGCGATTTTCTGCTTCTCGAAAACACGCGCTTTCATAAGGGCGAGGAAAAGAACGATCCCGAATTCGTCGACGCGCTCGCCAAATTGGGCGACATCTATGTCGACGATTCCTTTTCGACCGCCCATCGCGCCCATGCCTCGACCGAAGGCCTGGCACACAAGATGCCGTCCTTCGCCGGCCGCTCCATGCAGGTGGAGCTCGAACATCTCACCAATCTTCTGACCAATCCGGTTCACCCCGTGATGGCGATCGTCGGCGGCGCCAAGGTTTCGACCAAGCTCGAATTGCTCGGCAACCTTATGCGCCGGGTCGATCTGCTCGTGATCGGCGGCGGAATGGCCAACACCTTCCTCGCCGCCACGGGCAAGTCGATCGGCAAATCGCTCTGCGAAATGGAATTTGAGGATATCGCGCGGAAAATCATGGCTGATGCGGCCGGCGATCATTGCGAGGTGGTGCTGCCCGTCGATGTAGTGGTCGCGCCGAAATTCGAGGCGCATGCGAAGACGCGCATTGTCGATGTCGATCACGTCGAAGCCGACGACATGATCCTCGACATCGGGCCGAAATCCATCGCCAGGGTGGAGGCTCTTCTTGAGACGACGCGCACCCTCGTCTGGAATGGCCCCATCGGGGCTTTCGAGATCCCGCCTTTCGATGCGGGGACGGTCGCGATTGCGAAAGCGGCGGCGCGGCTCACACAAGCTGGCCAGCTTGAATCGATCGCCGGCGGCGGCGACACGATTGCCGCGCTGAACAAGGCCGATTCTGCGAAGGCCATGACCTATATTTCGACGGCCGGCGGAGCCTTTCTCGAATGGCTCGAAGGCAAGCACCTGCCCGGCGTCGAGGCCTTGCGCAGCAACTTCCGGCCAATATGATCGGTGGTTGTCGGACGAAGAGCAGGGAGTTTGGCGGTGAATAAGGATCAGCTCGAACGGGTCGCGCGAGCCATGGTCGCCAAAGGCAAGGGCTTATTGGCCGCGGACGAAAGCACCGGAACCATCAAGAAGCGCTTCGATGCTATCGGCATTGCTTCGACGACCGAAGCGCGACGCGATTATCGCGAGCTGATGTTCCGCACCCGCCCGGCGATGGATTCGCATATTTCGGGCGTCATTCTCTATGACGAGACCATTCGTCAGTCGGCTGCGGACGGAACGCCGCTCGTCAAGCTGATCGAAGCCGCGGGCGCGATCCCGGGAATCAAAGTGGATAATGGCGCCAAGCCCCTGCCGGGGTTTCCCGGCGAGACGATTACCGAGGGGCTCGACGGGCTCGCGGCCCGGCTCAAGGATTACTATGGTCTCGGTGCCCGCTTCGCAAAATGGCGCGCGGTGATCGACATCGCCGACGGCATTCCGACCCGCGCGGCGATTGCCGCCAATGCGCATGCGCTCGCGCGTTATGCGGCGCTCTGCCAAGAAGCTGATATCGTTCCTATCGTTGAGCCGGAAGTGCTGATGGATGGCGGCCATTCGCTCGCGCGCTGCTACGAGGTGACGGAAGAGGTCTTGAAGCAGGTCTTCGCGCAGCTCTATGAGATGCGCATCTTCCTCGAAGGCATTGTGCTGAAGCCGAACATGGTCGTGCCAGGCAAAAAGGCGCCGCGGCAGGCGCGCGTCGAAGAGGTCGCCGAGGCGACCGTGCGCGTGCTCAAGAATTGCGTGCCCTCGGCCGTGCCGGGTATCGCTTTTCTCTCCGGCGGCCAAAGCGATGTCGAGGCGACCGCCCATCTCGATGCCATCAACCATCTCGGCCCCCTGCCTTGGCCGGTGACCTTCTCTTATGGGCGTGCCTTGCAGGCGGCGGCGCAAAAAGCCTGGTCGGGTAAGCCGGAGAATGTTCCGGCGGCGCAGGCGGCTTTTGCGCATCGCGCACGCATGAACGGGCTTGCCGCGAAGGGCGAATGGGCTGAGCCGCTCGAGGCGGCGGCCTGAGCCGTATCGCGGTTTCGCCCCAATCATCGGCATGCTCGACGCGATTCGCTTGTCTCGAACCAAAGCGACCCATTATGGCCGAGGCCGCTCCGCGTCTTTATCTGATCACGCCGCCGCTCGCGGAAGCGGGCGCCTTCGCGTCGATCTTTGAATCGGCGCTGGAGGCCGGCGATATCGCCTGCGTCTTCCTCAGGCTCGCGCCTCAGGCGATGAGCGAGCAGAAGAAGATCGTCGCGGCGCTGCTGCCGCTCGCGCAAGAGCATGGCGTCGCACTTTTGCTGGACGATCCGGTGCTCGCTGCGCGCAGCGATGCCGACGGCGTTCACATCGATGGACTAGGTGCCGCGCTGGAGGCGCCGCTCACGACAATGAAGCCCGATAAAATCGTCGGCGTCGGCGGCCTTGCGAACCGTCATGAGGCGATGCAGGCCGGCGAAGCCAACGTCGATTATGTGATGTTCGGCGGTCCTGACGAGACTTATGAGAGCGACACCGCGCTCTTCGATCGCGTCGCCTGGTGGGCCGAAATTTTCACCGTGCCCTGTGTCGGCTATGCGGAACGGCTTGAGGACGTCACGCCTCTCGTCGAAGCGGGCGCCGATTTCATCGCGCTCGGCGATGCGGTCTGGGGTCATCCGGACGGGGCAGCCGCGGCAGTCGCGCAAGCGATGAAGGCCATCGCCTCGGTCTATGAGCCAGCCCCATGACTCGCGCGCGCAGCCCCCTTCTCGCTCTTGCGCTTTTGACGCTCGTCATGGGGACTGGCAACAGCTTCGCTCAGACAGTGCCGTCGCCGCAGTCGGGGTCCCAGACGGTGCCGCCCGGACCCAAATTGCCGACGCCCGAATCGCCGGAAGGGCAAGCGGCGGGCGGCAATCCAAGCGGAGATAATGCCAATGTCGATCTCGCCTATGGCGCCTTTCAACGCGGCTTCTATGAGACGGCGTTGAAAGAAGCCTTGAAGCGCGTGGCCGCGAACAAACATGACGGCGCCGCCATGGCCTTGCTCGGCGAGCTTTACCAGCAAGGCTATGGCGTGAAGGAGGACGATGCGGTCGCGGCCCGCTGGTTTGCCGCAGCGGCGGCCGAAGGCAATGTGCAGGCGATGTTTGCGCTGGGCACAGACAAATTGCAGGGTCGAGGCGTGCCGAAAGATGTCGCCGGCGCCGCCGATCTATTCCGGCAAGCGGCCGCCAAGAACCATCCCGCCGCGCTCTATAATCTCGGCATGTTGGATCTTCAAAGCACGCCTCCGGACTTCAAGGCGGCCGCCGACTATTTTGGCCGCGCCGCTGAACTTGGCCTGCCTGATGCAGCCTATGCGCTCGCGCTCCTCTACCGGAATGGCCGCGGCGTGACGCGCGACGACAAAGTCGCCGCCACGTGGATGAGCCGTGCGGCGAAGGAGAACAATGTCGCGGCTGAAGTTGAATATGCGATCATGCTCTTCAATGGCGTCGGCACGGAAAAGGACGAGGCTGCTGCGGCGCTGCTGTTCCTCAAGGCAGCGAGCGCCAACAATCCGATCGCGCAAAATCGCATCGCCCGGCTGCTGGTCGTGGGCCGCGGCATCAAGCCCGATCTCGTCGAGGCCATGAAATGGCATTTGCTCGCCAAAGCGGCCGGAGAAAAAGACCCCTGGCTCGACCAGTTCCTGAACAAGCTCACGCCCGATCAAAGAAAGGACGTCGATGCCGCCGTGCATCAATTTGTCGGCTTTTAATGTCGGTGGGCGCGCCGAAATTTCGTCACCCTTCAATCCCGGGCTATTCTTTTCACCCCGCCTCGTCGTAATCTTGATTACCCATCGCCGCGCCACTTGCCGGACGCCGTTTCATGACTCTTGAGAATTTTTGGCGTTTCCTTCGCAAAGGGCTTGGCGAGCGCAAGGCGCAGTGGCGCTACTGTCTTCGCCTGACGGTCGCCGGCGTCCTCGCTTTCGCCATCACCCAATTCGGCAATTTTCCGCTGCACGGGCTTTGGGCCGTTCTCACCGCCGTGGTGGTGACGCAGATCAGCGTCGGCGGGTCTCTGCGCGCGACGGCGGAATATGTCGTCGGCACGCTTGGCGGCGCCATCTATGCGACCGCCGTCGCGCTGGTCGTCCCGCATGAGACGAATGTCCAGCTCGCCATCGCCTTGGCGCTCAGCATCGCGCCGCTCGCGCTCTTGGCATCGCTCGATCCGAAATTCCGTGTCGCGCCGTTTACCGCTGTACTGGTGCTTTTCGTCTCCAATTGGTTTCACCAGGGCCCGCTCGAATCCGCGGTCTTTCGAATCATGGAGGTTGTTATTGGCGGCCTGACCGCCATCGTCGTCGCGATCGTCATTCTTCCCGAGCGGGCGCATGCGCGCGCGATCGAGGCCGCCGCGCGTATTCTGGAACGCGTCGCCGACTTTCTGCCGATGCTCTTCAAGGGCTTTACGCAACAGATCGACATCGAAGCGATGTATGCGAAGCAGGATGAGCTGGGCGCCGCCGTGGTGTATTTCCAGGAGGTTGTGAGCGAGGTGAAGGAGGAGCGCTTCACCGCGTTTGCCGACGGGCTCGACGATGCGGCGCTGGGCCGGACGCTTCTGCGGCTGCGGCATGATCTCGTCATTCTTGGCCGCGCGGCGACAGAACCGCTGCCGCCCGATTTTGCAAAACGCCTCGGTCTGCCGCTCGATGAGATCGCGCGTCACGTCGTCGTTCATTTTCGCGACTGTGCCGACGCACTGAGACGGCGCCGAGCCGTTTCATCGCCTCAGCCCATCGAGGCCGCCTATGAAGCCTATGCGCAAGAATTTGCGGCGCTGCGCTCCGAAGGGTTTACGCGCAGCCTCTCCCCGCAGGAACTGGAGCGCGTCTTCGCGCTTGGATTCGCCCTGGAGCAGCTCAATCGCGACTTGAGCGATTTGCGCCGCTGCGTGCGCGAATCGGCGAAGGCGGCAAAGGCAAAGCAGGAGAGACATGGGTCTTAAGCGTCTTCCTCCAGCGGTTCGAAATGAGGTCGAAACCAGAGCTGGGCGATGACGGTGGGGACGACCGCACTGGCGATCACCGCCGTCACCAGGATCGTATATTGGGTCTGGTCGATGATATGATTGGTCAGGCCGAACAGGGCCGAGATCGAACCGAATGTCAGCCCGGTCGACATCATCAAAGTCGTGTACATTCCCTCGCGCTTCTCGAAGGCGAAGTAGCGTGTCAAGGGCAAGATGCCGCAGAATTTGGTTGTCATCTTGACCGCGAGGAAAAGCGCGATCAGCCCGGCCCCCGCGATCAGCGCGTGGGCCTCGATTAGCGATCCCGCTTTCAGAAAATAAAACGGGGTCAAAAACGCGAAGCAGATCGCCCGCATGCGGTGCTGCAACGCCCTTTGCCCAATGAAGAAAGGCGCAAGCGCCATTCCGACGAGATAGGCCGGCAGCACGGCCTCGCTCTTTCCCAAATTGGCGAGACCGCCGAGGAAGAAGAGCACAAGAAAAAGAAATTTGATCTCGGGCTCGCTCGTGCGGCCGCCGATCCGCTTGAAAAGCCAAGGCACGACGAAGGGGAGCGCCGCCACCACTGCGACAGTGACGACGGCGAAAAGAAGCAAATAGAGATTGTAATTGGCGAAGACGAGGCCAAGCGCCAACACAGTGCCGATGTCATTGATGAAACAGGCAGCCAGGATGATCTTGCCAAGTTCGGTTCTGTTGTAGCCGGTTTCGACCATCACCGCGTAGACGACCGCCACGGAGGTCGTGGACAAGGCAATCCCGGCGATCTGCGCCTGCGGCCATGGCCAGCCCAATCCGTAACGCGCCAAGAGCAGACAGCCGATGTAAGGCGCGAAAAAGCCCACCAGGCCGATCGTGACGCTTGATGCGAAATGTTTCTTGACGACATGCGGATCGATGTCGGTGCCGGCGAGAAATGTCAGCAATATCGCGCCGAAACTCGCGATGTAATTGATCCAGGGCGTCAGCGGCAGGCCTATCGTATTGCCCGCGATGGCGCCGACGACAATTTCGAACAGAGCGGCGGAGATCGTGATCCAAAGCGATCCGAAGGCGGCGATCAGCGCGAGTGCCATCCATAATGCGGACTGGAACCAGATATTGGTCATCGCCGTCATCCTTTTCGTATGCCGAGCGGGCACAAAAAAACCCGCTCTGCAGCGGGTCGCCAAACGTCCCACCGCATCGCCGTGCGGCAGGGGTCATCAGCTCAGATGAGCGGTTTTGGGGAACCCCATCCCCTTCAGTCCGAACTATGCATGAATTTCTTGATGTTTCAAATGCGTTCGGCTGCTCAAGAGCAGATATTTTAGCGCCATCGCCATTACGACGACGGCCCATGCGGTGGCGCATGGTGGCCAAAACGCTCTTTGATCCGTTCGAACAGACCAGCGCGGTGACGGCCGTATTGCAGCACTTTAGCGGCCTCGATCGTCACCAGTCCGCTTTCCATCATTTCATCGAGCACCGGCAGAAAAAGGTCGATCTTCTCCTCGCGGTCAACGATCTCGATCACGACCGGAACATCATGTTTCATCGAAAAGAGATGCCCTTCGTGGAGCTTGGCGGAGTGGCCGAAACCGACGGGGCCTCTGAGCACGGTTGCGCCCGCAAGATGCATGTCACGGGCCTTTTTGACAATCGCGTGGTAGAGCGGATCGTGACCAAATCTGTCGCCGACGCTGGTAAAGATGCGCAGCAAAACAGCATCATGCGGCACGTCCATGGCACCCTCCCTTGGCCGAGGCGAGGCCGACGGGCGGGCGTGGATAGTGGATCGCGTGCACGCGTTCAAGCGTGACAAGGCCACTTTCGACCATGTCGTGAATGATGGGCAAGAATTGCTCGATGTGCTCTTCGCTGTCGACAATTTCGATAGCGACCGCCAAGAGCGGTCCTGCATCGATATTCACTTCGCGCCGAATGATGCGCGAGCGCCCGAAGCCTTCGGGGCAGACGAGAACTGTCGCTCCGGCCATCTTGCGTTCGAGCGCTTTTGACACGATTGCGGGGTAGAGCGGCCGACCGAGATATCGATCCTCTTCGCCGACGATAATCCGGAGCAGCACAGATTCGGCAGGCATGCGCATGGCGACCTCCCTTATCCGCGGCGATTGGATCGCCGTTCTTCGCTTTTCATTTTGAAGAAAAGCATAGTCCTATCCATTGCCCCTTGCAACGGACGGACTTTGGTAGTCTTCAGCGAATGCGCGCTGTATCTCCGGCTTAAGACCAATCTTCTAAGGAACTTATGTCGGCGCCTGTGCATTGCGGGAGAGCGACAACAGAATTGAGCTACAATTTCCTTTTCTCGCCATAAAGGCACCGCCTTGGCCCGTTCTCTTTCCCCGCAGGGCACTGTCGTTTCGATGGCGGAACGGACCGAAGAGCCCGCGCCGACAGACACCTTCCTTTGGCGTTTCACGCAAATTGCGATCATCGGCACGTTTCTCATTGCGCTTTGCGTCTCGCTTTATTTCGGCTCGGAAATTCTCGTCCCCATCATGTCGGCCGTCGTGATCGGAACGATGTTCGGGCCGATCGAGAGACGCTTCAGCGAACGCCGCATTCCGTCCTGGGTACTGGCGACCGCGGTCGTCCTAGGCATATTCATTCTTCTCCAGCTCAGCGCCATCGTGCTGTCGAGTGCGGTGATCGATTGGGTCAGACATGCCTCTGATTTCTCGGCGACCTTGCAGAACAAGCTGCGTGTTCTAGATGGTGGGATCAATGCGCTGCGCGATCTGCAAAAGACACTCGGGTCGAAAGAGTCGGGCCTCGACTTGAGCGTCACGCCGGTCATCCAAATGACGGCGGCGTTTTTGACGCCGACGCTTGCCGAACTGCTAATCTTCTTTTCCACGCTATTTTTCTATCTTCTCGGACGTGAAGGGATGCGCCGCCATCTCGTGCTGGTCTTTTCCTCGCGCGAGAGCCGGTTGCGCACGCTCAGAATCATCAACGACGTCGAGGAAAATCTGGCGCGTTATTTCGCGACGGTGACCGTCATCAATGCCGTCGTCGGCCTTCTGACCTTCTCCGGCACTTGGGCGCTGGGCTTCGCCAATCCGCTACTCTTCGGCGCGCTCGCCTTCGCCTGCAATTATATTCCCTATATCGGGCCCGCGTTCGTCGTCGCGGTTCTCTTTACCGTCGGCCTCGTGACGCTGCCGACGCTCACTGCCTCGCTCTGGGCGCCTGCGCTCTATCTCGGCATGACCACGCTCGAGGGTAATCTCATCACGCCGAAAATCGTGGGCCGGCGGCTGACTCTCAATCCTTTTGCCATTCTACTTGGGCTGACCTTCTGGGCCTTCCTCTGGGGGCCGATCGGCGCTTTTCTATCCGTGCCCTTCCTGATCGCCGGGCTTGCCATCCGCGACCGTATTATACCCGACGAGAATCCCGAATTGCCAGCGTGAGCACCACCTACTTGCCGTCGTCGCCCCAGCGCCAACGCCAGGGTGCGCTCGTCTTCACATAAGTCAGAACGACGAAGCCGACGAGCAGAATGAAGGCGCCAATCCAGCTCAGAGGCGCCTTAAGGAACCCAAGATCCAAGCCGAAGAGAATGACGAAGACGAGCGTCGCCGCCCATCCCTGCCAGGTCGAAGGTGTCGCGCCATAGCCATAGCGTTTCGGCGCGAACCAGGCTTTTTTGGTCTCGTTCATGGCGACCTCCCTCACATCTCCTTCATCTCGCCGAGCATCGTCGGAATAAGTTCGGACACCGTGGGATGGATCAGCACCGCGCGTTGTAGCACGGTGTAGGGCGCATCGGCATACATGATCGCGGTGATGCATTGGACCGCTTCATCGCCGGTCGTTCCCAAAATCGCCGCGCCGAGAATCTTTTTGGTCTCGGCATCGATGATGACTTTCATAAAGCCTTGCGTCTCGGCTTTTTCGACGGCGCGGCCGACGTGTGTCATGAGCCGCTTGCCAAGCAGGAGTTTGCGGCCGGTTTTCCGCGCCTCGGCCTCGGTCATGCCGATGCGGCCGAGCGGAGGATCGATGAAGAGACCATAGGTCAAGATGCGATCGCTGATGCGGCGCTTGTCGCCATCGAGCAGATTGGCGGCGACGATCTCGTAATCATTGTAGGACGTGTGGGTGAAGTTGCCGCGGCCATTGCATTCGCCCATCGCATAGATCGTGGGCACGCTGGTCTGGCAGAAATCGTTGACTTGAACGAAGCCGCGTTGATCGAGCGCGACGCCCGCGGCCTCGAGCCCCAACCCGTCGGTGTTCGGCACGCGGCCGACGGAGACGAGGAGATGACTGCCCGTCACTTGGCTCTTGCCGTTCGGCGACTCGACACTGGCGACGATCGCATCACCGTCTTTGGCGAGAGCGGTGCATTTCGCGTCGGTGAAGATGCGGATGCCTTCACCTTCGACGATCTCACGAATGGCGTCGGAGATATCGTCGTCTTCGCGTGGCAGAAGCCGGGACGCCGCCTCGATCACCGTGACTTCGGCGCCGAAGCGGCGAAACATCTGTGCGAATTCGAGGCCGATATAGCTGCCGCCGAGAATGAGCATATGAGCGGGGACGACATCGAGGTCCATCACATTCAAATTCGTCAGCACATTCACAGTCTCGATGCCCGGGATTTTCGGCACGACGGGGCGCGCGCCGACATCGAGAAAGATCATATCCGCGGTGAAACTGTCATTGCCGACGACGACGCCCGTCGGCGAGGTCAATCGCGCGCTGCCGCGATAGATTGCGCAATTCGGCATGCCCTTCAGCCAGTTCTCGACATTCATCGAGGCAGTGTCGGCGACCTTATCCTTGCGCGCTTTGACGCGCGCCATGTCGACGGTGATCGTACCCTCGATCATCACGCCATATTCTGCGGCGCGGGCGACAAGGCGCGCGGCATAGGCGCTCGCCACCATTGTCTTCGTCGGCATGCAGCCGGTGTTGACGCAAGTGCCGCCGAAGCGGCCGCGCTCGACCATCGCGACTTTCTTGCCGGCCTGCGTCAGACGATTGACGAGAGACGGGCCCGCTTGCCCCGCGCCGATCACGGCGGCGTCGAAATGGTCTGCCATAAAAGTCTCCCGTTCCTGGCGCGCGCGCGCCTTCCATACCACTTCGCAGCCGAAGGACGAACGTTACGGCTCGGCGATGCGACAGACCAATGACGCTCGGCCGAATGACACGCAGGACCAGTCAACTGTTTGCAAGGAGGTGGGTTGCTCTATCGCGCGCGCGGATGGGCGGATAGATAGGCCTCGGCGAGCCTTTTGGTATCGATCGCCGTATAAATCTGCGTCGTCGACAGGGACGCATGGCCGAGCAATTCCTGAATTGTGCGCAGATCGCCACCGCGGCCGAGAAGATGCGTCGCGAAGGAATGGCGCAAGGCGTGTGGCGTTGCCGTCTCCGGCAAGCCGAGGGCGCCGCGCATATGTTCGACAACAAGCTGAATGATGCGCGGCGAAAGGGGACCGCCTTTGGCGCCGATGAAGAGAGGCCCGTCGGCGGGTAGGGTATAAGGGCAAAGGTCTAGATAGTGGCCGATCGCCTCGCGGACAGGCGCGATAATCGGCACGGAGCGCTGCTTGCCGCCCTTACCGATGATGGTGAGCGCGTCCGCCGCGAGCGGCGCCTCCTTGCGTTTCAGCGACAGCGCTTCCGAAATGCGAAGTCCGGCGCCGTACAGCAGCGCCAGCACAGCCGCGTCGCGCGCGAGAAGCCACGGCAGTTTCGTATCGCTGCCATAGGCGTTCTGGTCGAGCATGGCGCGCGCGGCGGAGGCGGGCAGCGCCTTGGGCAGCCCGCGCGCCTGTTTGGGGCTGCGCAGGCCCGCGAAAGCGCCGACGACGCAGTTGTGGTTTCGCTCCAAAAAGCGCGCGAAGGAGCGCAGACCCGAGAGCTGGCGCAACAGCGAACGGTTTTGCGCCCCGCTCATCCGCCGCGCGGCGAGAAAGGCTCGCAGATCGGCGGTTGTCAGCTTGGCGATGAGCGCGAGATTCGGCGTTTCGCCGAAATGATCACGGAGGAAATCGAAGAACTGCGCAAGGTCGCGCCGATAGGCGACAAGGGTGTGAGGCGAGGAGCGCCGCTCGCCAGAAAGATGATCAAGCCAGCCCTGCGCCGCACGGGCGAGCGCCGCCGTCGCGGCAAGCTTTGGGGCCTCGATCTCGGTCGATGGCGCGCGGGAAAGACTCATAGCGCTGCTATGCGCCGCAGAGGTGAAGGAAGGGTTGCAGCCGCGGTTGCGAGGCAGCGCCCTCGCGCTCAAAGCGCCTCCGGCTTCGGCGCTGAGGCCATGATATCGTCCGTTGCTTTCGCCAAGAGTTCGTCCATTTGGCGGCGGATCTCTTGATCGGACGCTGGCACGCGGGCGGCATCGAAGTCGGCGCGGAGCTTCTTGAAGATCAGATCGGCGCCGACTCCGACGAGCCCGGTTGTCACAAGGGCCGCGGCATATTCATCCGCCGCGTCTCCGCTCTTGCCCATCTTCTGCGCCGCCCAGAGGCCGAGCAATTTATTGCGCCGCGCGGTCGCCTTGAATTTCAATTCCTCATCATGCGCCAGCTTTGCTTCGAAAGCGTTTTCGCGTTCATCGAACGTTGTCATTCGCTATTCTCCCGGCCGCATCGATTGCCGATCACTTTCAGACTCTTTGAGAATCGGGCATTGCGCCACGTCAATTTTCCATTGCTTCACCGCGCGGAACATAGCGCGGTTTCGGGCCCAGGTAAGGAGCAGCTTGCCCTCTGCGGGGCGATCTTTTCGACGGGCGATCCCATCCCTATATGATGGGTTCAACGGGCTCCCAAGGCGCCCTTTGGACACGGCTAAGGAGACGCCTTTGGCCGATTCGGGCGCGGCCGTGTGCCGGGCGTCGGCGGCCATCTGCCAAGCTGACGGTAAGATCGATAATCCATTGTAAACATTAGCGGAAATTCGCTGCTTTTCGCCGCGTTGTGGCCTTCGGAGCTTTCGGATAGGGTACTTTGTCGGCTTGTCTCCCTATCCGGAAACAGCTAGGACGCTTCCGGACCCCACGGCGCCACAATGCGCAAATTCCGCCGCTTTCCCAGCCCTTCGAAAGTATTTGGTCGAGGGGGTGGGACACTCTCGAAGGAGCCAGGGCCATCCCATGGATCATCTCCAGCCACGGTTAATCCCAATGAACCGCCGCCGCCGCATTTATGAAGGTAAGGCAAAGGTCCTCTATGAGGGACCCGAACCGGGCACGCTTATTCAACACTTCAAGGACGACGCGACCGCGTTTAACGCCAAGAAGCACGAGGTGATCGACGGAAAGGGTGTTCTGAACAACCGGATTTCGGAATTTGTCTTTCAAAATCTGAACGATATCGGGGTTCCGACCCATTTCATCCGCCGCCTCAACATGCGCGAGCAGCTGATCCGCGAAGTCGAGATCGTGCCGCTCGAAGTCGTCGTGCGCAATGTCGCCGCCGGCTCGCTCTCGACCCGCCTCGGGCTCGAGGAGGGCACGCAGCTGCCGCGCTCGATCATCGAATTCTACTACAAGAACGATCAGCTCAACGATCCGATGGTCTCCGAGGAGCACATTACCGCCTTCGGCTGGGCGAGCCCGCAGGAGATCGACGACATCATGGCGCTTGCCATCAGGGTCAATGATTTCCTGACAGGTCTTTTCCTCGGCGTCGGTATCCGTCTTGTCGATTTCAAGATGGAATGCGGACGGCTCTGGGAAGGCGACATGATGCGGATCGTGGTTGCCGACGAGATTTCTCCCGACTCCTGCCGGCTCTGGGACATCAAGTCGAACGACAAGCTCGACAAGGATCGTTTCCGCCGCGACATGGGCGGTCTCGTCGAAGCCTATACGGAAGTCGCCCGCCGACTCGGCATTCTCCAGGAGAATGAAGTGCCGCGCGCCTCGGGGCCGAAACTGGTCCAGCAATAAGGGCTGCCTGTGCGTCCCATCGAAACCCGCCCGCAAGGGCGGGTTTTTGATTCCGCCTGCTGCGTGTTTGGAGCGCATTGCCTAGGCAAGCCATTGCCGCTAACGCTTGAGCACACTCGCTGAGGACATTGAGCCTTGAAAGCCCGCGTGATCGTCACCCTGAAGCCCGGCATTCTCGATCCGCAGGGCAAGGCCATTGAAGGCGCCCTCGAGAGCCTCGATATTCCGGGAGTGGAAAGCGTCCGCCAAGGCAAGGTCTTCGATATCGATCTCGCGGTCGAGGCGAAGGCCAAGGCAGAAGCCGCCTTGAAACAGGCCTGCGACAAGCTCCTCGCCAATCTCGTCATCGAAAATTACCGGATCGAATTTCCCGACTAGCCGAGGCTCAAGCGTGCACGCCGCCGTCATCGTCTTTCCTGGCTCCAATCGCGAAGGTGATGTCGCGCGCGCCTTGGAGCAGACGACCGGCAGAAAACCCGATTTCGTCTGGCATGCCGATCACGCGCTGCCGAAAGGCACGGATCTCGTCGTGCTGCCGGGCGGCTTTTCCTATGGCGATTATCTGCGCTGTGGCGCCATCGCCGGCCGCGCGCCGATCATGGATGCTGTCAGGGCCCATGCCAAAAAAGGAGGGCTCGTGCTCGGCATCTGCAACGGCTTCCAGATTCTCTGCGAGAGCGGACTTTTGCCAGGCGTGCTGATGCGCAATCGCGATCTGCGCTTTGTCTGCCACATGCAGCATCTGCGGGTCGAACGCGCCGATACGGCCTTCACCTCGCAGTATCAACAGCATCAGATCATCAAGGTCGCGATCGCGCATGGCGAAGGCAATTACGAGGCTGATCGCGAGACGCTCGCCAAGCTCGAAGGCGATGGCCGCGTCGCCTTCCGCTATTGCAATTCCGAAGGCATTATCGGCGGCGCCGCCAATCCGAACGGATCGGTGAACGACATCGCCGGCATCTATTCGGAAAAATTGAATGTGCTGGGGCTGATGCCGCATCCCGAGAATCTGATCGATCCGCTTGTCGGCGGCATCGATGGGCGAGGGATGTTCAAGAGCCTCGTCGAGAGTCTCGCGACGGTTGGGTGAGGCGCGCCTTATGACCTCAGATCCGGCCATCACGCCAGACCTCATCGCCGCGCACGGCCTCAAGCCCGATGAATATGAGCGCATTCTGAAGCTCATCGGCCGAACGCCGAGTTTCACCGAGCTCGGCATTTTTTCGGCGATGTGGAACGAGCATTGTTCCTACAAATCCTCGCGCGTTCATTTGCGCAAACTGCCGACCAAGGCGCCCTGGGTGATCCAGGGTCCGGGCGAGAATGCCGGCGTGATCGATATCGGCGACGGGCTCGCCTGCGTGTTCAAGATGGAGAGCCATAATCACCCGTCCTATATCGAGCCCTATCAGGGCGCCGCGACGGGCGTCGGCGGCATTTTGCGCGATGTCTTCACGATGGGCGCGCGGCCCGTCGCCTGTCTCGATCTTCTGCGGTTCGGCTCGCCCGAACATGCTTTGACGCGGCATCTCGTCGGCGGTGTCGTCGCCGGCATCGGGGGCTATGGCAACAGCTTCGGCGTGCCGACCGTCGGCGGCTCGACGCGTTTTCATAAGGGCTATGACGGCAATATTCTCGTCAACGCCATGGCCGTCGGCATCGCCAATAAGAACGAGATTTTTTACGCAAAGGCGAGCGGCGTCGGCAATCCGATCGTCTATCTGGGTTCCAAGACGGGCCGCGACGGCATTCACGGCGCGACCATGGCCTCCGCTTCTTTCGACGAGGACGCGCAAGAAAAGCGCCCGACCGTTCAGGTGGGCGATCCATTTTCGGAAAAACTGCTGCTCGAGGCCTGTCTTGAACTGATGAAATCGGGCGCCGTCGTCGCCATTCAGGATATGGGCGCGGCGGGGCTCACATCTTCCGCCGTGGAAATGGGCGCCAAAGGCGATCTCGGCATCGAGCTCGATCTCGACAAAGTGCCGTGCCGCGAAGAAGGCATGACCGCTTATGAAATAATGCTCTCCGAAAGTCAGGAGCGCATGCTGATGGTGCTGACGCCCGAGAAGGAGCAGGAGGCCGAAGCGATCTTCCGCAAATGGGGATTGGACTTCGCCGTCATCGGCAAGACGACGGATACGCTGCGCTTCGTCGTCAAACATCATGGCGAGATCAAAGCCGATCTGCCGATCAAGGAGCTTGGCGATCAGGCGCCGCTCTACCATCGCCTGCATGCGCCGCCGAAAAAGCCCTGTGTGATCATTTGCCAGGAGCTGAAGCCGACAATCTCGAATTCCGAGGCGCTGCTGCGTCTTATCGGCAGTCCGAATCTGTCGTCGAAGCGCTGGGTCTATGAACAATACGATCATCTCATCCTCGGCAATACGGTGCAGGCGCCGGGCGGTGACGCCGCCGTCATCCGCATCGGCGACGGGCCGAAGGGCCTGGCACTGACCGTCGATGTCAACGAAGTCTATTGTGCCGCCGATCCCTATGAGGGCGCGAAGCAGGCGGTGGCCGAAGCCTGGCGCAATCTCTGCGTCGTCGGCGCAAAGCCTCTGGCGATGACCGACAATCTCAACTTCGGCAATCCGGAAAAGCCGGAGATCATGGGCCAGTTCGTCGCCGCGATTGAGGGCATGCGCGCCGCCTGTCTGGCGCTCGAATTCCCGATCGTCTCCGGCAACGTGTCGCTCTACAACGAAAGCCCGGCGGGCTCGATTCCGCCGACTCCCGCCGTTGGCGGCGTCGGCGTCATCGAGGATGTGAGCCGCACGCAGACGATCGCGTTCAAGCGGGCGGGTGAGCGCATTCTGCTCATCGGCCCGACCAAAGGCTTGATGGGGCGTTCCGCCTATCTGCGCGAAATCTGCGGCCGGGAAGACGGCGCGCCGCCGCCGGTTGATCTCGATGTCGAGCGCAAGAATGGGCTCTTCGTTCGGGGTCTCGTCTGTCACGGCGTTGTGACCGCAGCGCATGATGTCTCGGAGGGCGGCCTTGCCGTGGCGCTGGCCGAAATGGCGCTTGCCTCGGGCATTGGCGCGCATCTCGATATCCGCTCCCACGATCTGCCCATGCACGGCTTCTTGTTCGGCGAGGACCAGAGCCGCTATCTCTTGACCGCGACGCCGGAAAAGGCCGATCAGATCAGCGCCTCCGCTCTCCAGAAGGGCATCTGTTGCCTCATCATCGGCACGACGGGGGGTGACGCGTTGACCATTCCGGGGGAGGCAGCCATATATATGGCTGATCTGAAGCAACGGCACGAGCAATGGCTCCCCGGCTTCATGCAGGGCGGGCACGGTTAAAGCCTTTGCCTTAGCCCTGAGGACTCTTCGAACAGAGGATGATGTTCATGCCCATGGCGGCAGCGGAAATCGAACGGCTGATCAAAAATGGAATTCCTGACGCCAAGATCGAGATCACCGATCTTGCCGGCGACAACAATCATTTCGCCGCGGTGGTGATTTCCTCCGAATTTGCCGGCAAGTCGAAGCTCCAACAGCATCAGCTCGTCTACAAGGCTTTGGGCGGCAATATGGGCGAGGCGCTGCACGCGCTGCAGCTGCAAACGCTCGCGCCGAAATAATCCATGGCTTCGCACGAAGCAGACAGACAATCGAAAGGAACGGCCATGTCAGCCATCAACGACAAGATCCAATCCGCCATCGACCAGAATGACGTGATGCTCTTTATGAAAGGCACGCCGAATCTGCCGCAATGCGGCTTTTCCGGTCAGCTGGTGCAGATCTTGAATTACCTCGGCGTGAAATTCGGCTCCATGAACTGCCTCGAGTCGGATGAAGTCCGCCAGGGCATCAAGAGCTATTCCAACTGGCCGACCATTCCGCAGCTCTATGTCAAAGGCGAATTCATCGGCGGCTGTGACATCGTCCGCGAGATGTTTCAGGCGGGCGAACTGACCGGCCTCTTCGACAGCAAGGGTATCGCCTATAAGGTGCCGGCGCGAGCGTAAGATGGCGGGATTGGCATGACCCTTCTGCCGCTTGCGGGAGAAGGAGCCCTTTCAATACACATCCGTCTGATAGCTGCCGCGCTTCCTCATCTCCTGGACGAATTGGCGGGCGGACTCAGCATCTCGCTTCGTCTGTTCGGCGACGATGTCGATGAGCGCCTTTTCGACATCGTCCGCCATGCGTGAGGCATCGCCGCAGACATAGAGATGCGCGCCCTGCGCGATCCAATCCCAGACTTGCTTGCCCGCTTCCCGCAGCTTGTCCTGCACATAGACTTTCTTTTCGCTGTCCCGCGACCAGGCGAGCGAGAGGTGGCTCAGCACGCCGTCCTTCAAAAAGGCGTCCATCTCCTCTTCATAGAAGAAATCCGTGGCGCGATGCTGATGGCCGAAGAAGAGCCAGACGCCGCCTGTCGCCTTTTGCGCCTGACGTTCCTGCAGAAAGGCGCGGAAGGGCGCGATGCCGGTGCCGGGGCCGATCATGATGATCGGCGTCGAGCCTTGCGCGGGCAAAGCGAAATCATGCGCGCGCTGGATATAGGCCTTGAGCCTCTCGCCTTCTTCCGCGCGCTCGGCAAGGAAGGACGAGGCGACGCCATGGCGCAGACGCTCGCCGACAAAGTAACGCACATGATCGACCGTGAGGCTCAGCCGCCCGGGCGATGAATTGGGCGACGACGAAATCGAATAGAGCCGCGGCTGCAGCGTATCGAGACATTCGACCAGCGCTTCGGGATCGGGATGGACGCCGGGAAATTTCTCGAAGGCGGCGAGCACGTCGAGCGTTCCCGCATCGCCATCCGGATCTTCGCCCTTCGCAAGCGCCTTGGCTTTCTGTCGCCGGTCGCCGCCGGTGATATAAGAAAGAAGCTCGAACAAAGCGTCGGGCGCGACATTGAGCGCCAGATCGCGCAGCAGCACGTCGCGCAACGTCCGGTCCATGATTGGAAAATTCGGCGGTGCGTGGATGGCGGCAAGCACCGCGTCGACCAGCGCCGGATCATTTTGCGGATAAATGCCGAAACTGTCGCCAACGGCATAATCGAGGCCGCTGTCGGTCAAGTCGAAGTCGACATGATAGGCGGATTTCTCCGAGCCCTCTTTCGTCAGCTTACGGCGCGCATGAAAGGCGACATCGACCGGCATTTCGCGCGCATAGCCCAGCGGCTTTTGCGGCGCGGGCTGCGCGGGCACGGTGATTTTCGACACCGGCGTTGGTGCGGCAGGCGCCTCTTCGACGAGGGCTTTTAGCGCACGCAGCGTCGGCTTTTCGCCAGGAACGCAGAGGTTGAGATGCTTTTCCGCGCCGCTCGCAATCGCATCGGCATAGGTCTCGCAGAGATAGCCGCATTGACCGCAATCCTGCTGCGCCATCGCTGCCATCAGGCGCCGGCGCAATGGCCGGCCCTCCGCGCGTTTCATCCGTTCTTGGAGCGCCAAAGCCGGATCGTGCCAAGGCGCACCGTCATCCACCTCTTGCTGAGGCGCTCGCTCGCTCGTCAGCGCCGCAAATGTATCGGTGGAAATAGGGACGGGGAAAATATCGGCCGGCGCAAGGAGGCCGGCGAACAATCCGTTGAGCCAGGCCCGTTGCTCGGGCGAAAAGGGCGCATTCTCCGGCAACAGGGGAATCATTGTCGGCGGCGGACCGGCAAAACTCATAGGCTCATCCCCCCAGCCACGGGTTCCTCTGCGGTAATGTCCTCGACGAATTGTTGCAAAGCGACGATCTCGTGCCGCGCCGTGAATTGATAAAAGCTTTCGTCGGGGCCTTCGCGCCGGGCGAGATATGCTTTCAGCAGCCGCTCGACGAGCTGCGGCGCGACCTCAGCTTTGACATCGCGGAAAATCTCACGCCCGATCGAGGCAGCCGAACCGAAGCCGCCGCCGATCACGACATGATAGCCTTCCACCGTATCGCCATCGGTGCCGACTGGCACGCGCGCGCCGCAGAGGCCGATGTCGCCGATATAATGCTGGGCACAGGAATGATGGCAGCCGGTCAGATGGATGTTGATCGGCTGGTCGAGCCTGATGCGGCTCTCGCACCATTGGGCGATCTCTTCCGCGTGGCCCTTGGTATCGGAAGCGGAGAATTTGCAGCCGCGCGAGCCGGTGCAGGCGATGAGCCCGGCGCGAATGCTGGACGCCTTCCAATCGAGCCCGATCGCCTCGATGCGCTGTTGCGCTTCTTGCAAGCGCTCTTCGGCGATGCCTGAGATCAGCAGATTTTGCCAGACGGTGAGTCTGATGTCGCCATCGCCGCATTCCCGCGCGATGCTCGCGAGTTCGCGCATCTGCTCGGTCGTGAGTTTGCCGAGCGGCAGAACGACGCCAAGATAGAAGAGGTCGTCCTGCTTCTGGCGATGAGCGCCGATATGCGCCTGTCGGTTTTGCGCGGGGCGCGGCGCAATAAGGCTTTCGTCGATGCGCGGCAAGGAGAATCCCAGTTTGTCTTCGACGGCCTTCAGGAATTTGTCGAAGCCCCAGGCGTCGAGAACATATTTGAGCCGCGCCTTGGTGCGGTTGGTGCGGTCGCCATGATCGATGAAGACGCGGACGATGGCGTCGGCCACCCGCGTCGCCTCTTCCGGCTTGATGATGACGCCCGTGTTGTGCGCGATGTCTTTATGTCCAGTGATGCCGCCGAGGACGACGCGCAAGTAGATGCCTTCCAGCACAGGGCCGCCAGCGAGAACTTCGACTGCCTGGAATCCGATGTCGTTCGTCTCTTCAAGCGTCGGGATCGCACCGCCGCCGTCGAAGGAGATGTTGAATTTGCGCGGCAGTCCGGTCAGCGAGCGATCGTTCAGCACATGGAAATGCCACGCGCGCGTATAGGGTCGCGTATCAACCAGTGCTTGCGCGTCGATCCCGGCCGTCGCATCACCCGTGACGTTGCGAATATTGTCGGCGCCGGTGCCGCGCGAGCAGAGGCCGAGATCGATGATGGACTCCAGCACATGCGGCGCGTCCTTCGCCGCGATCTCCCTAATCTGCAGATTGGCGCGTGTCGTCACATTGGCATAGCCGCCGGCATAATGATCGGCGACATCGGCGAGACCGGCGAATTGCCAATGGTTCAAAATACCATTGGGGATGCGTAGCCGGCACATATAGGAGTCTTGCGTGGGCCCGACATAGAAGAGGCCGAAAAAGCGCCAGCGGAAATTATCCGCGGGCTTTGGAAATTCATTCTGCGCGGCCTGTTCTTCGAGCCGCGCAAAGGCATCGAAGGGATGCTGCTCGCGCTTCCATTTCTCCTGGTCGGTGAGTTTTTTGCCTTCCGCCTCAAGCCGCGCCATGGCGGCGAGATTCGCCGCGTCTGGGCCACTGAATGAGGTGGTCGGCGACGCCGCAACCCTAGGGGGGGCGGGGGTCACGGCGCCGCTTCCGGCCCGCGCAATCGCGAGGCCAGAGGCAAAACCCTCAAGGTAGCGTTTTTGTTCAGGCGTGAAATCGCCGCTCATTCAATCCTCGCAAAAGGGCCCCCGTTGGCCCAAGGGGGTCGGAAAAGACTGCTTAAGCCGGACTCCAATGTCCGCGCCGCAGCCGCGCGCGGCGACGACGTTGATCGCCGCCGCCGCGCCAGCAGTTCGTGTCACTCGGCAGGAACGGGCTGCGCCTCGATCCGCGTCGCTTTGGCTTCATCGGTGTTTGCAAGCCAGTAGCCGAGCCCAACGAAGATGGCGCCGCCGATGATGTTGCCGATCGTCACCCAGAACAGATTGTAGGCCATGCCCGCGATCGTGACGTTCGCGGGATGGTTGCCGAGAAGAGCGAGCGAGAACACGGTCATGTTCGCGACCGAATGTTCGAAGCCCGAGGCGATGAAGGCGAAGAGGCACCAGAAGATCAGGATGCATTTCGCCGCATCGCTGGTCGTGCGCGCGCTGGTCCAGATGGCGAGGCAGACGAGCCAGTTGCAGAGCGCCGCGCGGGCGACGAGTTGGAGCGCCGGCGCGCTCATCTTGGCCGCGGCGACCGTATAGATGAAATCGGCGCCCTGTTTCAGGATTGCGCCCCCACCACCCAATTTGAAGACGACAGCGAGCAAAACCGAACCGATGAGATTGCCGACCCAACTCAAGGCCCAGGTTCTGCCGAGGCTCATGGAATCGGTGGTGCGGTTCAAGACGCCGAGCGTCATGAACATCGTGTGGCCCGTAAACAGTTCGGAGCCGGCGAAGATGACCAAAGTGAGCGCGATGCCGAAGCTCGTGCCCATGACGAGGCTGCGCCAGGACGGATCCGCCGCCTGCCCCAGTCCGAAGATCAGAATAATCCCCGCCCCGACATAGGCGCCGGCCATGGCGGACGACACGAGAAAGGAGAAGGGTCTCGTTCGCGAAATCTCGGCTTTGGTGCGCGCGATTTCAGCGAAATTCTGGATGGTTTTCGAAAACATACGTCGCTCCCGGAGTTGAACGGCGCCGTTGCCGGGATGTCGGTCGCGCCGCCAGAGGGGGCCGGCGCGGTCTCATGCTTCGTCTTTTGCTGAGCGCCCTCGTTGGCGCTCAAGAATGGCCAGCAGGCGCAAGGCCGGGCCTGTTCGAAGCCGCCGTTCGGCACGCGCGCGAGGCTGCGGCGAACGACAGGGTGCAGTGCAAGCAAGATCCGCACCGAAATTTTCGGGAGGCTGAGCCCGAACAGGGCGTTACGCCTTGATCCGGCCGTCCAAATCGGGCATATGGCCGGCTTTCGCAGCGTCTGGACAGTCGCGGCCCGAAGCGGGGTCTCTGTGACCGCTGCGCCTGCGTCACTATCTGAATGTGTCGGTCATCCTGGCCGGTCGAGATTGGAAAAAGGGTCGGCCCGATGAAAATTCGTAATTCGCTCAAGTCCTTGCGGACGCGTCACCGCAATAATCAGCTGGTCCGCCGCAAAGGCCGCGTCTATATCATTAATAAGGTGCAGAAGCGCTACAAGGCGCGGCAGGGCTAGGCTCCAGGCGCGCATTTTGCCTTGAGGGTCTCAGTGAGGGTCTTGGCGCGCTTGCAACAAAGCGTCGCACGAGGGGGCGGAGAAGCCGCCCAGGCGAAACCGGCCGCAGGATGCCCATCGGCGAGCACCAGGCTGGCGAAACTTGTGGCCCGGAGGACGATTTGAAGGCCATGCGGTCGCGCCTTATTATTTCCCTTGTCGTATTCGGTCTTGCGGCCTGGACAGCGCTGCCGATCGCGCGTGCTTTTGCCGATCCGATGACCAGCCCCTATGCGGGCGATTCCGGCGACGACAATGACGCGCCTGACGGGCTTCCCGGGTCGACGCTGCAACTGCCCGGCATGCCGCCGTTTGATGGCCAAGGAGCAGCCCGGCAGATCCCCAATCTGGGCGATGACGGCGCCGATCCCCATCGCGCCGACGCGCTGAAGCCGAGCCTTTCGCCGCAGGAAAAGGCCAAGGCCGCGAAGGCCCAGGCGCTCAAGAAGGCCATGGGCCCGCAGAAGACGCATGCCGAGCTGCGCGCGCAGACGCTCGAAGTTCTCTTCAAGCAGCTTAGCAAGGCCACGGATCCCGATGAAGCGGAAGAGATCGCCGGCGCCATCGAGCGCGTCTGGCTGCAAACGGATTCCCCGACCGCCGGCCTGCTGATGGATCGCGGAACGGCGGCCATGCAAGGCCAGCATTACGCCCTTGCTGTCGAAGTGTTCAACCGGCTGCTCGATCTTGAGCCCGATTGGGCGGAAGTCTGGAACAAGCGTGCGACGACGCGGCTCCTCGGCGGCGATATCGATGGCGCGATTTCCGACATGCGCCAAGCGGTGAAGATCGAGCCGCGTGACTTTACCACGCTGGCCGCCCTCGGCCTCGCCTTGCATCAGCAGGGCCTCGACAAGGAAGCGCTCTCGGACTTGCGCAAATCGTTGGCGCTCGATCCGCAGCAGCCGCAAATCAAAGACCTTGTTGATAAGCTGAGCATCGCGGTCGAAGGCCGCGACATCTAACGCTCGCGCGGCCTTCTAACCCGGTTTGCCTTCGATGTAGGCAATCCTGACCGTATTGGTCGCGCCCGGCGAGCCGAAGGGCACGCCGGCGACGATAATGATCCTGTCGCCCGCATTGGCAAAGCCTTCGGTCTTCGCATTGGCGCAGGCGCGGAGTGCCATGTCGTCAACGTCCTGTGCGTCCTCTGTAACGAGCGCATGCACGCCCCAGACGAGAGCGAGGCGGCACGCGGTCTCGTGATTGGGCGTCAGCGCGAGGATGGGCGATTCCGGCCGCTCGCGGGCGATGCGCAACGCCGTCGATCCCGAAGCCGTCCAGGCGACAACGGCCTTGAGGTCCAGCGTCTCGGCGATCGTGCGCGCGGCGGAGGCGATGGCATCCGCTCCCGTCGCCTCGGGAACGGCGCGCTGTGCATTGATGATCGAGCGATAATAGTGATCCTTCTCGACCTCTTCGGCGATCTTGTCCATCATTGCTACCGCTTCGACAGGATAGCGGCCGGATGCGCTTTCGGCGGAGAGCATGATCGCGTCGGCGCCTTCGAAAACGGCGGTTGCAACGTCCGACACTTCCGCGCGCGTCGGCACCGGCAGAGAGATCATCGATTCGAGCATCTGTGTTGCGACGACGACCGGCTTGCCGAGCCGTCGGCCCATGCGCGTCAGCCGCTTTTGCAGGCCCGGAACTTTTTCGAGCGGCATTTCGACACCGAGATCGCCGCGCGCCACCATCACCGCATCGGCAATCTCGACGATCTCGTCCAGGCGCGAGATCGCCTGCGGCTTTTCGATCTTTGCCATGACGAAGGCGCGCCCGCGCACCAGCTTCTTCACTTCGGCGACATCGTCGGCGCGCTGCACGAAAGAGACGGCGACCCAATCGACGCCTTCGTTCAATCCGGCATCGAGGTCGGCGCGGTCCTTGGGCGTCATGGAGGAGACGGGAATCTCCGTATCGGGAAGGCTGACTCCTTTTCGATTGGAAACCGTACCGCCGACATCGACGAGTGCGATCGACTTTTGCGGATGCGCCTCGACGATATGAAGACGAACCTTGCCGTCGTCGATCAGGACCGTGTGTCCCGGCCGCAGGGCCTTAAGGATTTCCGGATGCGGCAGATGCACGCGGCTCGCATCGCCCGGCGTCGGATCGGAATCGAGAATGAAGTGCGAGCCGCGCGGAAGTTGGACGGCGCCGTTCGCGAATGTGCCGACGCGGAGCTTTGGCCCCTGCAGATCGAGAAGAATGCCGATCGGGCGCTCGAATTCGCTCTCCAGTGACCGGATCATGGCGACCCTTTCGCGCATATCGTCGTGGCTCGCGTGGCTCATATTGATGCGAAATACATCGACGCCCGCGCGAAACAATTCGGCAACCACGGCACGATCGGCTGAGGCAGGGCCTAATGTCGCGATGATCTTGCAGCGGCGCAGCCGTCGCATCGGCAATTTCCTCTCTTCAGGCGGTGCCGATGACATAAGGCACGAGGCGGGAAAGTCACGCCCTTTGAAGAAAGCGGTTAATGGTGATTTTTCGTGGCGGCAAGCTGATGGCCAAAAAAAGCTGAAAAGCGGGCGAGAAGGACGACTTTCAGCATGGCCGCAGTCAGCGCTGCGGCAGATTCGTGCGGTCTCGGTGCTAACGACGCGTGCGCGCTGCGGGATTGGGGTCGGTCAACTGCACGGTCCAATTGCGGGCGTCCCGGCCCGTATCGACCTCGAAGAAGCCAGTGCGGTCGAAGCCGCGGACGAAACAGTCCTCACGGCCTGAAATCCGAAATTCGTGATCCCGCGTGCACATGAAGGCTTTGCCTTTCCATTCCGCGCCGCGCTCGTCCATCGCATAAACGTAATAAAATTCGGCGGCCAACGGGCCGCGAACCAGGACCTCACATCCATTCGCTTTCAAATTCCACCAACCCTCGCTGGTCCAGGACGAACCGTCGGTATAGGCGATGGAGACGCTGACGCGGTTGGCGGTGTTGTTGCAGAGTCTGAAATCGGCCCGCGCCGGTGAGGCGAGAGGCACAAGGACGATCAGCGCAGCGACGGCGAAAGCTTTCATGAGGCTCGCTGAAGAAGCCGAAGCGGCGGCGGGATGTGCATGCAAAGATCGGTCGCCAAGACACCAGCACGCGAGCGGTAGCCCGCCACCGGAGCACGAGAATCGGACCAACACCTTAGCAATTTTGCTGCGGATCGCGGCAGGATCAAGGCATAATCGCTTGCGAGGCGCGACGAAAAGCGAGAGAAATCAGGGGACAAATAGTGTTCGGGAGCAAGCGGATGAACGGCGGTCGCCTTGGCGACGACGCCGGGGAAGGGCAACAAGGCGGCGCCGATTTCCTCGCCGTTGAAGAAGTCGCGGGCCGGCTCGACTCCGGCGTTTTGCTGCTCTGCGATCATGCGAGCAATGCTCTGCCCAAGTCCTACGGCACGCTGGGGTTGGCAGAGCAGGATCTCGAACGCCACATCGCCTACGATATCGGCGCGGCCGATATGACGAGGCGACTCGCCGAGCGGCTTTCGGCCCCCGCGCTGCTGACGCGCTTCTCGCGTCTTCTCATCGATCCCAATCGCGGCGAAGACGATCCGACGCTTGTCATGCGGCTTTCCGACTGCCGGATCGTTCCCGGCAATGCGCATATCGATCAAAAGGAAATCGAAAAGCGCCGCACTCTGTATTGGCAGCCTTATCGCGACACGATCGCCAGCATGATCGCCGCGATGTCGGCCAAAGGTCCCCATCCCGCCGTCTTCTCGCTCCACACCTTCACGCCGACGTGGCGTGGCGTGCCGCGCGCCTGGCAAATCGCTGCGCTGTGGGACAACGACGCGCGCTTGGCGAAGCCGCTTATGACAGCGCTCCGATCGCATGGGCTGAGCGTCGGCGACAATGAGCCTTACGACGGCGCTTTGCGCGGTGACACACTCTATGACCAGGTCACGCGGCGGGGCCTTGCGGGCGTGTTGATCGAAACACGGCAGGATCTTGTCGATACGCCGGCAAAAGCTCAGGGCTTTGCCGATCTTCTGGCGGAGATCATCAAGCCCATTCTCGCACGCCCGGAGATGCATCGGCGGGAAAAACTGACAAGCCGCGCCGACGCATTTTGAATTGCGGGGATTTCGCAGCCCGCGCGCTTGACCTTCGTGGCGCGACACCCCATCGAAACAGGGTCTCTCAGCAAAGGACCCGAAAATGGACGCAGACATTGCCGCCTCGGGTGTCGCAGCCGCCGAATTGAAGCAATTCATCGAGCGGATCGAGCGGCTCGAGGAGGAAAAGAAGGCGCTCGCCGATGATGTCCGCGACGTCTATGCGGAAATGAAAGGTCGCGGCTTCGAGACGAAAGCGGTGCGTCAGATCGTCAAGATCCGCAAACAGGATCACGCCGAACGCAAGGAATATGAGGCCATTCTCGACCTCTATATGTCGGCGCTGAATATGACGTGATCGTCAGATCAATCCGGCAGCGATATTGATCGTCAGCGCCAGAACCGCGCTGTTGAAGAAGAACGCCAACACGCAATGAATGAGCGCGATGCGGCGCATGTCAGGCGAGCAAATCTCGACATCGGCCGTTTGGCAGGCGACGCCGATCACATAGGAAAAATAGAGAAAATCGAAATAATCTGGGCTTTGCGTTCCGGGGAACGTCAGGCCGCCCCGCACTTTGGCGGGCCTATTGCCGTTTGCGGCGCGCTCCGAGACGAATTCATGCGCATAATGCAGCGCGAACATCAGGTGGATCAGCATCCAAGCGCTGATGATGGTAGCGGAGGCGAGCGCGACATGCAGGTCCTTGTGAATCCCGGTCATGTCTTTCACGACGCCGAGCTGTGCCGCGATTGCGCCGAAGGCGGCGGCGGAGGCGAGGATCGTGAAGACGAGAATTCCAAACCGCCCTTCGTCTTGCGATTCCGCACGGCGTGTCATCGATTCAGGGGAAGAACTCGCCACCATTATGCCGGAGAGCACAAAATAAAGAAGGCAGCCCGCATTCCAGCTGATCAGAAGTCTTGTGGCGGCCCGCCATGTCTCGGGGAGCAAAATGCCTATGACGATGGCGCAGGCCACGCCGAGAAACAGACGCGGCCGCGCGCGAACGACGCGGATCGGCAAGCCCAACCGCGAGCGGCGCATCGTCTTGGGTGTCGCCTCGGTCATGCGCTCGGGCCCAGGGTTGATTTAGCTTTTGCGACTGACAGCGAAATGCGCCGCCTCTTTAAGAATGTCGGCCTTGCGCCCTTCCGGAAATTGATCGAGCGCCGCCATGGCGTCTTTCGCCAAACGATCGCGGCGCTCACGCGCGCCGTCGAGACCCAAAGCGGCGACAAGCGTCGCCTTGTTGCGATCCGCATCCTTGCCGGCTCGTTTGCCGAGCGCTTCTTCGTCCGCTTCGACATCGAGAATATCATCGGCGACTTGAAACGCGGCGCCGATCGCAAAGCCGTAGTTCGAGAGCGCTTTCTGCGCCGTCGTATCTGCCTTGGCGAAGATTGCGCCGGCCATCACCGCATAATGCAAAAGCGCGCCGGTCTTCATCGATTGCAGCTTGATGACCGCTTCCGCCGTATGCGGCTTTGACGATGCTTCGGCTTCGAGATCGAGGACCTGGCCGCCGACCATGCCGCCGAGGCCGGCGTGACGCGCCAATTCGAGAACGAGCGCGGCGCGGACTGTCGGATCGGCGTGTGTCGCGGGATCGGCGGTCACGTCGAATGCATAGGTCAAGAGCCCGTCGCCGACGAGAATCGCGGTCGCCTCGTCATAGGCTTTGTGCGTTGTGGGCCGGCCACGGCGCAGATCGTCGTTGTCGAGCGCCGGAAGATCATCGTGGACCAGCGAATAACAATGGATCATTTCGAGTGCGGCCGCGGCGCGCAGCACGCCATCGCCCTCGACGCCGAATAGTCGCGCCGTTTCGATCATCAAAAACGGGCGCAGACGCTTGCCGCCGCCAAGACTCGCATAGCGCATGGCTTCAAGGAAGCGCGGTGGCCGATAGGTCTCTCCCGGGAGCGGCGCGCACGACAAAAGAGCATCGAGCATGTGCTCCGTCGCATCAGCGACGGCCGAAAGCCGCGTCTGAAATTCCTCTGCCGCAAGTCCTGCCGTCATCCGTTGGCGCCCTTTCGCTTTAATCCCGTTTCGCTTGCCTCATCGAGAAAGATCGGTCAAGGCTCGCTGATGTTTCGGAAATCCCACGATTTCGGCGTATTCGGCAACCTTGTGCGATGGTTTCTGGGGCTCGTGCTGGGCTTGGTTTTGTGCCTTGCCGCGCTGTTGGTCGCCTATCGTTTCGTCGTGCCTTATTCGACCGTCATGCTGGCCCGCATGATCACGCGAGAGCCCGTGGAACGGATCGCGGTGCCGCTGAGCGCCATCTCGCCCAATCTCATCGCCGCGGTCGTGACGTCCGAGGATGCGCATTTCTGCAAGGATCATGGCGTCGATTGGGGCGCTCTGCGCGAAGTGATCGATGAAAGCGGCGACGAAGGCATCTCGCGCGGCGCCTCGACCATTGCCATGCAGGTCGCCCGCAATCTCTTTCTGTGGCAATCGCCCTTCGCCTATCTGCGCAAAGCTCTCGAAATTCCGCTGGCGTTGGTCATCGATTTCGTCTGGCCGAAACGGCGCATTCTGTCGATTTATCTCAACATCGCCGAATGGGGGGACGGCATCTTCGGCGCCGAGGCGGCCTCCGAGACCTATTTCGGCAAGCCCGCGAGCGATCTCAGTCTGGAGGAGGCGGCGCTGCTCGCAGGCGTTCTGCCCAACCCGGAGGACCGCGATCCGCGCGAGCCCGACCGCGCCCTCCTGACGCATCAAAGGGTCGTCCTGAAGCATCTTGGTGCCGGCGGCCCGAACCTCTCCTGCCTGCGCTAAGGGGTAGCCAGAACCCCCGTTCCAGTGTATGAGCCCGGCTTCCGATTTTCCTGCCCCGAAGCTTTGCCGGCAGCGCTTAGCGCCGCCGCGAGCCGATCGCCGGGGCTCCCAGGAGCGTGTGATGGCTGTTCCGAAACGAAAAACCTCCCCCATGAAGCGGGGCTTCCGCCGTTCGGCGGATGCGCTCGCCGCGCCGACCTATGTCGAAGACAAGGATTCGGGCGAATTGCGCCGGCCGCACCACATCGATCTCAAGACCGGCATGTATCGCGGCCGCCAGGTCCTGAAGCCCAAGACCGAACAGGAATAAGCCGCGTCAGACGAGATATTGGCCGCCGTTGACGCTCAGCGTCGACCCGGTGATGAATCCAGCGTCCTCTGCGACAAGGAAGAGGACGCAGCGCGCGATCTCTTCCGGTTCACCCAGACGCCCGACCGGGATTTGCGGCAAGATCGCTTTTTCCAGAATGTCCTTCGGCACGGCTTTCACCATTTCGGTGGCGATATAGCCCGGGCAGATCGTATTCACCGTCACCCCCTTGTTCGCATTTTCCTGCGCCAGAGCCTTGGTGAAACCGATATCGCCTGATTTTGAGGCCGAATAATTCGTCTGGCCGCGCTGGCCCTTCTGGCCGTTAATCGATGAGATATTGACGATCCGGCCAAAGTTGCGATCGCGCATGCCTTCGATCACGGGCCGCGTCATATTGAAGAGCGAATTGAGGTTGGTGTTGATGACGTCGTACCACTGCTCCGGCGTCATTTTGTGAAACAGCACGTCGCGCGTGATGCCGGCGTTGTTGATGAGAATATCGACCGGCCCGAGATCAAGTGCGACGCGGGCGAGCCCCGCGGAGCAGGCGGCGCAATCGGCGACATTCCATTTGTAGACGGGGATACTGGTCTCCGCCTTGAATTTGGCCGCCGCCTCGTCGTTGCCGTAATAGATCGCTGCGACCTTGTGACCTGCCGCCACTAAAGCCTTGCTGATGGCCGCGCCAATGCCGCGCGTGCCGCCGCTCACCACCGCCACCCGAGCCATGGCTTTTCGTCTCCTCCACTATGATCCGCACAGTCCTGCGCCGAGCCGGGTCTGTGCGTTTCGGGTTGTCCCGATTGTTTAGCGTTCGACTGTCATCGCGACGCCCATGCCACCGCCGATGCAGAGCGTTGCGATGCCCTTATGGGCGTCGCGGCGCTGCATTTCATGAAGCAGGGTGACGAGAATGCGCGCGCCGGAGGCGCCGATGGGGTGGCCGATGGCGATCGCCCCGCCATTGACGTTCACGATCGCCGGATCCCAGCCCATGTCCTTGTTCACTGCGATCGCCTGCGCGGCGAAGGCTTCATTGGCCTCGACGAGGTCGAGGTCCTTGACCTTCCAGCCGGCCTTATCAAGCGCCTTGCGGCTTGCGGGAATGGGCCCCGAGCCCATGATCGCCGGATCGACGCCGGCCGTCGCCCAGGAGACGATCCGCGCGATCGGCGTGAGCCTCCGGGAAGCGGCCTCTTCGGCGCTCATCAAGACGACGACGGCGGCCCCATCATTGATGCCCGAGGCATTGCCAGCGGTGACCGTTCCCTCTTTTGAGAAAGCCGGCTTCAATTTCGCCAACGCGTCGAGCGTCGTCCCAGCGCGAATATATTCGTCGGAATCGACGGTGATGTCGCCTTTGCGGGTGGAAATCGTCACAGGCGCGATTTCGTCGGCGAACAGACCGGCCTTCTGAGCGGCTTCCGCCTTATTCTGCGAGCC
Source organism: Methylovirgula sp. (assembly GCA_049522395.1). Classification (GTDB taxonomy): domain Bacteria; phylum Pseudomonadota; class Alphaproteobacteria; order Rhizobiales; family Beijerinckiaceae; genus Methylovirgula. The sequence goes on from JBEKNV010000001.1 coordinate 119,845, forward strand.
GAGCGCGAAACGGTCCTGCTCCTCGCGGCTAATCTGCCATTTTGCCGCGACGTTTTCGGCCGTAATCCCCATATGGTAGCCCTGGAAGGCGTCTATCAGCCCGTCGCGGATCATGGTGTCGGTGAATTTCATATCGCCCATTTTCGTGCCGCCACGCAGATGGGCGGCGTGGGGCGCGAGCGACATGCTCTCCTGGCCGCCGGCAACAATGACCTGGGCATCGCCATTGGCGATCTGCTGCATGCCGAGAGCCACGGCCCGCAGGCCCGAGCCACAGACCTGGTTCAGGCTCCAGGCGGTCTTCTCCTGCGGAATGCCGGCCTTCATGGCGGCCTGCCGGGCCGGGTTCTGGCCCTCGTTGGCGGTCAAAATCTGCCCAAGGATGACTTCATCGACGTCGGCCGCCTCCACCCTGGCGCGCTTTAGGGCCGCCTGGATGACCACCGCGCCGAGCTCATGCGCCGGCATATTGGCGAAAGCTCCGTTGAACGAGCCGACCGCTGTCCGTACGGCGTCGACAATGACGATATCGCGGGACATCCAAACCTCCTGCTGAGCTGCTGATGGCCACAAAGCGCACAGTGGCCGGCGACCGCCCGATACGTATTGACCTTTCTCAAGCATTCTCCAGGCGATGGTCAAGCGCCGCCGTCCTAATCGCGCCCCCCGAATTTAGATTTTCGCTTTTTGGCAAAGCGCCTTATGCTTTAGGAGAAGAAGGCTGAGCCCGCTGCCCAAAGGCGCGCCAACGCGAGCGCCCCCAGAAGTAAGGTGTTGATCGTCCATGACCACTGACAAACAACCGATCACGATCAAGAAATATGCGAACCGGCGCCTCTATAATACCGGCACCAGCGCCTATGTGACCCTCGAAGACCTCGCCGAGATGGTCAAACAAGGGGAGGACTTCCTCGTCTATGATGCGAAGACGGGCGAAGACATCACGCGATCAGTGCTCACCCAGATCATTTTCGAGCAGGAAGGCAAAGACGGCCAGGCTCTTATGCCGATTACGTTTTTGCGACAGCTGATCCGCTTTTACGGCGACAGCATGCAGATGCTGGTCCCGAGCTATCTCGAATTTACGATCGACAACCTCACCAAGGACCAGCAAAAATTCCGCGATCAGTTCCCTATGGGTTTTGATCCCACGTCGCTGGCGAACCCCACGCGGCAGATGTTTGGGTCGCTGGAAGAGCAGGCGCGCAAAAACATGGCGATGTTCACGCAGGCGCTGTCGATGTTTTCGCCCTTTGCCCGCTCCGCGCCGCAGTCGGAAAGCCAGACCGAACCCGAGCCCAAGCCCGATCTCGAAGACATGAAACGGCAGTTGGACGAGCTGCAGAAGCGGCTTGAAGGTCTCACGCCGAAAGACGGCCTGCCGCCGAAAGAATAAATATCTTAGCCGACGCTGTTTCGACGGTCGCCGGTGGCCGAGACCGTCGCTGGCCGCGCGACCGCCTGGGCGGGACCAAAATAATGGCCCTGCAGATAATCGACCCCCCACGACGAAAGCAGCGCCGCCGATTCCGCATCTTCGACCCATTCGGCGACGGTCGGAATGCCGAGATGATGGGCGAGATCGACGAGCGTGCGGACGAAGAAGCGATCGTCTTCCGAGCGCGCCAAATTCTGCACGAAGGCGCCATCGATCTTCAAGAGATCGATCCTGAGATTGCGCAGATTGCGGAATGAGGTATGGCCGGCGCCGAAATCGTCCATGGCGACTTTCACACCGCAGTCCTTCATCGCGATGATCGCGCGGCGCGTCGCTTCGAGATCGGCAATCGCAACAGTTTCGGTGATCTCGATCGTCAGCCGCGCCGCCACTTCCTTGTGAAAGGCGCAGGCGGCACGCAAGCGATCCGGCCAGTGCATATCGAGGACGGTTACGCCCGAGGCGTTGATGGCGAGATGAAGCGCCGGATCGGTGGCAAGCTCTTGCACCGCCAGTTCGAGAATGCGGTGATCGACGAGCTGGATGAGACCGGTCTTTTCCGCAATTGGCAAAACATCTGCGGGCGCGATGAGATTGCCCTTCTCATCGGCGAGCCGCATCAGACCTTCATAGAAGCAGATCTCGCCGGTCTTGGCCGAGATGATCGGCTGTTTGGCAAGGAGAATCCGCGACTGATTGAGCGCGGCGAGGATTTCGTCGGAAACTTGCTGGATTTGAAGCCGCGCATCGTGGCGAACGAGACTATCGGCATAGGCAACGAAACGATCGCATCCCGATCGGCGCGCCGCTTCGAGCGCCTCTTCGGCATGATAGAAGAGGGTCTGGACTGTGCGCCCTTGCAGCGGCGCGATGACGCCGCCGATCCGGACTGAGGCCGCGATGCGCCCGGCCGCTGTCTGCAACGGTTCGGATTCGACTGCATCGAGAAAACGCTGCGCCGCGAATTGCATCTGCTCCGCCGTGCAGTCTTCAAGCAGAAGCGCGAATTTATTTCCCGCATAACGCGCGACGATGTCGTTTGCGCGAGTCTGGGCCTTGAGCCTGCCGACGGCAGCGGCGATCACCTCATCGCCGATATCATAGCCGTAGCTGCGGTTGAAGCCCGAGAGATTGTCGATTCCGACAAGCAGGATGGCGAAGGTCGTGGACTTTCGCTGATGTTTGTTGAGCAGCGTCTCGATCTGATCCTTGAAATGGCTGCGATTGGAAACGCCCGTCAGAGGATCGCAATGCGATTGCATGGCGAGCTGACGCTCGGCTTCATAGCGTTCAGTGATGACTCTGACGGTGCCATGCGCGCGCGCGGGGCGTCCGTCCGAGCCTGCGAACCAGCGGCCATTGTCTTCTATCCAGATGGGCATCGAGCGCGTGCGGCCGTCTTGGCCCTTGTCGACGAGCCCATAGACGACGCGATAGCTGACACCGCGGCCGATGTCGGGCTCGCCCGCTTCCATAATGGCTTCATAGCGCGAGGAGGGGCTTGCCGAAGAGAGATATTCGGCAAAGGCGCGGCCGGTCGATTGCGTGCAAAGCCCGGGAAGATTCAGAACCTCGGTGACATTCGGACCAAAGATAAGATCGTCGCTGGTGAGGTCCCAATCGTAAACGACTTCCCCGATCGAGCTGAGAATTGTTCTTGGATCAAGCATATGAGGCGCACGCTACGGTTTTTGCCGGAAATTCGGCTCAACCCCTAACAGCGCGCCGTTAAGAAGCTCTATAGATCAAACTTTAAACGAAGCCTCACCCGCCATGCCCAAGCAATCGTTAACTTTACTGGGCATTGTCGTCGGGGCGCCAGCCGGGCGGTGCCAGTTCAAAGCGGGAGAATTCGAAGGCCGGCGCCACGCTGCAGCCGACGAGCGTCCATTGTCCCGCGCCGCCGAGACATTCGGCCTTCTGCCAAAAATTGACAGGCACGACGGCTTGCGGGCGCTGTCCCGCGCGAAGGTTTTTGCCGAGTGCGATCGTCTCGATTTTGGTCCCGGCTTTCCAGAGGCTCAGGCGCAACGGCGCGCCAGCATAATGATGCCAGGCCTCAACCGCATCGATCCTGTGCCAGGCCGAAATTTCGCCGGCCCGCAACAGAAAATAGATGAGGCTCGATTGCGAACGCCCGTCGCGACATGCGACATCGCGAAACGTTTCGCGAAAGAAGCCGCCTTCGGGATGCGGCTCAAGCCCAAGAAGGCGGATGATCTCGTCGGCATCCATGCGTGGCGCGCTGTCGCTCATCCGCGATTCTTGAGTTCGCGCAACGCCGCAAAGACTTTGGCCGGATCGGCGCCTTTGAGGCCGACATTGGCCTGAATGGAGGCATCGTCCGTGCGCAGAAAAGGATTGGTGGCAAGTTCGAGATCCATGCGCGTCGGCAGGGTGAAGCGGCCGGCGGCGCGCAGCGCCGCGACGTCCGCCTCGCGATTGCGCAATTCGTCATTGTCGGGATCGACCTTGCGGGCGAAGCGCGCATTAGCGAGCGTATATTCATGCCCGCAATAGATCTCCGTCTCGGGCGGCAGCGCGGCGAGCTTCATCAGAGAGCGATAGAGTACTTCGGGCGAGGCCTCAAACGCGCGTCCGCATCCCATGGCGAAGAGCGTGTCGCCGGCAAACAAGACGCCATCGCCTTCAAACCAATAAGCGACATGGCCGAGCGTGTGGCCGGGCACCTCGATCACTTTTGCCTTGTGCGGTCCAAGAGAAACGACATCGCCCTCTTTCACAGCGACATCGAGCCGGCCGATCTTCGCCGCTTCTTTCGCTGGGCCAATGATGCGCGCATCGGGAAACGCCGCCTTCAATCCCGGAATGCCTTGCGTATGATCGGCATGGTGATGCGTCACCCAGATGTCTGTGAGCTTCCATTTTTTCTCGGCAAGCGCTGAAAGAATGGGAGCCGCATCGGGCGCATCGATCGAGGCGGTGGCGCCGGTTTCGGGCGCATGGACCAGCACGCCGAAATTGTCGGTGAGACAGAGAAACTGGTAAATGTCGAGCATGGTGCTGAGATTACCGGGCCGCAGCGCGGCGGTCTAGCGCAGCCGCGAGGATTGAGGTTCCGTGCCGGCGCGGAACATGCGAAGAGAGTGCATGCCGCTCGATATCGTCGATCTGCGCAGTTTCTATGACTCGGCTCTCGGGAGAGTCGCGAGCCGTTTCATCGGCCGCGCCATCCGCAGCCGGTTTGAGCCCGCGATCGGGCAATCGATCATGGGTGTCGGCTACGCGACGCCCTATCTCGATCTCTTCCGCGGCGAAGCTTTGCGCACGCTCGCCTTCATGCCGGCTGCGCAAGGCGTGGTCAATTGGCCGCCGTCCGGCCTTTCCGCCTCGGCGCTGATCGAGACGGACATCATGCCGCTGCCGGATTCCTGCATCGATCGCGTAATCGTCGTGCATGCGCTGGAGATTGTCGAACATCCGCGCGATCTACTCGACGAGATCTGGCGGATTCTGACGCCGGGCGGACGGATGATTGCGGTCGCGCCGCGGCGCGCCGGATTATGGGCGCGGCTCGACACCACCCCCTTCGGCTATGGGCAGCCTTATTCGCGAAGCCAATTGCGCGAATTGATGCGCGACGCGCTGTTCTCGCCGACTTATTGGACCGAAGCGCTTTACGCGCCGCCGTTCGAGCGGCAAATGTTTTTGCGCGCGGCGCCGCTGTTCGAAAGCGTCGGCGCGAAACTGTCGCTTCCCGGTGCCGGCGTCACTATTGTCGAAGCGACGAAGCAGCTCTATCGCCCTGTCGGCGTGCGCCGGCTCGCGCGTCAGGCGCTGCCGCAATTGCAGCAAGTGATCGGCCGGCCCGCGGGCGTCGCGGGGAACTGAGGGCGCATCGCATTCGTGCCGGGCTTGTCGGCATTGCGCGCCCCGCCTATACCCGATGAACAATATTTCATAGGTGCCAATGCTCACACTCCATCATCATCCGCTTTGCCCGCAGTCGCGTTTCATTCGGCTTGTCTTAGGAGAATACGGAATCGAGCCGACACTTGTTGAGGAAAAGCCGTTCGAGCGGCGGCAGGAATTCCTGCTCATCGATCCGGCGGGCGAGACGCCGGTCCTCGTCGAAGAGAATGGCAAGGCCATACCGGGGGCAACGGTGATTGCCGAATATCTCGACGAGACGCGGGGGCTTGCGCCTGCTTCGCATCGGCTGCTGCCGGCCGATCCCGCCGGCCGCGTCGAGGTGCGGCGGCTTCTCTCCTGGTTCACGCAGAAATTCTTCGCCGAAGTCTCGTCCTTTCTGGTGACGGAGAAAATCTATAAGCGCTTCATGAGCCGGGAGCAGGGCGGCGGCGCGCCCGATATGGATCATGTCCGAGCGGCCCGCGCCAATATCCGCTATCATCTGCGCTACATCGGCTATCTGATGGCGCAGCGGCGATGGCTTGCCGGCGACCGTCTCAGCTATGCTGATCTGGCCGCGGCGGCGCATCTCTCCGTCGCGGATTTTCTCGGTGACGTGCCATGGGAAGAAGACGGAACGGCGAAACTTTGGTACGCGAAGATGAAATCGCGGCCCTCCTTTCGCCCGCTGCTCGCCGATCGCGTGCCGGGGCTGGCGCCGGCGGCCGTCTACGCCGATCTCGATTTCTGAGCCCCGGCGATGTCAAAGAGGCGCTAGCGAAAAAGGCGCACGCGCTCGGCTTCGATCTCTGCCGCATCACCGCGCCGGATGCGATCCCGCAGGCGGGCGAAAGGCTGAAGGATTGGCTCGCGGCCGGATACGCCGGCACGATGGACTATATGGAAGAGACGAGCGCCCGCCGCGCGGCGCCGCGCGCGCTATGGCCGAACGTCAAAAGCATCGTCATGCTCGGCATGAATTACGCGCCAGACGCCGATCCTTTGGCGCTCCTTGCCGATCGCAGCGCCGCCAATGTCTCGGTCTATGCGCGCCATCGCGATTATCATGATGTCATCAAGGGCAAGCTCAAGGAAGTCGCCTCCTGGCTCGTCGTCGAGATGCAAAAAGGCGATGTCAAAGTCTTTGTCGATACGGCGCCGGTGATGGAAAAGCCGCTCGCCGAACGGGCGGGGATCGGCTGGGCGGGCAAGCATACCAATCTCGTTTCACGCCAGTTCGGCTCCTGGCTTTTCCTCGGCGCGATCTTCACCGATCTCGCGCTCGAGCCCGATCCGCCCGAATCCGATCATTGCGGCTCGTGCCGAGCGTGTCTCGATATTTGCCCGACAAACGCTTTTCCGGCGCCCTATCTTCTCGATGCGCGGCGCTGCATCTCCTATTTGACGATCGAACACAAAGGCACGATCGCACCGGAATTCCGGGAAGCGATTGGCAATCGGATCTATGGCTGCGACGATTGTCTCGCGGTCTGCCCGTGGAACAAATTTGCAGAGACGGCGCGGGAGGCAAAACTGCGCCCGCGCGCCGATCTTCTCGCCCCGAAGATCAGCGATTGGCTCTCGCTTGACGATCCCGCATTCCGCCGGCTCTTTTCCGGCAGCCCTGTGAAGCGGATCGGCTTTACGCGTTTCATGCGCAATCTCTTGATTGCCGCCGGCAATAGCAAAGACCCGGTGCTACTGCCCGGCATCGAGACGCATCTTGATTCCAAGTCCGCGCTTGTCCGCGGCATGGCGGTTTGGGCCATCGGCCGGCTTGCCTCCGCGGGCCGTCTGAATGATCTTGCGGCGGCTGATCGAGAAAGGGAAAATGATCCGGACGTCGAAGCCGAATGGCGTTTGGCGCTGCGCGATGGTGGGCAGAAAAACGCATGAACCTCTTTGCCTTTGGTCTGGGCTATTGCGCCTGCGATTTCATCTCGCGGCATGGCGCGCGCTTTGCGACCCTCGCGGGGACCATTCGCGACACCGAAAAGGCGCGCGCGCTGGGCAAAGGCTCGGAGATTACGCGTTTCCTCTTTGACGGGGAAAGCGACAAAGCCGCCATCATCGCGGCGCTCGATCAGGCCGATGTTCTTCTCATCTCGGTTCCACCCGGCCTCTCCGTCGATCCGGTGCTGGCGAAATTCGGGCGCCACATCGCCGGGCTCAAGCAGAACCTCAAGGTCATCTATCTCTCGACCATTGGCGTCTATGGCGACCGCGGAGGCGAATGGGTCGACGAAGAGCGCATTCCAAAACCGCAGAGCGGACGCTCCATGGCGCGGCTTCATGCCGAAAAGGCGTGGATGTCTCTGTCGCGCGATCCGCACAAGCGCGTTCAGATCCTGCGGCTCGCCGGCATCTATGGGCCGGGCCGCAATGCGCTCGAAGCGCTGCGAAACGGAACCGCGCATCGGATTATCAAGAAAGACCAGGTCTTCAATCGCATTCATGTCGCAGACATCAGCACGGCGATCGCGGCGGCGATCGATTATGAGAAGGGCAGCGAAATCTGGAACGTCAGCGACGACGAGCCGGCACCGCCGCAAGACGTCGTCGCCTATGCCGCATCGCTGATGGGAATCGAGCCACCGCCCGAGCAGCCGATCGAAAAGGCGTCGCTCTCGCCAATGGCGCGCAGCTTCTACGCGGAGAACAGGCGCGCCTCGAACAGCAAGCTGAAAGAGAAGCTCGGCGTCACCCTCGCCTATCCGACATATAAAGAAGGGCTGAAGGCGCTTTGGAAAGCGGGGGAAGGCCGCGCCTAGCGGCTCACTCTCAAAATAGGCGCGACACTTTCGCGTGCACTTTGGTCGCGCTCGAAGGCGGAAAGGTCCAGCCGCCGGGAGGCGCCGTCACGTCATTGGCCTCAGGCTCCGGCGTCTTGGGATGGAAGGCAGCGGCCATCGCATTCGCGGCGGCAAGATCGGCCGGGTTGAGGCGCGCGCCGACATCGTCGCGTTTCTTGCCGGCATCGTCGTCGCCCTGAGTGGCGGCGATTGCAAACCAGACATAGGACAGCGAAAGGTTCTGCTGTACGCCGAGGCCGCGCGCGAGCAGGATCGCGACATTATATTGGCTATCGCGCACGCCATATTCCGCCGCCTTGCGGAACCATTGCGCAGCGCCGGCATAATCGGGCTTGCCGCTTTCGCCGCCTTCGGCGGTCAAGACAGCAAGATTATGCATGGCGCGGACATTGCCGCGATCCGCGGCCTTGCGATACCAGACCATCGCCTCGTCGCTGTTGCGTTGGACGCCAAGTCCTTTTTCATAAAGCGAGCCGAGACGATATTGCGCGGGCACGAGCCCTTGCGCCGCTGCTTTTTCGTACCATTGCGCGGCGACTTCGAAATCGCGGGTGACGCCCCGCCCGACCGCATAATCGGTTGCGAGTTCATATTGCGCTTTCGCATTGCCGGAACGCGCGAGCGTTTGCAGAAGCGCGGGAGAGGGTTCCTGCGCGTCCGTCGAAGGGCGCGAAAGGTCTGGCGGTCTTGGCCCGATCGCGCCTGTGACGATCGGATCCACACCAATATTCGCTTGCTGTCCCAGACCATTATTACCGGAGTCATTGCTGGCTGCCGGTTTCGGTAGAGGCGTGCCGGAGAGACCGGGGATCATGCGGGCCGGAGCAGGCGCTGGCGCGACGCGCGCGGGTGGCGCGTCCTTTCCGGTGATGGCCGAAAGATCCAGGAAGCCCGTATGGCCCACGGTCTTCACGACCGCATAAGCGCCCATGGCGAGGAACAGCGCGGCGATCGACAGCACGACAGGACGTTTATGATGCGCGATGAAATTGCGCGTCTGCGCGATCAGGCTTTCCGAGTCCTCGTCACCGATGCCTCCGCGCGGAGTACGGCCGATGGCGGCGGCCGATTCCATCTGCGCCGCTTGCGCGGCACGGCGCGCCGCGGCGATAAAGCCGGCGCGGCCTGAGCCCGCCTCCGTTGCATCCGAGCCATTCGACTTGCGATTTGGCTTCTGCTCGACGCTATCGTCGCTCACCTGATGCGAGCCTGGGAAGCCGCGGCCAGGCTCGATCAGGAAATCGTCGAGCATATCGACTTGCGGGGCCGGACTCGGAGTCTCGTCCGTCGCAAAAGGCGGCGCTTTTGTCGTCGCGAAAGGCGGCGGCATCCGCGCCGATCCGGGCGCCGGGGCGAAATTGGGCGCGGGGCCGGAGGCGAGAATTTCGGCTGGGCGCTTGCCGCGGACATCGGCGAGTTCGCTTTCAACCATCGCCAGGCGATCGACCACTTTTTCCAAGGTCTCATGCACGGCGTTCAAGGTCGACATCGTACGCTGGCCGGCTTCGTCCTGCATCGTCCGCATTTCGCCGATGTCGCTGCCCTGATGCGCATTGGCCTGATCGAGGGCGGATCGCGCTGCCTTTTCAGCGGTGGCATAAGAGACATCGCGCGTCTTCTCCAATTCGGCGAAGAGATCGCCAAGCGATTGTTCGAGCGAGGTGATGGAGCTGAGGCCCGAGTTGGTGCGATCGAGCCGCGCCGCGAATTCGCTGACCTGTTTCTGCAGGGCTTCGATCGCACGGCTGTCCGCCTGCGGGCCGTTCGCTTCCTCGACTTTCTCGGCGAGGCGACGCACGAGCGTTTCGAGCGCACGAACGTCGATGGGCGGCATGCCTTGCGACATGCGCTCGGCAAGTTCGCGATGGACATCGTTGATCCGGTTGGCAAGCGCGGTATAGCGCGTCTCGTCGCGCGCTTCGACGAGCGCTTCATCGACTTTGCCCGCAATCGCCGCGAGCTGGCGCTCGATCTTTGCGAGCGTCGCGCCGCCGCTTTCGCCCGTGAGCGCGCGGAGTTCGTCTGCGACAGCCTGCAGATCGGCGTCTTCGCGCGGGCTCGACTCGCGCCGCGCCGCCATATCGCGCAGCAGATCGAATCGTTCGTTCAGCGCTTCCACTTGCCGTTCAAGCCGCTCGACGGGCGCGAGCTTGCTACCGAGCATTTTGACTTCGCCTTCGAGGCCGCGGATGGTCGTCCTCGGATCGACTTCGGCGAGCGCCACGCGCACATCGGCGAGCAGGCGCTCGAGCGGCTGAAGCACGGCTTCTCGAATGCCGTCGCCGCGCGAGGCTTCGATCTGCTGGCTGAGATTGCGGATCGTCGCCTCAAGGGGCGCGACGGAGCCGCGCGAGGCAAGGTCGCGTAAAGCGTCCGACATGACGCCGATTTCGCTGCGCAATTTATCGAGATTGCAGGCCGGCGGCGGCGCCGATTGGCGCTCGGCCTGGTCGCGGCGCAGACCCTGCACCTGGCCCGCGAGGGCGGCCACATCGCTGCGCAAATGTTCGAGCGTGGCGCCAACGAAACTTCCGTTAAGACTATCCCAGCCGCGGCTTTGTTGGCCGCGGAAAAGCCCCGTGTCTTCTTCGAGATCGCGCTGCCGCATGGTGATTTCGGCAATCGCATTGCCGAGGGAGGCGCGGCGTTGCGGGTGCGGCGTTGCGAATGGCGCCCGCGTCAATTCCGGATCGGCTCGAAAGGGATCAAGCGCAGGCTCATCGAAATCGTCGTCTTCGAGACGCGCGAAGGCCTTTTCGAGCAGCGACTCTTCAATGCCGGCGCTGGATTTGGAGGAGCGGGACTTGCGGCCGGCGGAGGATAGCCGCGTTTTGTCGCGGCGGCTTTGAGACTTGCCAGCCTCGATCCCAAGACGACGCAGTTGGGTGGCGATCGCCTCGGCGCAATCATCCTCGTCGAGATCGGCCGGATCGGCGCCCGTCTGCGCCGCATACTGCCCGACCACTTGAGCAAGCCACTCACTCAAGTTCATCCCCTCGCGCCGCGCCGCTTTGCGCGCCGCCTCTCGGACATCGACACCACCGCCCCGGACACCCCAGGGAATCGCCTTGCGCATGTTCTCTCCGACGGGATCCCTCGGATCCCGGGTTTGAACCCAAGTTCTTGCGAGGAACAGGGAAGCGCCGAATCGGATCGGGACGCTCGAAGCCGCCTCTGTCCATGAATTTCGGTAACTGCGGTAAATTCCGCGTTAATCCTGCTCGATTTTGGGACACGGGCCGTCCCGACCACCAGGTTGCGATCTCAAGCTATACAATTTTTGGTTGCATTTTGTTCTCGGCGATTATCCCGGACTTGACAGACATTCTCAGCCATGGTAGGGTTCTCCCATACTAGGGGATCGACCATGGCCAAGCGTCCAAAACCCGTTCATCAGCTGAGCGTCGCGGAATTCGAGAAATTGTTCCCGAACGAAGATGCCTGCAAAGCCTATTTGCAGGCCCGCAGATGGCCCCAGGGCGTCCGGTGCCCGCGTTGCGGCAATCCTGCTGTCTATGATCTGCCGTCTCGGAAATGGCATTGGCAATGCGAGAAATGCACTCCCAACGGCTATCGGTTCTCGATCCTGGTCGATACGATCTTCGAAAACACGAATAAGCCGCTGCGGGATTGGTACCGCGTCATTCACCTCATGCTGACCAGCAAAAAGGGAATGAGCGCATTGCAGATCGCCCGCTATATGGGTTTCGGTTCCTACAAGACTGCTTGGCTGATGTGCCACAAGGTCAGAACTGCCTTGGCCGAAAAGACTCCCGAAAAGTTGGGCGGTATTGTCGAGATCGATGAAACCTATGTCGGCGGCAAAGACAAAAACCGCCATGAAGATAAGCGCACTCGGATTAGAGGGCGCGGCTATGAAAAGAACAAGACTGCGGTCATCGGCGCGGTAAAGCGCAAAGGCAATGTCGTCGCCCGCGTCACTCTCACAGTTGATCGTCCCGCAGTCGAAGAATTCATTGCAGAGGCTATTTCGGACAAGGTCAGCCTCATTTGCACGGATTCCTATCCGGTTTATCGGTACCTCGGCGCGCAATATCCGCACGGCGCTGTCGATCATAGCGCAGGACAGCATGTCGTCGGCGCAGTTCATACCAATACGATTGAGGGTTTCTGGTCGCTGATTAAGCGCGGGATCATCGGCAACTACCATAAGGTCAGCAAAAAATATCTGCCGCTGTACGTCGCCGAATTTCAGTTCCGCTATAACAATCGGGACAATGACGATATCTTCGGCCAAGCGATCAAGGGATGCTGAGTTGGCTTCCCCGCTCGCGCGGTCTTCGAATCGTCCTAATAGTTGGGCTGCTCGTTCTCTTGCTGTTTGTGGGGTCATTTTTTACCCCATTCTATGGCGAGATATGCGCAAAGAACGAATATACCAATCAAAAAGATTGCTCCACTTATCACCTTGCCTTGGTCTTCATCTGGCAAGTCGCCAAAATTCTTAACGACGCGGCGAGCGCTCTCACTGCCATAGCTACCGCTCTTTTGGCGGTCATCACTTGGTTTCTTGTCCGCTTCGCTAAAGAGCAATCTGCTACCACCCGCGCCGAATTGCGGGCTTATGTCCTGATCGGCGGCGGGCGGATCGCAGACATTGGCGATCGAGGAGGACGAATAGTTGAGATTCAAATTAGAAATTTTGGTCAGACGCCAGCTCACGATGTGCAATTCTGGGTCGGCGCTGGAATTCGCCAATTTCCTCTGAATTCTAAACTTGGCCCACCCAGTGATCCAATCGCTATGAGTGCCGATGTAATGGCTCCGAACCAGACCTCGACAATGTTTGTCCCAGTGCCCGTGAGCACCGATCCGCAAGAGGAATGGCTTCGTAAAGGCAAAGCCGCGATTTATGCCTTCGGTCAAGTCACTTACAAAGACGCTTTTGGCGTAGGGCACTACACCGATTTCCGTCATATGTGTTACGGCGAGGGTTTCCCCAAGGGCCTGATGTCCCCCTGCCAAGAGGGGAACAAATACACATAAGACCGCGCCGGCCTGTCTTATCCAACGTATGGCACGCGGCGCACGTCTGTCAAGTCCGGGATAATCGCCTTGTTCTCAATTACCGTTACATGACGGTCACTCAGGGATGGTCAGAGGGTCCAGTCATGGAGACAAACTCAGGGCACATTTCGGAAAGCCGCTGCGAAGGGCATGCGCCGCTAGCGCGGCAGGACAGAGAGACGGACGCCGTCTTTTCCATCGGCGACATCGCTCGGGAATTCGGGGTGAGCCTGCGGGCACTGCGGTTTTACGAGGATCGCGGCCTCTTGCATCCGCGCCGGCGCGGAACGACGCGGCTTTATTCGGATCGCGACCGCGCGCATCTGCAGCTCATTCTAAAAGGCAAGCAGCTCGGCTTCACCTTGGGCGAAATCCGCGGGATTCTGACGACCCGCGCCGACGCGGCGGAGCCTTTGGAGCTCCAACTCAACCTCAATCCGGACCAGATCGTCGCGCAAATTGATCATCTCGAGCGCCAACGTGCCGACCTCGAGGTCGCGCTCAGCGAACTCAAAGCGGCCCATCGAAGGGCGTAGAGCAACGGTGCGCGCTTGACCGCGGCCTGACTCCCTTTCCTCCCGACGACCCGCGAAGATGAGGCGCCCCATTGGGCGCCTCATGCTTTGGCGCCAAGCGCATGCCTTGCCCCTGCGCCACGCTGTGGCCAAGCCGGCCGAAAGGCTCTATGACGTCGCACGCGCGAACGAGGTGAGCGAAGCCGGCAAAGGGTCGAGATGTCGCGATCGATCGATTATTATTTCAGTTGCATCAGCCCCTGGTCTTATCTCGGTCATGCCCGTTTCATCGCTGTCGCCAAGAAACATACGCTCACGGTCGGCTATCGGCCCGTGCCGCTCGCAAGGCTCATTGCCGAGACGGGCGGCGTACCGACTTCCAAGCGCCATGCGGCGCGGCAGGACTATCGCCTGATCGAGCTGCAGCGCTGGCGCGACAGGCTCGGCATCGATCTGAAGTTGCGACCGAAATATTGGCCTTTTAATCCGAGCCTTGCCGATCGCGTCGTGATTGCTTTGACGACCTCGGGGCGCGTTGAAGATTTTTTGCCGCAGGCTTTTGCCTCGGTCTTCACAGGCGAGCAGAATCTGGCGGATGAGGAAGTGGTCGCTTCGCTGCTTGCCTCCGGAGGACTCGTCTCCAAGGACATCATCGCGGTGGCGAAAAGCGACAGAGTCTTTGCGGCCTATGAGGAGAATCTTGCGGCCACCGTCGCCTGCGGCGTCTTTGGGGCGCCGAGCTATGTGCTCAACGGCGAAATTTTCTGGGGCCAGGACCGTCTCTCATGGCTCGACGAGGCTTTGACGAGCGGACGCAAACCCTATGTAGTTGATGCCGACGCGCATTGAATAATAAGCAAACTCAAGGGACAGATCGTGACGGATCAGCCATCCAATTTAGGATCCTCCGAGAAGCGCATCGGCGTTCTTCTCGTCAATCTCGGAACGCCCGAGGCGACCGATTTTTGGTCGGTGCGACGCTATCTCAAGGAGTTTCTGTCGGACCCTCGCGTGGTCGAGACGCCGAAGCTCTTCTGGTGGCCGATCCTCAATCTCGTCATTCTGTCCACACGGCCTGCGCGCAGCGGGAGGGCCTACCAACGCATCTGGAATAAGGACAAGAACGAAAGCCCGCTGAAGACGATCACGCGGGCGCAGGCCGATGCACTCGCCCAATGGGTCGCGGGTGGCGGTCTCGCGCCGAAGCAGGATGTGGGGCGCATCATCGTCGATTGGGCGATGCGCTACGGGAAGCCCGCGATCTCCGACATGATGAGCCGACTGATCGATCAGGGCTGCGATCGCCTGCTCGTCGTGCCGCTCTATCCGCAATATGCAGCCGCGACGACGGCGACTGTTGCCGATGTCGTCTTTGCCGATCTGGCACGGCGCCGCTATCAACCTGCCGTCCGTATTGCGGCCCCTTATTACGATGCGCCCGCCTATATCGAGGCGCTTGCGACATCGGTGCGCAATTTTCTCGCCACACTCAATTTTGCGCCGGATGTCATTCTTGCGTCGTTTCATGGTATTCCGCAGGAATACGCCGCCAAAGGCGATCCTTATCCGCGCCATTGCGAAGTGACGTTTCATTTGCTCGAAAAGGCGCTTGGCCGTCCGGCAGGCATGATGCGGATGGCCTATCAATCGCGCTTCGGACCGTCCGAATGGCTGCAGCCTTATACGGATGAGACGCTCATCGATCTGGCGCGCAAAGGCGTCAAGAATCTCGTTGCCATCACGCCCGGGTTTTCAGCCGATTGTCTCGAGACGCTGGAAGAAATGGGGATCGAGAACCGCCATTTGTTTCTCGAGAATGGTGGCGAAAATTATGCCGTCGTTCCCTGCCTCAATAGCAGCGAAGAGGGCATGCGCCTCATTGCCGATCTCGTCACGCGAGAGATCGCCGGCTGGCTTTGAGTGAGTGAACCGAAACGCTTCCTCAGGCGTTAACTCAGCAATCAGTTCCCAGGGAGCCAACACATGAAAATCACAAGATTCGCTCTTGCCGTCGTGAGTCTGTCAAGCGTGGCTCTCATCGCGCCACAGGCAGAGGCAAAACCGGGCGGTTGCCTCAAATATGGCGCGGCGGGCGCAGTCGCCGGCCATTTATCGGGCCATCATGGCGTCAAGGGCGCACTGGTCGGCTGCGCGACTGGCATTTACATCCGCCATGAATACAAGAAGCAACAGAAAGAAAAGGCCAACGAGCCGCAACCGAACAATGCGCCCGCGCCCTCCGGCACTCATTGAGGCGTGCGTTACGTTGCGGAGGCTAGGCGCGTCGGCAAGTTGCGCTCCCATTCATAGGCTTGGCGGACGATCTCTATGAGATCATCATAACGCGGCTGCCATTTGAGCAGTGACCGGATGCGATCGGCGCCCGCGACAAGCATCGCAGGATCGCCGGCGCGCCGTCCTGTGATCCGGACGGGGAAATCCGAGCCCGAAATCTTTTTGACGACGTCGATCACTTCCTTGACCGAATGCCCGCGGCCATAGCCGCAGTTGAGCACTAGGCTCTTGCCGCGCGCGCGGAGATGACCAAGAGCCAAGAGATGCGCGGCGATGAGATCGCTCACCTGAATGTAATCGCGCACGCAGGTGCCGTCGGGCGTCGGATAATCGATGCCGAAGACATCCATCCCGTTACGCTGGCCGAGCGCCGCCTGAACCGCCACTTTGATGAGATGGGTCGCGTTTGGAGTCGATTGGCCGAGCCGGCCCGCGGGATCGGCGCCGGCCACGTTGAAATAGCGGAGCGCGATATAGGAAAAGTCTTTCGCCTTGGCGACATCCTCCAGCATCCATTCGACCATCAGTTTCGAGCGGCCATAAGGATTGATGGGCGCGGGCGCTGCCTCTTCGGTGATCGGGTTGACGCTCGGCTCGCCATAGACGGCGGCGGTCGATGAGAAGATGAAGCGTTGGATTCCAGCAGCAACGGCGGCTTCGATCAGATTGCGCGCTTTGGCCGTGTTGTTGAGATAATAGAGCAGCGGATTGGCGACCGATTCAGGGACGACGATTTTCGCCGCGAAATGGGCGATCGCCTCGATCTTGTGGCGGGCGAAAATCTCGGCGAGCTTTTCCTTGTCGCCCATATCGCCGACGATCAATGTTGCAGGCTTTGGGACCGCCCAGGCAAACCCCGTCGAGAGATCGTCGAGAACAACGACGTCTTCGCCCGCATCGAGGAGGGCGAGAACCATATGGCCGCCGACATAGCCCGCGCCGCCGGTCACCAAAATCGCCATGCAAAGATTCCTTCGCCTTAATTCCCGCCGCAAGCGCCCGGCTGATGACCGACCTTTGCCCGCCCATTTCGTTGAGAGCTGAGCCGGCCTCCTTGGCCCCTGTTGCCCTCTGGAGCAACGCCGGTTGACGCGATTGGGTCGCCCGTCTACTCCAAATCCAGGCGCTTGCCCATCGCCGCCGCGCCCTGCCCAATCCTCATCCCGAATCAGCCATCCTGGAACACTGACTATGAGCAAGCGCATTCGCAAAGCTGTTTTTCCTGTCGCCGGCCTTGGGACCCGTTTTCTTCCCGCCACAAAGTCCGTTCCGAAGGAAATGCTGACGGTGGTCGATCGCCCGGTTCTCCAGCATGTCGTCGAAGAAGCCCACGAGGCGGGGATCGAGCATTGCATCTTTGTCACCGGGCGAAACAAGGCCGTCATCGAGGATTATTTCGACGCGGCTTATGAGCTCGAAGACATTTTGCTGAAGCGAGGCAAGACGAAGGAGTGGGAGGCCTTGCAGGCGGAGCTGCCGGAGCCTGGCTCGATGAGCTTTACGCGCCAGCAATCGCCCATGGGTCTCGGCCACGCGGTCTGGTGCGCACGCGACATCGTCGGCGACGAACCCTTCGCGGTCGTGCTGCCCGATATGCTGACATTGGAAGGCGACAAATCGAACCGCCGCTGTCTTTCCCAATGCATCGAAGCCTATGATCGCCACGGCGGCAATATCATCGCGGTGGAAGAAGTGCCGCTCGAGGAGACGCATAAATATGGTGTCGTCTCGATCGGCAAAAGTTTTGACCGGGATTTCGAGATCACCGGCATGGTGGAGAAGCCAGCGAAAGGCACGGCACCCTCCAATCTCATCATCTCCGGCCGCTATATTCTCTCGCCTGAGATTTTCAAGATTCTGGAAAAGGTGGAGAAGGGAGCAGGCGGCGAGATTCAATTGACGGACGGAATGCGGCTCTTGTCGAAGACGCAGCCGTTCCACGGCGTACGCTTTACCGGCAAGACTTACGATTGCGGCTCGCGGCTTGGGTTTCTGACAGCCAATGTCGCCTTTGCCCTAGCCAATCCCGAGATCACCAACGACTTCCGTTCGATGCTCAAAGATCTTGTCGGCACACTTTGACGAGGCCGTCGGATCGCATCTTCAGCGCTGCAGCTTCAGGCCGACCATAAAGAGGTTGTCGGTGAAAGCATCGCCAACGCTGTTGCTCGAAAGCTGCTCATGCGTGAAGCTGCCGAGAACAACAACGGAGCGCGTGAGGTGATATTCCAGGCCGAGCCCCACTGAATAGAGCTGCTCCGTAATGGGCACGCCTTGATATCGGTTGATCTGATAGCTCGCCGTGCCAGTGAGAGTCAGATCGCGCAAGAGCGCATGCGAGACCTTGGCATTGAAAATGCGGCTGACTGCGCCTGAGGCGAAGGGAACCGTCGTCTCGGAGAGATCGGTCGCCGCGGTCAGCGTCACGGTCGTCAGCGGCGTCGCTGTATAGATGAGGCTCGCGTCGAGCGTCGGCGCTTGCAGCAGGGGCAGGCGCGGATCGTCATAGGTGCGGCTCGCATAGCCGGCCGAGATCTCGCCCGTCAACAAATGCGTCAGCTCGAATTTGCTGCCGGCCCGCCCTTGGACGCCGTCCGAATTGCGGGCGAAGCCGTCGACATCGACAAAACTATCATAGCGCCGCTCGTCGCCGCGCAATTCGACGAAGGGGATGACGCCGGGGGTCAGTTCGTAGGAGGCGCGGCCGGTGATTCCATAGGTGTTGAAGTTGTCCTGGGACAGCAGCAATTCCGTGCCGTTGGACTGGGCCGCATCGCCGAAGACGATCCGATCGAAACTGCCGCGCAGATCGAGATTGAGTCGGTTGAAATCCTGGCTTACGCCGGCCGTCTGCCCATAGGTCATGACCGACGGGCGATTGGTGATGAAGACGCTGCCGGGAATGGCGAGCAGGGGCGAGCCCGGCTGTTGCGTCGTCAGTCCGAAACGGGTCTCGAGATTGATCTTGGTCCTTCTCGTCACATCGACGCGGTCGTCGATTGTGCCGGCGACATCGGGACGATTGGCGAGAGGGACAGCGAAATAATCCCAATAGCCGCCGCGCAGATTGGCGGTGAGGCTGTTCTGCGACCATTGCGATTCGACCTTCAGCCCGGTTTCGCCGTGGACAAAGGTCGAGCCGACGACTTCATCGGCGAGGCGGTTGGGATTGCTGTCATAGCCTGTGTCCGCTTCGATATAGGGAAAGAGCCGCAGCGAGCCGACATCGATGCCGAGGGGATCGAAGGGATTAACATCCGGCTTCGGTTTTGGCGGATGCGGCAGCGGCTGGATCACAGCGAATGTCGGCGGCGGGTTGTTCGTATAGCTGCCTTGCGGCGGCGGCGGATCGTATTTGCGGTTGAACGGCGCCGTCTTGTAGGTGGTAAGCCCCGGCAGCGGCGGAAAGCCGGTCACCTTCTCCTTCTGCAAGCTGTGGAGCTGATAGAGCTTCGGCCGCTTCGGCTTCGGCCGGCCGTAATTGATGACGGGGCCGATTGCGCCGGGCGACGGTGGCGCATCGACGGGCCCCGTGGTCGAGCCGTCGCCTTGGTCGTTACCGGACCCGGGCGCACCATTGGCGCCCGTATTCGCGCTGTTATCGTTGTTGTCGCCGCTGTTCGCGCCGATTTGGCCGATTTGGCCTTGGTCCGTAGGCTGATCTTGCGCCGAGAGCTGCGGCAGCGGGGGGTCGTCCGTGCCGCGGAGATCAAGCCCCGTCGATTGCGCGCGCGCGGAAACGCTCGCAGCGGCGAAGATCATCGCCGCCGCCGACGTCACCCTCAACAGGCGGCCTTTGGGGCAGACCGGCACACGCTCCTCGCTCTTGCGGCCACGTGGCCACTCAGAGGAAGCGTTAGGCAAACATGGTTAACGCCGGCTTAGCGATGCGGAGAAACCGTCCCGAAATGGGAAAGCCACGGGGGAGTTTTCACTCCGCCGCCTGCTGCAGGGTCGGGTAATCGGTATAGCCCTTGGCGCCGCCGCCATAGAAGGTCGTCTGGTCCCAGGGATTGAGCGGCGCATTAATCCGCAACCGCTCGACAAGGTCGGGATTGGAGATGAAGGGTTTGCCGAAGGCGATGAGATCGGCGCGGTTTTCGCTGAGCGCCTCGATCGCCATCTCCCGCGTATATCCATTGTTGGCCATATAGGCGCCGGAGAATTTCTTGCGCAGAGCGACATAGTCGAAGGGGGCGATGTCGCGCGGGCCGCCTGTCGCGCCTTCGATCACATGCAGATAGCCGAGACCGCGCTTGCTCAACTGTTCGGTCAGACAGAAGAAGATTTTCTCCGGATCGCTGTCGGAGACGTCATTGGCCGGTGTCGTCGGTCCGATGCGCATGCCGACCCTCTTGCGATCCCAGATGCGCATAATCGCATCCGTGACTTCGAGTGCGAAACGCGCCCGATTCTCGACCGAGCCGCCATAGGCATCGGTGCGCTTGTTGACGCCGTTCTTCAAAAACTGGTCGAGGAGATAGCCGTTGGCGGCATGGATTTCGACGCCATCGAAGCCGGCGCGTTTGGCGTTCTCGGCAGCGACTTCATAATCGTGCACGATCAAGGGAATCTCTTCGGTTTTGAGCGCGCGCGGCGTCGAGACATCGGCAAAGCCGCCTTCGATGAACGTCTTCGTGTTGGCGCGGACATCGGTGGAGGAAACGGGTGCTGCGCCATTCGCCTGAAGAGACACATGCGAGACGCGCCCGACATGCCAGAGCTGGCAAAAAATCCTGCCGCCGGCAGAATGGACGGCCTTCGTTACCTTCTGCCAGCCTTCGACTTGGGCGGCGGTGTAGATGCCGGGCGTCCAGATATAGCCCTGGCCCTGTTGCGAGATTTGCGTGGCCTCGGTGATGAGCAGCCCGGCGGAGGCGCGCTGTCGATAATATTCGGCGTTGAGTTCGTTCGGCGCATCGGTGCCATGGGTCGCGCGGTTGCGCGTCAAAGGCGCCATGACGATCCGGTTTTTCAATTCGAGATCGCCCAGCGAATAGGGCTGGAACAGCAGATTGGCATCGCGCGTCATTGGGTCCTCGATCAGAAACGGGAAGAAGCCGACGGCGGGAAGATCGGCCTTCTTTAGATAGGGACATGTCGTGAGCTTTGAAGGCTTTGCCATAAGCTTCACAGCGATGTGAGTAGAGAAGAATGTTCTATGACGCCTTGATCTGACGCAAAGTTTTTCGGGTCACAGCCGCGGCACGACGTCCACCTTCACTTCGATCTCCTGTTCGCCCGCGCCCAGGACAATGCCGGCGACGGGGGAGATGATCTTGAGATCGTGTCACGGTACCTGGATTATGCATTCAGCGGATAATCCTTGGATCGCAAGCCGGCTGCTCCTAAATCTGAGAATTTTCCAGAATAGCCGATCAGATAGAATGTGATTTGCCACATCAGCACTTCACATTGTCGGATCAAATTCAATAATTCTTCCACCTCCTCAATTGCTATCTTTTTTAGGTTTGTCAGTTTTGGATGGACTTGGCGATTTCGCAACTTGCCCCACGATTTGACGTACTCTGGATCGACATGACCGGTTAACCCAAGTCGGAGCAACTTGTCTTTGACGCGTTCCGCGCTCAGCATGCTGATGAGCCCATTCATCCGCGAAGAAAATTCAGAGAACTCTTTATGATCGGAAAGGAACCTTCGCAAGGATTGCTGAAGTGCAGCCAATCTCGCCTTTTGCTCGGCGTCGAAACTATTTGGGAGAAGATTCGCGATGCCCTCAACAGCGACACAAACGCCAACAGCCCAAGCATCAATCGAATTCGCGCTGGCCTCGCACGCGTTGTGAATATGATAGGTGCAGGGAGTCCAATACGTTTCGGTCGACAATCTAACTACGTACTCGAGGTATAAAGCGAATAGCCTCCAACCATCCTCGAAGAATCCCGGCGAGGCACGCGATATCGGTGGGGCAAGTTTGGTTCCGGCAGACATTGGCGTGGCGGAGGCTATCTCAAGATGTACTAGTTTGTCTTTTCGTTCAACTCGCGCACGCCACGCTACGGGTTTCGCGACAAGATAATGAAGAGCCTCTTGAAGCCTTAAATAAAGGAAAGCGGGAAGCTGCTCGCTGGAGGACGTTTCGATCGAGAGCTCGCCTGATCGGTTTCGAACTTCAAATTCGCAACCTAATGCCGAGAACTTGGCCCGATCGCGTTGGTAGTATTCTGAGCCATGGGATTCCGTCTTCGTCAATAGCGTCAAGGGCACTTCAAGTTCATCAAAAAAATGGACCTTCAGATACCCGCCTGTCGCATTTGTCTGCCTCTGCGTCAGAATGGACGCTATGGTTCCTTCTACAACGACTTCCCCTTCCACGGACCAGTTGCACGTTGGAAGGATATTCTTAGCAGTCCACTCCATCCCGTCGTGCGCTACCGCAACCAGTTCATAAAAATCTTTCTCCGAGTATAGTTTGCCGGGCGCTGCCCCGAATACCGTGCGAAGATATTGAAACTGGTCGGTGTTTTTGAAGCGAGTTACATAAATCTTAAATGACAAAATTTTGTTGTCTGACAGGCGAATATAACCTTTACCGTCGAAAGAAATCCCATCGCCTTTAGGCTGAACAAGGCTCATTTTTTTACAGTCGAAATCGAGTTGCCCAGCCTTGAGATTTTGGATGATTTCTTCGAAATTCACTGTTGCTTCCGCCAATTAAACCCGCGGCACGACGTCCACCTTCACCTCGATCTCCTGTTCGCCCGCGCCCAGGACAATGCCGGCGACGGGGGAGATGTCGGCATAGTCGCGGCCGCGCGCGAGGCTGATGTGATCGTCGCCGATGAGCATGGAATTCGTCGGATCGATGCCGATGAAACCGATCTCCGGCCCGCACCAAAGCTCGACCCAAGCATGGGTCGCATCCGCGCCTTCGAGCCTTTCTTTGCCGGCTGGCGGAATGGTGCGGATATAGCCGCTGACATAAGCGGCCGGTAGGCCAATGCCGCGCAGGCCCGCGATCATGATATGGGCGAAATCCTGACAGACGCCGGAGCGCTTTTCGAACGCTTCCGAAAGCGGCGTCGAGAGCACGGTCGCTTTCGGGTCGTAGCGAAAATCGTTGCGCATGCGATGCATGAAGTCGATCGCGCCTTCGAGCACTGGCCGGCGCGGTTTGAAACTCGCGGCAGCGTAATCGGTCGCCGGCTGGAAACGCGGCACGAAGCGGCTTGGGTGCAGAAAATGCGCGGGCGAATCGGAACGCAACGAATCGGTGTCGAAGGCTGTATCGCGCACATTTTCCCAAGGTTGCGTCGTCTTCGGATCGGGCCACGGATCGCGCGCGATATCGACGCTCGCGCGCGCTTCGACGACCAAGCGGTCATGCGCCGTCGAGATGGTGAGCGAGGTGACGCGATTGCCGAAAAAGCAGATGCGCTCGCTCATCTCGCGCGGCAGCGGATCAATGCTCAGCCTCGTTGCCAGCACTTTCTGGCCCGGTTCGTCATGCGGCAGGAGGCGCAGGGCGCAATGGCTGAAGCTCACGGCCGAGCCATATTCATAAGTGGTGAGATGGCGGATATCGTAGATCACGAGAGTTCGTTCGATTTGTCGGCGCGCGCCACATTCGGCCCTTGCAGGAAATAGCGGGCCGCGATGGCGTCGGCGAGAGCGAGCAAAGTCTGCTCATAGGCAAGAACATTGGCGTTATCGAGCTGATTGACGACGGCGGTCGCAATATCGGCGGAGAGCTTGATCGCCATACGATGCGGCGTCTCCAGCATCCCGTCATCGCTCAGCGTCGGAAGCCCGGCGAGGTGATCGACGAGCCGCTCGATTTGAAAGGCGACGGAGCGCGGATTGAACGGATCGAGCAAGGCCATGTCGCGGACGGGCCCCCAAGCGACGCCCATCATGTAACGTGAGCGATAGGTGATCGGCGAGTCGATGAGATCGAGCAGAAGATCGAGATCTTCGGCCGGCGCATCGGTCGCGCCGAAATGGCGGGCGAAACGGCAAGTGTTGATGGCGCGTTCGATTCGGCGGCCGATCTCGAGGAAGTGCCAGCCGGCGCCGCGGTTCATATTTTCCTGCGCGAGGCCCGCAATCGCGGCGATCACTTGAAGCGCGGCGTCGCTGCGCTCGACGGCTTCAGCCTCAGTCCGCAAGCTTTCTTCATCGCGTGCGAGCCGTTCCGCCAATTCATCGACAAGCCGCCATGTGTCCGTCGAAAGCCGCTCGCGGATGAAGGAGGCGGCGCGATGCGCATCGCGCACCAGTGACAATGCGGAGCCATATTCGTCTTCGCTGTGGAGCGCGATGGCGGTGAGCCGCATCGGTTCGAGCGCGCGCTTCGCCGGTACCGCGCCCCAGGCGACGAAAAGCCCTGAAATGCGCTCGACGACGCGCTGCGGATTGATCTGCGCATCGGTATCGATCATGCGGCCGGCAAGGCAGCGGATGAGCCGCAGCGTCGCTTCAGCGCGTTCCAGATAGCGCCCGAGCCAAAAGAGATTGTCGGCGGCGCGGCTCGGCAGATTGCCCATCTGCCGGCGGATATGAACCGTCTCGTCTGTCGGCAGCAGCGTCACATGCGCGACCGGCCCTTCGGAGAGAACCCAGACGTCGGCCGAGCGCACGCCTTCGCTCATCGAGACTGCGCGCGCATCGAGCCGCTCGGAAATGCGGCAGAAGCCGCCGGGCATCACCATCCAGCCGTCTTCCGTGCGCGCTGCATAGACGCGGACGACGAAAGGCCGCGGCGTGAGCTTGCCGTTGTCCCAAACGGGAGTCGTGGAAAGATTGGCGACTTCCTGGCCGACATAATCGATGCCGCGTCGGCGGATAGCGGCGGTGAGCCGTCTCTTTTCTTCCGGCGAGAGCGCGGCACCGATCACCGGCTGATTGGCGGGATAGTCGAGAACCGGATTGCCGTAGGCACCGACGATCGCCATGCGATCGAGATCGGCGATGACATCTTCTTGTTCGTTTTTTTGCCCACACCACCAGGTCGCGACATTTGGCAGGCGCAGATTTTCGCCCATAAGAAGCCGGCAAAGCCGCGGCAGGAAACTCAATAAGGCGGGCGCTTCGAGAACTCCCGAGCCCAAAGCATTCGCGAGCACGACACCGCCGCTGCGCAAGGCTTCAACGAGGCCCGGAACGCCGAGCCGCGATCGCGTGTTGAGTTCGAGCGGATCGGCAAAATCGGAATCGATGCGCCGCCAGATCACATCGGCACGCTTGCGCCCGGCAATGGTGCGGACATGGATTTCGCCGCCGCGCATCGTGAGATCGCCGCCTTCGACCAAAAGGAAGCCGAGATAGCGGGCGAGATAGGCTTGTTCGAAATAAGTTTCGTTGTAAGGGCCGGGCGTGAGCAGACAAATGCGCGGATCAGAACGCGAGGCCATGTCTGTGAGGCCGCGGCGGAAAGCTTGGAAGAAGGGCGCAAGACGCTCGGTGTTCATGTCACGATAGAGCGCGGGGAAGGCGCGCGACATTACAAGGCGATTGGCGAGCGCATAGCCGGCGCCGGAAGGCGCTTGCGCGCGATCGCCCAAAACCCACCAGCGTCCGTCCGGTCCGCGGCCGAGATCGGTGGCATAGAAATGGAGAAATTTTTCGCCGCGCGGCTTCACTCCGACGACGGGGCGCAAGAAATCCGCCGAGCCTGTCACCACGGTGGCCGGCAGATCGCCGCCCGCAATCAGCGTGCCGGCGCCATAGATGTCGGAGATCACGGCTTCCATGAGCCGTGCGCGCTGCGCGACGCCGGTCGCGATCTCCTGCCATTCCGCCGTTTCGATCAGCAAGGGCAAATGGCTCAGCGGCCAGGCGCGCTCGCTCGTGTCGCCATAAGCGCGATAGGACACGCCGGTGTCGCGAATATGCCGGTCGGCCGTCGCAAAGCGCCGCTCGATATCGTCCGCGCCGAGCGCGAAAAGGGATTCGAGAAAACGCAGCCAATGCTCGCGCGGACGGCCGTCGCGATCGACGAATTCGTCCGGAACATTCGGCAGTGGCCGATAATTCGCCGTCAGAGCGGCAAGACGCTCGGTGGCAAGTGCGGCAGGGGAGGAAGACGGAGAGGCGCGCATCGTTATTGTTTCGGCCTGAACGATTTGAGTTCGGCGGGATTGGTTTCGATCCGAGCCGCCCCGATGAGATCGAGACAATAAGGCACGGCGGGGAAGACGGCGTCGAGACAGATCTCGATTGAGGCCGGTTTTCCCGGAAGATTGATGATGAGACAAGCGCCGCGATGCGCGGCGATCTGGCGCGACAGAATGGCAGTCGGCACTTGCTGGAGGCTCGTTTGCCGCATCAGCTCGCCGAAACCGGGCAGAATGCGCGGCGCCGCGGCGGCGGTTGCCTCCGGCGTCAGGTCGCGCGGGGCAGGGCCCGTGCCGCCGGTCGTCAGGATCAGATCGCAATGATCCTGATCGGCGAGTTCGATCAGCGTATCGCGCACGGATTCCAAACCATCGGGGATAATGCGGCGCCGAATTTCGAAGGGCGTCGTCAGAATCCTTGTGAGATAGGCAACGATCGCCGGCCCGCTTTCATCTTGATATGCGCCGGCCGAGGCGCGGTCCGAGGCGGTGACCACGCCAATGATCGCCGCGCGCATTGCCGCATCCGCCATGACCAACCCTGAACTTCCATTGCTGCCGCGAATTTAGGCGATCCGCAGCGTGAAGCCTAGCCTTGAGCGCAACGGCCGCCGGCCCTGCATCGCGCCATGGACGCGCGCGGCGCGATTGTAGAGGGAAAGGCGAAATCCATGCCGCGCCGGGCGACGTCAATCCCGGCGAGAGGCCGCTCTATTTCGAAGGCTTCGCGATATGGCCGGCAAGATGGCCGGCCTCATGGTCCTTGATGAGCTTGCTAAGGGAGGGTTCGTCCAATGTGGCCAGGACGTCAGACAGCTTGTCGTGATCCTTGAAGCCGGCGGCAAACCCAGGGCCATAATGCTTGCGCAATGTGCCGACGAGTGTGTTGCCGTGCTTGCGGCTGATTTCGCCATTCTTGTCGCGATGGCGATTGTCGAGGCCAGGCTCCTTCATAGGCTTCCCTCCTGCTGCGTTTCAGCCAGCTTAATCCGTTTTACGGTCGGGGAAAGAGGGATTCCCGGGGATCGGCGGCAGGCGTCGCGGCGCCAAATGTCCTTAATGATGCCAGTCTTGCAGCACGGGCAATTCGCCGGTGACATCCACATGGGCGCTCGCTCGCGCGCCGTCGGCCGGCGCAAGTTTCTTCTCGGAAAAGCGCAACGCCAGAAGGCGGCCATCATCAGTGCGCAGTTGAACGTCGGGGCGCCCGAACACATCCTTGAGCGTCGTCGCGGCGAGCCGGATTTCGCCGTTGCTCGTCACGCCGATCTTGGGCTGAAGATAGCCGTCGAAATCATAGGACGCCCGCGCGATATCGCTGCCATCGCAGATGAGCGTTCCTTCGCCTGAAAAGCGACCGAGATATCGCATGGGGCAAATCCTTTGAGCCCGCCTCTCAGCTTTGGGCTCGGTTGATCGTCAGTTTTTCTTTTTCGGCGCCGTATTCGAGGCCGAAATGCCTCGCGTCATGCCAACCGGCGCCGGGGGAGCCTGCTTCGTTTGCTTCGGCTTTTTGACTTCGCGATTGCTGCGTTTCTGTCCCTTGGCCATGGCGGATCTCCCAAGATCGCATCGATCAATGTTGGTTATGAAAATGCCGGATATAAAAAAACCCGCGACCTTCATCGAGGTGCGGGGCTCGGGGTGGCGAACCGAACCATGCCGGCGCGCCCGCTAAAAAATTGTTCCAGCATCACCTCAAACGAAACCGCCAGTACATCCGTGGTCGGCCTCATCGAGATGATGTTGGACGTCGGCGGCCGAAGCCGCCGACAATGCGTCAGCTCAACGCCTTCAGATTGTCCGCAGACATCTTACCGCTCTTGCGGTCGGCAACGAGCTCAAAGCCCACCTTCTGGCCCTCATGCAAACTGCCGAGGCCAGCGCGCTCCACGGCGCTGATGTGAACGAAGGCGTCAGCGCCACCATTGTCAGGGGCGATGAAACCGAAGCCCTTTTGGGCGTTAAACCACTTTACGGTTCCCGTCGTCATGGGAAACCCTTTCTCTCTCATAGATTTAGCTCACCCGCTATGACGCAGGCCGTCGAATTCGCATTTTCGGGAAAGAAGATTTTCGGCCCGGCGGGAAATCCCTTGAAATTTCCAACGCGCCTCTAAGTCATTCCGGCCGTCTATCGACAACCTAATATGGGTCTTTTGGCGCAAAAATTCAAGCTAGATCTGAAAACGACGATTTGAGCCGGGCCTTTCGATTAAATTATATCGAGCAGGGATCGGCTTAAGCTTCGGGAGGCGCGAGAGAGGCCAGCGCCGCATCTTCTTTCAATTCCGTGCCGCTGAACCGCAGTTTTCGCGCAAGCGACGCGATCGCAACAATGCGCCGCGCGGCCTCTTCAAGCGTCAGTCCACCGGGCCTGATATTCGAAATGCAATTGCGATCGGCGTCGCGCGTTTCGCCGGGCTTTGGCGCGAAGGTGATGTAGGCGCCGAGCGAGTCCGCGGCGCTGAGTCCCGGCCGTTCGCCGACCAACATGATGACGAGGTCTGCGCCGAGTTTTTGGGCGATCTCGTCGCCGAGCGCGACCCGCGCGTGGCGCGCGATGACCGGCGGCGCGAAACGCCATCCCTGTGCTCGACGAAGCAACTTGAAAAGCGCCGTGCCCTGGCTCTGAACCGCGCGGGCGGACAGCCCATCGGCGAGCACGATGACGCCATCGTATTTTCCATGCTGAAGATGGGCGCTGTCCGCGAGCATGCGGCCGAGATCGGGCCGTTGAAGATAGAGCATCCGATCCTGCGCGCGGCTTTCAACGATGATTGGCGCGTAGGAGGCAAGCTCTTTCGCCAGTGCGCCGGCATCGAGAAGCGTGTGAACGGCATCGCGCGCCCGTGCGTGGGCCAGAGCGAATTCCAGCACACGTGCCGTTGGCAGGCCGTCGCCCACGCGCCCGAGTGCAATGCGCGCCGAGGTCGCCTTTCTCAGAAAGGCCCACGGGTCAGAGGGCGTTCTGGGCGGGTCTGTCATACACCGTTTACCTAAGTTGCAGCGCGCAATGACGCAGGTGTGCCCGTCCTTTTCGCGCCGGCTATTGAACCCACTGGCTATTGAACTCGTTGGGGTCTAAGACAATTTGACCTTTAACCGAGGCGTCCCGCCCCCTGCGGCGCCGTGAAAAACAGGACCGACCGATGAGCGCATTGGAAAGACCGCGCGAGATTATTGAATATTGTCTCAAGCCATTCAATCTTTCGTCGAGCTCCGAGGAATATAAGGAAGCCTACCGCCGGCTCGAGCATGTCATCAAGACATTGCAGACGGCGGCGAGGCGCGCCAATCAGCCGGCTTCCGTCGATTTCTCGAAGATGAACACGATCACGCTCAACGAAGAGGCGCATGGCAACGAGTAAGCCTCACTCGCCTTTGGCTGATCCGATGAGTTTAGCCGCGTGACCCTCGAGCTGCGGCCGCACCCGGGCCGCTTCGTCCATAATTCCATAGTTTTGCAGCCAGTGTTCGAATTCGGGCGCCGGCTTGAGGCCGAGCACGGCGCGCAGATAAAGTGCGTCGTGGAACGATGTTGATTGATAGCCGAGCATGATGTCGTCGGCGCCGGGAACGCCCATCACATAAGTGCAGCCGGCGACGCCAAGAAGCGTCAGGAGATTGTCCATATCGTCCTGGTCGGCTTCGGCGTGGTTCGTGTAGCAGACGTCCACGCCCATCGGCAGCCCCAAGAGCTTGCCGCAGAAATGGTCTTCGAGACCGGCACGCATGATTTCCTTGCCGTCAAAAAGATATTCCGGTCCGATGAAGCCGACGACGCTGTTGACGAGAAGCGGCTTGTAGCGCCGTGCCACCGCATGAGCGCGCGCCTCCATGGTCTGCTGATCGACACCATGATGCGCCTCCGCCGAAAGCGCCGAGCCCTGGCCGGTTTCGAAATACATGACATTCTCTCCGCCGCGGCGGAGCGCGAGCGCGGTGTCGCGCGCTTCATCGAGCAGGGCAAGTGAAATGCCGAAAGCTTTGTTGGCGGCTTCCGACCCCGCGATGGATTGAAAGACGAGATCGACCGGGCCGCCGCGCTCCATCACCTGCATCGTCGTCGTCACATGCGCGAGCACGCAGGTTTGAACGGGAATGTCGAACCGCAGCCTCAGCTCGTCGAGCGATTGCAAGATGCGCAAGGCCTGCGCGGCGCTGTCGGTCGCCGGATTGACGCCGATGCAGGCATCGCCGCAGCCATACATCAGCCCGTCGAGCACCGCCGCGCCGATGCCGGTAAGATCGTCACTCGGATGATTGGGCTGCAGGCGGACGGAGAGGCGTCCCGGCAGTCCGATCGTCGTGCGAAAACGCGTGACGACAGATATCTTCTTCGCCACCGCAATCAAATCCTGATTGCGCATGAGTTTCGTGACCGCGGCCGCCATTTCCGGCGTCAGTCCCGGCGCGAGGCCAGCGAGAGTGTCGGTCGTTGCGGCATCGGACAAAAGATAATCGCGGAATTCGCCGACCGTCATGGATGCGACGGGCGCAAAGGCTCTAGCATCATGCGTATCGAAGATGAGCCGTGTCACTTCATCCGATTCATATGGAATGAGCGCTTCTTCGAGAAAGCGCTTGAGCGGCAATTCGGCGAGCGCCATGCGTGCGGCGACGCATTCTTCAGCCGTCGCCGCCGCGAGCCCCGCGAGCCGATCGCCCGCGCGCGGCGGCGAGGCGCGCGCCAAGAGTTGCTTCAGATCAATGAAGCCATAGCGCGTCGTCCCCAATATGCAGGAATAGGACACGGGCCGGTCCTGTCCGATCGAAACGATGAGGGCGAAACGCGTTGATTCTTTGCGGGATCGCCGTGTTAGGAGTAACAGATTATCCCGCTGAGCCGAAGCGACACAAAGAGATCCCATCGAATACGGGAGGAGAAGTCATGCGCGGCGCAATTCTCGACAAGAATGATAGACAAAAAGCTGCGCGGCTGCTTCGCGCCGGCGCTCTGCCTTTGCTGATGTTCTTCTCGACCATGCTTCCAGGGTCTGCCTTTGCGGCTGATCCGCAGTTCGCCGGCTATTGCGCTGAAGGTCTCACCATGAACAAAATGATCAAGACCGACTGCTCGGTCAATTGGACGAGCCCCGACGGCAAGCTCTATTGTTTCTCAAGCGATAACTCGAAGGCCATGTTTCTGATGGATCCCACGGAGAACATCAAAAAGGCCCAAGCCAACTATCGGCCGTGAGCCATTCGCTTCGGCATTCGCGACATGGCATTCAGGGAGAATGACGTGACCATCAATTCAGCTCGTCTTTTGGCCTATGCCGGCACGGTCGCCTGCATGCTCGCCCTCAGTCCGCCCGTTGCGGGCCAAGACGTCATGCAGATGCAGGGCCTCGATCTCAACTCGCCAAGATATACGACGTCCGAAATGACGCGGGCGCAGATCGAAGATCAGATCAAGTCAGGCAACAAGAATTTCTACGACAGGAGTCTCAACGGACTCGATCTCTCCGGACTCGATCTCTCCGGCGTGAATTTCCGCGCCGCGCGTCTCGACAAGACGAAATTGGCTGGCGCGCGACTTGAAGGCGCGATCTTGGATCAGGTCTGGGCGCTGAATGCCGATTTTTCCGGCGCCGATCTCACCCATGCGTCGCTCTTTTCCGCGCAAATGCAGAATTCGAATTTCGACGATGCCGATCTTTCCGGGGCGCGCATCGCCGGCGATTTTTCCGGCGCCCATATGCGCAAGACGAAATTTGTGAAGGCCGACATGTCGGCCGATATGACCAACCAGTCCATGGGCCTCATGCACGCGGTGCTGCGCTCTGTCGATCTGCGCGGCGCCGATTTCGAAGGCGCCAATCTGTCGCGCGCCGACCTCCAATTCGCGAAACTTGCCGGCACCAATCTCATGAACGCCGATCTGAGCGGCGCCGATGCGAGCGGCGCGGATTTTCGCGGCGCGATTCTCGGCGATACGAATTTCACCGGTTGCGACGTCTCTGGCGCGATGATCGAAGCGTCACAATTGGACGCCTTCGCGAAAGCAGACCATCTCGACCGCGTGCTGAAGAACTGAGCGCTTTCGCCAGTCAGCCGAGGGGATAGGCGGCTTCGACCACATAAGGGCCGCCGCCGGTCGAGGCGCGTGCCGAAAAGAGCACGAAGCGCGTCGCTTCGAATTTACGCGAAAAGAAGAATCCGCGTGCGGAAAGATAGGCGGCGACCGCCGTTGCCGAGGCATCGCGCAGTCGCGCCAGCGTCACGTGCGGCGTGAACTTCCGCGGTTCGGGCGGAATGCCGATCCTGCGCATTAGCCGCTCTTGCTCGGCCTGGAGGTCGACGAGTGGTTGAGCGGGCTTGGCTTTGGCGACGATCGCCCGTGGCCGGCCGCCGCCGAAGGAATCCAGCGTCTCGAGCGTTACGGTGAAGGGCGCGCGGCGGATCTGGCCGAGGGTTGCAAAAACATCACGTGCGGTCGCGTCGTCGATGTCGCCGATGAAGCGCAGCGTCAGATGGTAGTTTTCGACATCGATCCAGCGTGCGCCCGAGAGGCCGCCGCGCATATTGGCGAGATCGAAGGCAATATCGGAGGGGATTTCGAGGCCCGTGAATAAACGGGGCATGGCTCCCTCCTTCACGCTAGCGAGGGCGCCTGAAGCACGACCGCTCCGGCGCACCGAGTCGTCGCCGTTATTTTGGACTGAATCGGCCGCTTGAGAAAGGGCGCGGCGAAAAATTTCAGCGGCTCGCCACGCTCTGCAAGAGGGCTTCCACCTGAGGCAGAATGCCCTGGACAATCTTTTCCACGCCGCCGCGATTGGGATGCATGCCGTCATCGAGCAGCAGCCCCTTGTCGGGCTGCACCCCTTGCAGGAAGAAGGGATAGAGCGGCAGCCGATATTTTCGCGCAAGGTCGGGGTAGATCGATTCGAAGGCCTGGACATAGTCCTTGCCGAGGGTCGGCGTCGCGCGCATGCCGGCAATGAGAACCTTGATATGGCGCGCGGTCAGACGAGCTAGGATCGTGTCGAGCATCTCGCGGGTGACGGCGGGATCGATCCCTTGCAGCATGTCATTGGCGCCAAGCTCCAGAATGACCGCATCCGCGCCATCGCCCAATGCCCAATCGACCCGCGCAAGCCCTTCGGATGCCGTGTCGCCGGACACGCCGGCATTGACGACACTCACATTGTAACCATCTTTGCGCAGAGCCTTCTCCAACACGACTGGAAAAGCGGCATCGGCCGGCAGAAGATAGCCGGCCGTGAGGCTGTCGCCCAAGGCGACGAGTTTGAGGGCAGGCGCGGCGCTCGCCGTGCCGGGCGCGCCCGGCAAGGGCCAGAAAAGCGCCGGAATTAGCAAGCCAGTAAAGGCCAGGATCAGGGCGCGTCGTGATCGGCGCGAAGAGGCCGTCTGCGGGCGTGGCGGAAGTGAGATGGATATGGGCATGGACGGTGCGGCAGTCAGTTTCAAAGAGGTCGATCTCAGTCTGGGGCGCGGGGCGGGGCGTATCCATATCTTGAAACAGATTTCGCTGGAAATCGCGCGCGGCGAGACGGTCGCTCTGCTCGGTCCGTCAGGCTCGGGCAAATCGACGCTGCTGATGGCGATGGCCGGGCTTGAGCGGCCTGATTCCGGCAGCGTCAGGATCGACGATGTCGCGCTCGAACAAATGAACGAGGATCAGCTCGCGCGCTTTCGTGGGCAAAAGATCGGCATCGTCTTTCAATCCTTTCATCTGATCCCGACGATGACGGCGCTCGAAAATGTCGCCGTGCCTCTGGAGCTTTCGGGGATCGAGGATGCCTTCGAGCGCGCCGCCAGTGAGCTTTTGGCGGTGGGCTTGAAGGAGAGGCTCACGCATTATCCGGGCGAATTGTCGGGCGGCGAGCAGCAACGCGTTGCGCTGGCGCGTGCTCTTGCGCCCAATCCATCGCTTCTCATTGCGGATGAGCCCACCGGCAATCTCGACGAGGAGACGGGGCGCGGTGTCATCGCGCTGATGTTTGCGCTTCAGCGCAAACGCGGCGCGACTCTAGTGCTCGTCACGCACGATCAGGCGCTCGCTGAGAAATGCGATCGCACGATCAGGCTTAGGTCCGGGAGGGTGGAAAGTTAGGCAATATAAGACCGCGGGCGCCATCACTTTCGTGAAGCGCCCGCGTCAAGAATCAGTCATTCCGTCTCAATGATCGTGACGGTGCATCAAGGGATGGGGATGATGATGGCGGTGGATCACGACGATGGGATGATGATGGCCCTTGTGATGATGGTCATCGGCGTTCGCAACGGACGTGCCCAACAGGCCGAGCGCGACTGCGATCAGCAGTATCTGTCCAATTTTCATGAGTTTTCTCCAGGCCCCAAGCGACAGATACAGATGAAGAGAAGCCGGATTGGAGACTGTCGCACAAAGGCAACGCTGGAGGCCCGAAAACGTTGCCGCTTTCTCAAATTTGCTTTGCAAGTGGGTGAGCCGCTACTGCCCCGGAATCGGGCGCTCGCCAAAAAAACGACCGCACGATTAGGTTGAGGTCGGGGCGGATCGAGGGTGACGCCTGATGCGCTCAAGATTCATTCTCGTGAAATTCACGATGAGATTCTCGCCGCTAGCTAGTGCGGATTCCCCAAGTGTTAACTTGGCAATTAGTTCTTTAACTGGAATCTTCTTTACGCCTTGGTTCTCTCCAAGGAGCAAGTTTTTCATAAGTCTTGCCGCGGCGGTTGGCGCAAAAACAGCCACATGTTTTTCATCTGGAACGAGCACATTATGACAAGCAATATTCCTCCAAGAGGAAATTTCTTCTAGTTTTTCAAGATGGGCAGCAAGTGGCTTTTGCCAGTCCGGATTCGAAATGAATTTTGAGCGCTCCTTCAACATCTCGATCTTTCGATTCATATTTAAGGTCGCGACAACCGACTCAAGCATAGGCGATCCTTCAAGCGACAGTACCTGAATCAAGATGTGATTGAGCTGATGATCTAAAGCGGTAGCCAGAAGGACAATCTCTCCGACAATTTCATAAGCGTCGCGAAATTCGTTTACTTCCCTTGACTTGGTTCGCGGCCCGCGCGAGCTATCTTCTTTTATCAGAAATTCTGGATAGCAAGTTGCTCGCCCAATTTTGATTAGTTCGATCGCATCCTTGCGAACCGAGGGCGGCGCGAGCAGCGGACTTTTTCGATCCACAGCAATTTGAAGCGCGATACGCTCGACAGCGAGTCGGTGAATGTATCGGTATTCAGACTCACCGGATTCGATTGCCTGATACGAACGCAGCGCCATGTTGAGTTTATTGGCCATCTCTTGCTGCGTGAGACCAAGCTCTTTGCGTATCGCAATCAGGTCTTCTTTCAGATACGAGTCATCAGCCATGGGCATAATTCATTGGTTGGCCGCTGCCAGAGCGGTTTGGACCCGCTCCAGCTTTGGACCGTCGAATCGCGATGTGACAGCGACTCTATATGAAAAAAGCGCGTGCTCGTCAAATTGCAACGTGGAAACAGCGTAAACCGTCCCGCATGCCAGTCTCGCGCCCGTTGAGCCACTCCGGCGGAAACTCAAAGCTTCGTCGCTCAATTTTCGGCCATCAAGCTCGCCTATGCAAACGCAAATGGCCTCTGATCAACTGCTCACCCTCCGCCTCGCGTTGCGCGATTTTCGCGGCGGCTTTTCCGGCTTCTTCATCTTCCTCGCCTGTCTGGCGCTCGGCGTCGCGGCGATCACCGGCGTCGGCGCGATCGCCCATTCGCTCTCGGATGGGCTCGCGCAAAAAGGCCGCGTGATCTTGGGCGGCGATATGTCCTTCGAGCTGGCGCTGCGCGAAGCGACGCCAAAGGAACGTGCGGTGCTCGCCACGCAAGGCAAGATCGCGCAAATCGCGTTGATGCGCGCGATGGCGCGCACGCCCCAAGGCCAGTCGGCGCTCGTCGAGATCAAGGCGGTCGATGGCACCTATCCGGTCGACGGCACTGTCGTGCTCGATCCGCCTTCGGCCCTCACCAATGCGCTCGCTTTAAAAGACAGCGCTTTTGGCGTTGCCGCCGATCCAATGCTTTCCGCGCGGTTGGGATTGAAGATCGGCGATCGTTTCACGATTGGCGCGCAAACGTTCGATCTCCGTGCCGATCTCAAATCCGAACCCGATAAGCTCGCGGGCGGCGTCGGCTTCGGTCCGCGCGTGCTGATGTCGCAGGACGGTTTGCGCGCAACGCAGCTTCTCGTTCCCGGCGCGCTCTTCAATTGGATTTATCGACTCTCTCTTCCCGGCGGCGGCCCTTCCGACGAAAAGCTGGCGGCCGTCTCCGCGGCCGTCAAAGCGGCGCTGCCTGACGCCGGCTTCGAAATCCGCACGCGAAAAAATGTGTCGCCGGAATTTTCGCGCGGTTTGGAACGCTTCAGCCAGTTTCTCACACTCGTCGGCTTGACCTCGCTCATCATCGGCGGCGTCGGCATAGCGAATGCCATTACCGTCTTCATCGAGCGCAAGAAGCCGGTGATCGCGACTTTGAAAGCGCTCGGCGCGACAGGCGGGCGCGTCTTCGCGATCATGCTGACCGAAGTGATGCTGATGGCGGCGATCGGTATGGCGGCGGGAATCGCGATCGGCTCGGCGTTGCCCTTCGCGCTCGATGCGGCTTTCGCGAGAGTCATTCCTTTTCCGCTCGCGCCCGCTCTCTATCCGAGCGAAATGGCGACGGGCCTGCTCTATGGCACGCTGACGGTATTGGCCTTTTCGCTCGGCCCGCTTGGCCGCGCGCATGACGTTCCGGTTCCCTCGCTCTTTCGCGACGAAGTGGCGCCAGTCGCAATTGCGCTCCGCACGCGCTATCGCGTTATAGCGGGCCTGGCGACGCTCGGCCTCGCCGTTGCCGTCCTCAGTTTCACCGCCGACCGCAAGCTTGCGCTGATCTATCTTTGCGCCGTTTTCGGCGGCTTCGTCTTTCTGCGCTTCGCCGCCCTGGTGATGATGGCGGCAGCGAAACGCGCGCCGCGCCTGCGCAATGTCGAACTGCGTCTTGCTGTGGCCAATCTCCATCGGCCGGGCGCGCTGACGCCGGCCATCGTCTTGTCGCTCGGGCTTGGGCTGACGTTGCTCGTCGGGCTCGCGCTGATCGACGGCAATCTGCGCCGCGAACTCGGCCATTCGCGCGGCAGTACGACGCCGAACTTCTTCTTTCTCGGCATTCCGCAGACGCAGTCGGACGCTTTCCGCAGTTTTCTTGCCGATCACGCGAAAACGGGCAAAGTCGAATTTGTTCCCATGCTGCGCGGGCGGATCACGGCGTTGAAAGGCGCGCCGGTGGAAAAGGTGAAGATGCACGTGAAAGACAAATCCGCCTGGGCGCTGCTCGGCGATCGCGGCATCACCTTCGCGAAGACGCTTCCCGATGGCTCGAAGCTTGTTGAAGGCTCCTGGTGGGATGCGAATTATACGGGGCCGCCGCTGGTCTCCTTCGAAGCCGATGTTGCGGACGGCCTTGGCCTGAAGATCGGCGATACTGTCACCGTCAATGTGCTCGGCCGCACGATTACGGCGCGCATCGCCAATCTGCGCCATGTCGATTGGCGAAACATGGGCATTAATTTTGTCATGGTCTTCTCGCCGAATGTTTTTGCCGGCGCGCCGTACAGCAATCTCGCCACGGTGACATTCTCGGCGCCCGACACGTCCGGGCGCGATGCGGCGCTGGTGCGGGCGGTAGCGAAGGATTTTCCGTCGGTCGTGAGCCTTCGCGTCAAGGACGCGCTGCAGGCGATCCAGGATGTGCTCGATCAGCTCAATCTTGCCGTGCGCGGTGCCGCGAGCGTGGCGCTGATGGCGGCGACGCTCGTTCTCGGCGGCGCCCTCGCCGCGAGCCAGGCGACGCGCCTTTATGACAGCGTCGTGATGAAAGTGCTTGGCGCCACCCGCACAAGGCTGCTGATCGCCTTCCTCTGGGAATTCGGCCTCATCGGGCTCGCGACCGCGCTCTTCGGAGTCTTCGCCGGCAGTTTGGCGGCGCTGGCGGTTGTGCGCTTTGTCATGAAGCTCGATTTTATCTGGCTGTGGCCGCAAGCGCTCGAAGCCGCCTTCGGCGCGCTCATCATCGCCGTCGTTCTTGGGCTTGCCGGCACATTCCGCATCCTGGGGCAGAAGCCGGCGCAATATTTACGAAATCTTTAGGTGGCGCCCAGGCTTGCCGGGCGACGCCGGCCTTGTGCCGGCCTCGGCCGGGGGCCATATTATCTCCCGATCGCTCATCTTTTGGCCGGTTTCGGAGCCGAAAGTGGGCGATGGTGCGCGGCAGGTTTGCGTCAGACCCGCATCGTAATGACTTCGCACGCTTGGCCAGCCGGCGTCTCGGCAGGCAAGGCGCAATGGGGGCGATGCCCCCGGAACCCGGATGAGGAAATCATGTCCGACTTCGATCGCAACGCAGCCCCTCGCTGGAACCAGGGCATTGCCCAGGCCGGGCGCGCCGAAATCGACCAGGGCCTTCGCACCTATATGCTCGGCGTCTACAACAACATGGTGGTGGGGCTCGCCATCACCGGGCTTGTCGCGCTCGGCATTCATATGCTCACCG
The DNA here is from genome assembly GCA_049522395.1 of Methylovirgula sp. Lineage (GTDB taxonomy): Bacteria > Pseudomonadota > Alphaproteobacteria > Rhizobiales > Beijerinckiaceae > Methylovirgula. The sequence goes on from JBEKNV010000001.1 coordinate 158,419, forward strand.
TCACCACGGACCCGAGCCAGGCCGCTGCCCGCATTGGCACAAGTGTCATGCTGACGCAGTTCGGCGTCACGCTCTACGGTTCGGCGCTGCGCTGGATTGTCATGCTCGCGCCGCTCGGCTTCGTCTTCTTCTTTTCGATGCGGCTCAACCAAATGTCGGCGGCGACAGCGCGTAACGTTTTTTACGCGTTCTCGGCGGCAATGGGTCTCTCGATTTCGTCCATTCTTCTAATCTACACGGGCGCGTCCATCACACGCGCCTTCTTCGAGACCTCGGCTGTCTTCGGCGCCTTGAGCCTTTATGGCTATACGACGAAGCGTGATCTCTCACCCATCGGTGCGTTTCTGTTCATGGGGCTGATCGGGCTCATCATCGCGAGCGTGGTCAATCTCTTCCTCCACAGCTCCGGCTTTCAATACGCGCTTTCGGTTCTGACCGTGCTGATCTTCGCCGGCCTCACAGCCTGGGACACTCAGGCGATCCGGCAGATGTATTTTGCCTCCGATAGCGCCGAGATCGCCACCAAGAAGTCGGTGAACGCCGCGCTGATGCTCTATCTCGACTTCATCAACATTTTCCAGTCGCTGCTCTACCTCACCGGGTCGCGCAACAACTGATCCTGTTCGCAACGATCGCATAAAGAAGAGCCCCATGTCCTTCCGGACGTGGGGCTCTTCTTTTAGAGACGCTTGCGTTGAGGCCGCCTAAACGGCGTTCACCAGTGGCTATAAGGGCGACCGAAGGGAAAGGCTGGCTCTTCCTCATCGCCTTCCGCAGGTCCGTAGTAGCCGGCGAAATAGGGCGTGCCGAAGCCTGAAAAGGGATCCGCAACGCCATAGCGCCAGGAATTCGCCGGCGTCGCCGACCAGAAGTCGTAGCGATAGCGGTCCATGACCATCGCGTAGAGCACGCCATTTCTGATGAAACCCGGCACGCTCGCTTGGCGCATATGATAGCGCCAGGCGCCGACGCGAACTTGGTAGGGAAGCGGATAGAAGCCGACGCCGCCGTCGGGATCGCCGGAGAGTTCCTGATAGCCAGGACCGAGGCCGGAGGCGCCGGGCGGCAGATAGCCGATCGTGCCGCCGTGATGATGATGGGTCTTGTGATGCTCGCTGGATTGGGCTGAAGCAGCCGACATCAGGCCGAGCGTTGCGACAATCGCGAAAACGGGAAGGAAGCCTAATTTCCAGCGCATGGCTCAGCTCTCCGAGCATCAGGCGCATCGAGGCGCCACTCCGAACATGGGGCGCTTGGCCCCGCGCTGCAACTATCGGATAGACGTTAAGGCTGCGTTTTGAGCAAGGTCAAATGCACACGATCTTGTTATCGCGGCGCAAACGAGCGTGTAAATCACTCTGCGGCCGACTTCGCCCCGCCAAAACGCCGCTCGATATAATCCTGCACGAGCACCTTGAATTCGGCGGCGATGCCTTCGCCGCGCAGCGTCATCGCCTTCTGCCCATCGATGAAGACCGGCGCAGACGGCGTCTCGCCCGTGCCGGGCAGTGAGATGCCGATGTCGGCGTGCTTCGATTCGCCGGGGCCGTTGACGATGCAGCCCATCACCGCGACGTTCAGCGTCTCGACGCCGGGATAGCGCTCGCGCCATTTCGGCATTTCTTCGCGGATATAGGTTTGAATGTCGCGTGCGAGTTCCTGGAACACGGTCGATGTGGTGCGGCCGCAGCCGGGGCAGGCGGCAACGAGCGGCACGAAGGTGCGGAAGCCCATCGTCTGCAAAATTTCCTGGCCGACCTTCACTTCGAGGGTGCGGTCGCCGCCGGGCTCGGGCGTCAAGGAAACGCGGATCGTATCGCCGATGCCTTCTTGCAAAAGCACGCCGAGCGCGGCCGAGGAGGCGACGATGCCTTTCGAGCCCATGCCGGCTTCGGTGAGGCCCAAATGCAGCGCGTAATCGCTGCGCTTCGCAATCATGCGATAGACGGCGATCAAATGCTGCACGTCGGAAACTTTAGCCGACAGAATGATGCGATTGCGCGGCAGGCCGATTTCTTCGGCGCGCTCCGCCGAATGAAGCGCCGATTGCACCATGGCTTCGCGCATCACCGCCGCCGCGTCGAGGGGCGCCGCGGAATTCGCATTCTCATCCATCAGCGAGGTCAGCAGCTCCTGATCGAGCGAGCCCCAATTGGCGCCGATGCGGACCGTCTTGCCGTATTTGATCGCGAATTCGACGATCATCGCGAATTGCGTGTCGCGCTTGTCCTTGAAGCCGACATTGCCGGGATTGATGCGATATTTGGCGAGCGCCTCGGCGCAGGCCGGGTGTTCGGTCAAAAGCTTGTGGCCGATGTAGTGGAAGTCGCCGATGAGCGGGACGGTGACGCCCATTTTGTCGAGCTTTTCGCGGATATGGGGCACGGCGGCTGCCGCTTCGTCGCGATCGACGGTGATGCGGACGAGTTCGGAACCTTCACGCGCCAGCGCCGCGACCTGGGCGACCGTGCCGGCGATATCGGCCGTGTCTGTATTTGTCATCGACTGGACGACGATCGGCGCCCCGCCGCCAACCATGATGGCGCCGCGCCCGCTGCCCACGGTCACGCCCACCGAACGCCGGCGCGGGCTTGGCCCTGCGGTGATGGCCTGGGCGGCAAAGGAATGGGCGGGGGCGGTCGTCGCTAAAGACATTGGGCGCCTTCTCAGTGTGAATCGCCGGCCGGGAGAGCAAAACCTGGCCGGCGTGACCTTATCATGAAGGGATCGGACCCTTGGTGATCAAAAACATAGGCATCGTCAAGGCGGCCGGGAAGGGATCGGCCCCCTGCGGTAAATGGGAGCGAGCGGCCGACTCCGAATAGAACGGATCAAGCCAAGCCATTGTTCTTGCTGCGTTCTAGGTTTGGAATAGTGGGAATATATACTTGGCTCCCTTTGCCCAGAACATGGCAGCCCAGCGCTTCAAATCGGTTTTTTGCCGACTTGGATAAAAATAGCGTTTTTATCCATATTGCTCGGCATTGCTCCGACTTGCGAAAGCGCGGCAATGCCGTCTGTCTTTAGTTGGTCGGCGATCAGAACGACAAGCGCTCCAAAGTCAGCCGATTTGCTCACGTCGGCTTGTACATATATCCCCACCAACGAATTGAGAGTGAGAGCGTTTTTCCCCGGGCGGCTAAATACGATGTCACCGCCTTTAAACTCCTTTTCGACCCAATTGCCGGCGATCAAGCAATCCTCGATTTGGCCTGTAATTGAGATAGCCTCCGGGTCATTGAATACAGTCAATACGAACGGTGTATTTGGGAACTGTTTTGCAATATTGGAAAGCTGCTCTTGTTGCGGCGGCGAAAGCGTTCTTGGGAGTCTGATCTGCGCCAATTCTAGTTCGGCGTCAGCGGCTTTTACCCGTAGTTGCGCCGCTTCTTTTTCCAATTTTGCGGCCCGTTCCTCTGCCTCTCCGGCGGCGGTGTTTGCTTTTGCCGCGTCAAAATCGGCGTCTGTAGCGCGGTCTGTAGCCGTGACAATTAGCCGTTGCTGCGCTTGGCTAATCATTTCGTCATATGCAAATAGCGAAATGCTGCAAATCGTTTCCGCCGCAATGCCGCCGATCACAAGCCATGTTGCGATCCGGTGTCTTTCAATCGGTTGTTCGGGCGCTTCCCAGAGAATGCCCCAACCCACGGCAATAGTCGCCAGCACGTCCCCGGCGAGAAGCGCCGATTGGACCGGGTGGTCCAAAACAAACTGGATTACATTCAGCATCTTTTCTGGCCTCGCGATCCCGCCGCTTATCTTTGGCTAAGGACTCGCCGTTCGACATTTGATTTGAGAATTCCTCGCGAGGCAGAAAACTCGGTTTCGGTTTTAACTCTCGCCACAGGCCCGACACAGCCCTGCGATTTCCATCACCTGGCTATGGGACACGAAGCGGGTTGTCGCGGTCAGCGCCGCCAAGTCGCGACGCAGCGCATCGGAGGTCGCCTCGACCACCGTGCCGCAATTCTCGCAGATGAGAAAGACGACGAGGTCCTTCACCTCGTGGCTATGGCCGCAGGCGAGATAGGCGTTGCGCGAGGCAAGCCGGTGGACGAGGCTGTTCTCGAGCAGGAAATCGAGGGCGCGATAGATGGAGACCGGGGCCGGGCGCTTGCCCGTCGCCACCGCGACCTTTTCGATCATCTCATAAGCGCCGAGCGGGCGGCCTTCGCGGGCGAGAATTTCGAGGATGAGCCGGCGGCTCGGCGTCAATTTGACGCCGTGCTCGCGGCAAAGCTCCTCCGCCGTGGCGAGCGCGCCTTTGACAGCGTCGCCGCTCTTGCGATCCTTTCGCGGTGCCGGAATCGTGTTGGCCATGAAGGCAATATAATCTGCCGGAGGACGAAATGCGACCGGAAGCAAAGGTAAAGGAGCGCTGATGGCCTATGCGGTTCTGCTGACGAGCCTGCCCGATCGCGCCGCCGCCAAGGCGATGGCGCAGGCCTTGATCGCGAAGCGGCTCGTCGCCTGCGTGCAGATGATGCCGATCGAGAGCGTCTATGAGTGGCAGGGCGCGGTCGAAGAGGCGGCGGAAGTCCTCCTCCTCTGCAAGATGAAGCGCGAGGATTATGCGGAGGCCGAAAAGCTCGTTCTCGCGCAGAATCCTTATGAGACGCCGGAAGTCGTGCTGCTGCCGATCGAGGCGGGGTCGTCCGCCTATCTGGCCTGGATCGATAAAGTGACGAAGTAGACTCGCAATCCCTCCCCTTTTAGGGGAGGGTGTCGCGCGAAGCGCGACGGGTGGGGTGCCGTTGAAACCCCATCCGTCAGTGTTGCGAGCATCGCTCGCAACACTGACACCTTCCCCTAAAAGGGGAAGGATGACTCTCACAGAATCGAGCGTGCGACGGTGCGTTCCGCCTCTTCGATCGCCTGCGGCGTGCCGACATGAAACCAAAGCCCGTCGAGCCGCATGCCGTAAAGGCGTCCGGCCGCTGCGGCCTTATGGAAATAGGGCGCAAGGCGGAAGACATCTTCTTTCGCCTCTTTGAAAAGCTCCGGCTTGATGATGCCGACGCCGGTATAGACGAAGGGCGCGACGCGGCGTTCCTCGCGGAATTGCAGCCGGCCGAGCGAATCCATCATGAAATCGCCGGGCCAATCGACGCAGACACTCGTCGCCGTCGTCGCAACGAGCAGAAAAATGTCCATCTTCTTTGGGTCCCAGCCGGCGGCAAAGCGCGGCAGATTGGCGTGCGGGCCTTCGATCCAGAAGGAATCCGTGTTGCAAATGAAGAAGGGCGCATCGCCCAGGTGCGGCAGCGCCTTGCGAATGCCGCCGCCTTGATCGAGGAGTTTTCCGCGCTCGTCGGAAATGATGATTTTCGGCGCAGCGCGTTTCAGAAGATGCTTCTCAAGCTGATCGGCATGATGATGGATGTTGACGACCGCCGTCGTGACGCCGGCTTGCGCCAAGCGGTCGAGCGTATGGTCGATGAGCGGCTTTCCGACGATGCGGATAAGCGGCTTCGGCACCGTGTCGCTGATCGGCCGCATGCGGGTGCCGAGCCCAGCGGCAAAGACCATGGCAGTGCGCGGTACGGGGGAGGTCATGGCGCGGAGGCGGTGTCGCCAATAGGCGGCTTCACGAGAGAAGGCAGATGAGTGTCATACCATGCGCGCAGTTCCGACATGCGTGGATGCGCGAGATTGCGCGCCAGATATTTCTCGATGCGCGGCAGATGCGCGAGATAGGCGGCCTTTCGGTCGCGCTTGTCCAGGCGGGCGAAGATGCCGAGAATCTTGGTCGCTCTTTGTGCGCCGAGAATCGCATAGGCGCCGGCGAATTGCGTCATGTCGAAGGGCTCGCCGCGCGCCTCACGCAATTGGGCGTAGAGCGCGAGGAGGCGCAGTTCCGCGGCCTCGGGAACATCGACGCGCGCATCCTGCAGCAGTGAGACGACGTCATAGGCCGGGTGGCCCAGCACGCAATCCTGAAAGTCGAGGACACCGACGCGGGCGAATCCGCGTCGCTCGGCAAGCCAGATGAGATTGGGCGAATGATAATCGCGCAGCGTCCAGGTCGGCGCTGCGCTGACGATATCGCGCAGCGCATGACGCCAAAGATTGCCGAAGACGTTTTTGGCGCCCGAGGGCACGATGGTTCGAGGGATATGAGGCGCATACCAATCGACGAGCAATTCGATTTCGATGGCGAGCGCATCGAGATCATAGGGCGGGATCGTATAGCTCAAGCGCTCGTCGACATGAACCACGCTCGGCAAAGGCGAGTCATGCAGATGCGCGAGCGCGGCGATCGCTTCGGCATAGCGCTCGAAGACGATTCCGTTCTCGTCGGTCATGCCTTCATTACCGAAATCTTCGAGCACCGCCACGCCCGCTTTGCGATCGACGGCGAGAAGGGCGGGCGCAGAAAGGCCTGCTTTGCGCAAGCCATGATCGATGGCGACGAAGGCCGAGATGTCCTCGGCGAGATGAGCAAGCGTGCTGTAGGATTTGCCGGCGCGGATTGCCGGGCCATCGGGGCGGGGCGGCGAGATCATCAGAATTGCGGTGCGCCCGTCCGGCAGAACGAGGCGCTCATAGGCCCTGGTCGAGGCATCGCCTTGCATCGGCACGCGTTGGGCTTCGCTCCATTCCGTACCTTGGAGGAGACTGTAAATGGCGTGCGCCAGTGCGAGACGTGTCGCCAGTGTGCCCGTGCCTTTCAGCGTCGCGCGGCGATGCTCCCCGCCGCGGGCCGCGTCGATGGTAAAGGCAATATCGAGGCGATCATGGCCGATATGACGCCCACCGCGATCCGGCCACTCGACGATGAAAAGCGCGCCCTCCGCCGCATCGTCCCAGCCGAGTTCGATGAGTTCGTCCGGGCGCTCAATCCGATAGAGATCGGCGTGAACGATGGAAAAGCCGGCGCCTTCGTAACTCTGCATCAAAGTGAAGGTCGGACTCGGAACTTCGAGATCGGGATCATCGGTCAGGATGCGGATCAATGCGCGCGCAAAGGTCGTTTTTCCGGCGCCGAGATCGCCCGAGAGCGTGAGGAGATCGCCGGGCCGCAACCATTTTGCGAGTTCGCGCGCGAGTGCGACGGTGGCCGCTTCATCGGCGAGCTCGATCTGCCATCGTTCTGATTCCGCCGTCAAATGCGGCGCCGGCACCGCCATGCCCGCCATCCTTGTCCGCCCTGTCGCCGGCCTGCGGCCGAAGTGTTCTAGAGCCTTTTCGGATGCAAAAGTCTAGCCGATTTCGCCGATAGGCGCGGCGAAACGGAATCGGCTTCCCGCACTTTAAAATCATGCGGTTTTCGCGGCTTTTGTGATGGAGCATTGTGCTGGAAAAATGCAGGTGACGGTCGTCCCGACGCCTTCCGCGGTATCGATGAGGACGCGTCCGCCGTGCAATTCGACGAGCGAGCGGACGATCGAGAGACCAAGTCCGACGCCACGATGGCGCGAGCCGCCGGTGTGGCTGCGGAACCGATCGAAGACCTGCTCGAGCACCTCCGTCGGAATGCCGCGGCCCTGGTCGGACACTTTGAAGATCACCTCGTCGTCGCGCCTGAGTGCCGCCAGCGTCACCGTTTGGCCGGGCTTCGAGAAACCAATCGCATTTGACAGAAGATTGTACAAAACTTGGCGGACGCGTTTGGCATCGGCGATGAAGAATCCAACATCGTCCATAGCCACGACCTGGAGATCAATCGTCGATTCCGCGAGCCGGTCCTGCACGCCTTCGGCCGCCGCATGGATGGTCTCGCGAATATCAACCTCTTCAGGAACAAGTTCCAGAGCGTCGGCATCGATGGAGGCAAGATCGAGAATGTTATTGATGATGGCGAGCAAGGCCGTCGAGGACTGCGTTACATGGCCGGCAAATTCGCGTTGCCTTGCGTTCAGCGGGCCGGCCACACCTTCGCTCAAAGCCTCGATATAACCGATGATGCTGTTGAGCGGTGTCCGCAATTCATAGGAGACATGGTGGACGAAGTCGTTGCGGAGCTGCTCGGCTTCAACGAGCGCTTGGTTGCGCTCGGTGAGCGCGCGTTCGACATTGACGGTCGCGGTCGTGTCGGTGAACGTCAAAAGCGTCGCGCCATCGGGAAGCGGCTGCGCCGCGCAATCGAGAACGGTTCCGTCGCGGCAAGCGACGCGGCGTTCGACACCGGTCCTGCGGTCGCGCAATCCCGTCACAATGCCGCGGATCTCGGCGAATCCCGCGTCGTCCTCCGGGAAAATCGGGCTTAAACCGGCGATGCGGTCGATATGCGGCTTGTCGTTGAGGATGGCGGGATCGAATTTCAGAAGTTGGGCAAAGGCCGGATTGAAGAATTTGAGCCGCCCATCCGTTCCGAACACGGCAACGCCCTCTTTCAATGTGTCGAGAGTCTCGCTCTGCACGCGGCTCAGCGCATTGAATTGCGATTGCAGATGGAAGCGCTCGGTGACGTCGTCGAAGAGATAGGTCACGCCGCCTTGCGGATTGGGCGTGATGACGACGCGTAAGGTCCGCCCATCCGGCAGATGCCAGACCTGTTCGCTTGTCTCGATCGCCTGATAGGCGGAATGAAGAGAATCGCGCCAAGCGCGGAAATCCGCCTGTTCCGGCAGAAGGCCGCGGACTCTCAGCCAATCGAGAATTTCGGAATCGGTCGGGTTGAGATCGACGAAGCTCGGGTCGAGCGGCCACAGCTGCCGATAGGCGGCATTGTGGAACACGAGGCGCTTGCGGCGGTCGAACATCGCGACCGCGGTCGACAAGAGGTCGAGCGTGCGCGCATGAGCTTGCATCTGACGATCGAGATCGGCGCGCATGGCCTCGAATTCCGAGACGTCCCGAGCAATGCCCGCCGCGCCGATGCCGACGGGCAATTCGACAATGTCGAGCACGCGCCTTTGCCCGGCTGCCACCGCAACGGCGCGTCCGTGCCAGGCCGCGCCCGTGCTGCGCGTCTGGGCCGAGGCCTCGCGCGTTTCGCGCTCCAACAGTTCGATTCCGCGCACAATGGCATTCGCGCCATCGCTGGCTTCGACGGCGCGGACAAAGGCGGCGTTCACCCAGGTGAGCTTGCCATCGGCATCACGCAGCCATGCCGGCGCATCAATCGCATCGAGCATGGCGCGCAGCGCATCGAGTTCGGCCATTGTTGAGACGAGCCGCTCGCGCAGCCGCAGCGCTTCGAGACGATCGCCCGACACGTCGCGGATGCGCATCACAGCGCGGCCGCTGACGGCGCGCCCGTCGATCTCAAGCCGACGTCCGCCCAGGCTCTCCAAAGCAAATCGGAAACTCTCGCCGCGCTGGCGCAGGCGCTCAAGACAGTCGTCGAGTTTCTGCGCGCGTTCCGGCGCGAGCCAGGAACCGAAGCCGAGGACGCGACGCGAGATCGGCGCATCCGTGACGAGACTGAGGTCGCCTTCGATCTCGGCTTCGCCGCCCGGACCATCCCAGGCGACGATGATCTGCGGCTCGGCGGCGAGGAAAACTTCGGCGCGATCGACTTTCGCGCGCAGATTGGTCAATTCGAGCAAGAGCGCGTGTTCGCGTTTGCCCCATTGATGCCGCTCACGCAGATGCAACAGCGCGGTGATCGTCGAAAACAGGACGAGGCCGACGATGAAGGAAAGGCCGATGACATCCTGGCTCTGGCGCAGATTATCGATCAGAGGCGCGGGATCACCGGAATCGGCGAGAACGGGGCTTGCGACAAGAATAAGACACAGGCTTGCGGGGAGGCGCAAAGAGCGATGCAGCGATAAAAAGGCGCTTTGCCGTCCCCGGCATTCGCCGTCGCTGCGCCGCCGCCACGCTGCGTCTGCCATAAAACCCTCTCGCGGCTCGCTCATGCGACGACAATTGATCGGCATGCGCCTACACTCCAGTCGGCGCGTCCCGCCGGCTCGAATCAAGCCACTTTAAGCCATAGTCACAAACCTTGAGAAAGCGGTTAACGCCTCGTGAACAACTCGACCACAGTTTTTCTCCGGGCCGCGCCAGTTCAGTAGCGGTAGTGGTCGGATTTGAAGGGTCCCGCCTGTGGCACGCCGATGTAACTGGCTTGCTCTTTCGAGAGTTTCGTCAAATGCGCGCCGACTTTGGCGAGGTGGAGGGCCGCGACTTTCTCGTCGAGATGTTTGGGGAGCGTGTAGACCTTACGCTCATAGTGGCCCTGTTTGGTCCAGAGTTCCATCTGAGCGAGCGTCTGATTGGTGAAGGAGGCGGACATCACGAAGGAGGGGTGGCCCGTCGCATTGCCGAGATTAACGAGCCGGCCTTCGGACAGAAGGATAATTCTCTTGCCGTCCGGAAATTCGATCTCGTCGACCTGCGGCTTCACATTTTGCCACTTGAAATTGCGCAAGCCGCCGACTTGGATTTCCGAATCGAAGTGGCCGATGTTGCAGACGATGGCGCGATCTTTCATCACCCGCATATGGTCGACGGTGATCACGTCGATATTGCCGGTGCAGGTCACGAAAATGTCAGCGCGCGGTGCCGCCTCGTCCATCGTGACGACTTCATAGCCTTCCATCGCGGCCTGTAAGGCGCAGATCGGGTCGATCTCCGAGACGATGACGCGGCAGCCGGCATTGCGCAGCGACGCCGCCGAGCCTTTGCCGACGTCGCCGAAGCCGGCGACCATGGCGACCTTGCCGGCCATCATCACATCGGTGCCACGGCGAATGCCGTCAACGAGCGATTCGCGGCAGCCATAGAGATTGTCGAATTTCGACTTGGTGACGGAGTCGTTCACATTGATGGCGGGCCAAAGAAGCTTGCCTTCCTTCTGCATGGCATAAAGGCGGTGGACGCCCGTCGTCGTCTCTTCGGAGACACCTTTGATGGCAGCGGCGCAGCGCCCATACCAGCCGGGATTTTCCTTGAGCCGCCGCTTGATCGCGGCAAAGAGGATCGTCTCCTCTTCATTCGTTCCCTTGTCGAGGAAAGCGGTGTCGCCGCCTTCCGCGCGCACGCCGAGATGAATGAGGAGCGTGGCGTCGCCGCCGTCGTCGAGGATGAGATTGGGCGCGCCGCCGTCGCCCCATTCAAAGATCTTGTGCGTGTATTCCCAGTAATCGTAGAGGCTCTCGCCCTTGAGGGCGAAGACGGGCGTGCCAGTCTCGGCGATGGCCGCCGCGGCATGGTCCTGGGTCGAATAGATGTTGCAGGAGGCCCAACGGACGTCGGCCCCGAGCGCTTTCAGCGTCTCGATCAGCACCGCCGTCTGGATGGTCATATGGAGGGAGCCTGCGACCCGAGCGCCCTTAAGCGGCTGTTTCGGGCCAAATTCGGCGCGGGTGGCCATCAGGCCCGGCATCTCCGTCTCGGCGATCGCGATTTCCTTGCGCCCCCAAGACGCGAGGCTGAGGTCGGTAATGGCATAATCCAAAACGGGAGAAGTCATGGACGCGGGCGCTCCTGCAAAAGGTCGATCGCGGGAGCCTATATCAGCGGAAATGGAACAAGGCAATAAAGATATAAGCAAATCTTTATATCGCTAATCGAGCGCGCTTGCGGGGCTCCTGGACTTCGTGCCGGCCGCCCAAACGATGTCGAGCGGTACGCCGAACAAGGCCATCAGGAGTTTTGTCCCGGCCATGCCGTAGATCGCAGCGATCTTGTCGAAATGGACGACGAGCCGGCTCGCTGTGCGCGACCGGCGGCGCCAAAACGGCTGGTTCCGGTCGATGTCGCCGACATCGAGCAGGAACAGGAGTGCTAAAAAATTCAATTTGAGAGGGAGCGTCGGGGCGAAGCGCTCGGGGTGGCCAACGAAATGATCGATGAGCAACATGCGCGCGCGATTGTTGCTGTCGCCAGTTCCTCCCGGCGTATAGCAGATGGTGCGGTTGAGCTGTGCCCGTCGCGAATAGATGTTGCTGCCATGAAAGCGGTATACGAAGAGCGGCTTGTCGATAAGCACGCTGCCGCATAGCGCGCCGATGCCGTGCGCGAAATACATGTCGGTTCCGGTGGAGAGCTGCGCCAAGCCCTCATTGTCGCTGAACAGCAGCAGCGCATCGCGGCGATAGCAATGGCCGGACGTCGCGGACCAGACCCATCTGCTCGAAAGCGGCGGCACATAAAAAATATTCCCTGCGATGGCATCCGTTGCCGGTGCCGCATCAGAGTTCGGCGGGTGATGCAAATAAGGCCGTAAGAGTTCCTTGCGCCGACTCCTGTGTCGGCGGATATAGCGATTCATCGCCTCGCCGGTGGTAACGACGATCCGGTCGTCGAACACTTGCAGCATGTCGCCCGCAGTGAAACCGACATGCAGTCGAAGCGAAAGATGCACGAAGACATGCGTCTCGACGCAGTCGGGCAGAAGCATGTCGTCCGCATCAAGAAAAATGACATATTGACCCGATGAGACGGCAAGGCCGTCGAGCGAAGCCGCCGTCTGCCCATCATTGGCGGCGCGCCGCAGAACCTTGATTGCGTTGTGTTTGGCTTGGAGGGCGGTAATGATCTCGCCGCTTTCATCCGTCGAGGCATTGTCGACGAGGATGCATTCGACGTTGGGATGGGTCTGCCCCAGAACCGAGTCCACGGCCTGTCTGAGAAAGCGCCCGTAATTATAATTGACGATGATGACACTCACCAAAGGCAGTTCAATCAAACGCCTTCTCCGTATATCGAGCCCACGAAAGCGTCCGGCCTCATCCGTTCAATGCCGAGGCGCAGACCATGACAAGTTTGCTCTTTACTATCAGCTGAGCGGTTACGATCGCAACATCTTGAGGTTGTCACTTATGTTATATTGCTGCAAGTCGCCTCGATCGCCTGTTTTACATTTGTGTAGGTAGACTTTCCTGGTTTTGCATGCGCGGACGCTGCTTGAGACGGTTCAACCGTTTGTCGACTCGCGGTTGAATTTCTTCAGCGGATCATCAGCTCACGAAGGGACCGACGGCCTGAGGATATCTGGGATGACGACGGCGCCATAAAGGTATAGAAGCCGGGGTCGACCCTTGAGGGCAACGCCATCTCCGGGTTGATTCCGAGGGAAAACTCTGCTTCTTGAACCCCGTAAATCTTGAGGGCAAACAGCCTCTATGTTGGAAAAAGCGACGGCATCCAAGAAATATGGAATTGCCATCATCGCCAATGATAAAGTCATCGACTGGCTGCTGCCATTCCTTGAAAGCTATCAGGCGACCAGTGCGGCGGTCCCGCTCTATCTCATTCCGTATGACGACAACATGGACCGCACGCGCAGGGCGGCGGACGTGTACGGAGTCGAGGTCGTCGATATCGACAGCGCGGAACTCGATGCGCTTGCGCGGCGTCTCTATCCGTTCAATCCCGGTCATCGCCGGCGGTTGAGAAAGCTGCTTGCTTTGGCCCTGCCGCTCGACGAAGTGATCTATCTCGACGTAGACATCATTCTCTTTCAGGATTTCTCGAAAATTTTCGGCCGCATCGAAAAGGGTAAGACCGAGTTTATCGTCGCCAGTGCGTGCCACGAGTATGTCTATAATTCGCGCCGCGCCCAATACGATTTCCTGCGCGATGCCGTGCTCTTCAACGACGGCTTCTTTGCCACTTCGCAGAACGTTCTTTCGTTGCAAAATTTCTACGATGTGATCGAAGCCGACGAGAAAATATTTCATACCGTGCGCCAGCGCGGCGGCCTTTTCGCGCAGCCGCTCACCAATTTCGTGGTGCACCGGCGCGGCTTGAAGATCGCCTCGCTCCCCCTGTGCGTCGCGGGAGCATCCGGCGAGAGTTATTACAAAGCGGATGGCATTACGATCGAGCCCGATGGCCCGCGCGATTCGCGGGGAGCCAAGCTCTATTTCTGCCATTGGCCAGGCATTATCGGTATGCCGGGGGGACGACGCGTGGTTGACGGCCTTTGGCATAAATTCGCGCGGCAGGCCGCCGCCCGGATGAAAGAATTCGCCTGATCTTCATAATCAGAGCGACCTCAAGGCCGCCGCCGCTCAAGAAGTGGGCGGACCACATCGGTGATCGCCGACTGATAGGTATCGATGCAGAAGAGGCGCTCGTAAAGCTGGCGCGTATCGCTCGCCAGACTTTGTTCTGGCGAGAGTCGAGGGCGCTCTGCCAATGAGCGCAGTGCCTTCGCGAAACCGTCAGCATCGCCGACCAATGTGACATTGGCGAGAGTCGTGGGATCGATGGCGATTCCCCGAAACGCCTCGGTCGTCGCGATCAACGGCAATCCGCTCGATAATGCTTCGATGGTCTTGACTGAAATTCCATGGCCGGAGATCGTCGGCAAGAGCACGGCCGCGGCATTGGCATAGACACTTTCGAGATCATCGACTCGCCCGGAAAACAGTTTTGCATGCTTGGCAAAGAGTGCTGGATCGCTTGCGCGCACCATCGAATCGACATTGCCGATGATGCGGAGAGGAATGTCTGGCACGAGCGGACGCACATTCTCGATGAACCAGACAACGCTCAAAAAATTCGGGTGGTTTGCGCTGGCGACGATGACCATGTCGCGCCCGCCCGGGCCCGTTGGCATGGGCTTGATCGCCGGATAGATCAGGGCATGTGGCTGGTCTGGCAACAACTCCCGCCATTCGGCGGCTTCTTCTTCGTTCAGATGGATGAGGAGATCCGCCTTGCGCATCTGTTCCAGTTCGAGCGCCAGCATCGTGGCAAATCCCGCCTTTGGCAGCCGCCGCCGCCGGCCTTCGTTGCGTAACGCGAACTGTCGCGCTTGCATATCATGCGTATCGAGAAGAATGGGGCACTCTCGATCGCCTTTGAGGCGCAACGCTGCCGGCATGCAAAAAAAATGATTGCAGTGAATCAGATCGATCTTTGAAAGGGACAAAAGCTTGTCGGGCAGATCGGCATTTTCCGTGATCGCGCAAAGTATTGTGGCTCTGTCGCCATGAAGCCATTGGTTGAGAGCGTTAGCAAACCGCGGGTGCACGCACCGCCGCAAGGGCATTCCCGCATAAAAACGCTCGCTCGCGACGAGATCGGGCGTCGCCGCGTAATAGATGCGATGCGCTTTCGATCCCGCGACCCAGCCGGGAAAATCGGCTATGGCCACACTGAAGACGCTCGCGCCCATGTTGCGATAGGCTTGCGCTTGGGTAACGAAAACCTGATGGCTGCCACACGAATGCCAGGCCGGATGAACGAGAACGACTGTCTTTCCGGCGAGCCAGCGCGGATCGCCTGCGGGTGCTTGCTGTTCCGGGATCTTTGATGGCACGTTGCTTTGCGTCAAATTCTATATACTGCGCGCCTGCGTGGCCGCTTTTTTTGCCTCGCATTCCCGGACCACCCTAATCGGAACCCGAAATAGTGTCATGAAGAGAAATGTGATCGGTCGCCCGAGCTGTGCGGAAAATCGATCGAAGTGCGTGACGAGTCCATGGGCAACACAAGAACGGGCCGCCCAGCGCGGCAAAGTCCGGTCGTTTTCCTTCCTGTCCAGTCTGAACAGGAGAATGAGGAGATAAAGCTTGAACAGAAGGTTCTGGGAAAATCTCTCGCTATGGTAGATCAGTTGGTCGATGATCAGCGCAATCGCATGATCGTTGTGATCACCGGATCCGCCAGGCTGGTAATTCAACGTGTTGTGCAGCTGCGCGGTCTGAGAAAAAAGGTTCGAGCCGTGCAGACGATAAATGAAGACGGGCTCATCGATCAGCACGCTGCCGCACCAGCCGCCGATCCCATGCGCGAAATATGTATCAGTCGCTGTCCAGAGGTTTGGCAGGCGTTCGTTATCTGCAAAGAGCAAGAGAGCATCGCGGCGATAGCAAAGGCCGGACGTCGGAGTCCATATCCAATTCACACACAGAGGCGGAACGTAAATCGCTTTGAGGCTCAGCTCGTCGGCAATTTGCGGCGAGGGCCAGCCAGGTTGGTATCGATAAGGCCGCCAAATATTCTTGTGATTTCTGTGCCTGCGCCGGATATATTTGTTCATCGCCTCGCCGGTGGCGACAATGATATTGCCTTTGTATGCCTGCAGCATGTCGCCGGCCGTGAAGCCGATATGAATTCGCGATGAGAGGTGGACATAGATATGCGTTTCGATGGCACGCGCCAACAAGACATCGTCGGCATCAAGGAAGATGACATATTGGCCGGTCGTGGCCTTAAATCCATCGAGAGTTGCTGCGGTCTGTCCATCATTCCGCAGCCGTCTGATGATGGTGAGTTGGGGATATTTCTCGCAAAGCGAAGCGAGGACCGCCGGCGTTTCGTCCGTTGACGCATTATCGACGATGACACATTCGATGTTCGAATAGGTCTGCGTCAAAACGGACTCGACCGCCTCATTGAGATAACGGGCGTAATTGTAATTGACGATGACGATGCTCACCAAAGGCAGATGGAACTGAGGCGTCATCAGTTTGCCAACCATGTTCGCCACCGGCTTTGCGAGGCCATCGGGGACATTGGCGATGTTCATGGCTCACCCTTCATTATACCGCCATACAATTCATCGACAGGCCGAGAATCGGGTCGAAACGCCGCGCGCCGCCTGGCGGTTTTGGCTCCTCGGCCGAGTATTTAGCACAGATTTTGCGGTCGATCTGCCATGGATTTGGCGTATAGAGGGCCATACCCAATGCCGGCAAGAGAGCTGGGCGCCCGCCCGAAAGCTTATTGTTATAATCCAGAGGAGGCTCGCTGTATGTCCAGGCAAGAATTGCGAGCCATCGTTGGCTTGCTGCCGCGTTAAAACTTGCCTGATCCCGCGGGGATACCCCGTTCCAATATGACTGGCAGGAAGTAATGCCCCGGCTGCTTTATTTTTATCTTGGCAAACGGCTGTTTCTTTCGGCACTGTTGATCGAAACGAGCCTCTGCGTGCCGGTCGTGATGACGTCGCTCTTTCATTATCTCCCGCCGACGGCGCTGCGCAGCGGTCTGCTCGTTCCGGCTCTGCTCGGAACATTCCCCACCGTCACCTACATCGCTCTGCCCATGGCGGTCGGCATTGCCGTCGCCGTGGAATTCTCGCGCATGGCGTCGGAGGGGATGATTGCTGTCCTTTATTCGCTCCGATTGTCGGCCTGGTCGATTTCAATTCCGGCTGTGGTCGTGGCGCTCATTGCCGTGATCTGCGGCTATTGGGTCTCGTCATTTGTCGCCCCCACCTATGTCGGCCAAATGCACGACGTGATTTATGTCATCCGCAATTCGCTGAACCACCGGATGCTCGAACCTGCACAATTCTATACGTTCGACGATGGCGCACGGACGCTCTATTTCCAACGCTGGAAATCCGATGATGTCGTGACCGGCATCTTCATTCATCAATTCTCGACCGAAAAGAATGAAGAGCAGATCATTTGGGCGCAGGAGGCGGAATTTCGCCGCAACGCGCATGGCGTTCTTTTGATCCTGAGCCACGGAACGCTGCAAAGTCAGCCCAAAGGATCGACGGAAATGCGCAGCGTCGATTTTGATCAGCATTTCTTGCAGATCGACATGCAGGGTACAGGCGGCTTGCCAAAGCGCAATTGGGTCGGCGTGTTCGAACTTCCCTGGCTCAAATTTTTCCAGGACATGTCCGCATCCGAAAAGAATCAGCACCAATTTTCCGAATGGATGAGCGAGGCGGCCAAACGAGTCGGCATTCCGATCATGGCCTTGACTCACACGCTCCTGGCGATCGGGCTTGTTCTGAATTTTTCGAGCACGACAGGGCGCAGCGCGGCCGCGCTTGCGGCGTTGGTTGCCGTGCCTCTTGTGCACATTGCGATCCTGATCGGTTCCGAAAGCCTTGTTCGGCAAAATCCGCAGCTGGTCGTCGTCGTCGCCGCCGCAATCCTCAGCGAATTGATCGTCGCCCTCGTCCTAGTTTATCGCCAGACTGCGAATTTCTCCGTCGCGCGCGCCTGAGGCGCGCCGAGCAGGGACGCTTAAAATTTAGGCAGGTCGTCTGTGGAGGGGAAGGTTGCTGGCTGGGTCCGGCAAGGATCGGGGCCGCTGCCTGTGATGCGGCGAGCGCCATCCTTTTGCGTCACAAATCCCGCTCGGCGGGGGCAGGCCGAGCAGCTCTCCTAAGGCTAGGAGATTACGGAAGCGCCGCCGTCTTGCGGACGAGCGGGTTGCTGCTGTGGGTGCAGACGATCTTGAGATATTCCTTCCCAGGATCAGGCCGCACTTCCGCAGCGGTGGCCGCGATGGTCGTCTGGCCGATGAATCCGCACTGCACTTCGTTTGCGACCTGGGGGCCCTGCACCGAAGCGCGCGCTGTCTCGGGCTGACAGGCGGCGTGCTCAAGCGCCGCGGAACAGACGAGGATCAAAATCGTAAAAGGTGTCATTGTGGCTCTCTCGTTTAGTTGGCTGCACCAAACGCCAGCAATGATGCTGATCTTATAGTTGTTGCGACGCACAACAAGCAGGGTATGTGCCAAGTCTGCTATGCGTAATCCGCATGGCCCTCCCGCCTTGCTCACGAGTACGGCGCCCTTGGAATTGTTTCAAGCGAGGCGCTGGTCCAGGATAATCGGCTTTAAAAATCATCTACTTACGTCAGAAATGGAGAGCCTGTTGAGGCGGTCGTTCCGCGCCTCGGCGCTCCGAGGGCCGTGCCAATCGACCACTCAGCTCTTCAGAAACGTTAGATGCAGCGCAACACTTTTGATTGCGACAATTTCAGCGATGACGCTTGGGATACTGACTCGCCGGCGAGAAGCGTACGGCCGGAACTGGGAGTCGCATACAACCTAGAGGCGGATCAGCTCATCACCTTTACTGGTGAGCGAATCATAGACATTCAAAGGTTGCCAAAGATTAACGTATTCCCGAACAAAACGAGAGCAAGCAGGACATATGCCAGGCAGCGATTGCTCCCCAGTTTCCACGAATTGCCCATCGTTTCGCCCTGCGGCGCGGCACAGTCTGTTGCCATGAAAGGCTCCGATCTGTTACCGTACCGGCGGGTCCGGTTAAGACGCGCGACGTGCCTTCCCTGGAGGGCTCAAATTGCGTAGCGCAGGGGCGCGGAAGCTGACCGGCACTTTCTCAAATCGATTTCCGCCGACGCCCCGCCACAACTCCATGAGAGACGCAGAGTGAAACGCACTGTCCTGTTCGCTGGGGTCTTTTTGCTTCTCGCCGTTCTCATCGGCGGACTGGCCTTTGTGCAATTCGTGTTCAAACCCGCCATGATCAAAGGCTTCATCGCCAAGGCCGCGCCGCCGCCGACAAGCGTTGCTGTGACGTTGGCGAAGGCCGAAATGTGGTCGCCCCGCGTGCCGGCGATCGGTAGTTTTCGCGCCGTCAAAGGCGTCGATCTCGCGCCGCAAGTGGGCGGCGTCATCACGGCGATCCGCGTCGATTCAGGCGAGGACGTTCAGGCTGGCGCGCCGCTCTTTGATATCGATACATCGGTTGAGGAAGCCGATCTCGCCAATAATCTCGCGACATTGAAAAACGACGAGCTCGTTCTTGATCGCCAACAGCAATTGACGGTGAGCGGCAATACGACGAAGGCCAATGTCGATGCTGCCGAGGCCCAGCGCGATTCCGCCGCCGCAAGTGTCGCACGCGTACGCGCGCTGATTGCGCAGAAAAAGATTGTCGCGCCTTTCGCGGGCAGACTTGGCATCCGCAAAGTGGACCTCGGGCAGTATGTGGCGCCGGGAACGAGCCTCATCACTCTGCAAGAGCTTGATCCGATCTTCGTCGATTTTCCCGTGCCTGAGCAATCGCTGGCGGATTTAAAAACGGCTCAAACGGTCGAAGTGATGGTCGATACGTTCCCGGGACGGATTTTTACCGGCAAAGTGCAGACCATCGATGCGCGCGTCGATCAGAATACGCGCAGCGTGTTGATCCGGGCCATCTTCGACAATAACGCGCACGACCTTCGGCCGGGCATGTTCGCCAATGTTGCCGTCATCGCCGGCACGCCTCATAAGGTCATCACCGTTCCGAAGACGGCGGTCACTTTTTCGCTCTACGGCGATGCGGTTTTTGTCGTCGTGCCGGCCGAGTCCGACTCGGGCGGAGCGCAAGCGCGCCCGATCGCGGGCGACATCCCTTATAAAGTGGAGCAGCGCTTCGTGCGCCCCGGCGATACGCGGGAAGACCGCGTGGCCATCCTCTCCGGTGTCAACGAAGGCGAGATGGTAGTGAGCGAAGGCCAGCTCAAGCTGCAAACGGGAGCGCGGGTGCGCATCGACCCGAACGCGGGCCTTGTCCCGCCGCCTGTTCTGCCGAAGGAATGATCCATGTCATTTACCGACATCTTCATCCGGCGGCCGGTGCTGGCGAGTGTCGTCAGTCTTCTGATCTTGCTGATTGGCGCGCAAGCCGGCTTTAAATTGCAGATCCGGCAGTATCCCGAACTGTCGTCGACGACGATTACCATCACGACGCAATATCCGGGTGCCAACGCCGACCTCATTCAAGGCTTCATCACCACGCCGATCGCGCAGGCTGTCGCGAGCTCCGAAGGCATCGATACGCTCGTCACCAATTCGCAGCAGAACGCCTCGACGGTGACGCTGAACCTGCGCCTCAATGCCAATCCCGACCGCGCGGTCGCGGACGTTCTCGCGAAGGTCAATCAAGTCAAATATATTTTGCCGAAGGAGGCGCTCGACCCCGTCGTCGTGAAACAGACCGGCGACCCGACGGCACTTCTCTATATGTCGTTCAACTCCGATGTGCTGACGAGTTCGCAGATCACCGATTATCTGACTCGCGTCGTTCAGCCGAAGTTGCAGACCATCGACGGCGTCGCCAATGCGCAGATTCTGGGCGGCCAGACATTTGCCATGCGCGTCTGGCTCGACCCCAACAAGATGGCATCGCGAGGCGTGACGCCGAACGATGTCAGCATCGCGCTTGCGGCAAATAACTTCACCTCGGCCGCCGGCCAGATCAAAAACGATTATACACAGACCAGCATCAATGCG
This sequence comes from Methylovirgula sp., assembly GCA_049522395.1. Taxonomy (GTDB): domain Bacteria; phylum Pseudomonadota; class Alphaproteobacteria; order Rhizobiales; family Beijerinckiaceae; genus Methylovirgula. Next base: position 179,270 of record JBEKNV010000001.1, read on the forward strand.
CTGACCTCGCTCGATTCCGCTAAGGCTTTCGGCCAGCTCGTCGTCAAGCAGACGGGCGACGCGCTGATCCGCCTCGGCAATATTTCGACCATCGACCTCGGGCCCGAGTCGGTGGATTCTTCCTCAGCCTTCGACGGGCTGAAGGCGGTCTTCATCGGCATTTACGCGACGCCGACCGCCAATCCGCTCGAAGTGATCAACAATGTTCGGAAAGCCTTCCCCGAGCTGCAAAGCCAGCTGCCCGTCGGTCTGCACGCCTCGATCGCCTACGACGCGACGAACTTCATCCGCGCGTCGATCAAAGAAGTGGCGAAGACCTTGGGCGAAGCGGCGCTGATCGTCATCGTCGTCATCTTCCTCTTCCTCGGCAATCTTCGCTCGACGATCATTCCCATCGTCACCATCCCGCTGTCGCTGATCGGCGTGATGAGCCTGTTGCTGGCGCTCGGCTATTCGCTCAACCTCCTCACTCTGCTGGCCTTCGTTCTCGCCATCGGCCTTGTCGTCGATGACGCAATTGTTGTCGTCGAAAATATCTATCGGCACATGGAAGAGGGCATGGCGGCCAATGATGCCGCTCTGAAGGGCGCGCGCGAGATCACGGGCCCCATCATTTCGATGACGATTACGCTCGCCGCCGTTTATGCGCCGATCGGCTTCGTCTCCGGTCTCACGGGCGCTCTCTTTCGCGAATTCGCCTTTACACTCGCGGGCGCGGTCATCGTCTCGGGCATCATCGCGCTCACGCTGTCACCGATGATGTGTTCGCGCCTGTTGAAGCCGCCGCAGACCGGGGGCCGCGGTTTTGCGGCCTGGCTCGACCGCATGTTCGATGGTCTGCGCCGCCGCTATACGACGCGCCTCGACAAGACCCTCAACTTCCGCGCCCTGACGGTGCTCATCCTCGTTGGCGTGTTGGGGATGACGGCCGTGATGTTCATGTCGACGCCCAAAGAGTTGGCGCCCGAAGAAGATCAAGGCGCGATCTTCGCGCTCATCAAGGCGCCGCAATATTCGAACCTCGATTACATGGAACGGATGACGGAGCAGTTCCAGAAGGTGGCCGACACGGTGGCGGAAAAAGACCACGTCTTCATTCTCAACGGCTATAACGGCGTGCATCAGGGATTTGGCGGCCTGATTCTGAAGCCCTGGAGTGAGCGCAAGCGCAATCAGAAGGAAATTCTGCAGAGCCTGCAGCCGAAACTGGGCACGATCGCCGGTGGACCGATCATCGGCTTTGCGCCACCGTCTCTGCCGGGCTCGACGGGCGGTCCGCCGGTCCAATTCGTCCTACGCACCATCGGCGATTACCGCCAGCTCGCCGATATCATGGCCGAACTCGACAAGGCGGCGAAGGCCAGCGGGCTTTTCATCTTCACCGATACGGATTTGAAGTTCGACACGCCGCAGATCGAATTCAAGATCGACGCGGATAAGGCCAACCGCCTCGGCATCAACATGCAGGCGATCGGCTCTTCGCTTGCGACTTTGCTTGGCGGCAATTACGTCAACCGATTCAATCTTTATGGGCGCAGCTATGAAGTGATCCCGCAGGTGCCGCGCGAGTTTCGCGAGAACGCCGATTGGCTGACGCGTTATCAGGTGCGCACCGGCAGCGGCGATCTTGTGCCGCTTTCGACGGTCGCGACGGCTTCGACGAGCGTACAGCCGAACAGCCTGCCGACCTTCCAACAGTTGAATTCGGCGACGCTGTCCGGCGTGCCCTTCCCAGGCCGCACGATCGGCGAATGCGTCGCCTTCCTGCAACAGAAGGCGCAGGAGCTGCTGCCTGCCGGCTACTCGGTCGATTACACGGGCGAGAGCCGGCAATATGTGCAGGAAGGCAATACGCTTCTCATCACCTTCGTCTTCGCGCTGATCGTTATCTTCCTGGTGCTCGCGGCGCAGTTTGAGAGTTATCGCGATCCGTTCATCATCCTGATCGCGCTGCCGACCTCCATGTTCGGTGCCATGCTGCCGCTCAATATCCTCGGCTTCCTCGGCCACGCGAGCATGAATATCTATTCGGAAATCGGGCTCGTCACGCTCATCGGCCTCATTTCCAAGCACGGCATTCTGATGGTCGAATTCGCCAACAAGCTGCAGGAGACGGAGGGCCTTTCGCGGCGCCAGGCGATCGAACAGGCAGCCGGCGTTCGTCTGCGGCCCATTCTGATGACGACGGCCGCCATGGTCGTCGCCATGATCCCGCTGATCATTGCGGAAGGCGCCGGCGCGCGCAGCCGCTTTGCCATCGGCGTCGTCATCGCCTTCGGCATGAGCATCGGCACGCTGTTCACGCTCTTTGTCACGCCGGCGATCTATACGCTGGTCGCGCGCGATCACAGCAAGGGCCAGCATAAGGAGGAGGGAGCTGCCGAAGGCAAGCCTCATGGGCCGGCAGCGGAACGCGCCGCGGCGGAATAGGCGTGAAAACTTGCGCCTATTCCTCTTTCGCGCCGCGCCCGCCTGCCTTATCTAGCTCACCATGACGATTTCTGAGCAGGTCGCGCGGCGGCGCACCTTTGCCATCATCTCGCACCCCGACGCGGGCAAGACGACGCTCACCGAAAAACTGCTGCTTTTCGGCGGCGCGATCCAGCTCGCCGGCGAAGTGCGCGCGAAAGCCAATCGCCGCCAGACCCGTTCCGACTGGATGGGCATCGAGCGTGAGCGCGGAATCTCTGTCGTCACCTCGGTGATGACCTTCGAATATGATGGCTGCGTCTATAATCTACTCGACACGCCCGGCCACGAAGACTTCTCCGAAGACACTTATCGCACGCTGACCGCGGTCGATTCTGCCATCATGGTGATCGACGCCGCGAAAGGCATCGAGGCGCGCACGCGCAAGCTCTTCGAAGTCTGCCGTCTGCGCGACATTCCCATCGTCACCTTTGTCAATAAGCTCGACCGCGAGACGCGCGATCCTTTCGATCTGCTCGACGAAATCGAGAAGACCTTGGCGCTCGACGTCGCGCCCGTCACCTGGCCGCTCGGCCGCGGCCGCGATTTCGCCGGCACCTACGATCTCCGACGCAATCAAATCCGCCGCGTCGACAGTGACGAGGCGCCGATTGCAGTGAATGGCCCGGAGGATTCGCGCATCGAGGCGCTGCTGCCGCCCGCTGCCTATGCCGAGACGCGAGAGCAGATCGAGCTGGCGCGCGAGGCGCTGAAGCCTTTCGATCGGCAGGCCTTTCTCGAAGGCCATCTGACGCCGGTCTTTTTCGGTAGCGCTTTGCGCAATTTCGGCGTCCGCGATCTCATCGATGCTTTGGCCGAATTCGCGCCGGCACCGCATGGCATCGAGGCGGCCTCACGCAAGGTCGAAGCGCAGGAGCCAAAGCTCACCGGCTTCGTTTTCAAGATCCAGGCGAATATGGACCCGAACCACCGCGATCGCATCGCCTTCTTCCGCATCTGTTCCGGCCGGCTGACGCGCGGCATGAAAGTGAAGCTGGTGCGCACGGCGAAAAACATTGCGCTGAACGCGCCGCAGTTCTTCTTCGCGCAGGACCGCCAGCTCGCGGAAGAAGCCTTTGCCGGCGATGTCGTCGGCATCCCCAATCACGGTACACTCAGGATCGGCGATACGCTGACGGAAGGTGAAGACCTCGTCTTTCGCGGCGTGCCGAGTTTTGCCCCGGAAATTCTGCGCCGCGTCAAAATCGGCGATGCGATGAAGGCGAAGAAATTGCGCGAGGCGCTGCAGCAGATGGCGGAGGAGGGCGTCGTTCAGCTCTTTCTGCCGAATGACGGCTCAGGCGCGATGGTCGGCGTTGTCGGCGCGCTGCAGCTCGATGTTCTATCGGAGCGTCTGTCGGCGGAATATGGTCTCGATGTGAGTTTCGAGACCTCGCGCTTCGAACTTGCCCGTTGGGTGACGGCGGATGTCGCGGAACTCGAAAAATTCACCCGCGCCTATCCCTCCTCCATGGCTGCCGATCTCGACCATGCGCCGGTCTTTCTGGCGGCGTCGGCCTGGGACCTGCGCTACGAACAGGAGAAATGGCCGAAGATCACATTTTCCGACATCAAGGATTATCAGAAGGCGGCGTGATCGCCGCCTTTAGAACGCATCCATATAGGCTTCTTTGGATGTCATGGTCTGCCACAGAATTTGGATGTCGAACCAGAGTGACCAATGATCGATGTAATAAAGATCGTGTTCGACGCGCGCTCTGATCTTTTCTTCTGAGAGGCCGCCCCGACAGCCGTTGATCTGCGCCCAGCCGGTGATTCCGGGTTTGACATTGTGGCGGCGCGCGTAAAGCGTGATGCAGCGCTCGAACATCTGATCATGCGCGACCGCCATCGGACGCGGACCGACGAGCGACATGTCGCCTAAAATGACATTCAAAAGCTGCGGCAGTTCGTCGATGTTGTGACGACGCAGGAAAGCGCCGACATGGGTAACGCGCGAGTCGGTTCGCGTCGTCACTTGGACAAGCTTCGAATGGTCCTCGCAAGTCGTCATCGAGCGGAATTTAAAAATCTTAAACGGCTTCTGATTGAAGCCGTAGCGATGCTGGCGGAAAATGATTGGGCCGGGGCTGTCGAGCCTCACCGCTGCCGCGATGAGAAGGAAGAAAGGCGAGAGAACGGCGAGCGCAACGGAGGCGAGGACGAGGTCCAGCGTGCGTTTGACGAAACGCGCCGCGGGCGAGAGAGGATGATCGACGAGATTGAGGCAGCAGATCGGCCCCAACCTTGCGACGCGCGCATCGGCGAAGCGGTCGAGCAGGCTTTCGGGGCCGAGATAAAGCGCGGCGGGGATACCCATGAAGGCTTTGACGGCGGCTTCGATCGTCGCTGATTCCGACCAGGGCAGGAGAATGAAGACGTCGTCGGGGGAGAGAATGCGCGCATAGGCGCGTGCCAGCGCCAGGTCTTCTTCGAGACTCGTGGCGCCGCTCAAAACGGACGCCGCGACGATGTGAATGCCGAAACGATGTGGCTCCCAGCTTTTGACAAAGCTTTCGAGATTGGCCTCGCGGCCGACAAGAAAGACGCGCCGCGTTACCAATTGGCCGTCGGCCGCCCGAGTTTTAAGAATCCGCGTGAGTCCGATGCGACCGAGCGTGACGCAGCCGATCCCGACGACAAACATGCTCGCGACAGGCAAGGGGGCGGCGTCGGCGTGGACGGTCGGCAAGACGACGATCAGTGTCATGGCGAAGGCGAGACACCATGGCGCGAAGACCCGGCGCAGCGGCATTTTTGTCGTCAGATATTGCCCGGTCGCATAATCATTGCGGAGCGCGCTCAAGGCGATGAAGAAGAAGCCGGCGAGAGCGAAAGTAGCAGACTGCGCATCGACAGCGTGTCCCAATTCGCCGAAGAAAACCCCGTGAAAGGAGCCGGTGATGGCGGCACTCAAGGCCAGGGCCAGCGCATCGAAGGCCATCGCGAGCAGTGCGAAGGCACCGCGGATCGGCCGGATTTTTCTCCGCAGCTTGGTGCCGGC
>JBEKNV010000002.1:0-125615 GCA_049522395.1 Methylovirgula sp.
GCTTTTCCTACGATTAAGTGCAGCGGCCTATTTATTGCGCGGCGCGTGCCCCAGACTAGTCCTCAAACCTAACCAATACGAATGACGCGCTAAATAGAGGTCTCTTGCTCGACAAGGGCTCGAACATCCAAGTCGTCATGATCTCCCCACTAGTGATGTTCGCAATGGATAAGAAGGCGGTCCAAGGCCTGCGCGGGTGCGTTGTCAGTGGTACCTTCTTGAGTGTAGCGTAATAAAATGGGCGGTCGAGATGCGCATCTCGACCGCCCATCCCTTAAGAAGGTCATGCCGCGCTGCGGCTTTTGACTCGTTCGTCTATCCAGTTCTGCACTTCTTCTGCGACCCATGCGACCCGACAAGCTCCGAGCCGTACCCGCTTGGGGAATTGGCCGGCGGCTTCGAGCCGCGCGATGTGCGCGAAGCTGTACGGGACTCCAAAGACGCTTTTGAGTTCCTTCTTGGTCACCAATTTCTGTGTCATCGGACACTCCCTTCGAAAAGGGAGCACCCGGATGCTCGCCAGGACCTACCGGCGGGCAACGGCAAACATAGGATCAAATGGCGGACTGTTCAACATGCGCATAGCTGCGCATGGCGGACCTAAGGCGCATTATGCGCTCAGGCAGCGTGGCGATTACGGCCAGCAAGGGTTCTGAACTGGTCCAGCATGTCCGCCCATTGCTGCATGAGCTTTACCCGCTCTGCCCAATAGGTTGCGCGATTGTAAGCGCGCCGGACGGCGTTTTCGTCCTGATGCGCAAGAGCGGCTTCGATCACATCGGGATTGACGCCACGCTCATTGAGGATGGTGCTCGCCGACGCACGAAAGCCATGCGCCATCATTTCCTCTTTCGAATAGCCCATTCTCCGCAAGGCTGAGTTCATCGCGTTTTCCGAGAGCGGTTTGTTCGACGATCGAATAGCCGGGAGGACCAGATCGCCGCCGGCGTCGGACAGCGGCCAAATATCCCGGAGAATCGCCAACGCTTGCCTCGACAATGGCACGTCGTGGGGACGGCGCATCTTCATGCGCTCTCCCGGAATGCGCCATATTGCTTTTTCGAAATTGATTTCCGATCGACGCATGTACCGAATGTCACCTGGCCGCGTCATGGTCAGCGCCAGGAGTTGCAGCCCGGCTCGGATCGTTGCCCACCCGTCGTATTCATCGATCGCCGTCATCAGGCTGCCGAGTTTCTGCTCATCGGTAATGGCAGCCCGGTGATTGATGATCGGTCGCAGAAGCGCTCCGCGAAGAGCCGAAGTCGGATCGCTTGTCGCGCGTAGCGTGACGACCGCATATCGGAAGACACATCCCATTGTGCCGCGAAGCCTACGCGCGGTCTCGCGGCGGCCGCTCGTCTCGACGCGTCTCAGGATGTCTAGCAACTCGGCAGGTGTGATGTCCGCGATGGGGCGATTGGCCAAAGGCGCAGCAAGGTCCAGGAGCAGCCAGCGGTTCTTGCTCATTGTCCGCGGGGCTGCCTGGTTCGCCTCCATCTTCGTGAGAAATTCCGTCGCCACTGCTCCGAACGTATTCTGAGTGGTTGCCACAGAGCTCGCTTTCGCAAGCTTTTTCTGTTCGGAAGGATCAATGCCACCGGCGAGCAACCTCCTAGCCTCGTCGCGCTTAGCTCTCGCATTGGCGAGTGACACGGCTGGAAACGGGCCGAGCGAGAGCATGTTTTCGCGGCCGGCGAACGAATAGCGAAAGCGCCATGCCTTGCCGCCACCGGGTTGCACGAGCAGATATAAACCGGCGCTGTCGGGAAGCTTGTATGGCTTTTCCTTCGCGGCAGCGTGGACGATCGCAAACTGGGTGAGGGGCACGGGTACGACCTCCCTGACCGGTATTTCGTACCCGGAATCGTACCCATCATTTGGGGAGAAGTCACGCTTTTTGGCGAGTCGCCATGTCCGGGCGATTGTCTCTAACCAACTGATATTACGGCCGATATGTGCATCTATGCGGAGCTAATTGCTAAGCTTCTGGTGCCGCAAGAGGGATTCGAACCCCCGACCCTCTCATTACGAATGAGATGCTCTACCAACTGAGCTATTGCGGCTGACCGTGCCCGCCGATAGGCGGCTTTATGAGCATCCCCTTATCGCTTTATGAGCATCCCCTTATCGGAAAAGTCGAGCAACCTTTCCGGACGACGCTCCGGGCGCCCCCTCTTAGGCCAGTTCGGCGCCGATTGGCAAGGCGGCGCGATCAGACCCGGCCGACACGGCGAATGGCATCAGAATCAGAGGCTTCCTCATCGGGGCCGGGATCATCCGGCGCGCCCGCCATGGGAAAGACGACTGTCTGCGCCGGCCGCGCCAAGCGAGGCTCGGCTTTCTGCGGCTCGGGCTCCTCATCGGGCGACGAAACCTGCGCCTGCGGCTCGGGCATCGCGTCGATGATTGGCCCGATTTTTTCCGGCACGAAAGCGCGGGCGATGACCGGCTGAGCCTCATGGCGCTCTTGATCGCGCGGGCGCGGCAAGGCCCAATGGCGCGCCCATTCCAAAGCTTCGCGGTCGGCATCGAGATCGGCGCCGAGCCGTTCGGCCGGCTTCTGCCAGACAAAAGCATCGAGGCGCCCCGTCACGGGCGAAACCGGCGCCCACTGTTTCGAGATCACGCCATCGGCGATCCAGGCGGGATCGCGCGGCGCCCGCGCGCTCCTCGCCAACCATTCGCGCACCTGGCCTTGATCGCCCGTCTCCGCATCTTCGAGTTCGGCCATGATGAGACAGGCGCGCACGCTGGGGCGCGCGCCTTCCGCGATCAGCGGCACCATGGCCTTGCGCGCTGTCGCAAAATCGCGTGCGGCAAGCGCGGCGCGCGCCACGATCATCCGGCTTTCGGGATCGTTCGGCGCGAATTTGGCCAACGTCTGCGCTTTCGCCAAACGATCGGCATTGGAATCGCCCGCGCGCAAATCGAGAAAAGTTTCAGCCAATTCCGGATGGCGCTGGCGCGACCACGCGTGTTCGATCATTTTCGCGGCCCGGCGCACTTCGCCTTTATGGGCGAGAATGCGCGCGGCGAGCACGCTCGCCGGCACGAGATCGGGCGCATGCGCCAAGGCTTCGCGGGCGAGGCGCAAGGCATCGTCGGGCGCGCGCTCGGCTTCATCAAGCGCAATCGCCGTTTGCAGAACCGCGCGCTGACGCTCGCCGGTTTTTTTATCGACGAGTTTCGCGGCGATCTGACTGTCGAGCGCGGCGAGCGCGCCCTGCCAATCGGAATGCGCGGCGCGATGTTCCAACACCGCCTTCGCCGACCAAGGCAGGGGCGCGAGTTTATGTGCCTCTTGCGCAAAATGAATGGCGGCCTCGTGATCGCCGCGCCGCTGCGCTTCGACATGAAGGCCGCGCAAGCCGAGAAGCCGCGTCTCGGCATTCTTCGCCAAGCGCTCGAAGGCTTCGATCGCTGCCGCGCGATCGCCGGAGAGTTGCGCGGCTTGCGCGCGCAGAAGATGCGCGAGCGGCTCGTCGTCGAGATGGCGGCCCGCTTCCGCGGCGGACTTGCGCGCCAACCGCGCATCGCCGGCGCCGACTGCGATCATGCCGCGCGTGAGCGCAGCCAAACCCTTGGCGCGACGGCGCATGGCCGCGCGCTGGCGCATGAGCCGCGGCGAGCGAAGAAGAAAGCGAATGACGCCCCAAAGGACGGCGATCGTAATCGCCGCAATGAGAAGAAGCGCGAGGCCGACGCCGACCGATGTCTCGACATGATAGCCCTGCCAGGTGAGCACGATGTCGCCCGGCCGGTCGGCGATCCAGGCGATGCCGAAGGCGACGAGGGCGAGAGCGCCAAGAAAGACCAGAATGCGAAGCATCACTTACCCTGGCTGCACCTGCTCTCGCTGCCGGCGAGACGGAGTTGAGACAATGACGCTAGAAGGCTCCGGTCAAGACTTGTCTTTCGCCAGGGCGGCGAAAGCCTCCGCCTCGACCGATTGAGCAGCGGCCTCGGCCGTCACGCGCTGCTCCAAAGACTGGCCGAATTCCTGCGTTTGCGCCTTGGCTGCGTCAGGGAGAGCCGACCATTCGCGATCGGCGTCCTCGAATTTTCCGGCGTTGAGCGCCGCCTGAATCCGCGCGACTTGGGAGGGGAGATCAGCGCCCTGCGTGTCGCCGATTTTGCGAATGCGGATCAGATGCCGCAGATCGTGCACAAGCCGCGCCACAATGCCCTTCGGCTCCGGGCCTGACGCGAAAAGCTGCGGCGCGAGCGTCGCAAATTGTTTCGCGAGCGCCGCCCCGCTCGGCACGCCGCTGTCGGCCAGGGGCGCGAGCGCCGCGAGCTTTTCCTTATCGACGCCGCGATTTTCGAGCGCGGCGAGTTCGTCGGCGAAAGGCGCGCCCGCCTCGACCTTGCGGCGCAGATTGCCGGCAAGAATCGCGATCGCATCGACATCGGCGCGGCTGATGGCGGCTTGGGCCGCGCCCGACTTCTCGTTTTGCAGGCCGCGCATCTCGTCCGAAAATTTCGCCGCCGTGTCATCGATCTTTTGATCGAGCGCGGCGAGTTTGTTCTCAAGCGTTTCGACGCGTTCAGTGAGCGGCACGAGATCGATGGCCGCGCCCGTTCCGCTGCTGGCCGCTTTTTGCAGATCGCTTTGGAGCTTTTGCAAGCTCGCTTGCAGATGCATCAGCGTCTTGTGGGCGAAATCGGCGCTCTGTTCGAGTGTAGCGACGCGCTTGTCGAGCGCGCCCATTGTCGATTGGAGCGCCTGCGTTCCTTGAACTTGATTCTCAAGGGCGTCGATCCGGGATTGAAGTGCGGCGAGCGAAGTGGACGAACGATCGAGACGATGCAGCGCCCAAGCGCCGCCGACGGCGATTGCCGCGCCGAGGACGATCGCGGCCACGATAGGAAAAAGCCCACGGCGGCGCGCACGTGGCTGCGCCGGCTCATGGGCGTTTTTATTTTTTGAGGAAGGCTCGGCGCCGCCTTTGCCCTGCGAAGCTGAGGCCGCGGCAAGACCCATGGCCGCGAGATCGGGCGCTTCTTCCGCGGATGTTTGGCTTGACTGATCGCCGAGACGGATCGCCTCGCCTTCGATCACCGGTTTTTCGCGCGGTGGCGTCGTCGCGCCTTGGACGGACACGGGCGCTGGGCCCTTATCACTCTCGGCCTCGCCATTCTCGGCCATCGGCATCCCTCAATCCGCCAACCTTCTAACGGAAGAGAGAGTGCGGCGCAAACCTCAGCCGGCCATCGCCTTGGCCTTGTCGAGCAGCGCTTCGGCCATGCGGATCGAGGCGATGTCAATGAGGCGTCCGTCGAGCGAAACGGCGCCTTTGCCGTCCTTCGCCGCCTGCTGCATGGCCTCGACAATGCGGCGCGCTTTCGCGACTTCCGCCTCGGATGGCGTGAAGACGCGATTGGCCAGCTCGATCTGCGAAGGATGGATTGCCCATTTGCCCTCATAGCCGAGCACGGCCGCGCGCTTCGCCGCGGCGATATAGCCGTCGGCATCGGAGAAATCGCCGAACGGTCCGTCGATGGGGCGCAGGCCATAGGCGCGGCAGGCAACCATCATCCGTGTCTGCGCCGCGTGCCATTGATCGGCCCAGAAATAGGCGCGCTTTCCGTCCGCGTCCTTGTCGGCCAACACGCCATAATCCGGATTGACGCCGCCGATCACGGTCGTTCGCGCGCGGGTGGAGGCGGCATAATCGGCGACGCCGAAAGACATGGCTTCGAGCCGCTTGCTCGATTGCGCAATCGCTTCGACATTGGCCATGCCGAGCGCCGTCTCGATCAGCACTTCGAAGCCGATCTTCTTCGTCCGCTTCTTTGCCGTCTCGATCTGTGTGACCAGCATGTCGATCGCATAGACATCCGCCGGCACGCCGACCTTAGGGATCAGGATCATGTCGAGGCGCGAGCAGGCTTCGACGATATCGACGACGTCGCGATACATATAATGCGTATCGAGCCCGTTGATGCGGACCATCATCGTCTTCGTGCCCCAATCGACCTCATTGAGGCCGGCGACGATATTTTTGCGCGCCTGCTCCTTATCGTCGGGAGCGACCGCATCCTCGACATCGAGAAAGATGATATCGGCGGCCGATTTCGCCGCCTTTTCGAACATCGCTGGGGCCGAGCCCGGCACGGCGAGTTCCGAGCGATGCAGACGCGGCCGCGCTTGTTCGATGAGAGTGAAGCTCATGGAAAATCCCTATCGGAAGGAAAATGGGGCGATGCGTTGCCTCTCCCGCCCCGAGCGAGAGAGGCTTCGACCGCATCGCGCATCACGCCCGCTTGCGTGTTTTATTCTGGCTCAGAACCTGCGCCATGGTCGAGCCAAAATCGCCGGGGCTCGGAGCGACGGACAGACCATAAGAGCGCATGATCTCCGTCTTTTCCGCCGCGCTGTCACCGACGGCCGAAATGATCGCGCCGGCATGGCCCATGCGGCGGCCTTTCGGCGCAGTGAGGCCGGCGACGAAACCGACGACAGGCTTCGTCATATTTTCTTTGATCCAGGCCGCGGCTTCCGCTTCCTGCGGGCCGCCGATCTCGCCGATCATCAGCACGGCTTCCGTCTCCGGATCCTCCTCGAAGAGAGCGAGGTGATCGGCGAAAGAGCTGCCGTTGATCGGATCGCCGCCGATGCCGACGCTGGTCGTCACGCCGATACCGAGCGCCTTCATCTGCGAAGCGGCCTCATAGCCGAGCGTGCCCGAGCGCGAGATGATGCCGACCGAGCCGCGCAGATAGATGTGCGGTGGCATGATGCCGAGCATCGCCTTGCCGGGGCTGATGATGCCGGCGCAGTTCGGGCCGACGAGCATGGTGCGCCGGTCCTTCGGATAGCGCATGAGATAGCGCTTCACGCGCATCATGTCCTGCGCCGGAATGCCGTCGGTAATCGAGCAGACGAGGCGGATGCCGCTATCGGCCGCTTCCATGATCGCATCGGCCGCATAGGCCGGCGCGACGAAGGCGATCGAAGTCGTGACACCCGTCGCGCGTACCGCTTCTTTGACGGTGTTGAAGACAGGAATGCCGTTGTGCGTCTGGCCGCCTTTGCCGGGCGTGACGCCCGCGACAACCTTGCTGCCGGCGGACATCATTTCTTTGGTATGGAAGCTCGCCTTTTCGCTGGTGATGCCTTGGACGAGGATCGGTGTTTTTTCGTCGATGAGAATGCTCATGGCGCGTCCTGCCGGATGTTAGTGGGCCTTGCCGCGACACGCGGCGACGGCTTTTTGCGCAGCCTCGGCCAAAGTATCGGCGCTGATGATGGAAATGCCGCTTTCGTTGATGATCTTGCGGCCTTCTTCGACATTGGTGCCAGCAAGCCGGACAACCAAGGGCACGCCAATCTTCGTCTGCTTGCAGGCCTGGACAATGCCTTGCGCGACCCAATCGCAGCGGTTGATGCCGGCAAAGATGTTGACCAGCACGCTTTTGACATTGGCGTCGGAGAGCACGAGCCGGAAGGCGGTCGCGACGCGATCAGGCGACGCACCGCCGCCGACGTCGAGGAAGTTCGCGGGGCTGCCGCCGGCATGCTTGATCATGTCCATCGTCGCCATGGCAAGGCCGGCGCCGTTGACGATGCAGCCGATCTCGCCTTCGAGACCGATGTAGTTGAGATTGTGCTCAGCCGCCTGCGCCTCGCGCGGGTCCTGCTGCTGCGGATCGAACATCGCCGAGATATTGGGCCGGCGGAAGAGCGCATTGTCGTCGAAGGACATTTTCGCATCGAGCGCCAGCACGCGATCGTCGGCGGTGACGACCAGCGGATTGATTTCGAGCATCGAGGCGTCGCAATCGCGGAAGGCGCGATAGGCGCCCATGATCGTCGTCACCGCGCGGCCGACCTGCTTGATATTGAGGCCGAGCTGGAAGGCGAGTTCGCGCGCCTGAAAATTCTGCAGGCCGACGGCGGGCTCTACGATCACTTGCATGATCGCGGCAGGATCTGTCTTGACGATCTCTTCGATCTCCATGCCGCCGTGGCGCGAGGCAATGACGCGGACGCGCTCGGTCTTCCGGTCAAGAACGTAGCCCAGATAGAGCTCGCGGTCGAAGGCATCGGCGACTTCGACATAGACGCGCTGAACGGGCTGGCCTTCAGGCCCGGTCTGAATGGTGACGAGGCGTTTACCGAGCAGCTCTTCGGCCGCGTGGCGCACTTCGCCCAAGGACTTGCAGACCTTGATGCCGCCCGCCTTGCCGCGCGCTCCGGCGTGGATCTGCGCCTTGACGACCCAACGCGTCGCATTGAATTGCGTGGCGGCATAGACGGCCTGTTCCGGATTGAAGGCGACAGAGCCCGCCGGCACCGCGACGCCGAACCGGCCCAACAATTCCTTGGCTTGATACTCGTGGATATTCATAGGCCCCCACAACACTCATCGGCGGTTAAGTTGTTCCAACGCCGGCAAGAACGCGATGAAAATCGGTAGCCGAGTTTTATCGTGTCCGCCAGAGCTTGGCTCGACCAAAGTCGTCTTCCGCGTCGCATGTAAATGTGCAAGGCGCCGCACCCGCCGGCTCGCCCCTTGGCATGCAAGCGCGAGAGTGAGGACAGGAAGCCTTCTGCAGTGCGAAAGAAATCACCCGTAATGAACGCCTCCACGCCAAGACTCGTGCGAGGATCGCTTCGCAAATGGTTGATTATCGAAGACCTGCGCAGATTCACAGACAGGACGAAATCATTTCGCGCTGCGATAGCACGCGTCTCCTCGGTGGATCGCCGCGCTGCGAAAAGAACCCCCGCCGGGCTGAAGCTGCGGCCATCAACCGCAAGAAAGTTTTTTTAAGGAATGAGTCAATTCCGCTGAGCGGCGGCAAGCCGCGGCGCTCTTAGTCGCTCTTATTGAAGTGCGATCGCAGGGGGTTGTCGCGCGCCGGCAATCGAAGACCCGAGCCTTCAGCCTCGCCAATGGGGCGATAGGGCGGCTCTATCAGCTCGTTCTGATGCCGCGCGAACCGCAGAAGGGTTGGCGCAGACAAAAGGCTTGGCCTAGAACCTGCTGCATCAAAGACCAGATACACATGGTCTTCCATCTCGATCCGTTTCTGTCTCGATCCTTGGGAGCCTCGATGGCCACTCCTGTTGAAGATCTCGCACGCGATGTCGACCAACGCCTGCTGCCGGCCCGGCTCGTCGTCGGCTATGAGGTGTTTCTTGGCGGCCGGTTTCGGCGCGAACAGGATCGCTACAGCGATCTCGCCGCGACGGGGCAGAAGCCGAAGGTGCTTTTGATCGGCTGCTGCGATTCGCGCGTCTCGCCGGAAGTGATCTTCGACGCGGATCCGGGCGAAATCTTCGTCATCCGCAACGTCGCCAATCTTATTCCGCCCTATACGCCCAACGACGATCTCCACGGCACGTCGGCGGCGCTCGAATTCGCGGTGAGAAACCTGAAGGTCGAGCATATCGTGATCATGGGCCATGCGAGCTGCGGCGGCGTGCGCGCCTTCGTCGATGACGCCGCCGATCCCAGCAAGCCGGCACCGCCACCCGGCGATTTCATCGGCCATTGGATGAGCCTCATCAAACCCGCCGCCGAGCAGATCGGGGCGCCTCTGCCAACCGAGCCGCTCGCCGATTACGCCGAGCGGCTCGCCAAGGCCTCGATCCTCCACACGCTGCAAAACCTGCGGACTTTCCCCTATGTGCAGGAGAGGGAGGCTAAAGGGGAACTCGCCTTGCATGGCGCCTATTTCGGCGTTGCGGACGGGCGGCTTTTCGCGCTCGACGAAGCCAAGCGCGAATTTGTGCCGATCGCCGAATTGGCGCATGCTCAAGCCTTGGCAGCACCGCGGTTCTGACGAGGGGCGCTCCGGGCGTTTCTTTGCAGAAGACGTTTTGGCTCTAATGGCTGGCCGGCGGTCCGATGCATCGATTGTCGCCACTTTGGGCGCTCTTTCGCCTCTTCTACGATGCCTATCTGCGCTTCGCCGCCAATGACGGCTGGGCCATCGCCAGCCATGTCGCGCTGACGATCCTGACCTCAATGTTTCCGTTCCTGATCTTCATTACCGCGCTCGCCGGTTATTTCGGCACGCAGGAACTTGCCGACGCTGCCACACACACGCTGCTGCAAACCTGGCCCGCGCAAGTGGCGCAACCCTTGGCCGAACAAATCAAAGATGTCTTGACGAAAAGCCATGGCGGGCTGCTCACTCTGGGCGGCGTGCTCTCGATTTACTTCTCGTCGAGTGGAATCGAGGCGCTGCGCGTCGGGCTCGATCGCGCTTATGAAGCAAAAGACAAGCGGCCGTGGTGGCGCGCGCGGCTGATTTCGATTGGCTTCGTGTTTGTTGGTGCGCTCGCTCTCTTTGCGCTCGGCTTTCTTCTGGTGCTGGCGCCGCTGCTTTGGGCCAACATCATCCACATCGCGCCCGCCGCGCATGGGCTCGAACGGCAGGTGACTTACGCGCGCCTCGCCATCGCCGTGGCGCTTTTGTTGATCGCTCTTATCGTCGTGCACAAATATCTGCCGGCGGGGGAGCGCTCAGTCGCCGACGTTGCACCCGGCATCGTCCTGACGCTCGTCCTCTGGATCGAAGGCGGCTATTTCTTCGGCGTCTATCTCGCCGAGTTCGCCCGCAATTATGTGAATGTCTATGCCGGCCTCGCATCGGTGATGATCGTTCTCATCTTTCTCTATATGCTGGCGGCGATTTTCATCTATGGCGCCGAGTTGAACGCGGCGATCATGCATACGCGGCAGAACCGGCGCCTGGCCCATATGGGCGAGGCGCCATTGTTGCCAGTGCCCATTCGCATGCTCGCCGGCCCGAAGAACGGTAAAGCGATGACGCGCGACACGACCGATCCGCACAATCTGCAGCGCTTTGTCGATGCCCAGGAGGGCGTTTACGAACGCGCGCGTGCCGAACTCAAGGCCGGCTGCAAGGACAGCCATTGGATCTGGTTCATCTTTCCGCAGATCGCGGGGCTCGGCCACAGCCCGACCGCAAAGAAATACGCGATTGCCTCACGCGAGGAGGCGCTGGCCTATCTCGCCCATCCTGTCCTCGGGCCGCGGCTCACGGAATGTACCGAGATCGTCAATGGCCTCGAAGGCCGTACGGCATATGAAATCTTCGGCAATCCCGACGATCTCAAATTCCGCTCGTCGATGACGCTCTTCGCCGCCGTCGCGGACGATCCACGGGTCTTCGAGGATGCCTTGCGTAAATATTTCGACGGCGCAGGCGATCCGCTGACCTTGGAGCGGATTTGACCAAGGGAAAGCTTGCTAGCGCGACGCCTCTGCTCTGGCGAAACCCAGCGCCATCATGCCGGCTTGCGAACCGAAGCACTCAAACTTATCATCAACGCCGTCGTGGAAACCTTCCGGGGACGGCGCGGACGACTGCACCCTCCTATAAGGCCGCCTTTCGGATCGACGAAATATGAGCCTGACAGTTTCTCGTCCCAATCCGCTGCTCGCGCCCTATGTCTATGACTATTGGGACTACAACAACCTCACAGGCGAGACGAACTCCTCTCTTTCCATTCTTCCCGATACGGCGACGTATCTATGCTTTCTCTACCAGGACCATTTGGTGACGGCTCATAGGACTGCCACCTACAGAATTCGGAGTGGTGTGGCGGGATTTCAGAGCTTTCGCAGTGATCTCGGGGGCGATGGCGTCATCTCCGGCGTTTCGGCGCGCCTCACGCCGTGGGGGCTCAGCGTTTTTCGCCGCGGAGTCGTGAAGGAATGTGCCGAGAGGCGCGTGGATTGCCGGGACATTTTTCCTCGGTACACGATAGAGCGGATTGAGGATGATCTGACTCGGCTCGCAACCGCGCAGGATCGCATCGCGCATATCGAGAGATATTTGTTATCGATCTTCAGCCCGCAACACGAAGACGCGACCGTCCGCTGGGCCTGCAACGAACTCCTCGCCTCAAGGGGAGACCGCCGAATTGCCGATCTGGCCAAAGATGCGGGTTTGAGCAAGCGCGCCCTGGAGCGTCGCTTCGTCAACCATATCGGAGCGACACCGAAGAAGCTGTCGCGCGTGATACGGTTGCGCAACGCCGTCTTGCAGAAGAAGCGGCTGCCGGGCTGGGCAGACGTGGCCCATGCCGTCGGCTTTTACGATCAGAGCCATATGATCCATGATTTTCTTGAGCTGTACGGAATGACACCCGAGGAGCTCTACCCTCGCGTCCACAGTTCGCCGACCTTTCGGTTCTCTGGCTTGCTGGATCTGGCGCAGCGCCAAGATTCGCGGTGATGAGGGGAACGATCACTCCACGCTCGCCTTGCTGACGTGTCGCATTTCTCCAATACGAACCGGGACCGCGATCGTTAAAGTGCTCCCGCATGTCTTGGTGGCCCAAGGTCCATCACGACAAGGAGGGTGTTATGACACAATGGAAGCTCACCGGCACCTATTTCGAGACGTGCAACTGCGACGCCGCCTGCCCCTGCGTGTTCGGCAGCATGCCGACCGAGGGCGTCTGCCACGCGATCGTGGCGTGGCACATCAAGCATGGCACGTTTAGCGACGTCGTGCTCGATGGCTTGAATGTCGCGCTGTTGGGTGGATGCGCCAGGCAATATGGCCGAGAACAAATGGAAGGTGGCCGCCTATGTGGATGACAAGGCCAGCGAGGCGCAAAAGAACGCTTTGCTGACAATTTTTTCTGGCGAGGCCGGGGGCCACCCGGCCGTGCTCGCATCCTTTATCGGAGAGAATTTGGGCACAAAGAGCGTGCCGATTCAGTATGAAGGCACTGGCAAGAACAGAAGCCTCAAGATTCCGGGGATCGTCGACGCGGAGCTCGAGGCGATCGAAGGCCAGGACGGCAAACCGATCACGATAGAAAATCATCCGCTTTGCGTTGCCCCGGGCGAACCCGCGACCGTCGCGCGCTCCAAGCATTTCAGCTTGGCGGATTATGGCTACGACTGGAAGCTTTCCGGCCGCAACGGATATCTTTCCAATTTTTCTTATAGCGCTTGAACATGATGGCGTTCGGGCTTCACCGCACGCTTGCAATGGGCAGTCTCATTGCGGCGATCGCGCTCGTTTGGCTTTCACTTGGCCCGCATGAACATGCTGCTCGAAGCGGCGGGCGTGATTTGTACGGCAACGCCACGAATGCTCGGCGCGCCCTTGCAACAATTTGCTGCGGCTTTGCTTCTGTGGATCGCCATGACGGTGGCAATGATGCTGCCGACAGCGCTGCCGGCAATCGACATCTTCGGCAGTTTTGCGCGAAAACGCATGGGCGTGATCGGGTCAGCGCCGCCAACTTTTTTGTTCGTTCTGGGCTATGTCGCGATATGGACCGCATGTTCTGTCTTTGCAGCTGCCGGGCAAATCGCGCTTTCACGGGCGGCTCTCCTCGCCCCGACTCTGCAAAGCACCAGCGTCGTGCTCAGCGTGACGATTCTCTTATTGGGCGGCGCCTTCCAATTCACGTCGTTGAAGGATGCGTGCCTCACGCAATGTCGCTCGCCCTTCCCCTTCTTTTTGGCCAACTGGCGCGACGGTAAATTTGGGGCCTTCATGCTCGGCTTGGAGCACGGGAGCTATTGTGTCGGCTGTTGCTGGGCCTTGATGGGGCTGATGTTCGTCTTCGGCGCCATGAACCTCATCTGGATGGGCGCGCTTTCTTTGTTCATGCTTGGCGAGAAAATTGCGCCGGCGAGCTGGCATCTCAATCGCGGTGCCGGAGTTGTGCTCATCATATGGGGCATCTTCGTCGCAACGCGGCTTCTTCATTGAGCCCCGCATTCGCGGACTTGTTCTGAAGATTGCGGCTGGCGTCCCGGAAGGGATTCGAACCCCTGACCTACGGTTTAGGAAACCGTTGCTCTATCCTGCTGAGCTACCGGGACTTTTTCGACGCATCGTTATGCGGAACGCATGCGTGGACGATTGAGCCGCAGCTGATTTAGCATGGGCAAAGACCGCCTTCCAGCCGGAGGCCGAGCCCATTCCCATGCCCATATCCTTGGCGGCGACAATCGACGCGAGTGCCAGCCTCTGCTGCCTCGCTTTGGCGCTTGCGCTGTCGTCGCCTATGGCCTACGCCGTCGCGAAATACGCCGAGCCTCTTGGCGCCTGTCCGAGCGCCGGCACGCAGAGCGCCAAGGTCGCGAAGATCGACGAAGGACTGGATATCACCTTGCAGGATGGGCGAAGTCTGCATCTGGCCGGTCTCGATCCGCCGCTGCCGACGCATGACCACCCCGACCTCGCCTTGAAGGCGCAAAACGCACTGGCCGGGCATGTCGGCGCTGGCATCACCTTTGTTCCGCTCTCCTATGCGCCCGACCGGTGGGGTCGCCTGCCGGCCTTCGTCTTTGTTCAAGATAAGCCCGGCGAAGTGCCCCAGTCACTGGCGCAAGCGCTGCTCGCCCAGGGCCTCGCCCGCTTCATGCCGGCGCTTGAGGCGCGCCCCTGCCGGGCCGACTTCCTGGCCGCCGAGGAGACGGCCCGGGACGCTCATCTCGGCCTCTGGCGCGATCCCTTTTACGCCGTTCTCGACGCCACCGATCGCGCCGCCTTCGACGACAAGGGCGCGACCAATGTCATTGTGGAGGGACGACTTCTGTCCGTGACGTCGAACCCATTTCGCACCACACTCGCCTTCTCGCCGCGTCCGGAACGAGGTTTTGCGGTCACGCTCCAGCAACGCAATCTCGCCATATTTGAACGGTCTGGACTCAGTTTCCGTGCTCTCATCGGCCAGCGTTTGCGTATCCACGGCCTTCTCGATCTCCGCTTCGGACCGCAGATCGAAATCTCCAGTCCCGACGAACTCGAACTCATTTCCGACGGACAAAGCCAAGACGGCAGCCCCGTGCAAAATCTGAATGCCGCGAGAGGCGCGTCCCAAGTTCCATGAAGCTGCGCAGCCCATTGTTCCAATTCCTGCCGACGCTCAGACAGATCAGAGCGCTCTGTCGGCTGGGCCTCGTCTTCTTGCCCATCGCCTTTGCCGGTTGCGCGATGATGGAGAACCAGGGCGAGAAGCCGATCTCGGCGGAAATTCCGGCGGCGGCGCCGCGCACGCTCGGCGTCGAATCGCTCTCCTCCGCCGAACATAAGAAAATGATCGCCCAGTTCGGCGGCGAATATAATTTCCCCGCGGCCGAAAATTTTCTCAACACCATGCTCGCCAAACTGGCGAAGACAGGCGCCGAGCCGAGCGATCCCTATACCGTCACGATTCTCAATTCGCCGATCATCAACGCCTTCGCACTACCGCCCGACAAGATTTATGTGACGCGCGGACTGTTGGCGCTGGCCAACGATGCCTCGGAAGTGGCGGCGGTGATGGCGCATGAGATCGGCCATATCACCGCCCATCACGCGATGTTGCGCGCCGAAGAGGAAAAGCGCGCCGCCGTCATCTCGCAAGCGGCGAGCGTAATCCAGAGCCGCGAAAAGGGCGAAGAGGTCGCGGCTGTCGAGCAGCGCACGATCGCGAGCTTCTCGCGCCAGCAGGAACTCGACGCCGATCAAATCGGTATTCGCTCGATTGCGGCGGCGGGTTACGATCCTTATGCGGCATCGCGCTTTCTCGATACGATGGAACGCGCGCGCCAGCTGCATGCGGCGGAATTCGGCCAGACCGCATCGCAGCCCGATCTTCTCTCGACCCATCCTTCGACGCCGGAGCGCGTTCAGCGCGCGATTGCCGTCGCCAAGGAAATCGGACCGCCGGGAACCGGCACGACCGACCGCACGGCGTATCTCGCCGCCATCGACGGCATGATGTATGGCGACGATCCGGTCGATGGCGCGATCCGCGGCCGCACCTTCATTCATCCGCGGCTCGGCTTCCTTTTCATGGCGCCGCAAGGCTTCGTCTTGGAGAATTCCGCGCAAGCCGTCCTCGGCGTGAAATCGGGCGGCCTTGAGGCGATGCGCCTCGACAGCGTGAAGGTTGCAGACGATACATCGCTTGAGAGCTATATCGGCTCAGGCTGGATCGATGGGCTGCTGCGCAGCTCCGTTCAGTCGATCACGGTCAACGGCATGCCGGCCGTCACCGCGATTGCGCGCGCCGGCGAATGGAATTTTCGCATTGTCGTGATTCGTTTCGATTCGTCGCTGGTTTATCGGATGATCTTCGCGATCCATAACCTTAACGAAGACGCCGAAGCCCGCTTCCGCGAATCGATCGATTCGTTTCGGCACATCACGCCCGACGAAGCGGCGAAAGTGGTGCCGCTTCACATTGTCATTGTGACGGCGCTCGACGCCGACAAGGCGGAAACGCTCGCCAACAAAATGAGCCTCGTCAACCGGCCCCTCGAATATTTCGAATTGCTGAATGATTTGAAAGGAACGGGGCCGTTGCGGGTGGGCGGCCATTACAAGATCGTGACCGAATAAAACGTCGGGGCTCAGCGGAAAACGGAACTTGCCGCCAGCAGGAACGTTTTATCCCTGCCGCTTTCGCATATTCACCTTAATCTCCCAGCGAGACGGCGGCATCAGACAGCCAAGGCAATTTCATTGAGGCGGCCGGGATCGCAATTTTTCAGAAGTTTTCAGATTTCTGAGGAAGCACTCAGAGTTCTGAAAGAGCAAGATGCGAAGCCAAAGAATTCCCCGATCAGTGCCGCTGATCGATTACAGAGGCCAGCATGGCATATCTCGCAGGTGTAGGACGACAGCTTGTCGCAGCGGCAAAATCGGCGCCCTTTCTCGGCCGTGACGAGGAACACAATCTCGCCGTGCGCTGGAAGACAGACCACGACGAGCGCGCATTGCATCAGTTGACGGAAGCCCATATGCGGCTCGTCATCGCGCTGGCCGTCCGCTTCCGTCACTATGGTCTGCCGGTCGCCGATCTCATTCAAGAAGGCCATGTCGGCCTGCTCGAAGCGGCGGCGCGCTTCGATCCGGAGCGCGAAGTGCGTTTCTCGACCTATGCAACCTGGTGGATCCGGGCCGGTATTCAGGATTACATTCTGCGCAACTGGTCGATCGTGCGCGGCGGCACAAGCTCGGCGCAAAAGGCACTGTTCTTCAATCTGCGCCGCCTGCGCGCGAAGCTCTCCAATTCCGGCGGCGGCTCGGCCATGATCTTCGACACGATCGCCGAGACGCTCGGCGTCTCGCGCCGCGATGTCGAATTCATGGATTCGCGCATGTCGGCGCCGGATCTCTCGCTCAATGCGCCGGTTTCGGATGCCGATGCTTCCGCGCCGTCGCAACGCTTGGACTTTCTTCAAGACGATGGTCCTCTGCCCGATGAAATCGTCGCGGGATCGATCGATACAGATCGTCGCGCCGGCTGGCTTGCCGACGCGCTGGGTAGTCTCTCGCAACGCGAACTCGACATTTTGCGCGAGCGCCGCCTTGTCGAGAATGCGGCGACGCTCGAATCACTTGGCGATAAGCTTGGGATTTCCAAGGAGCGCGTGCGCCAGATCGAAAATCGCGCGCTCGAGAAATTGCGCCGCGCTCTGATCGATCAGCATCCGCAGGAACGGCGCGATCACGCGGCGTAAGGTCAATCGAATAAAAAGGGCCCGGTATTACCGAGCCTTTTTTATAATTGCTGTGTGCGAGCGTAACGCTTATGCGGCTTCCGCCTCATCGACGTCACCCTCGGCCGGCGCCTCGCCTTCAGCTTCAGCCTCGCCCTCGGCTTCGCCTTCTTCAGGCTTGCCGCGGCGCGGACCCTTTTGCAGCTGCGACTCGATGAGCTTCAGCGACTCAGTCTCGGTCAGCTTCTGCACCACGGCGATCTCACGCGCGACGCGGTCGAGCGCCGCCTCATAGAGCTGGCGCTCCGAATAGGACTGCTCGGGCTGCGCGTCCGAGCGATAGAGGTCGCGGACGACCTCGGCGATCGACACGAGATCGCCGGAATTGATCTTCGCCTCATATTCCTGCGCGCGCCGCGACCACATGGTGCGCTTGATCCGCGCCCGGCCGGTCAACGTGTCGAGAGCACGCTTCACGACCTCGGGGCCGGCAAGCTTGCGCATGCCGACACTCACCGATTTCGGAGTCGGCACTTTCAGGATCATCTTGTCTTTGACGAAGGAGATGACGAACAGCTCCAGCTTGAAGCCGGCAACTTCCTGCTCCTCGATCGCAATGATCTGGCCGACGCCGTGGGCCGGATAGACGATAAATTCGAGCGTCTTGAATCCCGCCTTCGGCGTGCCGGGCTTGATGTTCTTGGAGATGAGTCCGCCTGCGGGACGCCCGTCCGGAATCCGCGTCTGAGGGTGCACGGGTTCAGCGGGCTTTGCGGCTTCCGGTGCTTTAGCGGCGAGCGGCGCCTGCGCCTTGCCGGTGCCCTGGGCGGCGACGCGCTGCGCGCCAATGCGCGAACTTGGATGCGCGGCAAGAACGGCCGCAGCCTTGCGGGCGAGCGCTCGTGCCTCTTCGCTGTTAGCCGGACGCGCCTGACGCGGCGTCAAAGCCGGGGCAACGGTGGATTTTGTGGTCGGCTTGGCGGCAACGGCTTTCGCCTTCGCCTGCTTGGCGAGTACCGCCTGTTTTGCCTTGGCAGCCGTCGTCTTCTTGACGCTCGTCTTCGCCTGCGCCTTGCGGGCGGCCGATTTGGCCGTGGCGCGGCTCACCGCGCGGGCTTTCGCCTTAGCCTTGCTCGGCAGAGCCCGGGCCGACTTGGCGGCGCGCGCCTTGGCTTTCGCCTTATCCGTCTGTTTCGTCTTGGAAGTTTTGGCAGCCACCTTGCCCGCCTTAGAGCGAGCGGCGGCGGTCGTCCGCGCCTTCCTCGTGCTCGACTCCGACGCGCGGCTCGACCGGGCGGCGGATTTAGACCGGCCGGCCTTGGCTTTGGCGGATTTCGTGCTCTTTTTGACGGACGACATACGCGGGATACTCCTTTTTGGCTCCGCTTTGGAGACGGAGCGCGCTGGCGGCGGCAAGACCGGCAGCCGCCGAATGACCAAAGCCCCATCCGCCCATAAGGGGAATGGATTACGGCTTAAGCCTCACGCTGAGATCATCCCGCACCGCAGCATGGGCTTCTGCGCCCGTGGCAACCGATGCAATAAAGATAGGAATCACCGCCTCGGGTAACAATGCCGAGGATTGAGGATTGTTTCGGAAGGCCCGAAATCCAGCCGT
Organism: Methylovirgula sp.; assembly: GCA_049522395.1. Taxonomy (GTDB): domain Bacteria; phylum Pseudomonadota; class Alphaproteobacteria; order Rhizobiales; family Beijerinckiaceae; genus Methylovirgula. The sequence continues at coordinate 19,069 of JBEKNV010000002.1, forward strand.
CCATTAAAATAGCATGAAAAGGCGAGAAAATCAAAGAACAGGCGCCTCAAACCGTGCGACAACCCCGCACGGAAATGCGGCTAACGGTTGTCACCTTAATTCTTGGCGTTAAGCCGGCTTAATCGCCGGTGCCCGGTTCGGACGAAAAATATTTATCGTATTTACCTTCGACCCCATTGAAATCATTGGCGTCCGGCTCGTGCTTACGCTTATGCGAGATATTCGGCCAGCTCTTGGCCATCTCCTTGTTCAGCTTAAGCCATTGCTCAAGGCCCTTTTTCGTGTCGGGCTTGATCGCGTCGGCCGGGCACTCCGGTTCGCAGACGCCGCAATCAATGCATTCGTCCGGATGAATCACCAGCATATTCTCGCCCTCGTAGAAACAATCGACGGGGCACACCTCGACACAATCCGTAAACTTGCACTTGATGCAATTTTCTACGACCACGAACGTCATTCTATTCCTCCGAGCCGGTCATCGACCTGCACGAACTGCTCATCCTCGCCGCTTGCTAACGCCTTTGGCCGGCTTAGGCAAGGCGACGCCTTTATCGCTTCTCCCCACCGCCGAATTTAAGCCTTGCTCTCGACGGGCGCCGCCAAGTCCTCGAAGAGAAGGCGGGCTTCGCTGAAGGGCCCGCGGCGCGCGCCGATCGCGACAATCCGAAGCACCGCGATCCTGTTCTCCAAAGCGATGGTCAGCACATCGCCCGGCGCCACGGATTTGGACGGCGTCTCAGCTCTCTGCGCATTCACGCGCACATGGCCATCGAGGATCAGCTTCGAGGCAAGGCTGCGTGTTTTGACGACCCGCGCAAACCAAAGCCATTTGTCGAGCCGCTGCTTGCCATCCATGCGCTGCTACTGGCTGAAAGGGACCAAAGCTTTCATCGCCCACGAGATAGGATCGCGCTTGAGCGAAACAAGCAGGTGTACCCCGCATCAAGGCGATGCGCTCTGCCGATTGGCGCGAAAGCCGAGCCGGCCAAGATGGGTGAATGCGAATCCTTGTCCGTATTTCAAACCGTAACCCAGCATGCGGTCGAAGCCGATATGGGCGAACCAGATCGAGGCGAGCGCCTGCGCTATCACTGAGCCGGAAAGAAACCCGAACCCCACAAGAATCGCGGGCCCCGCATAGACATGCACAACATTATAGAGGAGTGCGCCGACGCGTGGACCCGCCAAATAGCCGATCATCGACAGATCGGGCGCAAGAAACAGCGCGGCAAAAAGCCACCACGGCTCTCCGAGCTGCCGATAGGCGATCATCGCGGCAAGCGCGACAGCAGCCGATTCGATGCGGATGAAGAGGCGCGGTGTTCCATCGACATATCCGCATCCATTTGACGATGTCATTTTATTTGCATCGACAGCCACATCATTCTCCTGCAATTCCAAGGGGAATCGGTTGTTTTTTTATAAAGCGCAACGGGCTCTTTGCCTGAAAATGGCCGCGCGGACATCGCATGGTGCGCGAAAGATGAGCTTGGCCGGAGCAGAGCCCTTGTCTTCTCCGCGATTCTTCTCTTTCACTTTGTCAAAGCGCGCCGACGGCTCGGGTTCATTGCACGGGCCGTCACGCTTAGCTCAGGCGGAACGCCTTTGCCAGCGGCGTTCCAAGAGCCTTAGAGATCCTGATGTCCGCAGCAAAAATCACCGCGCCGACCTTCCGCAGTCTTGCTGGCATCGGCGCGCTCCTTCTTCTTGCCCTCTGTTTGCGCAGCGCCTTCGGCATGGAACATCCCGCCATGCCTGTCCTCACAGGATTGACCGCCGCGCTTGCTCTCGCGCTCGCGCAATCGAGCCTCACCGGGCGCATCCCCAAGCTGCAAGAGTTTTTGACGGATGCGGCGGTCATCACGCTCATCGCCGCAGCGCGCGATCCCAGCCTCCCCGTCTGGCAAATTCCCTCGCAATGGAGCGAATTGCTGCGGCTCTCGACGCCGGGCGCCAGCGTTGCCGCCTCGATCTATATCGCGAGCGCGCTCATCATGCCGATGCGCGAGGACCGTCACCTCGCATGGCATGAATCGCTCTCTCTGCTCGCCATCCCCTTCGTCTTCAATCTGTTGCTGCTCATCGGCGCGCGCGGCCTGCTGCAACAGCTTGGCGGCTGGGCGAGCAATGGGCTCCTTCACGCGGGCTCGGCGATCGACGTCGGCCGCTTCCTTGTCCTCTTCGCTTTCGTTGAATTGCTGATCGGCGCGCTGAGCTTTTCGATTACCGGCCGTCTTCCGCGCGATGCGCGCCTGCATCGTCTCTTGGCCGGCGCCTCGATCCATGCCGTGCTGAGCGTCGAATTCGCCAGCATTCCGCAGCTCTTCGGCCATGCACCCATTTTCGTGCAAGGCGCGATCGCCATCGTCTGCGCCGCGCTCGCGCAATCCGGCCTCTGGGCCTTCGTCTATGTCGCAACGGGCGTTGCGATCGAAGCCGTCGCGGGACGGCCGCCGACCGCGGCCGCCGCGCATCTTCATTGGCACAAAGGCATTCGCAAAGGCGCCATCTTCGGCGCACTCTTCGCCGTGCTCGCGCTGATCTGGGGTTTTGTTCTTTGGATTGAGCCGCAGGTGCCGCAGGGCTTGGGCGCGATCGCGCTTCTATCGATTGTGGCGGGCGCGCTCACCTTCCCGTTTTTTTCAACGCTCGTCGGCAGCGCCGATGAGACACCGCCGTTTTTCGGCCGCCTCAAAGCAAACTACCGGACGCCGCGCGCCTATATGCGCGGCATCGTCTGCGGCTCCGGCCTCTTCCTCGCGATGCTCTGCCATCTGCCGGAGCAGGGCGGCTTCACGCGCTTCGGTTTCGGCCTCGCGATCGGCGCGTTGGCTTATGGCGGTGTCGATTTTTTGAACGATGCTCTGCTCGTCGCGCGCGGGCGCCGGCATCAATTCGCGACGTGGCGGCTCTATGCGCTAAACATGCTGATGGGCGGTATCATCGGCGGCGCGCTCGGCTGGTATTTCGATCAACGGCAGATCGCCGTCGTCGCGGACAAGCTTCGCCAATATGCGGATCTCTCCTTCGCCGCGACCGGACGGCCCGTGAATTCCTATGTGATCTATCCGCTCTTCAGCAAATGGGGCGTGATGGACCTTGGCCAGGTCGGCGGCGGCATCAGCCTCTTCTTCACCGAGTCGCTTTCGGGCGTCATCAACTGGTCGCTCGCGGCGCCGCTCTTCGGCATCAATTACGTTTTGCTTGCCGCGCTGATCGAAAGAAGTCTCAGGCCGTTGCGTCAGCTCTTCAGCCAGGAAGGGCTTGACGGTCTCGTCGTCCAGACTGTGCGCGTTCTGCGCTGGGGCCTTTGGATGGCGCCCGTCATCTTCACCTTCCTCAAGCAATCGCCCGATCCAGCCTGGTACAATCAGGATGGCGCCGTGCGCACTGTCGTTGCGACGATCCACAACCTTACCATGTCGGGACACGATTTCCGCATATGGAGCCTTGTCGTTTTCACCGGCCTGCTCGCTTACGATGGGCTGCGCGTCCTCATCTGGTTCGACCATATGGGCGTGCGCGTCGCGACGCTCGTCAATCTCACCTTCGTCGGCGGCGACAAGGTGGATGAAGCGGCGGCGCGCGCCGTTGGCTATGCCGCGCCGACGCGGTTCATTCCGGAATCGATCCGCCGCTTTGCGACCTGGATGCCGCTGCTCATTCCTTTCTACATTCCGCGCGGCGCGGAATGGGACATCGCCTGGAGCGGCGCGGAAAAGCTTCAGAGCCATGCGATGCCGCCCGAAATCTCCGCGCTCATTGGCGACTATGTTCTCGCTGGGCTCTGGTGTGTGGCTGTCGCCATGCTCGTCGCGCGCCATTGGACGCGGCTTCGCTCATCGCCCGTCGCTCTGATGGCCGGCGTGCCTCGGTCCCTTGCGTCCGGGCGCACGCAGTTCAGCCTCTCGAACGGGGCGATCGGCCTCAATCTTCAGGCTGATGGGCGCGGCTATTGCCATGTCTATGAGACGGCGCGGCCGTGGCCGCCCATTGATCTGACGCGGCGCCCGACGGATTCTCTGCAAGCACGCGGCCTCTTCTTCTATATTCGGGATCGCGACAGCGATTCGCTGTTCAGCCTTGGCTATGAGCCCTGCCATGTCGCTGCGCCCGATTATCGCGTGAGCGAAGATCGGCCTGGTGTTCTGACCATTGTCAATCGCTCCGCCTCGCTGCGCGCGGAGGCGACAATTCGCTTGGCCGAAGTGGATTGCGTCGAACTCTGGACGGTGCGTCTTGTTAATCTCACCGATCATCCGCGCCGGATTTCGCTGACGAGTTTTCAGGAAATCGCAATGGCCGAATTCCCGGCCTATGTGCGCGACCGCGATTTCTTCGCGCTCCATGTCGCGACCTGGTTTATCCCGCCGCTCAATGCCGTCTTTGCGCGCAATCGGCTGTTGCGCGGCGGCGGACGGCAATCGGATCAGCGCATGTCGCGCGAAATCTTCTTTCACGCCGTGCGCCTCAAGGGCGAGGGCGCTGAGCTTCTCGGCTATGAGGATTCGCGCATCCGCTTTTTGGGCGAAGGCGACATCCGCAAACCGCAAGGCCTTGCCGAAGGACATGCCCGCGCGACGGACGACGAAGGCTTGCTCTATAGTTTCGATCCCGCGGCGAGTCTTTCCGTCGGCATCGACCTGCCGGCCGGCGGAAGCTGCGAACTTCTCTTCGTCAACGGCCATGCGGGCGATGAACGCCAAGCCGCGCGGCTCGCGGCCAAATATGTCGCGCGAGCCGTGCCCGACGAAACGGCACTAGGCGCGATCCTGCAGCGTGTGCGCGCTCTCAAGACAGAAGGCGACCCGGCAGACTGGCCCTTTGCCTTTTCGCCTAAGGGCGATCAATTGATGCTCACCGAATCGACGCCGCGGCCCTGGGGGCACGTGCTTTCCAATCCGCTGGGTTATGGCGTCATCGTCACGAATGACGGCGAGATTCATTCCTTCGCCGGCAATGAGCGCCAGAACGCGGTAACGCCTTACACTTTCGAGCCCGTGCCGAGTACCATGCCAGGCCAGATCATCTATATCGTCGATATCGACCACGACGAAATCTATTGTCCCGGTTTCGTGCCGCTGCGGCGCAAGGATACACGGCAAGAGGTCGTCTTTGAAAAGGGCGTCGCGATCTTCCGCAGTTTTGCGCCCGATCTCGATCTCGAACTCACTTTGTTCGTTCCGCCCGATCGGGCCGCGGATGTGCGGCTTCTGACGATCCGCAATAAAACATCCGTGCCCCGCCGCTTCCGCATCGTTCCTTATTTCGATCTCGCGCTGGCCGAGACGCCGAATGAAAGCGCGGGACGGATCGAGATGGGGTTCGATGCCAAGACGAACACGGTCCTCTTCAACAATCCGGCCAATAGTTTTTACAAAGGCGTCGGCTTCGTCGCGACGAGCCTCGATATCACGCATCGCGAAAAAATCCGCGCCCGCTTCATCGGCGCAGCCGGGCGCGATCTCGCGCGGCCCGTGATGGCAGTCACCGGCGCGCCCGATCCGCATGCGGGCGACGATGGGAGGCGCATCGTTTCGGGCACCGCGATGATCGAGATCGAGGCCGGTGGTGAATCGGGGTGCACGATCGTCCTCGGTCAGGAAGCCACGAAGGCCGAAGCCCTCGCGACGGCAGAAGCGCTGCGCGAGCCGAAACGCGCGCGTCAGGCGCTCGCTGAGACGCGCGCCTATTGGCGCGAGAATGCACCGGTGATCGAGATCGAAAGCAACCATCCGCATTTCGACCGGCTGGTCAATCACTGGCTGCATTATGAAGCGGTCGCCTGCCGTCTCTATGCGCGCGGCGGCCCGAACCAGCGCAGCGGCGCCTTCGGCTATCGCGATCAATTGCAGGACTTGCTGGGCGTTCTGTTCAATGATCCGGCCTTGGCCCGCAAACAAATCCTGCTTCATGCAAGCCAGCAATTTCTCGAAGGCGATGTGCTCAAATGGTGGCATCAGACGCGCGACGGCCGCACGGGGCTCGGGCAAAGAAGCCGCGCCTCCGATCCGCATCTCTGGCTGCCTTATGTCACGACACGCTACATCACTGCCACGGGCGACGATGCGATCTTGCGCGAGCGCACCCATTATCTCGCCGGCCCGACCGTGCCCTTGGATGTCGATTCGCTTACCTTCGTGCCGCGCATCTCGCGCGTCAGCGGCGATCTCTATGAGCATTGCCGGCTCGCCTTGGATTATACGCTCGCGCATTTCGGCGCCCATGGTCTGCCGCTCTTCGGCACGGGCGATTGGAACGACGGCATCGATCACCTCGGCTTCAAAGGCCATGGCGAAAGCGTCTGGATGGGCTTTTTCCTGCATGGAATTTTGCAGGATTTTGCGCCCTTCATCGTGGCGCGCGACGGCCATACCGCTGCGGCGCCCTATCTCGATCGCGCCGATGCGCTCAAAGCGGCGCTCGATAAGACCTGGGCGGGCGACCATTACATCGTCGGCTATTCGGATTCCGGCGTCGTTCTCGATCGCTATGGCACGATGACGGCGGCCTGGCCCATTCTGACGGGCGCTGTCGAAAGCAAACGCGGGCTGGCGGCGCTCGAAGGCCCACTCGCCAAGCTCGAAAAAGCCGATCGGATTCTGCTCTTCGATCAGCCCTTCGACGAACTTTCCTCGCCCTTCCCGGGCCGCATCGCCGATTATCCCCCGGGGCTGCGCGAAAACGGCGGCCAATATACGCATGGCGCGACCTGGCTGGTCGATGCCTATGTGGAACTCGCCGAGCGCGCGCAGAAAAAGGGCGACATTCGCGCCAACGCGCAGCACAAGGCGCGCGCCTTCGAACTCTGGCGGAAAATGTCGCCGCTCGACAAACTCGAAGGCGAAGCGCTCGCGATCTATGGTCTGGCGCCGCATCAGCAGCCGGCCGACATCAGCGAGGGGCTCGGCCATGCGGGCCGCGGCGGCTGGAGCTGGTACACGGGCGCGGCGGCGCGTATGCTCACCTCGGCCTATGCACTCCTCGGCTTGCGGATGGAGCGTGGCGAGATCGTCGTGCCCGATGATATTTTCGAGCCGAAGGGCAAACTGACGATCCGCTCGCTCAAAATTCGCGGGAAGCCGTATGAGCGCAAACGTGAGAGCGCAACCGCGGGTGCGGCAAACAAAGGTTAGACAACACGCATGACAGCGGCCGCCGATTACGATGCCCTCATCATCGGCGGCGGCCACAATGGGCTTGTCTGCGGATTCTATCTCGCCGCCGCCGGCCTCAAGACGCTCATTCTCGAACGCAGATCCATTGTCGGCGGCGCGGCGGTGACGGAAGAGTTTCATCCGGGCTTCCGCAATTCGGTCGCCTCCTACACTGTCTCGCTGCTCAATCCGAAAATCATTCGCGATCTCGATCTCGGCCGCCGCGGCTTGAAGATCGTGACGCGCCCCAACGACAATTTTCTGCCGCTCGAGGACGGCCGCTTTCTCAAACTCGCGCCGGGCCGGACGAAAGACGAAGTCGCAAAATTCTCGCGCCGCGATGCCGATCGGCTCGATGATTATAGCGCATGGCTCGGCAAGCTCGCCGATCTTCTGCGCGATCTCGTGCTTGAGACGCCGCCCAATGTCGTCGAAGGCGATCTGATCGGCTCATTGCGCGAACTCTTGAAAACCGGTCGCCTAGCCAATCGCCTCCGCCGCTTGGGGCTTGAGGGCAATCGCGATCTCCTCGACGTCTTCACCGCATCCGCCGGTGATCTTCTCGATCATTGGTTCGAAAGCGACCCGATCAAAGCCGCCTTCGGCTTCGATGCGATCGTCGGCAATTATGCGAGCCCCTATACGCCGGGCTCCGCCTATGTGCTGCTGCATCATTGCTTCGGCGAAGCGAACGGCGAACGCGGACGCTGGGGCCATGCGATCGGCGGCATGGGCGCGATCACGCAGGCCATGGCGAAAGCGGCGCAGGAGAAAGGCGCCGCGATCCGCGTTTCATCCGGCGTCAAATGCGTGCTGATCGAAAAGGGGCGCGCGATCGGCGTCGTGACGGACAAGGATGAAACGATCCGTGCGAAAGCCATCATCGCCAATGTCAATCCGAAGCTGCTTTACCAGCAGCTCATCGATCCGTCCGCTCTGCCGAAGGCTTTCAATACCCGCATCAACCATTGGCGCTGCGGCTCCGGCACATTCCGTATGAATGTCGCACTTGCCGAATTGCCCGACTTCTCTTGTCTCCCCGGTCGTGCGCTGGCCGAGCATCACACCGCCGGCATCATCATCGCGCCAAGTCTCGCCACTATGGAGCAGGCCTATTTCGATGCGCGCACATTCGGCTGGGCAAAAAGGCCCGTTGTTGAAATGGTGATTTCGTCAACGCTCGATCCGACGCTGGCGCCGGAAGGCCAGCATGTCGCGAGCCTGTTCTGCCAACACGTGGCACCCGAACTGCCCGATGGCAAAAGCTGGGACGATCATCGCGAGGAAGTCGCCGATCTGATGATCGCGACCGTCAACGACTATGCGCCGAACTTCAAGAGTGCGGTCATCGCGCGGCAAATCATGAGCCCGCTCGATCTTGAGCGTACCTTCGGCCTCGTCGGCGGCGACATTTTTCACGGGTGCCTCGATCTCGGCCAGATGTTTTCGGCGCGGCCCATGTTGGGCTATGCCGATTACCGCGGCCCGCTCAAGGGACTCTATATGTGCGGCTCCGGCACGCATCCGGGCGGCGGCGTCACCGGCGCGCCGGGGCACAACGCGGCGCGCGAAATCCTGAAAGATTTTCGCCGCCGCCCGCCACCGCTTACTTGAACGCGCAGCCGGTCTTGATCCCCAAGCGCTTGAAGAGAATCGCCGAAGGGCAGAAGCCGGTGATCGCGGCCTGGAGAAGATTAAGGCCGACGAAAACCGTCAGCAAAAGCCAATAAGGCGAGACGAGCCAGGCGAGCAGCGCGCTTGCAAGATTGATGATGCCGGCAACGGCCATGACGGCGCGATCGATATTCACGCCCGAGGATTGTTGGACTGCCACGTCTTTTCTCCTTTTAAGAAATCACGCCGAGCGCTTCACTTTGCGCAGCTGCAGCGCCTCCATCGCCATCCGCTCGTAGAATGGCTCGCTCTCGCCGCGGCGGATCTTGTGCAGGAAATATTTTTCGAAGGCGATCTTGGCATAATGCACCCAATTGCCTTTCGCCGACCAATTAACATTGCGCGGCGGAATCTGCGGCTGGGCGACGAAGGCGACGCCGCTGTCGCCAAAATCGGCGAGACAGACCGCGTTCCATGTCGCTTCCGATGTCGGCGCGTCGCCGCGCAAGAGCGCACCGATGTTGGCGGCGGTCGCCGTTACCATGGATTCGATCATGAAGCCCGTCTTCGGGACGCCGACGGGAATGGGCGTCGGGCCGATCGGCGGAATGGCGACGCAGACACCGATCGCGAAAATATTCGGATATTTTGGATTGGCCTGCTTCTTATCGACGAGAACAAAGCCGCGCTGATTGACGAGCCCTTCGACGCCGCACACTGCGGAAACGCCGCGAAAGGCCGGCAGCATCATCGCATAGGCAAAGGGCAGATCGTGTTTCTTCTGCACTTCGCCCGTGTCGCCGACTTCTTCGACATGAACCATGTCGGGATCAACGCCGGCGACTTTCGCATTGGTGATCCATTTGATGTGACGGGCGCGAAATTCGGATTCCAGCAGGCCTTTGGTATCGCCGACGCCGTCAAGACCGAGATGGCCGATATAGGGCTCGGAGGTGACGAAGGTCATCGGCACGCGATCGCGGATTTTGCGCTTGCGCAGCTCCGTATCGAGAATGAAGGCGAATTCATAGGCCGGTCCGAAGCAGGACGCGCCCTGCACCGCGCCGATGACGATCGGGCCCGGAGACTCGACAAAGCAGTCAAAGGCTTCCTTGGCTTTGACCGCGTGGTCGATATGGCAGATCGATTGCGTATTGTGCTGCGGCCCGAAGCCGGGGATCTCGTCGAAGGCGAGATCGGGGCCGGTCGCGATCACGAGATAGTCGAAGGGAAGCGCGCCGCCGTCTTCGAGTTCGATCCTCTTATTGGCCGGATCGATGCGGCGGGCGCCGGCCGAGACAAAATTGATCTTGCGCCGGCGCATCACGTCCTCAAGATCGATTTCGATCTCCTGACGCTCCCGCCAGCCGACCGCAACCCAAGGGTTCGACGGGACGAAATGATAGGTCGGCCCTTGGCCGATCAATGTGAGATGATCCTCTTTCCGAAGATATGGAATGAGTTCGTAAGCCATGATCGTGCCGCTGAGCCCGGCGCCGACGACTACTACTTCGGCCATATGACACCTCCCTAGACTGTGGCGTCGCGCCGCTTCGATCTGATGTTGATTTTTACGCGGAGCCGTAAGGCAACGGTTGACATCTATATACGTGACTGCGTATATACGCAACTATGAATATAGATGTTGAAATCATGAGCGAAAAAGCTGAAAGCGCCGCCGAGCTCCTGAAGTCGCTCGCCAACCGGCATCGCCTGCTCATCGTCTGCCAACTCATCGAGGGTGAACGTTCGGTCGGCGAACTGGCGGAATTTCTCGGCATCCGCGATTCGACCGTATCGCAGCATCTCGCGCTGCTGCGCAAGGACGGGCTCGTGGTCACGCGGCGTGAAGGCCAGACCATCTTCTATTCCATCGGCAGCGCGCCGGCCCGTGCGGTGCTTGAGACGCTTTACGGCATCTATTGCGCACCTGCGGGCCGCAAGAAAACGAGCCGAGGTTAACAAGGCGAAGCCAGGGCGCTTGAGGCGGATCAATGAGCAAGCCTCCAGCGGATGCGACCTCCAAGGTGCGTGGAGACCGCGTTTTCCCTCCAACAGGGTCAAGATTGATGCGTGCGATCATCCTTGCCGTCTCGGCTTTGCTCAGCACCGCGCAAACCGCAATCGCTCGCGAAAGCCTGACGGTGGTGGAAACGATGGTCGCCGATGAAAAGGCGGTCTTCGGACAAGTCGAGAGCGTTCACATCGCCCAAGCACGCGCCCGCATCGGCGGCACATTGGCCTCGATCAAAATCCGCGAAGGCGATCATGTCGAAGCGGGACAACTCCTCGGCACCGTCGCCGACGAGAAGCTGACGCTGCAGTTGAATTCCTTGACGGCGCAAATTTCCGGCCTCGATGCGCAGCTCGCGCAAGCGAAGACTGATCTCGACCGCGCCCAGGACCTTTTTACGCATGGCACGATTCCGCGCGCGCGGCTCGATCAAGTGCAAACCGATTTCAATGTCGCGCAGAATGCCGAGCGCTCCCGCGTGGCCGAAAAATCCGTTATCGAGCAGCAGCTCACTGAAGGCGATGTGCTGGCGCCGACGGATGGGCGCGTTCTCACCATTCCTGTGACGCCCGGCTCGGTGATGCTGCCGGGCGAGACGCTCGCCACCATCGCCGTGCAGAATTTCGTCCTGCGGCTGCGCGTGCCGGAGCGCCACGTCGGCTTTATCAAAGAGGGCGACATCGTCCGCTATGAGGCCTCCGAACTCGGCGAGGCAAAACCGCAGTTCGGCCATATCAGCCTCGTCTATCCGGAAATCGACAATGGCCGCATCATCGCCAATGCCACCGTCGAAGGGCTTGGCGACTATTTCGTCGGCGAGCGCATCCGCGTCTGGGTCTCCGCTGGCACGCGCAACGCCATCATCATTCCCGATGATTATATCGCGACCAAATTCGGCATCGATTACGTTCATCTGCGCACGACGGGCGATGCTTACGTCGAAATTCCCGTGCAGCGCGGCAGGCCCGCGCCGCGGCCAGAGCTTCAAAACGGCATCGAGATTCTTTCCGGCATCAAGCCAGGCGATGTGCTGGTGAAGCCATGAAGCTCGGCATCTCCGGCCGTCTGACCAAGGCGACGATCGCGTCGCCATTGACGCCGCTCTTTCTGCTCGCGGCGCTCGCCATGGGCCTTGTCGCGCTTCTCACCATTCCGCGCGAGGAAGAGCCGCAGATCAGCGTGCCGATGGTCGATATCACGGTGCAAGCCAACGGCCTGAAGGCGCCGGACGCTGTCGAACTCGTGACCAAGCCGCTTGAGGCGATCGTCAAAGGCATCAACGGCGTCGAGCATGTCTATAGCCAGACGCAAGACGACCGCGTGATGGTGACGGCGCGCTTTCTTGTCGGCACGCGCGCGGACGATGCCATTCTGCGTGTGCATGAAAAAATCAGGGCCAATATGGACCGGATTCCGGTCGGCATTCTGGAACCGCTTATCGTCGGCCGCGGTATCAATGATGTCGCGATCTTCGTCGTGACCCTGTCGCCGAAGCCGGAAGCGGTGACGCGCTGGACGGAGAAGGACCTTTACGAGCTTGCTGACAAGCTGCGCAATGAATTCATCAAGGTCGACAATATCGGGCTGAGTTACATCTCCGGCGGCGATCCGCAGCAGATCCGGGTCGAACCCGATCCCGAAAAGCTCGCGCTTTATGGCGTGACGCTGCAGCAACTCGTCGACAAAATCCAAGGCGCCAATCGCTCGTTTCAGGCCGGCAGCGTGCGCGACCAAGGCGCGATGCGCATTGTGGTCGGCGGCCAGACGCTCTCGGGCATTCCCGATATCGGTCTTCTACTCGTGACGACCCGCGACAACCGGCCTGTCTATGTCCGCGATGTCGCCAATGTCGTCGTCGGCCCGAGCCCGGCGGAACATCATGTCTGGAATCTCGCGCCCGAAGGCAATGCAAAGAGCTGGACGACGACGGCCGCCGTCAGCGTCGCCTTCGCCAAACGCGCGGGGGCCAATGCCGTCGCCGTCACGCGCGAGTTGCGCGCTCGGCTCGCGAGCCTTTCGGGCACGCTCATTCCCGCCGACATCAATGCGGAGGTGACGCGCGACTATGGCCAGACGGCGAATGAAAAAGCCAATGAGCTTTTGTTCCATCTCGGCCTTGCGACGGTATCGATCGTCGCGCTGATCGCGCTCGCGATCGGAAGGCGCGAGGCACTTGTGACCTTGATCGTCATTCCGACGACCATTCTTCTCACGCTCTTCGCCGCCAATATGATGGGCTATACGATCAATCGTGTCAGCCTCTTCGCGCTCATCTTTTCGATCGGCATTCTGGTCGATGATGCGATCGTCATCGTCGAAAACATCGCCCGCCATTGGGCGATGGGCGACGGCCGCGACCGCATGACCGCGACGATCGAGGCCGTCTCCGAAGTCGGCAATCCGACGATCATCGCGACGCTGACTGTCGTCGCGGCGCTGTTGCCGATGCTCTTTGTGTCGGGACTGATGGGCCCCTATATGGCGCCGATCCCGGCCAATGCCTCGGCCGCCATGCTGTTCTCCTTCTTCGTCGCGGTCGTGATCGCGCCATGGCTGATGCTGCGCTTTTCGCCGCGCAAGGGTCTGGCGACGCACGAACATCCTGAAGAAGGCTGGCTGGCGCGCCTCTATCGCAAAGCAGCAACGCCGATTGTCGCGAACCGCAAACGCGCGCTGATCTTTTTACTCGCCGTCGGCGGCGCGACGCTCCTCTCCTTGCTGCTCTTCGCGACGAAATCGGTAACGGTCAAACTTCTGCCCTTCGACAACAAGTCCGAGATCGCCGTCACGCTTGATCTGCCGGTCGGCGCGAGCTTGGAGGCGACCGAGCGTACGCTTTTCGATGCCGCGCGCCGAATCGAGCGCTTGCCGGAGGTTCGCTCCATCCAGGCCTATGCCGGCACGGCGGCGCCGTTCAATTTCAACGGGCTCGTGCGGCATTATTACTTCCGTCAGTCGCCGGAACTCGGCGATCTGCAAATCAATCTCGCGCCGCGCGACGAGCGCAGCCGCAGCAGCCATGCGATCGCGCTCGACATTAGAAAGCGGCTCGCCGGCATCGCTTTGCCGCAAGGCGCGGCGCTGAAAGTCGTCGAAGTGCCGCCCGGTCCGCCCGTGCTCGCCGCTTTGCTCGCCGAAATTTATGGTCCCGATTATGCGACGCGGCGCGCCGTTGCGACGGAAGTGAAAAAAATCTTCGCCTCCGTGCCTTTCATTGTCGATATCGACGATTCTTTCCGCCAGCCGCAACCGCGTCTGCATCTCTCGATCGATCAAGACCGGCTCGAATTCTTCGGCGTCGAGCAGAAGGATGTCTATGACACGATCCAGATGCTCTTTGGCGGCATGACCGTCGGCTATTCGCATCGCGGCGAGGATCGCAACCCGATTGAGATTTCCGTCGGCCTGCCGAAGCGCGATCTCTCCTGGTCGCAGGCGCTCGCCGCAACGCCCATCCCCGCGAATGCTTTGCCGGGCAATAAGACGATCGTCGAGCTTGGTGATGTTGTCCGCGCGACAAGGGAACTCGGCTCACAAGTGATCTTTCGCCGCGACGGCCACTTCGCCGATATGGTGATGGCGGAACTTGCCGGCGCTTATGAAGCGCCGATCTACGGCATGCTCGCGGTCGATCGGCTCATCGATCAGCATGACTGGGGCAAGCTGCAGAAGCCGACGATCCTGCTCCACGGCCAGCCCCTCGATGAATCGAAACCGTCGCTGTTGTGGGATGGCGAATGGGAGATCACCTATGTGACCTTCCGTGACATGGGCGCCGCCTTCGCCGTCGCCATCATCGGCATCTATATTCTCGTCGTCGGTCAATTCGGCAGTTTCAAACTGCCGCTCGTGATCTTGACGCCGATCCCTTTGACCTTGATCGGCATCTTGATCGGCCATTGGCTCTTCCATGCGCCATTCACCGCGACGTCTATGATCGGCTTCATCGCGCTCGCCGGCATCATCGTGCGCAATTCGATTCTGCTCGTCGATTTCATCCGGCACAGAAGCGGCGAGGGACGTGACCTCAGAGACGTGCTGATCGAGGCCGGCGCGGTGCGCTTCAAGCCCATTCTTCTCACGGCGCTCGCGGCGATGATCGGCGCCGCGACGATTCTTGTCGATCCGATCTTTCAGGGCCTGGCGATTTCGCTGCTCTTTGGCCTGGCTTCGTCCACTTTGCTGACGGTTCTCGTGATCCCGGCGATTTACATCGTACTGCGCACGAAGGACGATTCTTTTCTAAAGCCAACCACAGGAGGCTTGTCATGAGTAAAGACTTCAAAGCGATCATCACCGATGTCAGCGCCTATACGGCGGAGCTGCGCAAGCTCATTCCCGACACGATGAGCGGTTTCGCCGCGATGAGCGGCGCGGCGACAAAGGGCAATCTGCTCGACGAAAAGACCAAGGAGCTGATCGCGCTGGCGCTCAGTGTCGCGGCCCGCTGCGATCCCTGCCTCGGCTATCATACGAAGACGCTGGCCCGCCTCGGCACCACACGGCAGGAAATCGCGGAAGCGCTCGCCATGGCGATCTATATGGGGGGCGGTCCGTCTCTCATGTATGCAGCCGACGCGCTGCGCTCCTTCGATCAGTTCGCGAGCCAGCTTCAGTCGGCAGCCGTCGCCTGAGGGCTCACGCCTTGGCGTCGCTCTCTTCGGGGAGGTTGCGCAGTTTTTCGCGGAACGCTTCGAGCCGGGCGCGATAGCCCGCGGCGTCGCCATAGTCGAGAAACTCGTAATAGCGCTGATGCGGATCGCTAATCCGCAGAGCGTGCTTGATCGGGCACCAATATTGTTCGGTGCGGCTCGCAATCTCGCGAACGTAGGCGACGAGGCCGTTGGCATAGCCGCAAAACACGCAGTTCAGTGCCTCGATCCAGTTGAGATAGGCGAGATGGCGCCGGTCGAACACGATATAGTCGGCGCGGCGCACTTGCGGGATCTGATAGGCGCGAAAGCAGATCGCCTGATAGAGGCTCGCCCATAAATCCATGAGCGCGAGTGGGACGATCAGCGAATAGATCACCGGCGCGGTCAGGGTCGTATAGGGCGGAGAGTCGGCGAGAAATTTTTTGACGCTTTTGCGCAAGAGACGATGCTCTTCGACGATGCCCTGCTCGAACTCGACCAAATGTTCCTTGATGCGCCAGCCGAGCGCCTTGCGCCGCTTTTCTATTTCGCCGTCGAGCTCCGACTGAAGGCGAAGAATCTCATTGGCCAGCTCTTGCATGCGCTGCGTCATCGGCGACTCGCCTCAGGGTTCGGAAAGGGCCGCGACGCGGCAGCGCGGCGCAGAGCGCGCGCGGTCCGCCATAAACATGAAGATTAGGGGTTTAGGCAAGCGCCGTGACGAAGCGAGCCCGGCGGGGCAATTCGCGCCTAGTTGACGCTTTGGCCGCGGAGCCTGGGCACGCCGGGGCGCGGGCGGTGCGTCCAGCCGACGACATGGTGGCGCAAGGCTTCCATCGGCTCATGCCGGTGACCGGAAAGCACAAAGCCTGGCCAGCGCGGCTCGTTTCGCTCGGCGATCTCGCCGCGGGGTCCGAGCGAGCCATGAGTTAGAACGCGGCTTTTGATCATCGTGTCATCAACCGGTGAATCGACCAATGGCGAGTGGCGCCCGCGAAGCGGGAGCGACCCGACTATTGAACCCCAAGTCCGCACCTGAGGTTCCAATCATTTGATCGGCAGAATGATGAAGCGCGCGCCACAGCCTTGCTTGTTTTGGATCGCGACGCCGCGCCGGTAGACAGTGAAAAACTTTTGGAAAATTTTGCGGGCGAATTTGTAAAAATCACATCTCAGGCCGAAGCCGAATGCGCATTCGGCACATTTTCGGCCGCACCCGCTCCGCCATCTGCCGGGGCTCCGTCCGTCTTGTTCTTGTGGAAGACAAAACTCGAGCGGCCGCGCGATTTCGCCTCATAAAGCGCGTCATCGGCATATTTGATCAGCGTTGTCACATCCATGCCGTCGGTCGGCGCAATCGCGATGCCGACGCTGGCCCCGATCACGATTTCTCGGTCGTTGATTTCGAAAGGCTGCGCGAGCGAGCGGATGATGCGCATGGCCAGCACCTCCGCCTCGCCGTGATGCATAATGCCGGTCTGGACGAGGAGAAATTCATCGCCGCCCAAGCGCGCGATCAGATCATCGGCGCGCACGAGCCGGCCGAGCCGCTTGGCGACATGCTTCAGCACTTGATCGCCGATCGGATGGCCGAAATTGTCATTCGCCATTTTGAAGCCGTCGAGATCGAGATAATGGATCGCGACGAGACCGCCGTGGCGCCGCAGCCGCGCAATTTCATGATTGAGCTTTTCGCGGATCTGCAACCGGTTCGGCAAGCCGGTGAGTTCGTCATGCCGCGCCAGCGCCGCGAATTCGTAACGCAGCGTCAGGCTCGCCGCGATCGATTTGTAGAGATGGGACACGGTTTCGAAAGCACCGAGCAGAAACACAAAGGAAAAAGCCGCGAGGCAAAGATCGGCAATGCTTCCCTGCGCGATCATGCCGGCGATCGCCAGCAGGCCGGCGATGATAAGACTGCCGATCGCGATTCTGGGCCGCATGAAGACGCGCGCCGCAAGTCCCGCGCAATAGCCGTAAAGCAAGGCGATGCCCAAGGGCACCACGTCATGAACGCTGAAAAAGAGTTTCGCCTCCAGCAGGCCAAGGCTGGCGGCGAAAAGATAACTGCCGTAGGTGTAGCGACGCTCCCACAGGAGCGCGACGTCGCGGCCGCAGCGCTGGTCGGGAGAGAGAGTCCGATAGGCGAACACGAGCGCAATGCGCGCGACGGCGACTAGCGTGCCGAGCGTGCCGACAACGGCCAAAAACGTATCGCCGTGCGCACGAAAGGCGATCAGGCTCAAGGCGATATAGGCGCAGGCGACAATGACGAGCGGCAAAAACGTCGCATAGAGATAGCCGACGAGCTCCGTATAGATTTCGGGACCCAGCGCATTGCCATCGCCGCGCAGAAGCCCCGTGCGGACAAAGGAGGTGGATTGGCGCGACTCAGTCAATTGGCGCAAATGCGCAACCATGGCTCTGGGACTCTTCTCATCGAATGAGCGCAAAAGTGCTCCCAAGACATGAGAAAAGCGTCCTTGGCTTGACTAAAATGCGATGTGTCGGATTAGCGAGGGCTGGCGGAGGGAGCGGGATTCGAACCCGCGATAGGGTTTCCCCTATACACACTTTCCAGGCGTGCGCCTTCAACCGCTCGGCCACCCCTCCGTGATTTGCGCTTGGCCTCTGCCGCGGCGGCGTCACGAGCGCCCGCTCAAAGCCTTACGAGGCGCGCCACTATAGTGAGGGGAAGGGCGAGCGCAAGCAGCGCCATGATCTCAAAGACACGCCGTCAAAGGCAAGCGCCAAGACAGACACCTTGGCCGCATGGACAGAGCGCGCGCGCCAGCCTATGGAAGAGCCCCGTCTTTGCTGGCTTTTGGAGCCTGCAGGCCACAAATGTTCCGCCTTCTTGCCCGCACGATCGGCCTCTTTTTGCTTGCCGGCGCTTTCGCCGCGCTCGTCATCGACGGCACGCGCAGCATTGCGGGCGGATCGCTGTCGCTCACCTCTCTCGCCACCACGATCGGCTGGATCGCGCCCGACAAGGTCGCGGGCCTCAAGCCGTCGATCAGCCATATCAGCGCGTTTCTCTGGGACCCGGTCGCGGTCATTCTGCTGAAGCTGCCGACCTGGGTCATTCTCGGCATTCTCGGCTCGCTGATCATGCTGGCGACGCGGAGACGACAGCCGAAAATCGGCTTTTCGAGCCGCTGAAAGCCGCTGCCGCGTAACATGTGGGTCCGTCTTGCGAAGAGAGGGGCACAGGGCCATTTTTGCTCTGTCCCCAAAAGAAAAAGGACAGTTCCATGTTCGCCCGGAAGCGTCTCACCCTCCCCAATGCGCAGGAAGCCCTCCCCGGCCGGCCGACCCCTCTGCCGACCGCCGAGCGCCATTTCGTCAACGGCCATCCGTTGAAGCCCCCATTCCCCAAAGGCATCGAAACCGTTCTCTTTGGCCTCGGTTGTTTCTGGGGTGCGGAGCGCAAATTCTGGCAGCTCGGCGACGGTGTTTGGGTGACGGCGGTCGGCTATGCCGGCGGCGTGACGCCCAACCCAACCTATGAGGAAGTGTGCTCGAGCCTCACCGGCCACAATGAGGTGGTGCTCGTCGCTTATGATCCGAAGGTCATTTCCTTCGAGAAACTGCTGAAGACCTTTTGGGAAAGCCACGACCCGACGCAGGGCATGCGCCAGGGCAATGATGTCGGCACCCAATATCGCTCGGAAATTTATGTGACGACCCCGGAGCAGCGCCGGCTCGCCGAAGAGTCAAAGAAAATGTATGGCGCCGCGCTCGCGGCGAAGGGCCTTGGGCCGATTACGACCCAGATCGTGGACGCCCCGCCCTTCTATTATGCCGAGGACTATCACCAGCAATATCTGGCGAAGAATCCCGCCGGCTATTGCGGGCTCGGCGGAACAGGCATCGCCTGCCCCATCGGCACGGGCGTCACCGCCTAGATCAAGCAGATGAGATCAAGGAGCTCGGGTCGCCTAGGGCGTCCCGAGCGGATCGCGCGGCGTCCAGAATCTGACGACCGGTGTCACATCGCCGCCCGGCACATAGAGCGGCCGCGGCGTCGCGTCTTCGTGGAACCGGCTCGGGAAGAACTCCTGGTCCGGCGTCTCGTGGAAATAGGTCGATTCGACCACATAGTCATGCTCGGCGCCGGGCTCCACTTGATTGCCCGGATCGAGCCAGCTGCGCTTGTTGACGTTCAGCGGCGGCTGCTCGGCGTAAACCATCGGGTGATGCGGATGATGATGCCGCATCATTGTCTCGGCCGAAACCTGGCCCGCGGCGCCGATGAGACCGAGAGAAATCACGGCCGTGACCAGTGAGCGCGTGCTGACGCGCGAAAGGGAGCGCATGTTCAAATCCTCATTTCGTCGGATAACAGCTTAAACTGATTTTCGTTCAGAACGAATTGCAAAGCCGTGACTGGACGGTCCGAAAGCCGGTTCAGAGCAGTTTTTTGCCTGCTAGTGGCTGTGGCGCATCATTCCGATCAAGCCAGCTCGCATGCGTGCCCGTGGGGCGTAAGGCATTGCCCGTACAGGCAGGATTCCGCCTCAACTCGCTGGCGGCGAAAAAGGCGGAAAGCGCCTGATCGTCGCCTGCCTCGTTCAAATCCAGCCGGTCGATCAGACAGGTGAGTTCCGCCTCGGCCATGGGCTCCTTGTCCGTGCCGCAAGCGAAGCCCGAAATCCAGAAGGTGCCGGAAATCGCCGTGCCGCGAAACCCGAGGCAAGACAAAGTCTTGCCCGTCTTGGCGGCAAGCTCGACGTCCGCTTCTTCAAACGGGCCGAAGCGAGTTGGGAAGGCGGCCGGTGTCCGACTGCGGGCGACCGAAAGATCAACTTCCGCTGCGCTCCGGGCGAGATCGACGAAAAGGGTCGGATTGGCCGGGATTTGGCTGCCGAGCCTTGTGAGAACGAGCCTCACATAGGGCGATTCGGCCGGGGTCCCCAGTGTCAGAATATCCTGCCGGGTCGCGCCCGTGGCATCGCGGCGGGCGGCATAGTGGAGTGGCGATTTCGCGAGTTCCGGCGCGGAGAGATCGTAGATTGGGATCGGGCGCACAATGTCGATCCAGTCGGTCGGCATGGCGGCCGTTGCCGCTGCTTTCCCTGCCCCATGTCCCGCCTGCGGCGCATTCGCCTCGGCGAGAATCAAGATGGCGAGAACCAGGAGAGCCAGAGCACCGCACATCATGCCGAAACCGGTGAGAAGGCTCGGCACACGGCGCATGCCGCGCGGCCACGCTAAGGCCCATTGATCGTCATAAGCATGGACGCTCACGCCACTCTCCCCGGACAAAGCGGATTTCGCCGCTGACGGCGAATGTCCGACCCAAGCCTTTGTCGCGGGTTACCGAAATTGGGTTCACGAGATTCAATTTGAGGACAGCGTCAACAAGCGCTTTATTGCCGCCTCGAAAGATGAAAGTTGGATTTAAGACACCGGCCAGACTGAGGATTGCGACTTCTGCGCCCCTGGCCTATCTAGGCGGTCTTATGCGGGCCGGCGTAGGCCGGCTAGAGGAGAAATCTATGGGTTTCAAAGTCGCCGTCGTCGGCGCCACCGGCAATGTCGGGCGTGAAATGCTCGATATTCTCGCCGAGCGCCATTTCCCGGTGGACGAGGTGGTGGCGCTCGCGTCGTCGCGTTCGCTCGGCACCGAAGTGTCGTTCGGCGACAAGATCCTTAAATGCAAAGTGCTCGACACCTATGACTTCTCCGGCACCGACATCTGCCTGATGTCAGCGGGCGGCGCTGTGTCCAAGGAATTCTCGCCCAAGATCGGACGCCAGGGCTGTATCGTCATCGACAATTCTTCCGCCTGGCGCACCGATCCGGACGTGCCGCTCATCGTGCCGGAAGTGAACGCCGATGCGATCAAGGGCTTTTCAAAAAAGAACATCATCGCCAATCCGAATTGCTCGACGGCACAGCTCGTCGTCGCGCTGAAGCCGCTGCACGATATGGCGACGATCAAGCGTGTCGTCGTCTCGACCTATCAATCCGTCTCCGGCGCCGGCAAGGAAGCGATGGACGAACTCTTCGCGCAGACGCGCTCGATCTTCGTTTCCGATCCGGTGCAATCGAAGAAGTTTCCGAAGCGCATCGCCTTCAATGTCATTCCGCAGATCGACGACTTCATGGAAGACGGCTCGACCAAGGAAGAATGGAAGATGATGGTCGAGACGAAGAAGATCTTGGATCCCAAGATCAAGCTCTTCGCCACCTGCGTGCGCGTGCCGGTCTTTATCGGCCATTCGGAATCGGTGAATGTCGAATTCGAGAAGCCGATTTCGGCGGACGAAGCGCGCAACATTCTGCGCGAGGCGCCGGGCTGTCTTGTGATCGACAAGCATGAGCCCGGCGGCTACATCACGCCGCATGAGGCGGCCGGCGAAGACGCGACCTATATCTCACGCATAAGGGAAGACCCGACGGTCGAGAACGGCCTCTCCTTCTGGTGCGTCGCCGACAATCTGCGCAAGGGCGCGGCGCTGAACGCTGTGCAGATCGCCGAGCTTCTCGTCAACCGCAAGCTCATCAAGCCGAAGCAAAAGGCGGCCTGAGCCGCCATCAGGAGATGCCCGTGACGCTGCCGCGCCGCGCCTTGTTGGCGTTCGCTCTTTTGTTCGCCGCTATCGCGCCTGCGGCTAGTCTTGCCGACGATCTGCCGACGCATATCGACCCGCCTGATCAAGACAGGCCGGTGAAAGATATCGATAAGCCCGGCACCACGGGCGACATCGCCGTTCTGGGCTCGATGACGGCGCCCGTCACCATCATCGAATATGCCTCGCTCACCTGCCCGCATTGTGCCGACTTCTCGGTGAAGACTTTTCCGGAATTGAAGAAGCGCTACATCGACACGGGCAAGGTGCGCTTCATCTTCCGCGAATTCCCGCTCGATCCGCTGGCCGGCGCGGGCTTCATGCTGGCGCGCTGCGCCGGCAAGGATAAATTTATGGATGTGGTCGAGACGCTCTTCGCCAAGCAGCATGAATGGGTGGTGAAGGAGCCGGTCGCGCCGCTCGAAAATCTCGTGAAGCCTTACGGTTTCACCGACGAAAGCTTCAAAGCCTGTCTCCACAATCAGCAGGTGCTGGCGGACATGCAGGCGGTCGCCACGCGCGGCATGGTCTTCGGCGTGCACGCAACGCCGACTTTCTTCGTCAACGGCAAGGAACTCATCGGCGATCAGCCGATCGACGCGATGGCCGATGCGATCGAGCCGGATTTGAAGAAGTAGAGCTCATCCCTCCCCGGAACGGGGAGGGTGGCCGCGTCAGCGGCCGGGTGGGGTAACCCCATCCGTCACGCTTCGCGTGACACCTTCCCCTGAAGGGGAAGGATTACGCCGCCATCGCGAGCCGCTTCGAGACCAGCTCGCGCAGGCCCTGCATGTCGCGCGAAAAAATGCGAATGCCTTCGGCGAGTTTTTCCGTCGCCATCGCGTCTTCGTTCAGCATGAAGCGAAAACTCTTCTCGTCGAGATACATGCGCGCCGGCGCATCTTTCGATACTGTCGCGGGATCGAGCTTGCGCGCCAGCGCGCCCTGATCTTTGGCGAGCGCGTCGAGCAGGGCCGGCGCAATCGTCAGACTGTCGCAGCCGGCGAGCGCCTCGACTTGGCCGAGATTGCGGAACGATGCGCCCATGATCACCGTCTTGAGGTCATGCGCTTTGTAATAAGAATAAATCCGTTTGATCGCGGCGATGCCGGGATCGGTCTCCGGCGTATAGGTCTTGCCTTCGGTCTTCACAAACCAATCGTAGATGCGGCCAATGAAGGGCGAGACGAGGAAGACGCCCGCGTCCGCACAAGCCGCCGCTTGCGTAAGCGAGAAGATCAGCGTGAGATTGCAATCGATCCCATCCTTCTGCAGGATGGAGGCGGCCTTGATGCCTTCCCAGGTCGCGGCAATCTTGACGAGCACGCGATCGCGCCGCACGCCACGCTCAACATAATCCTCGATGATCTCGCGAGCCTGCGCCACCGTGCCTTCGACATCGAAGGAGAGATCGGCATCGACTTCGGTCGAGACGCGGCCCGGCACGAGTTTGGTGAGTTCGCCGCCGAAATTGACCGCAAGCCGCTGCGCAATCCGGCTTGCCGTCGCATTGTGATGGATGCCCCACAGAATCGCCTCTTCGACCAGCGTGCCATAGGCCTCCATCTGCGCCGCTTTGAGAATGAGCGTCGGATTGGTCGTGCAATCATGCGGGCCATAGGCGCGGATCGCCTCGATGTCGCCGGTGTCGGCGGTGACGATCGTCATGGATTTCAATTGGTCGAGCTTGGACGTCATGCTGTCTCTCGGGGGCGAGGGATCGAGGGGCAAAGTGCGATCGAAGGATCGCTGGCCTCTGGCTTCGGCCGGGAACATAGGCTTCGCCAGCCGGTGAGGCAATAAGACATCATGACAGGCTTTCCTCGCCGTCCCGGATGACGACTCTTTCGCTCAATCCGGGCGGTTCGAAACCGAAGACGCGTCCGTAGAAATCGAGTTCGAGCTCGAGCACGCGCTTTTGGGTCTCGGCTTTGCGGAAGCCGTGGCCTTCGCCTTTGAAAACATAATAAGCGACTGGCAGGCCCCGCAATTTCATCGCGCCGACCATCAGCTCCGCTTGATTGGGCGGCACGGTCTTGTCGTCGAGCCCCTGAAAGAAAATGATCGGGCAGGAGAGCTTGTCGAGATGGTTGATGGGCGAGCGCTGGTGATAAAGCTTCTCCGCTTTCGGCAGCGGGCCGATCAAATGATCGAGATAGCGCGATTCGAATTTATGCGTGTCGCGCGCAAGCAGCATGAGATCGGCGACGCCATAGAGGCTCGCGCCGGCCCGAAACACATCGGACGATGTGAGCGCGGCAAGCGTCGTGAAGCCGCCGGCGCTGCCGCCGCGAATGACGATGCGATTTGGATCGACAAGCCCGCGTTGGACGAGAGCGCGCGCGGTGGCGATGCAATCCGCCACATCGACAATGCCCCATTGCCCTTCGAGCCTTTGCCGATAGGGCCGGCCGAAGCCGGTCGAGCCGCCGTAATTGACATCGACGACGGCGAAGCCGCGGCTCGTCCACCATTGGATGCGCAGCGCAAAGCTGTTCGTCGTCATGCTTGTCGGCCCGCCATGCGAGAGCACGACGAGCGGCGGCAGTGTGCCTTCGGGCGCTTCAAAATCGCGGTTTTTCGGGGGATACCAGAAGGCGTGGCCGATCGTGTTCTGCGTGGGAAAGGCGATCGGCTGCCCGATCGAGATCGACTCATCCGGCAACACCGGCGGCGTGCCGCTGCGAAGGGCGATCATCGGGCCTGATGTGCCTTTGAGGATGGTGATCGCGGGCGGCGCATGCGTCGGTGTCGCGACCATAGCGAAGCCATCGCCGAGCGGCAGCGGGCACTCGAGAACCTGTCCGATACCAAGCTTCTCGTATTTGCCCTTGGTCAGCATCGCGACATTGCGGATGCCGTCCTCGACCAGCGTCACGAGAATGCGGCCGTCGTTCAAGGGGCAATAAGAGCGCTGGCCGAAGACCCAATGCGGGCCGCCGATTTCGGCGTCTATCGGCGCGAGCGCTTCGATCTTGCCATGATGCAGGGAATAAAGATTCCACCAGCCGCTGCGGTCGGAAGAAAAATAAAGCGTGCCGTCGGCGGCGAAACGCGGCTGCACGATCGACTCTTTGTTGCCTTCGCCCGCGACGAGCTTCGCACCATCAAGGCGCCCGTCATTTTCGATCCGCGCGGAATAAAGCTGCGTCGCATCCCAGGGCATGTTGGGATGATCCCAGGCGATGAAGGCGAGTGTTTTTCCATCCGGCGACCAGCGCGGCGAACTCAAGAAATCCGGCCCTTCGAAAAGAACGTTCTCTTCGCCACCGTCGAGCGGCAGAGCAACGATCGAAGCCTTCGGGTCGTTCGCCGGCCGGTCGCGATGATCTTCGCGAATGGCGAGGACGCGGCTGCACGCAAAATCGAATTCGAAATCGGCGTAGCGGCAGCCGAGCGGCGTCGGGATGCGGCGCGGGCGCGCGTCGCCTTCGATCAGCCAAAGGCTGCCATCGCGGCGCTCGCTGAAAAGGATGACGCCGTCCTTCACCGCATAAGCGCCGCCGCCATATTCATGGACGCGCGAGCCGACATCGATCGGCTGCGGCGTGACATCTTCGATCGCGCCATCGCTTGTCCGGCGGCAGAGGCAATTGCGGCCCGCTTCCGCCGGCCGGCTCTCGATCCAATAGAGATCCTCGCCGTCGACCGCGAGCGCAGAGAGGCCGATGGCCGCTTGCGTCATCGCCTGCGGCGTCACCGGCGAAAGCCAAGTGCCGTAAGGCGCAATGATTTTTTGGGCGGTCGTCTTGTCGTTCATGAAATCCTCAAACGCGAGGCGCCGGCGGAAGCCGGATCATAAACGATTGCGCGCGAATCGCGGACGGGCGCGAAGACACCCATCCTCGCTATTACGCGGCGCGGCTGGCTTTGCCGCGATGCCAGGAGCGCTTGCGCCGTGAAGACGCCGCCGCGGGCTTCGCCTCGGACCGATTGGCATGCGCTTTCCCGTGCGGCTTTGCTTGCGGTTTCCCTTGCGGCTTGGCGTGGGACGCGGATTTTTTCGGCAGCGGCTGCGCCATCAAATCGGGCGACACTGCCTCGATCAACAGAGGCCGTTTCGTCAGCCGCTCGATATCGCGCAGATAGGCGCGCTCCGAATGATCGCAAAAGGAGAGCGCGATGCCGGTCTTGCCGGCGCGCGCCGTGCGGCCGATGCGATGCACATAGCTTTCCGGTTCATTCGGCAGTTCGAAATTGATGACATGGCTGACGCCATCGACATCGATGCCGCGCGCGGCGATATCGGTCGCAACCAGCACGCGGACATCGCCGGTCCGGAATCGCTCGAGCGCGCGTTGGCGCGCATTCTGCGATTTATTGCCATGGAGCGCATCGGTCGCGACGCCGGCGCGATCCAGCTGCTCGCTGACGCGGTTCGCATGGCTTTTTGTCCGCGTGAAGACGATGACGCGCGCGAGCTCGGCATCCTTGAGGAGATCGAGGAGCAGCGCGGGCTTGCGCGCCGTCTCGATAAAGAACACCTTCTGTTCGACGCGATCGACGGTGACGGTCTGCGGCGTCACCTCGACGCGCGCAGGCGCGTTCAACACTTCGGCCGCGAGTCGCGCGATATCTTTCGGCATGGTGGCGGAGAAGAGAAGCGATTGGCGCTGGCGCGGCAGCTTGGCGATGATTTGCCGTATGTCATTGATGAAGCCCATATCGAGCATGCGGTCAGCTTCATCGAGCACGAGATACTGCACGCTGTTCAAATGCACATAGCGCTGCTCGACGAGATCGAGAAGCCGGCCGGGCGTCGCGATGAGAATATCGACGCCACGCGCGAGTGCCTTCACCTGATTGCCTTGGCCGACGCCGCCGACGATGACGGTGTGGCGAAGGCCAAGATATTTTCCATAGGTCGCAAAGCTTGCGTCGATTTGAATCGCGAGTTCGCGCGTCGGCGCCAGGATCAGCGCGCGGATCGCGCGCGCCTGCGACGAGGGCTTCTCGCTACTCAGCTTCTGCAAAATCGGCAGCGCGAAGGCCGCCGTCTTGCCGGTGCCTGTCTGGGCGATGCCAAGAAGATCGCGCCCTTCGAGAAGAAGCGGAATGGCGCGGGTCTGGATGGGGGTGGGGTGGGTATAGTGATGCGCGACGAGCGCGCGGCAGATCGGCTCGCTGAAGCCGAGCTCGGCAAATGATGGATTGGTCACGTTGATGATTGTTCCTATGCGCTGATTCGCTCGAACGGCCGCAAAGCGTCGTTCATAACGAATCGCTCATGACTCGTCGTCAGGAGCGGGAAACCGCCTTCCACGCGCAATTGGAGGTCACGGAGATTGATGGGAGATTGATTTGGATGACATGCCCATTGAGTAGGGGCGCGCCGCGCGATCCAGAATGTCTCTGTGCATATGTGGGAGAATGGGACGGCAAAGTCAAGTTTTGCAGGGGCTTCGACGGCAGCCACAGTGTCGCGGCTCAAGCCAATAGCTCATCGTTAACAAGCTACAGGCCAAAAAGCTGGGCCGGGCTAGCAACCAATCTGCGCCGCACGGGTTGCCAAGCGTGACCGCAAGCAAACCCAAAGCGAGCAGCAAGGCGCAGGCGCATAGCGACGCGACGCATGGCGATATGGAACCCGCCGTCGAGGTCACGCAGCGCGAGATCGAGGACATCGAGGATCGTTC
This sequence comes from Methylovirgula sp., assembly GCA_049522395.1. Taxonomy (GTDB): domain Bacteria; phylum Pseudomonadota; class Alphaproteobacteria; order Rhizobiales; family Beijerinckiaceae; genus Methylovirgula. The sequence goes on from JBEKNV010000002.1 coordinate 46,702, forward strand.
GAGCCCGCGTCCGCCGGTCATCTATGAAATCGTTCGCCGGCAAGGCGAAGAAGAGATGGCGCGCCCCGTCGCGGCGCTCTGGTGGTCGGGCCTCGCCGCCGGCCTGTCGATCAGCGCCTCGCTCGTCACGCAAGCGGTTCTCGAAATTCATCTGCCGGATGCGCCATGGCGGCCGCTTGTCACCAGCCTCGGCTATTGCTTCGGCTTCCTTCTCGTCGTGCTGCCCCGCCAGCAATTGTTCACGGAGAGCACGATCACCGCGGTGCTGCCGCTGCTCGCCTGTTTCAAACTTGAAAATATGCGCAAGCTCGCACGGCTCTGGACGACGGTGCTCATCGCCAATGTCATCGGCACGATGATCGCGGCAGCCGTCTTCACCTATACGCCGATGATCAGCCCCGAACTTCATGCCGGCATGCTGGAAATCAGCCGCGGCCTTCTCGGTCACAGCTTCGGCGACATGCTGGTGAAAGCCGTTCCGTCAGGCTTTCTCATCGCCGCGATGGTCTGGCTCATGCCGAGTTCGAACACGGAGTTTCATGTCGTCGCGCTGGTGACGTATCTCATCGCCGCCGCGGGCTTCATGCATATCGTCGCCGGCAGCGTCGAGGCTTTTTTCTTAGCGCTCAATGGCGGCGCGAGCTGGGGATTCGTTATTGGCGGATTCTTGGTGCCCGTGCTCATCGGCAATATCATCGGCGGCACGGCGCTCTTCGGCCTCATCGCCTATGGGCAAGTGGCGCATGAGTTTAAGGGATAGGCGCATAGACCGGTTCGTGGCAGGCGTCCATGGCCGCCGCCTTAAAAATCAGGCTGGCATTGGTGGTGCAATTTGGCAGGCGCGTACGCCCTGATCGACGCGATGTCGCCGCCGTCGGCGGTGACCACGGCATTGGACGCTACCCATTGCGGCATACGATGAAATTAGCCTACGATCTAACGGCTGGTTCGTCTCTCCACGAGCTGTATAATCGCCGGATCGTACATCATCTCAGGAAAATGACGGCGGACAACTGTTTCGTCCTTGAGGAGTACCGCGAGCACTACGCTTGCCAGATGAGAAACCTGGTCAACAGAAATGCCCTGTAGGGACGCAAAGACACGGAGATTATAGCGAAACCGCTGCGCCCTAAATTGGGCAATCAACGACGATGGTGTGCCAAGGCCAACCGATTTCAGAGCTTCAACACAGGAGGCATCCAGCCCCGCTGCAAATGGCTGTCCTTCTTTCGCCGCTTGACGCCAACTTCGTCCTTTTCGATATGCCTCTAGAAATCCGAGCAATCTGGCAACGTCAAAAGATTTTCTCCAATCCAATTTCTCCAAATATCGATCAACATACGCATCAATTAGTGCGTTACGTTCTTCTCGCAATTCAACAAATTCGTTGTCTAAAAGCTCGAGTGTGCCCGCCAGGGCGGCAAACCTTCGCTGGACCTCGTCGGGTTGAACGATCCCGGATTTATACACGACTTCGTGTTCAATTTCGGCCCATGCGTGCTCAAGGATGCTTCGAATTTGAATTTCAAACCAATGTTGCTGCAAGTAAAGATGATTTGCATCAAGTGCCGGCCCGCGTTTTAGTCGGGCAATTAAGTGCACCGAGCGATATCCGAAGGCTCGCAGACCCAACTGCACACGCTTGTCGGTGCTTTCCGTAGCATTGATATCGAAATACCTTTGTAGAGCAGCAACAGCTGGTTCTACCTCATCGCGGTAATAGGTTATCACGCGCACGCCGATAAGATCCGTGATCTTGCTCTCGGGTTTTCTATAAGATTTGCGACGCAGTTTGCCACGGAGGGAGTCCAGGCCCTTAGCGCGACCAGCTATTACGTGGACGAGCGCTCCCGATTCTCGCACAACTTTCTCAACCAAGTCTCGCGCGAGCGCGGCGGCTGACTGCGCTTGCTGCAATTGACTGCCGTATTGATTTAGAAAACGCTGGGCCGCACGGTTTAGCCCCGGCATTGGTCGCTATGCCTTCAGAATCTTGTCGAGGATGTCAATTCGGGTTGTCCGGGGGATTAGATTGTCTGTCTGACGGCTTGCTGCTGCGACGTATCGTGCTGCATCGCCTACCGGCTCTTTCGCTCTCGTCTTTTTTTCAAACGCTCTCAGTCGTTCTCCCGCTTGCTCTGGCTTTATCGCAGACAGACGGCCCCCCTTGCTCGACAGTGCGTCTAGGGCGCCAACCAGTGAATAGAAGTCTACTGGGCTACGAAAGCGTGTCTCCGACAAGTCCGGCAATGCGCGCTCTATCCAATCGAAATATCCGCGTAGCTTCGATGCGACAGCTTTCGCATAAGGAAACTGATTTCGATACTGTCCGTAATAAAGCTCAATTGAAGCCTTCTTGTCCTGGGGACCTTCTATAATGAGAATTGCAAGTTCAGCAGAAAACTCGATCGACCGCATTCGCTTGAGGCCCGCAGGGCTGAATATCTTGTGCGCCTTCCAGAATGGATCCCTGCCGAGCGCTTCAGCGAAGTCGTGGAAACGACCGACGCCTTTTGCATGACGTAGTTCTTGGGGCGATAACTTGACAACATATTTGTTCATTCGAACAAACATGTCGCGAATATCAGCATCTGTGTAGCCGGAGAGTTCTTCTATAATTAGGTCATAATTTCTAACCCGATCCTTCAAATCGTTCGAGAGATCAGAAAATCGCTTGTTGTAGTATGACGTCCTTTTTTGACTTTGTGTGAGACGAAATCGATCATCAAGAAACTCAAAGATGGCTCTCAGCCTTTGTTGTCCATCGATAACAACATAGCTGGGAAGCCCTGTTTGTGCAGACGTCAACCGTTGAAAGAATAGGAGTGGGACCGGCCGATCATTGATAATTGTGTCGATCAGATATGCCTTCGCTGGACTCGGCCAGACGGCATTACGCTGAAATTCGGCCGCTAACGTGAGCTGTCCGTTTGAAAAGAGTTGGTGGAGAAGAGCAATATCTTTTGTGGTGGGACTTCGCTTCGTCATTCGACCGGCCCGTAAAGCGTTCCAGGCAATGCTAGCGAAATTCACCTCTTACTACGAGTCTTATCGGAAAGACTTGCCCTACCTTTGCGCTTACCCATCGACCTCTGTTGGATAACTGGCAAGCCGGCGCGGCAAAAAGGACATATGAAGCCACCGACCTTAGCGCTCCCCTTCCTGTTGGTCAGTATCGACATATACTTCACCCCCCATCTCCCGAAATTTCTCGCTCATCTCCGCCATGCCTTTCTCGCGCTCCGCGATCTCGGCCGCTTCGGCGCGCAGATCCTGGCTGATTTTCATCGAGCAGAACTGCGGGCCGCACATGGAGCAGAAATGCGCGACCTTGTGCGCCTCTTTCGGCAGCGTCTCGTCGTGGAATTGCGCCGCGGTTTCGGGGTCGAGGCCGAGATTGAATTGATCCTGCCAGCGGAAATCGAACCGCGCGCGTGACAGCGCATCGTCGCGCAATTGCGCCGCCGGATGGCCTTTGGCGAGATCGGCGGCATGGGCCGCGATGCGATAGGTGATGACGCCCGTCTTCACATCGTCGCGGTCGGGCAGGCCCAGATGTTCTTTCGGCGTGACATAGCAAAGCATGGCGCAGCCATACCAGCCGATCATCGCCGCGCCGATGCCAGACGTGATGTGATCGTAGCCCGGCGCAATGTCGGTCGTCAGTGGGCCGAGCGTATAGAAGGGCGCCTCGCCGCATTCCTCTAACTGCTTTTCCATGTTCACTTTGATCTTGTGCATCGGCACATGGCCGGGGCCTTCGATCATCACCTGGCAGCCTTTGGCCCAGGCGATCTTGGTCAATTCGCCGAGCGTCTCCAATTCGGCGAATTGCGCGCGATCGTTGGCATCGGCAATCGAGCCAGGGCGCAGACCGTCGCCGAGCGAGAACGAGATGTCATACGCGCGCATGATGTCGCAAATCTCGTCGAAGTGCTCGTAGAGAAAGCTCTCTCTGTGATGGGCGAGGCACCAGCGCGCCATGATCGAGCCGCCGCGCGAGACGATGCCCGTCGTCCGCTTGGCGGTGAGCGGCACATAGGCGAGACGCACGCCGGCATGGATCGTGAAATAATCGACGCCTTGTTCCGCCTGTTCGATCAGCGTGTCGCGGAAAATTTCCCATGTCAGCTTGATCGGATCGCCATCGACTTTTTCGAGCGCCTGATAGATCGGCACGGTGCCGATCGGCACGGGCGAATTGCGCAGGATCCAATCGCGGATGTTGTGAATGTTGCGGCCGGTGGACAAGTCCATCACCGTGTCGGCGCCCCAGCGGATCGCCCAGACCATCTTGTCGACTTCTTCGGCGACGGAGGACGTCACCGCCGAATTGCCGATGTTGGCATTGATCTTCACCAAAAAATTGCGGCCGATGATCATCGGCTCGAGTTCGGGATGATTGATGTTCGCCGGAATGATGGCGCGGCCGCGCGCGATTTCCTCGCGCACGAATTCGGGTGTGACGAAAGCCGGCAGCGAGGCACCGAAACTTTCGCCGTCGGCGAGCGTCTCTTGCGCATTGGCGAGCATTTCTTCGCGGCCAAGATTTTCGCGGGCCGCGACATAGATCATTTCTTCGGTGATGATGCCGGCGCGAGCGAATTCATATTGGGTGACGAGCGCGCCGTCGCGTCCGCGCTTCGGCGCGCGCACGGCGGGACAAAGCGGGACGAGGCGATCGGCATCGACATGGCCATTGTCTTCCGGGCGAATGGCGCGGCCGGAATAGCTCTCGAAGCCCGCGCGTTTCGCAAGCCACGGCTCGCGGATCGTCTTCAATCCGGCGGCGAGATCGATCGTTGGTGCGGATTCGGTATAAGGACCCGAGGCATCATAGACGCGAACCGGCGGCTCATTGGCGGAGGGATCGAGCACGATTTCGCGGAACGGCACGGCGATGTCCGCGCGGCCTTGCGGCGAGTGATAGACTTTTCGCGCGCCGGGCAGCGGACCGCAGGTGACGCTGCGGGGAATGAGACTGTCGGGCTTTTGCTGAATGTTCATCGCGTGCCTCCGCATGGCCAACAGAGCCGATGATGGCTCGGCTCTCACACAAGGTCCGCGGATGACGACGGGATGTGGGCCTTGGCCCTGTCGCTCTGCCGGTCCCTGCGCTGGCATTACCCAGATTCAGGTTCAACGGGTGTGATCTCAGCCGCCGACTTTGGCAGCACCCCTTGGCAGAAAAAGAATAGACCTCCACGCGCCCTTCGACAAGTGGAGGCCCAATCGGAGATTGAAGCGTAGGCTTAAGCCGACGCAGTCGGCGCGTTTTCGCCTTGCTTGGCCGCCATTTCTTCCACACGGCGGCGATAAAGGCCGGCGAAATCGATCGGATCGATATAGAGCGGCGGGAAGCCGCCCGCGCGCACCGCATCGGCGACGATCTGGCGGGCGAAGGGGAAGAGCAGGCGCGGGCATTCGATCATGATGATCGGATGTTTGTCCTTCTCCGGAATGTTGAGCAGACGGAAGAGGCCGGCGTAGTTCAACTCGAACTTGAACAGAGTGTCGGCCGCTTCGCCGGCCGTGCCTTCGAGCAGAAGCTCGATTTCATAATCGGTGTCGGCAACCTGCTTCACATTGACATTGACCTGAATGGCAATGTTCGGCGGCTTTGACTGCGGGCCGAGCGAGCGCGGCGCATTCGGATTCTCGAAGGAGAAATCCTTCGTATATTGCACCATGGCATTGAGGGCCGGCGCATTCGGGTCTGCCGCGCCGCCGCCATTCGCATCGGCCATGTCTTTGCTCCTGTTCGCCTTAGCCATCGTGGCCCTTAAAAATTGGCCCCTCTGAAATCCGGCTCAGCCGGTAGCATGGATGATGGGCGCGAACAAGTTGCTCAGCGCCGTTCGCCCTCGTCGAGCCGGCGCCAATCCTGCGACGAAAGTTCGACCACTTCGCCGGGTCGCGGCCGCGGCGTCTCGAACAAGCGCCAAGCGCGCGCGTAGGCCAAGAACGCGAGGCCGACGCAGTCCGACAGAAATCCGGGAAGCACGAGAAGCGTCGCGCCGAGCCCCGCCGAGACGCCGGCGCTCAACTGTTCCGGCGCCAGGACATTGACTTCGCCCGACCGCAGCATGGCAGTGAGCGTGCGCCGGGCCGAAGCGCCAAGCCGCCGCAACAAATAAACGCCGGCCACGCTCGTCGCGATGGTCAAAAGCACGGCGCCGTTGATCCCGATCGCCTGGGCGACAAGGCTGAAGGCGACATATTCGCCGATGAGCCACAGGCCCAATCCGACAACAAGTCTCATGAGGAACGGCATTCTCTTCAACCTTGGCCCGAAGCGCAGCTTCGCGCGCTTCGATTTTCGCTCTTGGATTTTGAAGATATAGGGGCCATTTGCCCCAAATGCACGGCCCCTAAGTCCAGCCGCGACAGTGCCGCCCTCCCGCAGCCGCCGTCCTTATGCTAAAAGGCGGTTTCACCCCAGAAATCGCACGAGAAATCCGCGGAGATCATCATGCCCGAGTCGCTCGACGCTTCGACGATCATCTTCGCGCTTCTGGCGATCTTCGTCCTCTGGAAGCTCCGCTCGGTTCTCGGCAGCCGTGCCGACGACGAAAAGGGGCCGCCGCGCAATCTGTTTTTCCGCCGCCCGCCCGGGCCTGCGGCGCCCGGCCCCAACAGCAATAATGACAACACCGTCGTGCCTCTGCCGGCCCCGCCTCCGGCGCCGGCGCTCAGCCCGCCCCTCGCTGCCGATCGCTGGAAAACCTATGCGGAACCGGGTTCGAAAGTGGCGCAGGGGCTCGATGCGATCGCGGCCACCGATGCCTCATTCGGCATCGAAAGCTTCGTCGCCGGCGCCAAGGCCGCCTATGACATGATCCTCGCCGCCTTTGCCGCCGGCGACCGGCAGACGCTGCAAAGCCTTCTCGACCAGGATGTTTATCAAAGTTTTGTTGCCGCCATCGCGGCGCGCGAGGCCCGCGCCGAGACGATGAAGACGACCGTCGAGTCAATCGACTCCGTCAGCATCGAAGAAGCGAACCTTCGCCTGCGCGTGGCGCAGATCACGCTCCGCATCCGTGCCAAAGTCATTACGGCGACGGAAAACGCGGAAGGCAAGGTGATCGAAGGCAGCCTCGATCAGCCGGTCGAATTGAACGACATCTGGACCTTTGCCCGCGACACGCAATCGCGCGATCCGAATTGGAAGCTCATCGCCACGCAGACCGGCCATTGATGCGGGCGTGCGATGACGATGGCGACTGAGCAAAGAATCAATGCGGCGCAGCGCGCTTCGGCGGAATTGACTCGCATGCCGAATGCTCTGTCGACATTGCAGCCGCTCTCCTTCGACGATCTCGAAGGCTTCGCCGAGGACGATCATCGCGCCGCCTTCGCGCTCTTCGCCGCGCATGCCGCCGCGATTGTGAACGAAACGCCCGTTCTGCGGCCGGCGCTTTCCGCGACGCCAGACTTGCGCGCACTCTTCCGCAAGGCGCTTGCAGCTCCATCGCGCGACGACGACGCGGCGCGGCTTTTTTTCGAAGAGAATTTTCTGCTCTATCGCGTGTTGGATACCGACACGGACCGGGGCTTTCTCACCGGCTATTACGAACCCGTCGTCGAAGGTTCGCTCAATGAGACACGAGAGTTTCGCACGCCGGTCTATGGACGGCCTGACGATCTCGTCACTTTGGCTTCAGGCGAGACGGCGCCGGGCGTTCCATCAGGATTGAGCGCGGCGCGCCGCAACGGCGACGGCAGTTTCTCTCCCTATCCCGATCGCACAGCTATCGAAGGCGGAGCACTCAAAGGCCACGCGACACCGCTGCTTTATCTCGCCGATCCGGTCGAAGTTTTTTATGCGCAGGTGCAAGGCTCGGCGCGCGTGCGTCTTCGCGATAGGCGCGAGGTCCGCCTCACCTACGCGGGCCGCAACGGCCATCCCTACACATCAATCGGCCGCATCCTGGTCGAGAGCGGCGAAATTGCGCGAGACAAAATCGGACTCGAAAGCGTCAAGGCCTGGATCAGAGCCAACGGTCGCGCGCCGGGTGAAGCCGGCCATGCGCTGATGGCGCGCAACACATCTTATGTTTTCTTTGCGCTGAATGCCGATCTGCCCGAGTCCGCTGGCCCCATCGGCGGCGCGGGCTTGAGTCTCACGCCGTTGCGTTCCATCGCCATCGATCGAAATATCTGGTCTTACGGTTTGCCGTTTTGGATCGCGGCCGATTTGCCCTGGCAGTCGGCCAAGGCGACTCCGTTTCGTCGGTTGATGATCGCGAGCGATACGGGTTCCGCCATCGTCGGCCCCGCGCGCGCCGATCTTTTTTTCGGCAGCGGAGAAGCCGCGGGCGCGCTCGCCGGCAACATTCGCCATGGGTGCGACTTTATCGTGCTGTTGCCGCGCGACTTACGAGACGGCACATGAAAGACGCATCGCCCGCGCATCGTGGCCGCCTGCGGCGTTTGAGCGACGAAGAAATCGCGCTCTGGCTCACGGTTGCGAAAAGCGTGACGCCGCGCCCCGATGCGCATCTGCCGGATGCGGGTGATCCGCTGCCGCCAAAAATCGCCTCTGCGCTTCCCGCGCAAACCGTCACGCCCGCGCCTCGTGAGAAAGCCGCGTCGCCCGCTCCACACGTTCCCGGTCTCGCGCCGATCGAGCGCAGGCTCAGACAGAAACTTTCCCGCGGCCAAGCGGAGGTCGATGCGGCGATCGATCTTCATGGGCTCACCCAGGCAGAAGCGCATGGCGCGCTTCATCATTTTCTCGCCCGCGCGCAGGGCGATGGCGCAAGGCTGGTGCTCGTCGTTACCGGCAAGGGCGAAGCGCGCCCGAGCACGGAATTCGGCGCAAGCGGCGTTTTGCGCCGCGCTGTCCCGCTCTGGCTCAAATCGCCCGAATGGCGGGGCTTTGTCGTCGGCTTCGAGGAGGCCTCGCGCCCGCATGGCGGGGCGGGCGCGCTCTATGTGCGGCTGCGCCGGCGCGACAAGCGCGACCGATAAGGCCAATTCGCCCTGTCGGCACCAAGCGCGGCGCATGCTATAGGACGGCAAATCTCGCGGGCGATCACGCCGCGATCCCCCCATCCCAGGAGTTTCCCATGTCGACGCCGAATGACAATTGGGCGACCGTTGCGCCCCCTTCGCTGGTCGATCTCGAACGCATTGCCGACAAAAGCTTCGCCGAATTGCCCGAGACCTTTCGCAAGCTCTGCGAGGGGCTAGTCATCCAGGTCGAGGATTTTCCGGACGACGAAGTGCTCGACGAGATGGAATGCGAGACGGAATTCGATCTGCTCGGCCTCTTCCGCGGCAGCGGGATGGCGCAAGCTTCAGCCGTTGCGCAAACGGGGCAGCCGCCCAATATGATTTGGCTTTATCGCCGCCCGATCCTCGATTATTGGGCGGAGAGCGAAGAGAGCCTCGGCGCCGTCGTCACCCATGTTCTCGTCCATGAGATCGGCCATCACTTCGGCCTCTCCGACGATGATATGGAAGCGATCGAGCGCGCGGCCTGAGAGCCGATAAGTTAAAGAGAGCGACAAGACAGAACGATGGACAAATTCACGACACTCACCGGCGTCGCTGCGCCGCTGCCGATGACCAATGTCGATACCGACATGATCATCCCGAAACAGTATTTGAAGACGATCAAGCGGACGGGCCTCGGCTCCGGCCTTTTCGCCGAGCTGCGCTTCAAGGATGACGGTTCGGAAAATCCCGATTTCGTGTTGAACAAGCCTGCCTATCGCAAGGCGACGATCCTGGTTGCCGGCGATAATTTCGGCTGCGGCTCGTCGCGCGAACACGCGCCCTGGGCACTCTTGGATTTCGGCATCCGCTGCGTGATCTCGACGAATTTCGCCGATATTTTTTATAACAATTGTTTCAAGAACGGCATTCTGCCGATCAAGGTCTCGCCCGAGGATCTGGCGAAACTGATGGACGATGCCGAGCGCGGCGCCAATGCGACGCTCTCGATCGATCTCGGCAAACAGGAAATCCGCGGCCCCGATGGCGGCGTGGTGACATTCGACATCGACCCCCATCGCAAGCATTGCCTGATCGAAGGGCTCGACGACATCGGCCTGACGTTGAAGAAGGCGGAGAAGATCGGCTCTTTTGAGAAGACGGCGGCTGCGGCACGGCCGTGGCTGTGAGGCTAACCTTTTTCCCATCGTGCTGCGTGCGCGCGGCTGCCACGACTCTACAGATCCTCGTGCTTTCAACGTGCGGGCTCAAACCCGCAGTCGGACAAGATGTCTCGCATGGTACCTATTTCCTGGCAGGTTTCTCTGCCGAATATGTCGTTGTCGCGATAGACAGTCGCGAACTAAACGGCACTCAAGTCAATGACCGATATTGCAAAATACGGCCGCTTTCGCCGAACGCCTTTTTCTTTGCCACCGGATCGACGTCTGCAACCAATAAAACGATACGCATGAAAATATCTTTGACGCTCGCGATGTTGCTACCACTACCTATGGCCAATCCTCATCGGCGCTTCCGCGGTTTCCCGATTTAGCCCAAACATGGGCTTTTACAATGGAGAGCGTTTACAACGCTCACCCGGCTGAATTCGGGGCGCACGCCGCAACGGATGGTGCGATGGCAAAGGGATTTTTCGTGGGAGAAGACCAACAAGGCAGGATCGAAGTGGGGGCAGAGCTTATTAGTTATAAGCCGGAAGCCCTAGTAAGCTTTGTCGACCAACCGATCGAAATTGACTTAAGCAGTAGGGACGTTCATCCCCTCCTGCATAATGGACATCTGGAAATTATTCGGGAATTTTTCGGGAACGGTATAACGGAACGAGCTAAGAAAATCATTGATGGACTTAGCGCCAAAAAAGGGCCAGACGCGGATGCCGCTAAATTTTCTGCCTATGTCGCAGCCGTTAGGGATTGGAGCCAAGACCCAACAATCGGTGGCGAAATAGCTGCAATCATTTTGGAGCGCGGCAAAGGCTGGCGCTGGTTCCACCGACCCGATTTTTGCCCAGAAAGCTGATTCCGGGCAGGCGAGCGGCCGCGACAGACCATCCCAATCTAAACGCGGTTCGAAGCTCACCCTTGACGCGCCGCCCGCCCTCCCTTAGGAAACCGCTTCGAATTTCGCCCGGCCATCTCTGGCACTTCGGGAACACCCGATGTGCAATGACGCCGGGCTATCCGTTTATGGAATGAGGTTAAGCCCATGTCGCGCCGTTGCGAATTGACCGGCAAGGCGGTTCAGTCCGGCCATGTGGTCAGCCACTCGAACATCAAGACGAAGACGCGTTTCCTGCCCAATCTGCTGCAGGTGACGCTGCTTTCGGAGAGCCTGAACCGGGGTGTCCGGCTGCGGATCGCCGCGGCCGCGCTCCGCTCGGTCGAGCATCGCGGCGGCCTTGACGCCTTTTTGCTCAAGGCCAAGGACGAGACGCTGTCGCCGGGGGCGCGCGCCATCAAGCGTGAAGTTCTGAAGAAGCAGAAGGCGAGCGCTTAAGGCGCTTCCGTCATGGCCGGCCTTGTGCCGGCCATCCACACCAGGACGTGGTTCATCGCCTAAATTTTACGATTTTGCGCTGCCGAGCGTTCGAAGAGGCGCAGCCAACCTTCAAGTCTTACGCCGCTGAATCACGTGGAAGGCCGGGTCGAGCCCGGCCATGACGCGCGGCATGCCTTTTACTGAATCTCGAGTTCCGAGAACGCCGGCATCAGCTTGGCCAATTGCGCAAGCGCCTGTTCGAGGTTCTCGTTGACGGTCAGCCAGCGGTGCTTTTCGGCAAGATAGCTCGCATCGGCAATGAGATGAAAAAGTGCTTTGAGATCGTCGGTAGACATGGCTCGCTCTCCTCCTATGCGCCCATGTCACACGAGGCAGAGTAAAGAAGCCCTAAAAAATCAGGAAGACTTCAACCGAACGGCCGGTTCTTTTCCCTTAAGGAACGTGACCGTGGGCCGGGCGCAAGGACAATCCTAATGCAGCCTTGCGGCGGCCTTTTTCGGCGAGTGCGAAGCGCTCCGCGTCGGCGCCTTTTCGTCGAACAATTCGGCAAGCTTTTCCGTCATCGCGCCGCCAAGTTCTTCCGCATCGACGATCGTCACCGCGCGGCGGTAATAGCGCGTCACATCATGACCGATGCCGATGGCGATCAATTCGATCGGCGAGCGCGTCTCGATCTCTTCGATCATATGGCGGAGATGTTTTTCGAGATAATTGCCGGGATTGACCGAGAGCGTCGAATCATCGACCGGCGCGCCGTCTGAGATCATCATCAGAATGCGCCGCTGCTCCGGCCGCGCGAGCAGCCGGCGATAGGCCCATTCGAGCGCCTCGCCGTCGATGTTCTCCTTCAACAGACCTTCGCGCATCATCAGGCCGAGATTTTTCCGGGCGCGGCGCCAGGGCGCATCGGCCGCTTTGTAGATGATGTGGCGGAGATCATTGAGCCGCCCGGGCGCCGCGGGCTTGCCGGCCTGAAGCCACGCTTCGCGCGCCTGCCCGCCTTTCCACGCGCGCGTCGTAAAGCCCAAAATCTCGACCTTCACACCGCAACGTTCCAGCGTGCGCGCGAGAATATCGGCGCAGGTCGCGGCGACCGTGATCGGGCGGCCCCGCATTGAGCCCGAATTGTCGAGGAGAAGCGTGACGACAGTGTCGCGGAAGTCCGTATCCTTCTCATGTTTGAAAGAGAGCGGCTGCTGCGGATCGACGATGACGCGAGAGAGACGCGCCGGATCGAGCATGCCTTCTTCGAGATCGAATTCCCACGACCGGCTCTGCTGCGCCATCAGCCGGCGCTGCAGCCGATTGGCCAAGCGTGCAACGATGGAGGAGAGATTGTTGAGCTGCTTGTCGAGATAGGCGCGCAGCCGCGAAAGTTCGTCGGGGTCGCAAAGATCTTCGGCGGCGATGATTTCATCGAAGCGGCGGCTAAAGGCTTTGTAGTCGATGCTGCGCGCGTCGTTGCGGCCCGCGCCCGACTGCCGGCGCGCCTCCGACGGCTGGTCGCCTTCGGAAAACTCGCCGTCTTCTTCTTCGAATTCGCCGGATGGGGCTTCGCCGCCTTCGACCGTGTCTTCATCCGCCGCCTCGGCCGCGGCTTCCGCGCGTTCGGCCTGCGTCACCTCGTCGGAATCTTCGGGATCGGAATCGAGATTCTCGCCGTTCTCGCCAACATTGGAATTGTCTTCGCCCGAGTCCAGCTCTTCGGCAGAGGGATCAAAGCCCGAATCGTCCGCCATATCGAGGGACGCGAGCAGGCGATGCACGGCCTGGCCGAAACTCTTTTGATCGCCGACATCGGCGGTCAGGCGATCGAGATCGCGCCCGGCCTTTTCTTCAATCCAAGGCCGCCAGAGTTCGGCGAGCTTTTGCGCATGTTTCGGCGGCTTGAGGCCCGTCAGCCTTTCGCGCACGATCAAAGCGACCGCTTCTTCAAGCGGCGCTTCGGAGCGCTCCTTCACATCGGAGAGATGCGCGCGCTGGCAGCGATCGTCGAGCATGGCATCGAGATTTTGCGCCACGCCCTGCATGCGCGTTGCGCCGATCGCTTCGACGCGCGCCTGTTCCACCGCCTCGAAAATCGCGCGCGCATTGGCCACCTGCGGCAGCATTCTGCGATGCAGATCGGCATCGTGACAGGCGAGACGCAAAGCCATGGAATCGGCGTGGCCGCGCAGGATCGCGGCCTCGCGCGCATCGAGTTTGCGCGGCGGCTCGGGCAGCCGCGCCTTGGCCGAGTGGCCGGTGCGAGTCAGATTGGGTTTTTCCGCCGCATAGGCAACTTCGAGATCGGGCATATGCGCGAGCGCGCGCATGCAGGAGGCGACCGCGCGCTTGAAAGGCTCCTGCGGCGCTTCGACTTTTGAGGCGGGTTTCTGATTTGAACTCACTATCGCTCCTGGCGGAGACATTAGCCTCCATCCTTCCCCTTCCAGGGGAAGGTGTCATGCGCAGCATGACGAATGGGGTCCCCCACCCGGCTGCTTCGCCTGCCACCCTCCCTAACGGGGAGGGATCAGCTCAGCACGACATTCACCGCGCTTTCCGGAAGTTCCTGGCCGAAGCAGCGCTGATAGAATTCGGCGACGAGATTGCGTTCGAGCTCATCGCATTTGTTCAGGAAGGTGAGGCGGAAGGCGAAGCCGAGATCGTGGAAGATTTCGGCATTCTCCGCCCAGGTGATGACTGTGCGCGGGCTCATCACGGTCGAGAGATCGCCGGCCATGAAGGCCGAGCGAGTCAAATCCGCGACGCGCACCATTTTGTTGATGGTATCGCGGCCTTCCTTCGTCGTCTGATAGGATTTCGCCTTGGCGAGAACGATACCGACTTCCTTGTCATGCGGCAGATAGTTCAAGGTCGCGACGATCGACCAACGGTCCATCTGGCCCTGGTTGATCTGCTGCGTGCCGTGATAGAGGCCCGACGTATCGCCGAGGCCGATCGTGTTGGCGGTGGCGAAGAGACGAAAGGCCGGATGCGGCTTCAGCACGCGGTTCTGATCGAGCAGCGTCAAACGGCCGGAGACTTCGAGCACGCGCTGAATGACGAACATCACATCGGGGCGGCCAGCATCATATTCGTCGAAGCAGAGCGCCACATTGCTTTGCAAGGCCCAGGGCAGAATGCCGTCGCGGAATTCCGTCACCTGCTTGCCGTCGCGCAGAACGATCGCATCCTTGCCGACGAGATCGACGCGCGAGACGTGACTGTCGAGATTGATTCGGACGCAAGGCCAATTGAGCCTAGCGGCGACCTGCTCAATATGGGTCGATTTGCCGGTGCCGTGAAAACCGGTGATCATCACGCGCCGGTTTTTGGCAAAGCCCGCGAGTACCGCGAGAGTCGTGTCACGATCGAAAAGATAATCCGGATCGAGGTCCGGCACATGCAGGTCCGGCGTCGAGAAGGCCGGCGCCTCCATGTCGGAATCGATTCCGAACACTTGCCGGACCGAGATTTTCATATCCGGGAGGGCTTTGTTGGACTGGCCCTCACCGGCCAAGGTGACATTTGACATTCATCCTCCGTTCCGGCTGACGCCGGCTCGCGCGCAGTGCTGCGGGGAAGAGGGCGGCGGAAAGCCCGATCAGGCGAGCTTGACAGATTTCAAATAATTATAGGCGCGGATGATTTCGCGCAATTTATCTTCGAGCGACCGGTCGCCGCCATTGGCGTCCGGATGCAACCTCTTGACCATGTTCTTGTAACGGCTGCGGATCGTGTCCGCGTCGGCCGTCTCGTCAAGGCCTAACTGGTCAAGCGCCCGGCGTGCCGCAATCCCACGCTGCGGTTTTTTTGGCTCGGGCTTGGCCCCAGATGCCCGCCGCTCGCCGAAAAGCCCCATGGGATCACCAAATCGCGACGGATCGTCGCCTCTTTGGCGCAAATCGCGGGCGGTCTCGATCTTGCCCACGGCCCAGGTTGGCCGGTGCCCCACGGCGGCATCGCGCTGATAGCGCGCCAAGGCCTCCTGGCTCATACCACTGAAATAGTTATAGGAGGCGTTATATTCACGCACGTGATCGAGGCAAAAGCAGAAATATTCGCCTTCCCTGTCGCGCCCCATCGGCGCGCGAAATTCTCCCGGCACAGGGCAACCAGGGGAATCGCAGCGGATCACGTCAGGGCGCACGTCTTGATCGGGCCTAGACTTGACCCTGACGCGATCGAAGAGCGGCGAGTTGAGATTCATCATGCCATTATGGATGTCTTTGCGGTGGCCGCAAGCGGCGCCTGCGGATAAAATCGCAAAAGAGTTATCGGTCGGGACACGACCGCGCAGCGTGAGGTAAAAAATATGAACGCGCCGACGAAAGGCGATAGTGACGCGACGATCGCACAGCGCATCACAAAAAAATTACGTGAGGCTTTGGCGCCGATCGTGCTCGAAGTGATTGACGAATCGCGCAAGCATGCGAGCCATGCCCATGCCATGTCGCGGGCCGGCACCGCCGAAGGCGCGGGCGAGACCCACTTTCGCATTAAAGTGGTGTCGGAGTCCTTTACCGGCAAGAGCCGCATCGAGCGTCATCGCACAATTGCGGGCCTTTTGAGCGCCGAACTTGCCGAACGTGTGCATGCACTCGCAATCGAGGCCAAGGCGCCGGGCGAATAGCGCGCGGGCGCCTTTTCGCCGCCAGTTTTTCGCGTGTCTGCCGCGAATCCGCCGCCTTGTCTCTGCAAGCCCGTTGCGCCAAAAAAGCCGCACCTCCCATTTGTGCCGATCCACCAAAGATTCAGTGAAATTGCCGCGCTTTGCAGATCAGATCGGGAGGGATAGGCTGAGGCTCAGTCAGAGTGGCGGCGAGCCCCGTTGCCGATCCGTCGAGGCGAGATTTATGTTTGGCTCCCCTTTCCGCCATTCCGATTTCCGTCTGGTGCGGGCCGGCACTCTCTTTCTCGGCATCAGCGCCGCGGCGTTGGGCACGGCGACATCGGCCTCGGCAAGCCCCGCCATCGTCGTCGATGCGGCAACGGGCGATGTGCTCTATTCGGAGCAGGCGACCGAGACCTGGTATCCCGCTTCGCTCACCAAACTGATGACCTTTTATGTCGCGCTCAACGCGGTGCGCGATAAAAAGATCACGCTCGATACACCAATCGTCATTTCGCCGCGCGCGAATGCGGCGGCGCCCTCGAAGATGGGGTTCAAGCCGGGGACGGAAGTGACGCTCGGCAACGCCTTGAAAATGATGATCGTGAAATCGGCGAACGATATTGCGATCGCAGTCGCCGAAGCCGTCTCGGGTTCCGTCGAAGCTTTTGCCGAGGACATGAACGCGACGGCGGTGCAACTCGGCATGCGTCAGTCTCATTTCGTCAATCCGAACGGTCTGCCCGATCCCGAACATGTCTCTTCGGCGCGCGATCTCGCCGTGTTGGCGCGCGCGATCTATGTCGATTATCCGCAAGAGGCGCCGATCTTCAGCATCGGCGCTCTGCGTCTCGGCGACGAAATCATTCCGACGCACAACACGCTGCTCGGGCGCTATCCCGGCGTCGATGGCATGAAGACCGGCTTTACCTGTTCGGCCGGTTTCAATCTCGTCGCGAGTGCTGAGCGCAACGATCATCGCTACATCGCCGTTGTGCTTGGCGCGCCGAACGTAGAGCTGCGCATGTTGAAGACCGCCGTTCTGCTCGATCGCGCCTTCGATGGCATCGATCATCCGCAAGACAAGCTCGACACCATGCCGCAAGGCATAGCCTCGGGAACCGCGCCCGATATGCATAATGAGATTTGCCGGCGCCGCGCGAAGGCCTCACTCAGTTTTCAGACGGAACTCAATCAGCTCGAAGCGCCTTTGCTGGCGCAGCAGGCCTCGCCCGCGTCACCCGTGCTCGGGCTGATCACCGGCAATTCCATGGCGCCTGTCGCGCCCACGATTGTGCAAGAACCGAAGCCGGTCTTCGATCCTGTCCTCGTCACGCTCGGTCCGGAGACGGGCTATCAGGGCCCCATCGCGCAAGCGCGCCCGCCGCATTCGCCCGTCGGCACCGCGCCGCCGCAACCGCAACCGCAGCCGGCTACTGCCGCCACAGCCGACACGCAACAGCCGCAAAAAACGGCGGATACCGAAGCTGCGCCGAAGCCGAAAGAAAAACAAAAGACGCATACGGCCAAGGAGCATCACCATAAGCCCGCGACCAAAGAGGCGGCCAAACCAAAGCCCCTTCATCACATCGCCAAACTGAGACCGAAGACCGAGAAGACGGATACGGCCTCAGGCGACACGACCGAGCCAGACACCAAAGCAACCGACACCACCGAGAAGAAAGACAAGATCAAGCACCACGCGCTGAAAAAGACGCCCGCGGTCAAACAGGCGAAAAAACTCTCCAAGAAACATCTTGAACACGACACGGCCGCGAAAACGGCAGCGCCGGCGCCGCAATAATTGTCATGGCAAGGCTCGAACCACGGCGACCGCCCGAGCCCGTTCCGGTGACGCTCATCACCGGCTTCCTCGGCGCTGGCAAGACAACGCTGCTCAACGCGCTGCTGCGCGACCCCGCCCTCGCCGACACGCTCGTCCTCATCAATGAATTCGGCGAGATCGGCCTCGATCATCTGCTCGTCGAATCGATCGAGGGCGATCAGATCGTGATGACTTCAGGTTGCCTCTGCTGCACCATCCGCGGCGATCTCGCCTCGACGCTCGAAGATCTGCTGCGCCGCCTCGATAATCACCGGATCAAGCCGTTTAACCGCATCGTCATCGAGACGACGGGCCTCGCCGATCCTGCGCCCGTCCTACATACGCTGATCTATCATCCCTATCTGATGCTGCGCTTTCGTCTCGACGGAGTCGTGACGCTTGTCGATGCGGTGAACGGCAGCGCGATTCTCGATCGGCATGCGGAGGCGGTGAAACAGGCGGCGGTGGCGGATCGCCTCGTCATCACCAAGACGGATCTGTTGGCGAAGCTGGAGGACGCTGAGCCTTTGCGCGCGCGGCTTTCGGCGCTCAATCCGACGGCCGTGCAGTTTGACGCGGCCAAGGGCGAGGCGAACGCCAAGAAGCTTCTCAACATCGGGCTTTACGATCCCGATCGCAAAACGCCCGACGTGCGGCGCTGGCTCAATGCGGAAGCCTTGTCAGCGAAGCACGACACGCATGAACACGGGCACAACCATCACCATCATGGAGACGCGCATGCGCAGCATGACGTCAATCGGCATGATGAAAAAATCCGCGCCTTTGCGCTTCGCCATGCTGAGCCCCTGCCGCTTGGTGCCGTCGACATGTTTCTCGAATTGCTGCGCACGGCGCATGGCGCGCATCTGTTACGCGTGAAAGGCATCATCGCGCTTTCGGACGATCCTTCGCGCCCGCTGGTCATCCATGGCGTGCAGCATATGTTTCATCCGCCTGTGCGGCTTCCAGCGTGGCCGGACGAGGATCACACGACCCGCATCGTCTTCATTCTCTATGATATGGAGCCGAGCTTCGTTGAGGCGCTGTGGCAAGGCTTCGCGAATCTTGCCGCGCCCGATCGCGCTGACCGAACCGCGCTGACGGAGAATCCGCTGAAGCCGGCGCAGGGTGGGCTGTTGGGGTGATCCTTCCCCGGAACGGGGAAGGTGTCACGCGCAGCGTGACGGATGGGGTGCAACCCCACCCGGCGCCTTCGGCGCCACCCTCCCCTTTAAGGGGAGGGACAGGAGCCCTCAATTGCTCATATCGAGCGCCCAAAAAACCAGAAACCGCGTTCCGGGCGCATAGGCCGTCGCGATGCCGATTTTGCGCATGCCGGGCTTTAAGAGATTGGCGTTGTGCGGCGCGGAGCTTTGCCAGCCGCGCAAAGCATCGGCAAGCGAGAAATAGCCGGCCGAGACATTTTCGATCGCCGTCGCTCGCGACAATTTCACCGCATCGTAACGCGTCTTGAGCGTGCCGAGAATGTCATGGCTCAGGAGATTCTCCCGCGCCATGGCATTCGCCTGGATCTCCGCGAGTTTCTGCACCGTCGGATCGGGCACGACGGCCGAGAGCCCATGTGCTTGCCGATAGCGCGAGATCAGCGCCGCCGCTTCGTTCGGATCGACATGCACTTGAGGCGCAAGGCGTTCACGCTCGCTCTGTGGCAGCGGCGGCGGCGGAGGCACGGCGGGCGCCGGCGGGCTCGATGATTCAGGCCAACAGCCGGCAAGCGCGAGAGACGCGGCAAGAAGAAACGCGCAGCGAAGCAGAGTTTTCATGCGCGACACAAACACGCGCGCTGAACCTGCCGCTTTCTATGAAGCCTCTTTGCCATCGTCCGCCCCCGCACTTTTCTCCCAAATGCGTTCCAGAACCGGCTCGAATTTATCGAGACCCGTTACCGTCATCAAACCCCCGGCGGCATGTAATCATGGATCTCGCCGCGAAAATCTTCCGTCTGCCACGCCTCGCCCGTCTTGGTGACGAAACTTGGGCCGATCGGCACTTTCCCGTAACCGCCCGGAATATCCAGCACATAATGCGGTTGGCAGAGGCCGGAAAGCCGGCCGCGCAATTGGCGGACGAGCGCCTGGCCTTCCTCGATCGAGAGTCGGAAATGGCCCGTGCCAGGGGCCAAATCGGGATGGTGAAGATAATAAGGCTTGATGCGCAGAGCGACGAAGCTCCGCATGAGATCGGCCAGGACTTCGACATCGTCGTTGACGCCGCGCAGCAGCACGCTTTGCGACACCATGGGAATGCCGGCATCGATCAATTTCGCGCAAGCCTGTTGCACGTCTTTCGTCAATTCGCGCGGATGATTGGCATGAAGCGCGACATAGACCGTTTGCCGCGCGACGCGCAGGCAAGCGACGAGCGCATCACTGATGAGCGAAGGCTCCGCGACCGGCACGCGCGTGTGGATGCGCAGAATCTTGACGTGCTCGATCGCGGCGAGTCTCTCGATCAGGCTGTCCAGCCGGCGCGGCGACAAGAGCAGAGGATCGCCGCCCGTCAAAATGACTTCGAAGATTTCTTCATGCTGCGCGATGTAAGCGAGCGCTTCATCGAGCGCTTCGGGCGAAAGATGTGGAGCGTGTCCCGGCCCGATCATCTCGCGGCGAAAGCAGAAGCGGCAATAGACGGGGCAGATGGCGATGAGCTTTAAGAGCACCCGGTCGGGATAACGATGCACCAATCCCTCGCAGGGGCTTCGTGCGTCGTCGCCGATGGGATCGGCGCGTTCTTCCGGGCGAATGGTGAGTTCGCGCGCATCGGGCAGAAACTGCCGCGCGATCGGATCGGCCGGATCGTCGCGATCGATGAGCGCCGCGAGCGGCGCGCTTAGTGCGATGGCAAATTTCTCTTCGACGCGTTGGGCCGCTGCAAGATCATCCTGCCCAATCAGGCCTGCTTCGAAAAGCGCTGCGGCATTGTGCAGCGGCGCGGTCGAATCTGTGTTTCTGGTCATAGGGACGAGCCTTGTTCGGCAACAGGCGTCCAGATCACCTGTTCGATATGATTGGCGCCTGTTGCCAGCATCACGAGACGATCGAAGCCGAGCGCAATGCCGCAGGCTTCGGGCATCGCTTCCAGCGCTTCGAGAAATTCCGGATCGATCGGATAGTCTTCGCCATAAACCCTCTTGCGCTCGGCCATCTCCGCCTCGAAGCGCCGCCGCTGTTCGGCGGCGTCCGTCAATTCGCCGAAACCATTGGCGAGTTCGACGCCGCAAACGTAAAGCTCGAATCGTTCGGCAAAGCGGCGATCGTCTTTGAGTTTAGCGAGCGCCGCCTCCGGCGCCGGATAATCGGTGAGCAATGTCGCGCGGCCACGACCGAGTCGCGGCTCGACCTTTTCCGAAAGTATCTTGCTGAAGAAATCGGACCAGCTGTCGTCGGAGGTCACGCGAATACCGATCCTTTGCGCTTCGCGGGCGAGTTTTTCGCGATCGACGCGTTGCGCATCGAAGGTCGCGAGAAGATCGATCGCGGCATAGCGCGCAAAGGCGTCCGTAACGGTCAAAATTTCCGGCTCCGCATAAGGGTCGGCCTCATTGCCGCGATAAGAGAAGCGTCGCGCGCCCACGGCTTCGGCGGCGGCGGAAAGTAGCGCGGCGCAATCGTCGAAAAGCGCTTCATAGGGCGCGTTGGCGCGATACCATTCGAGCATGGTGAATTCGGGATGATGCAGACGGCCACGCTCTCTGTTGCGGAAGACGTGGGTCAGGCAATAGAGCCGCTCTTCGCCCGCGGCGAGAAGCTTTTTCGCGGCGAACTCAGGCGAGGAATGAAGATAAAGCCGCGATTTCGTCGCGTCCGGCGCGACAAGCTCCGTCGCGAATCCTGCAATATGCGCCTCATTGCCGGGCGAGACTTGCAATATGGCGGGGTCGACTTCGATGAAGCCTTGGGTCTCGAAAAAGCGCCGCACGGCCCACATCAGCTGGCCGCGCTGGGCGAGATAGGGCCGCCGCGCGGCATGGGCCGAGACCTGCCACCAGAAAGAGGACTTGCTCATTGTCGCATTTCGCTTGAAAACCCCCCGCGAAGCCGGGAGCCGAGTCGCACCCCTCCGG
Organism: Methylovirgula sp.; assembly: GCA_049522395.1. Lineage (GTDB taxonomy): Bacteria > Pseudomonadota > Alphaproteobacteria > Rhizobiales > Beijerinckiaceae > Methylovirgula. Next base: position 68,668 of record JBEKNV010000002.1, read on the forward strand.
CAAAGCCATCCTCCCGGAGCCGCGCGGCTTCGGCCCCCATACTGTAAGGAACCGTCGTGAAAGTCATCGCCAGTTCGATTCGCAAAGGCAATATCATCGAAAGAGACGACGGCCAGCTTTATGTCGTCTTGAGTGCCGAGAGTTTTCATCCCGGCAAAGGCACGCCGACGACTCAGATCGACATGCGCCGTCTCTCGGACGGGGTGAAGGTTTCGGATCGTTTCAAGACGACCGAGCAGGTCGAGCGCGCCTATGTCGAGGACATGAATTTCAATTATCTCTTTCAGGACGCCGACGGCTACACCTTCATGAACAACGACACCTACGATCAGATCGTCGTTCCCACCGATGTCATCGGCGATCAGGCGGTCTGGCTGCAGGAAGGCATGACCTGCATTCTGTCGATGTTCAACGGCGTTGCCGTCGCCATTCAATTGCCGGCACGCGTGACGCTCGAGATCGTCGAGACGGAGCCGGCGATGAAGGGCCAGACCGCTTCGTCCTCCTATAAGCCGGCCAAGCTTTCGAACGGCCAGCGCGTGATGGTCCCGCCGCATGTTGCGACCGGCACAAAGATCGTCGTCCAGACGGAAGACGGTGCCTATGTCGAGCGCGCCAAGGACTGAGCGCGAGACGACCTTTGCTTTGGGAACAAAGCCCTGACGGTCGCGTTGGCGACGGATCAAAAGGCTTTTTCTCAAAGGAGAGTCATTATGTTGAAATCGCTCAGCCTGAGTGTGCCCGCGCTGCTCATCGCCGGCGGCCTTGCTTTCGCAGCCGATGAGTCATCGCTTGCCACGACCAATCGCTGGCTCGTGTCGGACCTCTACAAGGCCCCGGTCTATGACATGAACAACAATAAGATCGGCCAGGTGGACAATCTGATTCTGAGTTCCGACGGCCAGATCAAGACGGCCGTCATCGGCGTCGGCGGATTTCTCGGCGTCGGCTCGAAGGATGTCGCCGTTCCCTTCGGCGAGCTGAAGGTCGCTCCGCAAGACGGCAAGGAAGAGCTGACCGTCGATCGCACCAAGGATCAGCTAAAGCAGGCGCCGCCCTGGACGAAGGAGTCGAATGCCGGCTGAGCCGGCGTCGCGGCGAGGCGTTGTGTAAAAGCGTTGCGTTAAAAGAAGAGCCGGCCTTCGTGGCCGGCTCTTTTTATGCGGGATTTATTCGGAACGCTCAAAGCCCTTTGCGCGTCAGCTCCGCCAGGAGGCGCTGAAAATTGTCAGGCTCGTCGCTCAGGTCCGTTACGGGATAGACGATCTGCAAGCGATTGCCGATGATGCGCGCAAGCGCGATCCCAGGCTCGGTCTCCTTGCCTCGCTCCCGCGGAAATCTCTGCCACTCGGCCGGCGTTTCAAGCCGCGGCCGTTTTTCTTTTTCGCTCGCCATCATCATTGCAATCAATCGGCCCGGCGCCCTCCGGCGGGTGGCCTACCTCAGCGTTCGTCAAGAAAGCCACGTCACTTCACCGAACAGGTTTCGTCACTTGCAAAAACGTGGGGTTGCCACATTTGTTCCCAAATTCACCCAAGTAATTGTAGATTCTTTCGAGCTCGGCCCTATATGAGCTCGGCCGCTCCGTTTTCCTGCACCGCAACAGGAATGTGGCGCAGCCACAGGGCGGATTTTCCCAGGCTCTCGACGAAGCGCGCATGGGCGAGAAGCTCGGCTTCGGTGAGCTGCGACGGCAGCGCGCGAGCCGCCTCGCGCGCGCGGCGCGCCGGTGCATCGACCGTCTCGATCGCGGCCGTGTCGAGGGCGAGCCTCGCCTGCCGCCCACCCATGAGTTCGGCATAGACCTCGGCCAGGATTTCGGCATCGAGGAGCGCGCCATGTTTGCTGCGGCGTGAGAGGTCTACGCCGTAGCGCTGGCAGAGCGCGTCGAGGCTGTTGGGGCCGCCTGGATGGCGGCGGCGCGCCAAGGTCAGCGTATCGACCACGCGCTCGAATCCGATCAGCGGCAAGCCATGCGCCGCCAATTCGGCATTGATGAAGCGCATATCGAATTCGGCATTATGCGCGACGAGTGTCGCATCGGCGATGAAGGCGACGAAGGCCTCCGCGACTTCCGCGAATTTTGGTTTGCCCGTTAGAAATTCGAGCGAGAGACCGTGAACGCGAAACGCCTCTTCCGGCACGTCGCGCTCGGGATCGAGATAGACATGATAGGTCTGGCCGGTCGGGATCACATTGAAGAGTTCGACGCAGCCGATCTCGATGATCCTGTGCCCACTCGCCGGATCGAGTCCGGTCGTTTCCGTATCGATGACGATCTCGCGCATTGCGCCTCAGATTTTTCCACGCCGCGATGGCGGCGGATTGTGGAGGAGTTTTTCGATGAGCGGGCGGACCTGCCGCTCAGCGTCGTCGTGACCGAGGCTTGTATCGAGAATGAAATCGGCGCGGCGGCGTTTTTCGGAATCGGGCATTTGCTTTTCCAGTATCGTCGCAAGCTTCTCCGGCGTCATCCCCAGCCGCGCGGCGATCCGCTGCTTTTGCACCGTTTCCGGCGCGGTGACGAGAAGCACGGCGTCCGTCTCAGCTTCCGCTCCCGTCTCGAAGAGGAGCGGAATATCGACAACAACGAGTTTCTCGCCGCGCGCTTTGGCCGCTTCGACAAAGGCAAGACGCGAGGCGCGCACCAGCGGATGGACGATCGCTTCGAGCCGGCGCATCGCTGCGTCATCGCCGATGACTTTGGCCGACAGCGCGGCGCGATCGACCGTGCCATTTTTAACCGTTCCGGGAAATGCCGCTTCGATCAGCGGCGCGGCCGGCCCACTATAAAGCTCATGGACGGTCGCGTCCGAATCATGCACGGGCACGCCGAGGGCTCGGAAGATCGCCGCGGTCGCGGATTTGCCCATGCCGATCGATCCCGTGAGGCCGAGAACGAAGGTCACGTCTCGCCCCTGATGTCGCGCGCGACCAATTCATAAAGCTCCGGCGTCACCTCCGGCCTCACCCCGAACCAGCGCGCGAAGCCGGGCACCGCCTGATAGAGCAACATGCCGAGGCCGCCCGATGTTTTGAGCCCGCGCATGCGCGCGGCTTTCAAAAGATCCGTCTCGAGCGGCACATAGACGATATCGGCGACGACGGCATGAGAGGGCAAGGGCGCCAGATTGATTTCTAGCGGCGGTTGGTTCTGCATGCCGAGCGGCGTCGTATTGACGAGGAGATCGGCCGTCGCGAGTTCCTTCGGCAAGGACGCATAATCGGACAGCGCGATCTTTTGCGCCGGGTCGATCCTCAGCGCCAGCGCGACAAGCTCTTCGCCGTGCGCCACGTTACGATTGATGATCGCGATCTCCGGCACGCCTCGGCTGATCAGCGCCGCGACGATGGCGCGCGACGCGCCGCCCGCGCCGAGCACCACGGCTTTTTCACAGGCTTCTCCCCAACCCCAGGCATGGGCATCGAGAGAGGCAAGAAAACCAGCAACATCCGTATTGTCGCCGCAGAGTTTTCCACCCTCCATCCACAGCGTATTCACAGCTTGCAGAGCCTCGGCGACCGGCGTTTTTTTCGCGCACTGCGCAAAGGCCGCCTCCTTATGCGGCAAGGTCACATTGCCGCCGACGAAACCCAGCTGCGGAAAATCGGCCAGAAAGAGTGCGAGCCCCTCCGGCGCAACCGCTATTTTTTCATAAGAGCCGGCGAGGCCGAGGTGTTTCAGCCAATAGTTATGAATGAGCGGCGAGCGCGAATGCGCAATCGGCCAACCGATGACAAAGGCGCGGGGAGCGGACGGGTTCATGAGACAAGCAGACCTTCGCGGCGCAAATAGGCGAGCAGCGGCAACAGCGGCAGGCCCATGATCGTCGCATAATCGCCTTCGATCTTATCGAAGAGCTGAATGCCCAATCCTTCAATCTGATAGGCGCCGACGGTTGCGAGCACCGCGTCGCCCGCGATTGCCATATAGCGATCGACAAAATCCGCTGTGAACGGGCGGCAGGTCAAGCGGGCGAAGTCGACAGCGGCGAAGAGCACGGTCTCATCTCGCATGAGGCAGAGCGCGGAATGGAGATTATGCGACCGCCGCGAAAAAGAGAGGAGCTGCGCGCGCGCCTCAGCCTGTGTCGCGGGCTTCGCCAACAGGCGTCCAGCAAATTCCAGCGTCTGATCCGCGCCGAGCACGAGCCGGCCCTTGTGCCGCTGGGCGACGGTCTCGGCCTTGGCGCGGGCGAGATGCGCCGCGATCGTGTCCGCAATTGCGCCTTTGGCCAAAAGCGGCGCCTCGATGTCGCGCTCATCAATGCCGCTCGCCAGCGCCTCGAAGGGAATGCCAGCCGCGGCGAGGAGGCCTTGGCGCGCCGCGCTCTTTGAGGCCAGCAACAGCGGCGCGTCACCAAGCCAAAGTCCGTGCGAGACCTTGGTCATGAAGATTTCGCCGTCGCTTCCAATTTGGCGCGATGGACGCGATGGAGATCGATGATCGCGGCGGCGGTTTCTTCGATCGAGCGGCGCGTCACGTCGATCACCGCCCAGCCGTGTTGCGAGAATAGCCGGCGCGCTTGCGCAACCTCGTCACAGACGGCGGCGCGATCGACATAGGGCGAATTCAAATCGGCATTCAGCGCTTCGAGCCGGTTCTGCCGGATCTGAATGATGCGCTCGGGCGTGGCGATCAGGCCGACGATCAGAGGATGGCGCAGGCTGAACACGGATTTGGGCAAGGGCACATTCGGCACAAGCGGAATATTCGCGGTCTTGATGCCCCGATTGGCGAGATAGATGCTCGTCGGCGTTTTCGAGCTGCGGCTGATGCCGATCAAAAGAACCTCGGCCTCTTCGTAATTGTCCTGCATCTGCCCGTCGTCATGCATCATCGTATAGTTCAAAGCGTCGATGCGCTTGAAATAATCGGAGTTCAGCATGTGCTGCGCGCCGGGACGCGGCGTCACCGGTGCACCGAGATAGGCTTGGAAATGATCCAGAATCGGCTGCAGCACGGAAAGACAGGGCGCACCAACGTCGCGGCAGGCCGTCTCCAGCCGCTCGGACAGCGCTTGATCGACGAGCGTATAAAGCACCAGGCCCGGCGCCGCCCCGATCTCGGCAATCGCCTTCTCGATCTGCGCGAGCGAGCGCACCATGGGATAGAGATGCTCCATGGGGTAAATCCCATCGAACTGCGCCACCACGGCACGGCTGACCGCAATCAGCGTTTCGCCCGTGGCATCAGAGACGAGATGGAGATGGAAAACGCTGATCGGCAAGAGAGATCCTTTGGTGCCGCGGGTTCAGACATCCGGGCGGTATATCTGGGGAGGAATGTGCATAACCCCGGTTTCGGCCGGACCCGCGGCAAAACTCTTTCGAGTTCTTCGCCCGCTCGTCAACAGCGGAATTTACGGGAGAAGCTGCGGAAGATGTTTGGGAATTACGGGCGCTTCCGGCAATGCCTGTGGGTGGAGGCGGGACAGAGATGGCCAAGGCTTTGCCATGGTTAACGAAAGGATAACGCCGCCCAGCAATCCATGCGCTGTGGGAAAAAGGGATAGGCTTTCATATCCGCCTCATGCTTGTGCATGAAAACGATATGAGTCCAATGGACCCCTCTAATAAGAACTATAAAAACAAGAATAGGATTCTTTTGATTTGCAAGAAACCGACGTTCATTCGAAGAAGAGGTTGCTGCGAGTTCTCTCCGGCGAGAAGGTTTCCATTCCGCCGATCTGGCTGATGCGCCAAGCGGGCCGCTATCTGCCCGAATATCGAGCCTTGCGGGAGAAGGCCTCGTCCTTTCTCGAATTTTGCTACACCCCGGCGCTCGCGACCGAAGCGACATTGCAGCCGATCCGGCGTTTCGAATTCGATGCGGCGATCCTGTTCAGCGATATTCTCGTCGTGCCGGATGCCTTCGGCCAGAAAGTCTCGTTCGAGACAGGCGAAGGACCAAGACTTTCACCGATTTCAAGCCGCGAAGATTTTGAGGCCCTGCGCGAAACGATCGATCTCGCGCGCTTGGCGCCGGTCTTTGAGACTGTCGAACGGGTGAAGGGGGCTTTGTCGGATGATGTGACGCTGATTGGCTTTTGCGGCGCGCCTTGGACGGTCGCGAGCTACATGATCGCGGGGCAAGGCACGCCGGATCAGGCACCTGCGCGGCTCTTCGCCTATCGCGAACCGGAATTGTTTCAGAGCCTCATCGATCGTCTCGTCGCGGGTTCGATCGATTATTTGGCCGAGCAGATCAGAGCGGGCGCCGAGGTCGTCCAGATTTTCGATTCTTGGGCGGGCGTCTTGCCGGCGGATGAATTTTTCCGCTGGTGCGTTGCGCCGGTCAAAGCGATCATCGCCGGCCTCAAGGCGCGCGCGCCAAACGTCACGGTGATCACTTTTCCGCGCGGTGCGGGCTCCCATCTCGAAAATTTTGCGGCGGCCACCGGCGCCGATGCGCTCGGCCTCGACACCTCCGTCGATCTCGATTGGGCGGGCAAACACATCGACGCGCAAACCACGCTGCAAGGCAATCTCGATCCTCTGGCGCTTGTCGCCGGCGGGACAAGTTTATCGCGCGGGATAGCGCGGATAACGGGGACGCTTTCCGGCCGGCCGTATATTTTTAATCTCGGTCATGGGATTTTGCCGCAGACGCCGATTGCTCATGTCGAAGCATTGCTGGCGCAGATTCGGACGGTGACGTGATTTCGGATAGCTTCTATCTTTGGCTCAAGGCGCTGCATGTGATTGCCATCATCGCCTTCATGGCTGGCATGCTCTATTTGCCGCGGCTGTTCGTCTATCACGCTGGCGCGGCACGCGGCTCCGCGCAATCGGAACTCTTCAAAACGATGGAGCGGCGGGTCGACGTCGCCATCATGCGCCCGGCGGTGACGATCGTCATCCTGTCTGGCGCGGCGCTCGTCTGGAAAGGGCAGTGGCTCGGCGACGCTTGGCTCTGGGCGAAGCTCGCTTTCGTCGCCATTCTCCTCGGCGAATATTTTTTTCTTGCTCGCATGCGCGCGGCCTTTGCGCGGGATCAAAACACCTATTCGCCGCGCCTCTACAAGATCATCAACGAAGTCGGCACTTTGGCGCTGATCGGGGTCGTCATCATGGTGGTCATCAAGCCGTTTTGACCGGCTCTCCTTCAAAAAGGCCGCTCAAATGCTGGGCAATTTTGCATGCCGCGCCGGCGTTCTCTGCGGTGAGGCGTGTTCCATCACAAGGAAACCGTATTGCCATGGTTGCGTCCTAGCCACTCAGGGAGGAAATCCCCGATCTGGGGGAGCAGAATTGATCGAACCTTCTGTCGAAGTTGGGCATGGCCCTCGACAGTCGGGTTGTCAAAGAAATCAAAACCTCCTATCCTGATGATCCCTCCTGATGAGGCTGGCGCGATTTTTTGCGTCCTGGCCGAATGGGCACCAGTCGATATCCGGACATCGCGCGACATCGAATTAATCGAGCGCCGTTGAACCTTTAGAGACCGATATCCATTTGTGCTGAACGCGCGCCAGTGCGCCGCTCCAGCCCTCCGCCATCTGCCCCCAAGGATCTGTTTTCCAAGGATCTGGCGTCCAGGCGGACCTTCCCTCTCTCGCGCGATCCTTCGCGCCTATTTCTCCAAGGACCGAATCCCGATGCGGGATATCAAACTCCAAGAATTAAAAGCCAAATCGGCGACCGAACTCCTCGCCTTCGCCGAAGAGCATGAAGTCGAAAACGCTTCGATCATGCGCAAACAGGAACTGATGTTTGCGATTTTGAAGCAGCTGGCCACCAAAGACATCGAGATCGTCGGCGAGGGCGTGATCGAAGTGTTGCAGGACGGCTTCGGCTTCCTGCGTTCGCCCGATGCGAACTATCTCGCCGGACCCGACGACATCTATGTCTCGCCTTCGCAGATCCGCCGCTTCGGGCTGCGAACCGGCGACACGGTCGAAGGGCTGATCCGAAGCCCTAAAGAGGGCGAGCGCTATTTCGCGCTGCTCAAGGTCAACACGATCAATTTCGAAGATCCCGAAAAAATCCGCCACAAAGTTCATTTCGACAATCTCACCCCGCTCTATCCCGACGAAAGACTGAAGCTCGAGATCGAAGATCCGACCAAGAAAGACCTGTCGTGCCGGGTGATCGACATCGTCGCACCGATCGGCAAGGGCCAGCGCGCCTTGATTGTTTCGCCACCGCGAACCGGCAAGACGGTGCTGTTGCAGAACATCGCCCAATCCGTCACCGCCAATCATCCCGAATGCTATCTGATCGTGCTCTTGATCGACGAGCGGCCGGAAGAAGTCACCGACATGCAGCGCTCGGTCAAAGGCGAGGTCGTCTCCTCCACCTTCGACGAGCCGGCAGTGCGCCATGTTCAGGTCGCCGAAATGGTGATCGAAAAAGCCAAGCGTCTCGTCGAACACGGCCGCGATGTCGTGATCCTCTTGGACTCGATCACGCGCCTTGGCCGCGCCTACAACACCGTCGTGCCATCGTCTGGTAAAGTCTTGACCGGCGGTGTCGATGCCAACGCCTTGCAGCGGCCGAAGCGCTTCTTCGGCGCGGCGCGCAACATCGAAGAAGGCGGCTCGCTCACCATCATCGCGACCGCGCTGATCGACACCGGCTCGCGCATGGACGAAGTCATCTTCGAAGAATTCAAGGGCACCGGCAATTCGGAAATCATTCTCGACCGCAAGGTCGCCGACAAGCGGACCTTCCCGGCGATCGACATCACGCGCTCCGGCACCCGCAAGGAAGAGCTGCTCGTGCCCGGCGACATCTTGAAGAAGATGTATGTGCTCCGCCGCATCTTGAATCCGATGGGCACGGTGGACGGGATCGAATTCCTGCTCAACAAGCTGCGCGAAACAAAGAGCAATTCGGCGTTCTTCGAGGCGATGAATACGTAGCGCGTTCGTCGACTTCGACCTCGTCACTCCTCCGGCAACACCCGCGGCCGTCCCGTCGCATCGTCGAGCGCGACGAAGGTGAAGATCGCTTCCGTGACTTTCACCGTCTCCTCGCTCTTGCGGCTGCGGCGCCAGGCCTCGACTTCGATCTTCATCGAGGTGCGGCCGCGCGTGGCAAGACGCGCATAGAGGCTCACCTCGTCGCCGACAAAGACGGGGCTCAAGAAAGACATGGCTTCGACGCGCACCGTTGCGGCGCGGCCGCGCGAAACCCGCGCCGCCACGTTGCCGGCGGCAAGGTCCATTTGCGACATCAGCCAGCCCCCGAAAATGTCGCCATGCGGATTTGTATCGGCCGGCATGGCGATCGTGCGGATGACGGGCGGCTCGTTCGGCGGCTTTGCGTCTTGCATCGGCTCCAGTCTTACCGCGATTCGGCGCGCTGGCTCAGAATTTTACCTCTGATAGGCCACCCTCAACCCACCCCAATGGCGGCCGAAGACGCGGATCGGCGAATTCACTTCCTTCATCAGCACGAAGACGCCGCCGCCGAGATCGCGATTGTAGATCTGGATGAGCGACGGTCTGATGTTGCGCGAGGAGGCAAGCCCGGCGCGATCGTCGAAGAAGCGCATGTTGCGCGCATGGCCGCAATTCCAATCATATTCGCCCGGCCGCTGCGGATGGGAATATTCGGGATTGTGCACCGGCAGCCAAGCGTTGCGATCGAGCGCGACGCAGAAGACGATACGCGGATTGGAATGCAGCACTTCGTTCTGGATTGGGCCCAGAATCTCTTCGAGAACGGGCAACGCGGGCGTGCGATATTGCGGCGGCGCCGTGCCTTCGATGAGCTGATAGTCGGTATCGAACAGCGCTTCCATCGTGATGCGGCCGCTCGTGACGGCCACCTCCATGGCGACGCCGATGCGCCGGGCATTTTCCATGACAGGCGTGATGAGGTCGGCATGATCGTCGCGGATCTCGAGCACGATTGCGCGCAGGGCCGTCATGAATTCGGGCGAGGGATCGATCCACTTCACATGCAGGCCGATGGCGGAGCGGCCGACGATTTCGACGCCGCTGCGGCCGAGGCCTTCTACGGTGGCCGCGAGCCGCGCACCAACGCTGAGAGTCGCGCCGGCCTCGGTTCTCGCCAGCATGCCGCCTTCCGAAATATCGACCGCGCGGGCGGTGATGAATTGATCGCCGTTGGCGAAGGTGACGCCGAGATCGCAGGGCAGGCGATCGTGATGGCGGCGGTCACCCATCTCCGTCATGCGCAGGAAAATGATGAAACGCGTGCGCAGCCTTTCGGCGTCGAGCAACACGCGCTGAATGGACGTGCCGGCGGAGACGGCGGTGGCGGCCGTCGTTGTGCAGACACGCGCCGTTGCATTGGCGTTTGAGCCGACCTCATTGGCGAAAGCGGCGGCCTCATCGGTCGAATAGCTGAGGCGCGCGGTCATGCCGGTCTGCGTTTCGACTTCCGAGGCGATGGCGAGAATCAACGGCGAAAGCGCTTCGATGAGGCCGCCGATGCGCTCGACCGAGGCGATGAGCCGGCTTGAATTGTTCTGTAGCTGCTCGATGCGGCGTGCGACGTCTTCCGTCGCTCTCTGCGTCGAAGCGGCGAGCGATTTCACTTCGCCGGCGACAACCGAGAACGCCTTGCCCGCTTCCCCGGCGCGCGCCGCCTCGATCATCGCATTCAGTGCGACGAGATCGATTTTGCGCGCGATCGAACCGATCATGCCGACGATCGAGCCGATTTCGCCGGTCGATGTTTTAAGCGCTTCGACGCCGGAGCGGGCATCCTGCGTCGCATGTTTACCGTCGACCGCAAGCGTGCTGACGTCACGCAGCCGGCGATTGATTTCTTCGCCCGAGGCTTTGAGTTGCGTGCTCGATTCGGCGAGCCGGCGCACATGGGTCGCGGCATCCTGGGCGGAGGAGGCGAGCTCGGCAGAACCGGCGCTGATCTCGCGCGTCGCTTTGGCAAGTTCGCCGATGTCCTGATTGGCGCCTTCACCCGCGAGCAGCACTGCGCCGATGAGTCGGACGACGTCGATCTCGAGAAAATCGAAGATCTCGCGGAGCTTGGCCATCCGCTCGTCGAAACTCTCGAGCGTGTTGTCGAGTGCGGCAGGCTCGGGCAGCAGCGTTTCTTCCGGCACCGCGGGCAGGGCGGGTGCGGAGCGGCGGGCGAAGAGCGGCTCGAAAAAAAACTTCATGGAAGACCATTGCGGCGCCGACGCGTTTGTCGCGCGGTCATTGGCAGGCTCTCCGCTCAGCCGTACTGGCAGCTTGGTCAGAATGCCTGTTTTTTCAGCATAGTGGGCAAGCGTTAAAGAAAATTACCTATACCCCTTAAGAACCAGCCCCCGTCACAGCAAATTGTGCCTCGAATGCCGCCACATCATGCACGGGGAGCGAGCAGCGGCCTTCGGTACACACAAAGGCCGCCGCTGACCCGGCGGCGGTGATTTGCGCGGCGGCGGGATGGTTCTTCGGCAGCGTCTCAGGCCTATCGAGATCGACGACCGTGCGGCGATCGAAGGGGAGCGTCAGCGCCGCTTCATAGAGCTTTTGCCGCTCCGGCCCGGCGGTGACGATTTCGAGCCCATTGAGGCGCAGATCAAGGGCGTTCAAGGTGCCGGCGTGGCCGAAGAGATTCGCGCGCACGATCGGCGCCAGGGCTGCGAACATTTGGTCGGCGAGCGCGAGCCGCGAATCATCGCCTGACAACAAAGCGAGCTTGACGAGACCTATGAGAAAAAGCGGATGCGCGTTCGGGATCGCATCGTCATGCGTCGGCGTGAGCCTGAGAATTACATCGCTCGCGCCCGAGGCCGACATCGCCAAGAGGCCCGAACGCGCATCACGATAATCGTCGCGCAAAATTTCTGCGAAGGCGATGGCATCGGCGGGATAATCGCGCGCCGGGACATTGGTGTTCTGCATGTGGCGCGCTTCATAAAGCGCGAGCGCGGCGCGCAGCATCGCCGCATGATCGAGCGCGAAGCCGGGCTTGACGACGACGCCCGCGCGGGCGCTGTGCGCCAGACGCGCTTTGCCGTTCTCGTCGCGATAAAGCAGCAGATCGACGATCACGCCATAGACGCCCGCGGCGAGGTTAACCCAGGAGGGCTCCGACAGGACTGTCCCGGCATTGACCAGCGCCGCGATCATCAGCCCGTTCCAATCGGCCATGATCTTGTCGTCACGGCCGGGATGCACGCGTTTTTTCCGCGCCTCGAAAAGCTTCTGCTTCAAAGGCGCAAGGCGCGCTTCGTCCTGCGGCGACGCGGGTTTTGCCGAGAGCTGATTGAGCACATTGACCGATTTGCCGTGGTGCTCCTCGACCCAATTGCCCTCGGGTGAGGCGCCATAAAAAGTCCCGAAGAAACGCGCGTCGTCTTCACCGAGCACGCCGACGATCTCGTCCCAGGTCCAGACATAGAATTTGCCCTCTTCGCCTTCGCTGTCGGCATCGAGGCTGGCGCAGAAGGCGCCGTCCTTCATCATGTCGCGCGTGAGCCAGGCGACGATTTCTTCCGCGCGCTTGCGCATCAGCGGATCGCCCGTGGCGCGCGCGCAGAGCGCCAGCATTTCGAGAAGCTGCGCATTGTCGTAGAGCATTTTTTCGAAATGCGGGACGAGCCAATGCTCGTCGGTCGAATAGCGCGCGAAGCCGCCGCCGAGATGATCGTAAATGCCGCCTTGCGCCATGCGCGTCAGCGTCAGATGGACGAGAGGGCGCGTGGGCGTCTTGCCCTCTCTCGCGCCGGCGCGCCAGAGCAATTCGAGGATCGGCGTGTTGGGAAATTTTGGCGCGCCGCGCAGGCCGCCGTTCTGCGGATCGATATATTGCGCGATCTGCGCGGCGAGTTCGACGATCAGATCCTTCGTCAGCGCGCCGCTTTCCTGCTGCGGCTCGCTCTCAAGCGCCTGGCGAATGAATTGTGCGTTCTGCGCGATGCGCTCCGGTTGCGCGCGAAACGCTTCGGCGACGGAGCGCAGCACAGCGGTGAATCCCGGGCGGCCGTATTGCGGGGTCTTCGGAAAATAGGTGCCACCCCAAAAGGGCTCGCCCTTCGGTGTCAGAAACATCGTCAACGGCCAGCCGCCGCGTTCGCCGAAGGCATGCAGCGCTGACATATAGATATGATCGATGTCGGGCCGCTCTTCGCGATCGACCTTGATATTGACGAAGAGCTCGTTCATCACCGCCGCGGTTGCGGGATCCTCAAAGCTTTCATGCGCCATCACATGGCACCAATGACAAGCCGCGTAGCCGACCGAGAGAAGGATCGGCTTATTTGCAGCCTGCGCGTCCTTCAGCGCCGCTTCGCTCCACTGACGCCAATGGACGGGATTGTCGGCGTGCTGAAGAAGATAGGGACTGGCGGCACGGCCGAGTTCGTTTGAGGACATGATAGACTTTCCGACGAAGGCCCGAAGGCATCTGCTTCGGCCGCTTGTACGCCATCATGAGCAGTGAGACGATCTTCGCGCTTTCGTCGGGCCATGGCCGCGCCGCCATTGCCGTGCTGCGGCTATCGGGTCCGCAGGTGCGTACAATTCTCTCGGCGATGATCGGCCGCGTGCCCGAGTCGCGCCAGGCCGTGCTGGCAAATTTTAAAGACCCGCAGTCGGGCGAAGTGCTCGATCGCGGCCTCGCGCTTTTCTTTCCCGGTCCCGCGAGCGAAACCGGCGAAGACAGCGCCGAGTTTCATTGTCATGGCGGACCGGCAATCGTCGCCGCCATGCTGCGTGTTTTCTCGCGCTTTGAAGGAGCGCGGCTGGCCGAGCCCGGCGAATTCGCGCGCCGCGCTTTCGCCAACGGCAAGCTCGACCTCACCGAAGTCGAAGGCCTCGCCGATTTGATCGAGGCCGATACCGAAGCGCAGCGCCGACAGGCTTTGCGGCAAGCGGGGGGTGCCTTGGCGCGCAAGGCGGAGGGCTGGCGCAAGACGCTTCTGGAAGCTGCGGCTCTGCTCGAAGCGGAAATCGATTTTGCCGACGAAGCCGATGTCGCGGTGACGCGCGGCGATGTGCTTTCGCGTATCGGTGCGATGAGGGCTGAGCTGGACAAAGAGCTTGCCGCTGCGGCCGCCGGCGAGCGGCTGCGGGAAGGCTTGACGGTTGTCATCGCCGGTCCGCCGAATGCCGGAAAATCGACGTTAATCAATGCTTTAGCGAGACGGGAAGCGGCTATTGTCTCGGCCATTCCCGGCACGACGCGCGACGCGATCGAGGTTCATCTCGATCTCAAGGGCATCCCTTTGACGGTCATCGACACGGCGGGTTTGCGCGCCTCAGACGACCCGATCGAAGCCATCGGCATGACGCGGACGAAGCAGAGAGCGGCACAGGCCGACCTCGTGTTGTGGCTCTCGGAAGCCTCCGCGCCCGCGGCGCCGGCGGTTGAGACGATGGCGAAGGTCTGGCCGATCTATACGAAATGGGACCTCGTTGCCGATGGGGGCCGTACCCCAAAAGACCATCTCTGGATCAGCGCTGCGACGGGCGCGCATTTGGATTTGCTGATGGCGAAGCTCGCGGCTTTTGCGCAAGCCGCGACCGGCCGCGGCGAGGGCGCGCTGGTGACGCGCGAGCGTCACCGCCGCGCTTTAGAGACGGCGCAAGAGGCGCTGGCGAAAGCGCAAAAGGACGGGCTCGCGGCCGCGCCCGAACTTCTCGCCGAAGACCTGCGCGCGGGGCTCCGCGCCCTTGAAAGACTGATCGGCAGGATCGATGTCGAGGACGTATTGGGCGAAATTTTCAGCCGATTCTGCATCGGCAAGTGACGCCGCAAATGATAGGTTTCACGTGAAACAAAAGGCGGACGACCCCGGGCCGTCATGGTCGGGCTTGACCCGGCCATCCAGGCGCCCGTCTTTGGATGCCCGGATCAAGTCCGGGCATGACGGCGGCAGAGACAGGTTGAAATGACCATTCAGAGTGAGCGCAGTTTCGACGTCATCGTCGTCGGTGGCGGCCATGCCGGCTGCGAAGCCGCGGCTGCTGCTGCGCGCATGGGCGCCAAGACCGCGCTTGTCACGCTCTCGGCCGCGACGATCGGCACCATGTCCTGCAATCCCGCGATCGGCGGCCTCGGCAAAGGCCATCTCGTCCGTGAGATCGATGCGCTCGATGGGCTGATGGGCCGCGTCGCGGACGAAGCCGGCATTCAGTTCCGCGTGCTCAATCGCGCCAAGGGCCCGGCGGTGCGCGGGCCGCGCGCGCAGATGGACCGCGCGCTTTATCGCGCCGCCATGCAGAGCGCCATCGCGGCGATCGAAAATCTCACCGTGATCGAAGGCGAAGCGGCGGAGCTGCAGATCGAGGACGGGCGGATTGTGGGCCTCACGCTCGCCGACGGCCGCACGCCCGCCTGCGGCGCGCTGGTGCTGACAACCGGGACCTTTCTGCGCGGCATGATCCATATCGGAGCACAGCGCATTCCGGCGGGCCGCGCCGATGAGGCCCCCGCCGTGCGCCTTTCTGAAAGCCTGCTTGCGGCGGGCTTCGCGCTCGGGCGGCTCAAGACCGGAACGCCGCCGCGTCTCGACGGGCGGACCATCGATTGGGCGGCGCTTGAGCGCCAAGAAGGCGACGCCGAGCCCGAGCCCTTTTCCATGCTGACGGAAAAGATTACGCGGCCGCAGGTCGATTGCTTCATCACGCGGACGACGGAAGAAGGTCATGCGATCATCCGTTCGCATCTTGCCCATTCGCCCGTTTATTCGGGCGCGATCTCGGGCCGCGGGCCGCGCTATTGCCCTTCGATAGAAGACAAAGTGCAGCGCTTTGCCGACCGGTCCGCGCATCAGATTTTTCTCGAGCCGGAGGGCATCGACGATCCGACGATTTATCCGAATGGGATTTCGATGGCGCTGCCGGCCGACGTGCAGCGCGCGTTCCTGCATTCGATCCCCGGCCTGGAAAAGGTCGCGATGATCCGGCCGGGCTACGCCATCGAATATGATTTCATCGATCCGCTCAGTCTGATGCCGAGCCTGGAGACGAAGCCGATCCGCGGTCTTTTTCTCGCCGGCCAGATCAACGGCACGACGGGCTATGAGGAGGCGGGCGCGCAGGGCCTGCTCGCCGGGCTCAACGCGGCCGTCCTGGCCGGCGGCAGCGCGCCGATCCTCTTCGACCGCTCCGAGGCCTATCTCGGCGTGATGGTCGATGATCTCGTGACCCGCGGCGTCACCGAGCCCTATCGCATGTTCACGTCGCGCGCCGAATATCGCCTCACGTTGCGCGCCGACAATGCCGATCAGCGCCTCACGGAACGCGGCATCGCCATCGCCTGCGTGGGGGCCGAACGCACGGCCGCGTTCCGGGCCAAGGCCGGGGCGCTCGCCGCTGCGCGCGCGGCGCTTGAAGCCGCGAGCCTCAGCCCCAATGAAGCCGCGCGGCACGGGCTCAAGATCAATCAGGATGGCATTCGCCGCTCGGGTTTCGAGCTTCTCGGCTTTCCCGACATTTCTTTCGATGCGCTCCGCGCGATCTGGCCGGCGCTGTCGTCGGTCGATGGGGCCACGGCGGCGCAGGTCGAAATCGATGCGAATTATGCTGTCTATCTCGACCGTCAGGCGGCCGATATCGCCGCCTTCCGGCGCGATGAATCGCTCGTCATTCCCGACGCGCTCGATTATGCGGCGCTCACCAATCTTTCGCATGAAGTGCGGCTGCGTTTGTCGGAGATCCGGCCGCGCACGCTCGGCCAGGCGGGGCGGATCGAGGGGGTGACACCCGCCGCGCTGACTCTCCTTGCGGCGCAGATCCGGCGGCAGGCGATCCAGGCGGCTGAATAGGGATGGCCCCCGATCCCGACGCCGCCGACCGCGCCGCGGCGCTGAAACTTTTTCCGCTGCCGCAAGAGACCATCGCGCGGCTGACGACCTATGCGGAGCTTCTGCGCAAATGGAAGATGACGATCAACCTCGTCGCCTCTTCCACACTCCCCTTCATCTGGACGCGCCATTTCGCCGATTCGCTGCAGGTGCAAGCGGCGCTGCCTGATGCGCGCCTCTGGGTCGATCTCGGCTCGGGCGCCGGCTTCCCGGGCCTCGTCACGGCGATCAAGCTCATAGGCCAAGCCGGCGCAAAAGTTCATCTGATCGAATCGAATGAGCGCAAATGCGCGTTTCTGCGCGAGGTTTCACGTGAAACACAGGCGTCGGCCGAAGTGCATCAAGGCCGGATCGAAGACGTTCTGCCAGAGATTTCCGGCCCCATCGATGCCGTCAGCGCCCGAGCGCTCGCGCCTCTGCCCGAACTCATCGCTTATGCAGCCGAAGCTCTGGATAAAGGCGCCGTTGGCGCATTTCTCAAGGGAGAACAGGTTGCGGATGAATTGACCCCGTCACAGGCGGCCGATAGGCTCACGGACTATGACATCACATCGATTCCAAGCGTCACTTCCGCCTCGGGACGCTTGTTGATCGTCAAGAAAAAATAATGTAATTCAATAGGATAGCTGGGCCTTCGTGGCCCTTAAGGAGCCGACCGTGTCGCTCTCCCCCAAGCTTCGGGTTCTCGTCCTCGCCAACCAAAAGGGCGGCGTCGGCAAAACGACGACCGCCATCAATCTCGGCACGGCGCTGGCCGCCATCGGCGAGCGCGTGCTGATCGTCGATCTCGATCCGCAAGGCAATGCTTCGACCGGGCTCGGCATCGACCGCAAGAGCCGCACGATTTCAACTTATGACGTGATGATGGGCGAAGCGCCGATGAAGTCGGCGATCCAGGAAACCTCGGTGCCGCGGCTCTCCATCGTGCCTTCGACGCTCGATCTGCTCGGCATCGAACTCGAAATCGCCAATCAGAGCGATCGCGCCTATCGGCTGCGCAATGCGGTTCAAAAGCTGATCAAAGAAAAAGATCAGCTGCCGGAAAGTTTCCACTTCACCTATGTGCTTGTCGATTGTCCGCCGTCGCTCAATCTTCTGACGATCAATGCGCTGGCAGCATCCGACAGCGTGCTCGTGCCGCTGCAATGCGAATTCTTCGCGCTCGAAGGCCTGTCGCAGCTTCTGTCGACCGTCGATCAGGTAAGGCGCACGCTGAACACGAGCCTGATGATCCACGGCATCGTTCTCACCATGTACGATCCGCGCAACAATCTGGCGGCGCAGGTTGTCGCCGATGTGCGCGGCTTCCTGGGCGAGAAAGTCTATGACACGATCATCCCGCGCAATGTGCGGATTTCGGAAGCGCCGTCGCATGGCAAGCCAGTGCTTCTTTACGATCTGAAGTGCAGCGGCAGCCAAGCCTATTTGAAGCTCGCTTCGGAAGTCATTCAACGTGAGCGTGAGCTCACCGCGGCGGCGTGATGCACGGAGCGAAATGAAAGCGAACATGGCAGACGAATCGCGGCCACGGTTGGGACGCGGGCTTGCCGCCCTGATCGGCGACTCGGGCGACGAATCCGGCGCGATTGCGCGCTCGCGCGGGCAGAGAAAAATTCCGATCGAATTTTTGCGGCCCAATCCGCGCAATCCGCGCAAGAGCTTTGTCGAGGCCGATCTCGACGATCTCACCCGTTCGATCCAGGAAAAGGGCATCATCCAGCCGATCCTGGCGCGCACGCTGCCGGGCGTTGCCGATCATTATGAGATCATCGCCGGCGAGCGGCGCTGGCGAGCGGCGCAGAAGGCCGGGCTGCATGAAGTGCCGATCATCGCGGTCGAGGCCGACGATCGCCAGGCGCTCGAACTCGCCATCATCGAGAATGTGCAGCGCGCCGATCTCAACGCGCTCGAAGAAGCGCAAGGCTATGCGCAGCTCGAACATGACTTCGGCTATTCGCAGGCCGAACTGGCGAAGATCATCGGCAAGAGCCGCAGCCACGTGGCCAACACACTGCGGCTTTTGAAACTGCCGGAGCGGACGAAGCAGCTTCTCGCGCAGGGCCTGCTTTCGGCGGGGCACGCCCGCGCGCTGCTCACCATGGCGGATGCCGATGCGATCGCCGACAAGATCGTCGCGCAAGGCTTGTCAGTCCGCGACGTCGAAAAGCTGGCGCAGAAATCGGCCGACCGCGAGGCGCACAAGTCATCGAGCGCGGCGAAAGACGGCAAGGACGCCGACACCAAGGCGCTCGAACACTCGCTGTCCGAAGTGCTGGGCCTGCATGTCGCAATCGCGCATCATGGCGAAGTGGGCGAACTGCGCATCCGGTTCAAGACGCTTGAGCAGCTCGACGATCTTTGCCGGAAGCTGAAGAAGCGATAAGGCGACACCGGATATTTTCGGAACCGCAAACGGCAATCAAGGATGTTGAAGCGCCTAATAAATAAAAATAGGGCGTTCGGCTTCTTTGTCGCCAGTTTGCTTTGGGGGTGGCGTTCTTTGGTGGGCGACATCATACGCCCCTAGCAATCTAGAGAAGGACGCCTGTTACAAAGCTGCCGCAAAGTCCGGTCGCACGACAGAGGAATGCAAATCCTTCTGGGAAAAGACAACCAGCGACCCTGTCGCGACGTTCACCCTCGTTCTCGCGATCTCCACCATCGGGTTATGGGGTGCGACCATCGCCTTATATTTCGCTGGCGAGCGCCAGCTTAAAATTGCGCGGCAAGGGGCAGAAGCCGCCGATCTCAATGCTCGAGCCGCTATTGCATTACAATTGCCGTTAATTCGAATCGAGCCCAACAATCTCGGTCGTGAAACTTTGCAAGAAGAAGGAAAGGCGACGACAGAAGCTTGCAGCATTCCATGCGGTCGGAATCGTCAATCGCGGCCTTACGAGAGCCTTCCCGAAAGAGATCATTTACGGATGGACAGTCGGAGATACGTTGCCGGAGAAGCCCAGTTATCCCTGGGCGGACAAATTCCCGCTCAACAGTATACTTGAGGGGCCAAGTAAAGAGTCCCTTGTGCGGCCACTCACAGGACATCACCCTTTGAAGCCGGGTGATTGGTCGAATATTTGTCGGGGCAACCATCTCTGGTTTTATTGCATATTCTCCTACGAAGATTTTATGGGAGAAACGCGTACGCACGGCTTCTGTTGGCGGTGGAGCAGTACCGGCATGGGCGTGGCATGGCGGCCAGACAGCACGCCGGCCTATAACAAGAAATCTTAGCAGAGCCCCGCCATGTGTCAGCCAGTGGCCCGTGTTTTTCAAGTCCGGGGTAATCGCCATGCTGAGGAGCGCTTCGAAGAAGCGCGTCTCGAAGCATGAGACATTCCTCATCCTTCGAGACGGCGCTTTCAGCGCCTCCTCAGGATGAGGGAGCTTTATTCTTCGCCGCGAGCGCCACGCTCCACAAAGCCCGCACCGTGATCATCTCCGAAAGCGCCGGCTCGCGCCGCGCCTTGCCGATCGCCTGACTGAGGATCGCAATCGCGCGCGCGAGTTTCACCGAGGTCCATTGCCGCATGTGCTTATCGAGCGTCGCGCGGCGAAAGCCGAATCCGCCTTGCGCGCCCGCGCCCTGCCCCGTTTCCGCATCGAGCCGCATCCGATGCAGCAGCGTCGCGTGGCGGAGCGCTGCGCCGAGCAGCGCATTGTAATCCCCGCCCTCTGAGAACACGCGTTCGGCCGTTTCTTCGATCGCGGTGAAATCGCCCTCGAAGGCGCCGTCGATCGCTTTGTCGAGCGCGAGTGCGGAGGCGTCGGCGACGATCGCTTCGATATGCTCGACGGTGACTTGCCCCTCACCCCGTGCGTAAAGCACGAGCTTGCCGATCTCGCCGCGTGAGGCGAGCCTGTCTTGGCCCAGCAGCGAAACCAGCAGCGACCGCGCGTCGGGCTCGATCGTCAGATCTTCCGCGCCAAGTTCGCTGTCGATGAGCTGGGCGAGATCGCGCGGGGAATCCGGATAGCATTCGATGACCGCGGCGCGCGGGTCTTTTTCCAAAAGCCGGCGCAGCGGCGCATCGCGCTTGATGTTGCCGGCCTCAATGACGATGGTGCAGTCGCTCGGCGGCGCATTGATGAGCGGCTCGATCGCGGCGTTGAAGTTTTTACCGCCCGCATCGATGAAAATAGCGCGCCGCGAGCCGAAGAGCGGAATGGTGTTGGCTTCATCCGCAAGCCGCAGCGGATCGGCGGCGAGATCATCGCCATTGAGCCGCAGAAACTGAAACGGGTCTTTCGGGTCGTCGATGGCGCGGGCGACGATCGCCTGCGCGCGTTCGCTGATGAGCCCGGCGTCGGTGCCGCAGACGAGAAAGAGGAAGATCTCGCGCGGCGGATTTTTGAGAAAGCGCGCGGCGTCTGAATTTTTGATGGCGACCATGCATGGGGCCTAAGGGCCGAGCCTCATCAGGTCGAGAGCGCGGCGGCGATCTGCGTCCTGATTTGATCGGCGAGCGTGCGCGCGTCACGCTGTTCGGCGTCGCGCGAGGCCTGCATGTCGGAAAAGCGCTGGCTCGTGCGGTCATAGCTCGCGGCGGTGAAGACCGTGCCATGGGCGATCTCGCGGCCGGTCCCCATCTCGGTCAGCACATAGGCCGCCGAAACGGTCACCGTGGCCGCGGTGACGAGACCTGTCACCGTATCCACGAGAGGCGTGCTGACGCCCTCACGCGGAGACACGACGAGCTTGTAGCGCGGCGGCACCGGCGCACCGGTGCCGTTAAAGCCGAAGATCAATTCATCGTTGAGATAATGGCCCATCCGCGTACCGATCGGCTCGACTTCGATGGCCTTCAATTCCTCGGCGACAGCGCCGCCGTCGAGGGCCGTGCCATAAAGCGGGTGAAGACAGCCGGCGAGCAAAAGCCCCGGCGCAATGGCGACCAGAAGCCGGAGCTTCCGCCAAACAGACCTGCCGCTCTGCTCATGCCACGACATTGACGATCCTCTGCGGGACAATGATGACCTTCTTGACCTCTTTGCCGTCGAGCGCGCGGCGCACAGCGTCGAGCGCCAGCACCGCATCCTCGATCGTCGCCGCATCGGCATTGCGGTCGATGAGGAGATCCGCCCGTTTCTTGCCGTTCACCTGCACCGGCAAGCCTATCATATCTTCGACGATGAGGCTTGTCTCGGCAACCGGCCAGGGCGCTTCGGACACCAAACTTTGATGACCGAGGCGCGCCCAACACGCTTCGGCCAGATGCGGCATCATGGGGGCGAAAAGTCTCACAAAAATGTCGGCCGCCTCGCGGAAGGCAAAGCGCAGATCGGGGGCGATCTCAGGGTCCTCGATGGCGCCAATGGCGGAGGAGAGTTTGTTAGCCAAATCATAGATTTGGGCGATGGCGACGTTGAACCGGAGCCGGCCGATGTCCTCTTCGACCTTGGCGAGCGCCGCATGCGCCGCCTTGCGGATCTCCATCGCGGCGGGGGAAAACTGGTTGGGATGGGGCGCATCGGGCGCCGCCGCCACATCGGCCAATTCACCGACAAGCCGCCAGGCGCGCTGGACGAATTTGGCGGCGCCCTGGACGCCTTCCTCGGTCCAGATCACATCCCGCTCGGGCGGCGAATCAGAGAGCATGAACCAGCGCGCGGTATCGGCGCCATAGGTCTCGATGATCTCGTCGGGATCGACCGTGTTTTTCTTCGACTTCGACATTTTTTCGATGGGGCCGATGGCGACCGGCTTTCGCCCGTCCACCGCGAAGGCGACGCGGCCATGCGGGCCCGTCTCGACCCGCACCTGCGCCGGCGAGAGATGGGTCCCGTCTTCGGCTTTATAAGTCTCATGCACCACCATGCCCTGGGTGAAGAGACCGGCGAACGGCTCCTTCAGATCGTCGGCATGATGGGTCTCGCGCATCGCGCGGGTAAAGAAGCGCGAATAGAGAAGATGCAAAATCGCATGTTCGATGCCGCCGATATATTGATCGACCGGCAGCCATTTTTCGAGCGCCTGGGCAGTCGTCGGCTCTTGCGTGTTCCAGGGGTCGGTGAAGCGCAAAAAATACCAAGACGAATCGACGAACGTATCCATCGTGTCGGTTTCGCGCCGCGCCGGGCCGCCGCATTGCGGGCAGGTGACATGTTTGAAACTCGGATGGCGATCGAGCGGATTGCCCGGCTCATCGAAAGAGACATCTTCCGGCAGCAGGACGGGCAGATCGGCCGCCGGCACCGGCACGACGCCGCATTTTTCGCAATGGATGATCGGGATCGGGCAGCCCCAATAGCGCTGGCGTGAAATGCCCCAATCGCGCAGCCGATAATTCACCTGCCGCTTCGCCTGCGGCTTGCCGTCGAGCATGATCGTCTCGAGTTGGCGCGCGACTTCTTCTTTCGCGGTCTCGATCGGCAGGCCGTCCAAGAAACGCGAATTGATCAGCACACCGTCGCCGTCATAGGCCGTGTCGGTGATCGTGAATGTGTCGGGATCGACATCCGGCGGACAGACGACGGGCGTCGCGCCAAGCCCATAGGCATTGGCGAAATCGAGATCGCGCTGGTCATGCGCGGGACAGCCGAAAATCGCGCCTGTGCCATAGTCCATCAGCACGAAATTCGCGACATAGACCGGCAGCTGCCACTTCGAGTCGTAAGGATGAAGGACGCGCAGGCCCGTGTCATAGCCGCGCTTTTCCTGCGTTTCGATCGCAGCGACTGACGTCGAGCGATGCCGGCAGTCTTCGATGAAGGCGGCGAGCGCTTTGTCCTTCTTTGCCGCAGCTTCGGCGAGCGGATGATCCGGGGCGAGCGCGATGAATTTCGCGCCGAAGAGCGTATCGGGCCGTGTCGTATAGACTTCGATGTCATTGGCTTCGACCTTCGGCGAAGGAACGAGCGCGAAGCGCAGAAGCAGACCTTCTGACTTTCCGATCCAATTCTTCTGCATCAGCCGGACTTTCTCCGGCCAGCGTTCGAGCCCATCGAGCGCGGCGAGAAGATCGTCCGAGAAGGACGAGATTTTCAAAAACCATTGCGTGAGCTCGCGCTGTTCGATCAACGCGCCCGAGCGCCAGCCACGGCCGTCGATCACCTGCTCATTGGCGAGCACGGTGTGATCGACCGGGTCCCAATTCACCTTCGCCTGTTTGCGATCGACGAGGCCGGCGGCAAGGAAATCCAGAAAGAGTTTTTGCTGATGTTTGTAATAGGAGGGATCGCAGGTCGCGATCTCGCGCGTCCAATCGAGCGACAGACCCATGGATTGGAGCTGCGCGCGCATCGTCGCGATATTGGCGTAGGTCCAGGTCGCGGGATGCGTCTTGTTCTGCATGGCGGCGTTTTCCGCCGGCATGCCGAAGGCGTCCCAGCCCATCGGATGGAGCACATTGAAGCCCTTGGCGCGCATGAAACGGGCGATGACATCGCCCATCGCATAATTGCGCACATGCCCCATGTGAATCCGCCCGGACGGATAGGGGAACATCTCTAGAACATAGTATTTGGGCCGCGGGTCATTGTTGGCCGTGCGGAAGGTTTCCGCCTCGGCCCAGGCCTGCTGCCATTTGCGCTCCGCTTCGCGGGCGTTGTAGCGCTGCGCGTCCATGCTATCCGTCTGTTCGGAAATTGCGCCGATACAGCATTATTTGGCGCTTAGGGTCAATGTAGAGCACTGCACAGTCGATGCTTTTGCCGATTTGAAGCCACCATGTCAGAGACGAAATTGCACGCAACGCTCATTTGCCCGCACTGTGGCCATAGGGAAGATCTGGCGATGCCGGAAAATGCCTGCGTCTATTTCCATCTCTGCGCGGGATGTGGCGCCATGCTGAAGCCGCTTCCCGGCGACTGCTGCGTTTTCTGTTCCTACGGCACCACGCCCTGTCCGCCGAAGCAAAGGTCGGCTGGCTGTTGCGACGAGAGGGATCAGTGATGGCGCCGACAGGCACGCTCGCCCATCTCGCCGAGATCAGAGAGCGGATCGCACTGGCCGCCAAGGATGCCGGCCGCGCGCCGGAGGCGGTGACGCTCATCTGCGTGACGAAAACCTTTGGGCCGGAGGCGATCCTGCCGGTGATTGAAGCGGGCGAGCGCCATTTCGGCGAAAACAAAGTGCAGGAGGCGCAGGCCAAATGGCCGGCGTTGAAAGCGCGCTTTCCCGATCTCGAACTGCATCTCATCGGGCCGTTGCAATCCAACAAGGCGCGCGAGGCCGTCGAACTCTTTGATGTGATCGAAACGCTCGATCGGCCGAAGCTCGCGGCGGCTCTCGCCAAAGAGATCGAACGCTCAGGCAAACATCCGAAGCTTTATGTGCAGGTGAATACGGGCGCGGAGCCGCAGAAGGCGGGCGTGTTGCCGCAAGACGCGGACATCTTCATCGACTCTTGCCGCAAGGAGCATGGGCTCACGATCTCAGGACTGATGTGCATTCCGCCTGTCGATGAACAGGCCTCGCCGCATTTCGCTCTGCTGAGTGAAATCGCAAAGCGCAACGGGATTGAAATTTTGTCGATGGGAATGAGCGCCGATTTCGAACTTGCGATTCAACAGGGCGCGACGCATGTGCGGGTTGGTAGCGCGATCTTTGGGAAGAGGTGACGCCATCATGCCGTCATGGCCGGGCTTGACCCGGCCATCCACGTCTTCGAGGTTGGAGAATCGTCCCGGCGTGGATGCCCGGCACAAGGCCGGGCATGACGAGCCTTATTGATGGTCCTATCTAACAGTGACCACTGCATTCCGCGCCAATCTCGCCAACACTTTCCGAAAATCAGCGGGCCTCAGCGCGATGCAGCCGGCGGTCGGCGCAAGATCGTCGCGCGCGCAATGCAGAAAGATCGCGCTCCCACGCCCTTGCCGGCGCGGCCAGAGATTATAGTCCAGAACGAGAACAAGGTCGTAGAGACCGTCGTTGCGCCACAATTTCTCGCAACTGTACCGGTTGGGAAGCGGCACGGGACGGTTATAGACCGGGGCACGCGGATCGTCGCACCAGCCATCGGCCTCGCGGATCACCCGCAGCGGCCAAGGTGCGAAAGGACGCGCGCCCTTGGGGCGGAAAAATCCTCCCATCAGCCGAAACTCTCCCACTGGCGACGCGCGATCGCCCTCGCTTTTGGTGCGCGTCAAGGCGCGTTCCCCGATGGCACAGGGAAAGCTCGTCGACCCCAAAAAGAAACGGCCACGCGGAGGAGCACCGAAGGCGAGTTTCGGCATCGCCATGACAATGGCGCGGCTCACGCTTCGGGGTGCGCGGTTCGCATGGCGGGGTTGCGAAGGGGATCGCGAAGAGAGACTGGACTTGACCATCGTTGTTTCGTGATAGACCAAAGGGGAATTATCGGTTGCCTTGCATTAAACCGCCGGATTGAACAGTTTGGCGAAAGCGCCGCGTCCCCCCGCGCGCCTCTCCGCCCCCTCCAGGAACCCCCGACGCCCCCGTCAGCCTGATATTTTTCGATAGGACGATACATGATGCAGGTTCGCAAGATCCTGATTGCAGATGACGACGATGATTTGCGCGGCGCGCTTTGCGATCAATTGACCCTGCATGCCGAGTTCGCCGCGCTCAATGCGCAGACGGCGGGTGCGGCGCTCGATCTCGTTCGCGACGAGGCGCCCGATCTCGTCATCATGGATGTTGGCCTGCCGGATATGGACGGCCGCGAGGCGGTGAAAGTTCTGCGCCGCGACGGTTTCAAAAATCCGATCATCATGCTGACTGGGCATGATTCCGAGGCCGATACGATCGAGGGATTGGAATCCGGCGCCAATGATTATGTGACCAAGCCCTTCCGCTTCTCGGTTCTGCTTGCCCGCATGCGCGTGCATCTGCGCCAACATGAGGCGAGCGACGATGCCATGTTCCGCATCGGTCCCTTCACCTTCCAACCCGGCTCCAAACATCTCATCAATGAAAAGGGCAGCAAGCTCCGCCTCACCGAGAAAGAGACCGCGATCTTGCGCTTTCTCTATCGGGCCGGCCAAGCGGTCGTGACGCGCGACGTGCTGCTGCGCGAAGTCTGGGGCTATAACTCCAACGTCACGACGCATACGCTCGAGACTCACATCTATAGGCTCCGCCAGAAGATCGAGCGCGATCCGGCGAAATCGCAGCTTTTGATCACTGAGGCCGGCGGCTATAAGCTGGTGCCTTAGGCCGGCGCATTTCCCAAAATCCTGGCGCGAACGATAAGGCGGCGCATCGCCCATGGCGCAGAACCATGTCGCTTGAAGACGACATCCGCACGCTCTCGCGCGTTCCGACGCTCGCCGTGCTCGATCATGATGCGCTGCGCCAGCTCGCCGTCGGCGCGGAGACCTACAAATTGCGCAAAGGCGAAACCCTGTTTCGCCGCGACGAACAATCGGACTGCGGCTATGTGCTGGTCTCGGGCTCGGTCGCCATCGATCCCGACGATCACGGCAAAGGCGGCCATATCGTCCGGCCGCCCACGCTCATCGGCGACATGGCGCTGATCACCAAGACGCGACGGCCCGCGACCGCCGTGGCGCGCGAGCAGAGCACGATGCTGAAGATTTCGCGCTCGCTCTTTCTTCGCGTGCTCGATGAATCGCCCCGCAGCGCCGAGCGGCTCCGGCGCGAACTTTCCGACCGGCTTCTGCGTTTTATGGAAGAACTCGACGCCATCGCGCAGAATGGTGCGGATCGGCATTAGAATCAGGAGAGAGCGATGGCGCGGATCAAGAGTGTGGTTCTCGGTTTCGCTGTGGTACTCGCCATCCTCATTCCGCAGGAGGCATTTGCGATGAAGGCATCTTTCTCATGGGCCGGCATTCCGGCCTGCGAAACTATTTCGCCCGCGTTCACGATTGCCGATGCGCCGGCCGGCACGAAGAGCCTGCGCTTTATGATGCACGACAAGGACAAGCCGACCTTCCATCATGGCGGCAGCACGGTCACCTATTCCGGCGGCGGTGTGCCGCAAGGCGCGATCACTTATAAAGGCCCCTGCCCGCCGGAAGGCGAGGTACATCATTATGTCTGGACGATCGAGGCGCTCGACGGCGCCGGCCATGTGCTGGCCAAGACGACGGCGGCGGGGGAATTTCCGTTGAAGTGAACCGGATGGGCATGTTTCCCGGAGGCATGCACGAGGCGCAATGCCATCCGGGATTCAGCGCGGCGTCGAAGGCAATCAGAAGCAGCGCATTGTTCCATCGGGCATACGAACGGCAGGATGGCCCGTCCGTCTCAGGCACCAGTCTTGATTTTGGCCGCCCCATACGCATTCGCCCATCCCATTGCGATGGCGGTTCGGACCGCAGCCGCCTAACGCGAACGCCGGCGTGATCGCCGACGATAAGATGGCGGAAAGCGCGACACCGAACAACACGGTCTTGAGCGTTTTCATGAATAATCTCCCTTGATGCGCGACTGCAATAAATCGCGGTTTTGTTAGGACTTCACCTGAGCGGTGGGGATAGAGATCGTAAAATGCTCCCGCGCCGAAAGGTGGTTTTGTATAGGCCGGCGCGTGTGAACCCGCGATGAAGGGGGTTGCCCGCAGGCGACGATGGTTCAATTTGTGTTCTGTTGCGCCCCTACAACTCCAGCTGCACCATCACCGGCACATGATCGGACGGACGCTCCCAGCCGCGGCCTTCGCGCAAAATTTTCATCCCGGAAAGATGCGGGCCAAGACTCTCGCTGACCCAGATATGATCGAGCCGTCGGCCGCGATCTGAGGCCGCCCAATCGGCGGCGCGATAGCTCCACCAGGTGTAGAGCTTTTCTTCCTTCGGCACATGAGCGCGGATCGCATCGATCCATGGCCCCGCGATAAAGACAGCCCCCAGCTTTTCGACTTCGATCGGCGTGTGGCTCACGACTTTTAAGAGCGCCTTGTGATTCCAGACATCCGTCTCGAGCGGCGCAATGTTGAGATCGCCGACGAGGATCGCGTCCGCGCCAGCAAGTCGATCCGCACGAATCCATTCCGCGAGTTCGTCGAGAAAAGCGAGCTTATGTTTGAATTTCGGATTGATCGCGGGATCGGGTTCGTCGCCGCCCGCCGGCACATAGAAATTATGGAGATAAATCGGCCGGTGTTCGACCGGGCGGAATTCCACGCAGATGTGCCGCGCATCGCCGACCGCACAGAAATCGCGCTTCGACGTTGCGGCGAAGGGCAGTTTCGAGACGATGGCGACGCCGTGATAGCCCTTCTGGCCGGCGATCGCCAAATGCTCATAGCCGAGCTTTTTGAATTCGCCCGAGGGGAATTCGCTGTCCCGGCATTTCGTCTCCTGCAGGCATAAAATATCGGGCGCGTGCTTGCGGAGGAATCGTTTGACGAGATCGATCCTGAGCCTGACCGAATTGATGTTCCAGGTCGCAATGGTCAGGCGCAAGCTTTGTCATCCTCTGCCGAATTTCGTGGCCCGCATTCACCATGGCCGAGCCTTGGGCGCAAGCCTAATCCTCTGCCGCTTGCAAGCCTGAAGGCGAAGGCGCATATGCAGGCAAAGGCGCGTCAGCGCATGAGCCGAGCCATGCACACACATTCTCTCGACGAACATCGTCACAGCCACGATTTCCTCGGCGCCGACCATGCCCGCAATGAGCGCCGCAGCTGGCTCGTCATCGCCCTCTGCGCCGCGATGATGGTCGCCGAGATCGTCGGCGGTCTTCTCTTCAAATCCATGGCGCTCATCGCCGACGGCTTGCATATGTCGACGCACGCCGTCGCCTTTCTCATCGCGGCTTTCGCCTATTCTCTCGCGCGCCGGCACAAGCATGACGAGCGCTTTGCGTTTGGCACCGGAAAATTCGGCGATCTCGCGGCCTTTTCGTCCGCGATCATTCTCGCCGTCATTGCGTTGTGGATCGGCATCGAGAGCGTCGCGCGGCTGATGCATCCCGTGCCGATCGCCTTTCGCGAGGCGATCCCGATTGCCGCGCTCGGCCTCATCGTCAATCTCATCAGCGCCGCGCTGCTGAACGACGATCACGCCCATGAGCATGAGCATCCTCATGTGCACGATCATGACGATGACCATGCGCATTCGCATCACCATCATCGCGATTTGAATCTGCGCGCCGCCTATGTGCATGTGCTGGCAGATGCCGCCGTCTCGCTGCTGGCGATCCTCGGCCTCTCGGCGGGTCTCTTCTTCGGCCTCGTCTGGATGGATGCGCTGATGGGGTTGATCGGTTCGGCCGTCATCGCCTCATGGTCTCTCGGCCTCATGCGCAGCGCCGGCGCTGTGCTGCTCGATCTCCGCGTCGATCCGAAATTGGCCGCCGCGATCCGCGAGCGGCTCGAAGTCGATGACGATCTCGTCAGCGATCTTCATCTCTGGCGCGTAGGACCGGGACACGCCGCCGTCATCGCCTCGGTCGTCACCTGCAATCCGCAGCCGCCCGCTGTTTATAAAGCGCGGCTCGCGGGGCTCTCGGGTTTGAGCCATGTGACGGTGGAGGTGGTGCCGTGCGGGGAGCATTGATCCGCTGATTCACGCCGGCGCTCGCGCCGCAAAGCGCGCTCTGGACCGATCAACGGTCTGATATTTTACGGACGATTAGGTTGGTGTTTTGAAGAAGCGACTTCTTCAAGGCCTTCGCCATTCCGGGCGTGGCAAGCCGAAGGACCGACCGAAGCTCGATATTTGCCACCTCTTCAGGCCGTCGTTCTGCCGCGAGGGAAGAAGAGCGATCGTTTCGCTAACTCCTAGTTCCGGTCATCCGCTGTCATACCCGGCGGTTCATAGGAAATAAGGTCCTCTAAAAGATCGATTAAAGTTTCGCCAAGATCGTTTGGGTCGCTTACTCTTTTGGAAAGGGAATAGTATTTCATTACATCGAAGCCGATTCCGAGTGCCGCTAGTTCAATATCTTCGCTCGCCTCGAGGTCGATGATGACTTGCCTCAGATGGCGATCGAGAATTCCTTCGTCGTTGTAAAGAAGTGTCGAGTCGTCAACCGACGTTCCATCTGAAATTACCACAAGAATCTTCCGCTGTTCTGGGCGTTCCCTGAGTCTCGCGGCCGCCCATTCTATGGCCTCGCCATCGATGTTCTCTTTATGAAGTCCCGGGCGTAGCATTCGCCAAAGCGCAGGGTTCGAAGTCCGTTCGGCTGAACTTCGATACACGATATGAAGCAAATCGCAGAGACGCCCTGGAGCCGGCGACCTTCCCTCTTTCAGCCATTTTTGTCGTGATTTGCCGCCTTGCCACTCGACAGTCGTGAATCCGAGAACCTCTACACTTGTTCCAAGAAGCTCCAGAAATTCCACCGCAACATCGGAGGCCGCGGCGGCCAGCAAAATCTTGGAGCCGCACATGGATCCTGAGTGATCGACAAGAAGACAAACGACGGTGGAAGAAAGTTCCTCGGCAGTTACAACCTGTCGAATTCGTGCTGTTGCATCCAAAGCTGCGATTGCTGCTTTGGTACGCCAGACAAGAAGAGCTTCTCGAAAGGCACGTACCGCTTCATCGAATGCGATATTTTCGGAATCTGAAAGTGAGCCAACAACGGAATCAAGGTCCTCGGCGGGAACGGTCCTATCGAATTCGCGCGTGTAGATAAGATAGGGCGGGGGGCAAGAGGGCGCCGGCGGTGCCTTCAGCGGTTTGGACGCCCACCGCGTTATCTTAGCCGATTTGCCCGATCGGGCTTCTGGCCAGATAAGATCAATGATCTTAAGTGCCAATTCTCGCGTGAACACGGAGCACGCCTCCGCAAAACAACTCGATGTCGAAGAAAGATAGCGACTTTTGTAGGATAGACTTTATGAGGCCACGGGCAATGCAACAGGAGCAGCCCGAAGCAGGTTGGCGGAGAGGGAGGGATTCGAACCCCCGATAGGCTTGCGCCTATGCCGCATTTCGAGTGCGGTGCATTCAACCGCTCTGCCACCTCTCCGAGCCGGTCGCGGTGGGCCACCGGTTACCATGCACATGGGTGCCTTACAAGGCGATGGCGTCTTGCCGAGCGGCCTTGAACCTCATTCCGGCGCGCCCTAGGAAGGGCGCCGCCCCTAGGCTACCACATCTGCGACGAGTCCGATGAATTCGCCGAACATGGACCTCCCGCAAAAGCCTTCGCCCGCGCGCAGTGCTGCGCTTGCCTTTGTGTTTTTGTGGTTCTTTCTCGGCGGCATCGCCCATTTCGCCTTCACGGAGCGCGAGATGAGCATCGTCCCGCCCTGGCTGCCGGACCATCGCCTTCTGGTCCTCATCAGCGGCGTCTTCGAACTCGTCGGCGCGATCGGGTTGTTATCGGCACGGACGCGGAGCGCGGCGGGCTGGGGTTTGATCCTGTTGACGGTCGCGGTCACGCCGGCGAATGTCTTCATGTGGCAGCATGCGGACGCCTATCCGATGATTCCCACTTGGGTGCTCACCCTTCGCCTGCCATTTCAGCTGGTGCTCTTGGCGCTCATCTGGTGGGCAACGCGGCCGGCTTCTGCGCTACGCAGCCGTTAAGCAGGGTCTTCGCCCTCCGAGAACAATCCGAATTGCTGCGTCTCGCGCGCCGGCACGTCCAAGCCCAGATGGCGGAAGCCGTTCGCGGTCAGCATTCTTCCGCGCGGCGTGCGCTGGAGAAACCCCTGCTGGATGAGATAGGGCTCGATAATGTCTTCGATCGCGTCGCGCGGCTCGGAGAGCGCGGCGGCGAGCGTATCGATGCCGACCGGGCCGCCGCCGAAAGAATTGGCGATGGCGCCGAGATAGCGCCGGTCCATCATGTCGAGGCCGCATTGGTCGACATCGAGCTGGCGCAGCGCATTGTCGGCGATGGCGCGGGTGATTTCGGCATCTTTATCCGTCTGACCTTTTTCCATCTGCGCGAAATCGCGCACGCGGCGGAGCAACCGTCCCGCAATGCGCGGCGTGCCGCGCGAGCGCTTGGCGATTTCGTTCGCCCCGTCGTCCGAAATCTTGATGCCGAGCGCGCGCGCCCCGCGCCTCACGATCGTCTCGAGTTCGGGCACGGAGTAGAAATCGAGCCGCACGGGAATGCCAAAACGATCGCGCAGCGGCGTCGTCAAAAGCCCCGCGCGCGTCGTCGCGCCGATCAGCGTGAATTTGGCAAGATCGATTTTCACCGAGCGCGCACCAGGCCCTTCGCCCAGCATTAGATCGAGCTGAAAATCCTCCATCGCTGGATAAAGAATCTCTTCGACCGCAGGATTGAGGCGATGAATTTCATCGATGAAAAGCACATCGCGCTCTTCGAGGCCGGTCAGTTGCGCGGCGAGATCGCCGGCCTTGGCGATGACAGGACCCGACGTCGCGCGGAAATTGACGCCAAGCTCGCGCGCCACGATCTGCGCCAGCGTCGTCTTGCCCAAGCCGGGCGGCCCGACGAAGAGGACATGATCGAGCGCTTCCTTGCGGCCTTTCGCGGCCTCGATGAAGATTTTGAGATTGGCGCGCGCCGCCTCCTGGCCGGTGAAATCGGCGAGGCTCAAAGGCCGCAATGAGACATCCTGATCGTCATCACGGGTTTCGGCGGCGACGAGGCGCGGCGTGCTCACAGTGTTCGCTCCCGCCGCCGCTTTCACAGCCGTTTGTCCGGCCAGCGGCAAAGATCGGAAATGATGCAGACTGGGCAATTCGGCTTGATCGCCTTGCAGGTGTAGCGCCCATGCAGAATCAGCCAGTGATGCGCATGTAGCATGTATTTCGCCGGGATCACCTTCTCCAAGCCCAATTCCACGTCCAGCACGTTCTTTCCCGGCGCGAGAGGAATGCGGTTCGAGACGCGGAAGATGTGGGTGTCGACTGCGATCACGGGTTCGCCGAAGGCCGTGTTCAGCACGACATTGGCGGTCTTGCGCCCGACGCCCGGCAGAGTGATCAGCTCTTCGCGCGTGTGCGGCACCTTACCGCCGAAATCCTTGACGAGCCGTTCCGACAGCGAAATCACGTTTTTGGCCTTGGTGCGATAGAGGCCGATCGTCTTGATCATCGCGCGGAGCTTGTCTTCGCCCAGCGCCAGCATTTTTTCAGGACTGTCGGCAATGGCGAAAAGCGCCTTCGTCGCCTTGTTGACGCCGGCATCGGTCGCCTGCGCCGAGAGGACGACGGCGACGAGCAGCGTATAGGGGTTCGTGTGCACCAATTCGCCCTTGGGATGCGGATTGGCCTTGGCGAAACGGCGGAAAATTTCGGCAATCGTCGCAGGGTCGGGCTTGATCGCGCGCTTTGTCGGCTTGGCCCGGCTTGCCGATGGCGTCGAGGCTCGGCCAGCGCGCGGCCTCGCGGGAACTTTTGTGGCCGATTTCGTCTTGCCTCTGGTGCGCGGCGCCATAGCTCCGTTATAAAGTTCTACGTCATTGCAGAGAAGGGCCGGTCCCATGCCGGAACGCGCCATCCCCACCCAGCAGAGCCAAGAGGCGGACGATCCCGCCCTCCGCCGCATCCTCGCGGTGCGGCTCACCCCGCATCGCTCGCTCAGCAAGAAGAATTTCTACATTCTGCTGATGATCTTCTCGCTCATCAGTTTTGCCACGACGATTCCCTTCGTCATCGCTGGCGCGTGGCCGATCGCGGGCTTCATGGGCCTCGATGTGGCGCTGTTTTATCTGGCTTTTCGCGCGAATTTTAATGCCGCCAAAGCCTATGAGGATGTCCGCGTCACGCCGATCGAACTTCTGCTGGCCAAGGTTTCGGCCAAGGGCCAGCGCGCCGAATGGCGGTTCAATCCCTCCTGGGTGCGGCTCGATCAGGAGTCGCATGAGGAATATGGCGTGCAGAGGCTGGCGCTCGTCTCCCGCGGCCAGCGCGTCGAAATCGGCCGCTTTCTCGGCCCCGATGAAAAGGCGCATCTCGCCGAAGGCCTGTCGCGGGCTTTGGCCGAAGCGCGGCGTGGTGCCTATTTCAATTGAGCCTGGGCGCGCTCAATACGGATAATAGTGGCGGTGGTGGTGATAGAACACCGGCGGAGGCGCAAGGCCCCAGCGCCCATCGGCCTCTGCTGTGCATTCGAGCCCGCAGGGCACGCCGTTGACGGCGCGGCTCAAATCGGAAACGGAGGGATAGGTCCCGTCCGGGCTCTGGTAATAGAAGCTCGGCGGCGCGCGATCGAACCATCCGCCCCACTCGTCCCAGGCCGCAGCCGGCGTCGTCAGCATTGTTGCAAGGCCGAGACCGAGGAGGCAGAGAATTCCGTTTCGCATCGCTGTTCTCCTCATGCTGATGGGCGGCGCCCTTCCGATCGCATAAGATCGGCGGGCCGTCGCGCAAACTCAGTTTAGCACGACGGGCAGAGCTGCATCGCCTCAATCGCGATCATAGTGGTGTGAGCGGTGCGGCGCGAGGCCCCACCGGATTTCCGCCCGCTGCGTGCATTCGATCCCGCAGGGGGACTCCCCAGATCGCGCGGCTCAAGTCGGAAATGGAGTCGTAGCTCCCGTCCGGAGCCTGATAATAGAAGCTCGGAGGATTGTCATTATATGCGGGTTGCGAGAAGGCCGGGGTTGCAGCGGCCACCAGGCCGGCGAGACCCAGAAAGGCGAAAAGACGGGGGCGCATGATCGTCCTCCAATGTGCTCATTCGATCGAGGGGCTTCCACACGGAATAAACCGCCGGGAATTCTGGCCGGTTCCTTAATGTTACTTTTAAGCTGCGTCGGCTAAACCAGAGCTTTTCCGGGGCCTCATCCGACCCGGGCCGGGGCGTTCCTTGTGCGGAAAAATCATCCACTTATATAGGCCGTAATCTTGCGCCCTCATCAGGGGCACCCACATTGAATTAAGGGAGACCGGGCGGCCGAGAGCCGCCCCACCGGCCGGATCGCTACGGGGTCCAGTGGTCTTGCTCATTCAAGATAAGGAAGGACGACATGGGTAAAGTCATTGGCATCGACCTAGGAACCACCAATTCCTGCGTAGCGGTGATGGAGGGCAAGACCCCCAAGGTCATCGAGAATGCGGAAGGCGCCAGGACCACCCCGTCCATTGTCGCCTTTACGGACGAGGGCGAGCGCCTCGTCGGCCAGCCGGCCAAGCGCCAGGCGGTCACCAATCCGGAAAAGACCTTCTTCGCCATCAAGCGGCTCATCGGCCGCACCTTCGACGATCCCATGACCAAGAAGGACATGGAGGTCGTTCCCTATAAGATCGTTCGCGCCCCCAATGGCGATGCCTGGGTGCAGGCGGGCGACAAGCAATATTCGCCGTCGCAGATCTCGGCCTTCATTCTGCAAAAGATGAAGGAGACGGCCGAGGCCTATCTCGGCCAGCCGGTGACGCAGGCCGTCATCACCGTTCCCGCCTATTTCAACGACGCTCAGCGTCAGGCGACGAAGGATGCCGGCAAGATTTCCGGCCTCGACGTGTTGCGCATCATCAACGAGCCGACGGCTGCTGCGCTCGCCTATGGCCTCGACAAAAAGGGCCAGGGCACGATCGCCGTCTATGACCTCGGCGGCGGCACCTTCGATATTTCCATTCTCGAAATCGGCGACGGCGTCTTCGAAGTGAAGTCGACGAACGGCGACACGTTCCTGGGCGGCGAAGATTTCGACAACCGCATCGTCAGCTATCTTGCCGATGAGTTCAAGAAAGAGAACGGCATCGATCTCAAGAAAGACAAGCTCGCTCTGCAGCGCCTGAAGGAAGCGGCGGAGAAGGCGAAGATCGAACTCTCCTCGGCGACGCAGACGGAGATCAACCTTCCCTACATCACCGCCGATGCGACGGGCCCGAAGCATCTCACCTTGAAACTCACACGCGCGAAACTCGAAGCGCTGGTCGATGATCTCATCCAGCGCACCGTCGAGCCCTGCCGCAAGGCGCTGAAGGATGCGGGCCTCAGCCCGGGCGAGATCAACGAAGTTGTTCTCGTCGGCGGCATGACCCGCATGCCGAAAGTGCAAGAGGTCGTGAAGCAGTTCTTCGGCAAGGAGCCGCATAAGGGCGTCAACCCGGACGAAGTCGTGGCGATCGGCGCCGCTGTTCAGGCGGGCGTGCTGCAAGGCGACGTCAAGGACGTGCTGCTCCTCGACGTGACGCCGCTGTCGCTCGGCATCGAGACGCTGGGCGGCGTGTTCACGCGCCTCATCGAGCGCAACACGACGATCCCGACCAAGAAGAGCCAGGTGTTCTCGACCGCGGAAGACAATCAGACGGCGGTGACCATCCGCGTCTTCCAGGGCGAGCGCGAGATGGCCTCTGACAACAAGCTGCTCGGTCAGTTCGATCTCGTCGGCATTCCGCCGGCGCCGCGCGGCGTGCCGCAGGTTGAAGTCACCTTCGATATCGACGCCAATGGCATCGTCAATGTCACGGCGAAAGACAAGGCGACCAACAAAGAGCAGCAGATCCGCATTCAGGCTTCTGGCGGACTCTCCGAAGCGGATATCGACCGCATGGTGAAAGACGCCGAGATGCACGCCGCCGAAGACAAGAAGCGGCGTGAGATCGTCGACGCCAAGAACCACGGCGAGGCGATGATCCATTCGGCCGAGAAATCGCTCGCCGACTTTGGCGACAAGGTTTCGCAGGCCGATAAGAGCGCGATCGAAGCGGCCATCGCCGGCCTCAAGACCGCGCTTGAAGGCGAAGACGCCGATGCGATCAAAGCCAAGGTCGAAGAGTTGACGCAGGCCTCGATGAAACTCGGCGAAGCCATGTACAAGGCGCAGCAAGGTGCTCCTGAAGGTGGCGCCGAGGGCGCGCCGAAGGACGATGTCATCGATGCCGAATTCAAGGAAGTCGGTGACGACGATAAGAAACGCTCGGCCTGATTCTTCCGTCTCGCGCCTTCTTGGGCGCGAGACGCGGCCGCTTGTCGAGACGGCGGCATTCTTCTTGCCACTCGCCGGATGACGGCAGGCATCTTGTGGATTGGACGAGCCAAACCTTGCCCCTCAGGGCAAGGTTTCTTGTATGGGAGGGCAGACCCTTGCGCGAAGGCGCCGAATCAGTGATGTGCGCGATGATGGCGCCGAAGTCGCAATCCAATGGGATGGCGAAGGGGTGGTGATGGCAACTGTCAAACGCTGCTATTACGAAGTGCTCGCGGTCTCGCGAACCTGCACCGAAGTCGAGATGAAGTCCGCCTTCCGCAAGGCGGCGATGCAATGCCATCCCGACCGCAACCCCGGTGACCAGGAAGCCGAACACAAGTTCAAAGAGATCAACGAGGCCTATCAGGTCCTGTCCGACACGCAGAAGCGTGCCGCTTATGATCGCTATGGTCACGCCGCCTTTGAGGGGGGCAATGGCCTCGGCGCCGCGGGCGAAGGCTTCGGCGCCTCGATGGCCGATATTTTCGACGATCTCTTCGGCGATATTATGGGCCGGCGCGGCGCTGGCCGCTCGGGCGGCGCGACGCGCGGTTCGGACCTTCGCTACAATCTCGAAATCACGCTCGAGGAAGCTTTTAACGGCAAGACGGCGAACCTCACTCTGCCGACTTCGATCGTCTGCGACTCCTGTTCCGGCTCGGGCGCGAAAGCCGGCGCGAAACCCCGCGCCTGCCCGACCTGCGCCGGCTATGGCCGCGTCCGCGCGCAACAGGGCTTCTTTTCCATCGAGCGCACCTGCCCGCATTGCCAGGGACAAGGCGAGATCATCGACAATCCTTGCAGCGTCTGCTCAGGCTCAGGCCGTGTAACGCGCGAGCGCAGCCTCGCCGTCAATGT
This sequence comes from Methylovirgula sp., assembly GCA_049522395.1. Lineage (GTDB taxonomy): Bacteria > Pseudomonadota > Alphaproteobacteria > Rhizobiales > Beijerinckiaceae > Methylovirgula. Next base: position 106,999 of record JBEKNV010000002.1, read on the forward strand.
GCCGCAAGGCGTGGAAGACGGCACGCGCATTCGCCTTGCCGGCGAAGGCGAAGCGGGGCTGCGCGGCGGCCCGCAAGGCGATCTCTACATTTTCATCGCCATGAAGCCGCATCCCTTCTTCCAGCGCGACGGCGCCGATCTTTTCTGCCGCGTACCGATCTCCATGGTGCAGGCGGCGCTCGGCGGCGAAGTCGCGGTACGCACCGTCGACGGCGGCGAGTCGAAAGTGAAAATCCCGGAAGGCACGCAGTCCGGCAAGCAGTTCAAGGTAAAGAGCAAGGGCATGCCCGTATTACGCTCGCGCGATGTCGGCGATCTCTATATTCAGGTGACGGTCGAGACGCCGCAGAATCTGACAAAGCGCCAGCGCGAACTCTTGACCGAATTTGAGGAACTCTCGTCGCATGCGACGCATCCCGAAGCGTCGGGCTTCTTCACCAAGATGAAGGATTTTTTCGAGAATCTCGGCGGCCAGTGATGGGCCTTATCGGCGGCAGGTTTTGAGCATGAAGGAAAACCCAAAACCCGCCGATCGCCTTATCGTCGCGCTCGACTTTTCCGATCTCGCCAAAGCGCAAGCTCTTGTCGAACAACTTGGCCCCGCCGTCTCTTTCTATAAGGTCGGCATGGAGCTCGCCTATTCGGGCGATGCGTCGAACAACGGCTTCACGCTCGCAGACAAGCTCATCGCGCGAGGCAAGAAAGTCTTTCTCGATCTCAAGCTGCACGACATTCCGAACACGGTGACAAAGGCCGTCGCTGCGCTCGCCGGGCGCGGCTATTCTTTTCTGACGATCCATGCCTATCCGCAGACCATGGCGGCGGCGAAAGAGGGCGCCAAGGGCTCGCCTCTCAAACTCCTCGCCGTGACCGTGATGACCTCGCTCGATGATGCCGATCTTGCGGCAGCGGGCTACAGTTTTTCAGTGCCCGATCTCGTCGCGCGCCGCGCCGCGCAGGCCTGGAGCGCCGGCATCGAGGGGCTCGTCTGCTCGGCGGCGGAAGTCTCGTCGCTGCGGCTGATGATCGGCGAAGAGATGATTTTCGTGACGCCGGGCATCAGGCCAGCGGGCAGCGACGCGGGCGATCAGAAGCGTGTCGCGACGCCGCAATCGGCGATCGCTGCCGGCGCCGATTATCTCGTCGTGGGGCGGCCGATTACCGAGGCGAAGGATCCACGCGCTGCCGCGAACGCGATCCTCAAAGAGATCGCCGGGGCGAGTGTTTAAGATTTGGGAAAAACTCGGAGCGTGCGGAACCGCATCTTTCCGCCGCTCTCTTGAGTACGCAGCACTGACAACGCATGACGCGAACACTGCGAACGCATCCTGACTGCGCACGCGTACGACGCAACTCTACAGTTTCCGCGCCGCACCGAGACGGAGGAACGCCGCGCGAGGGACTTACCAAGAGGGAAAAGACGCCCTCGGACTGTTCGCGCGGATGGGCGGCATAGCGCAGAATGGTTGACCGGGGCTCGACGCACCCTATGAACGTACATCCGGCTCATAGGCCCGGCACGGCCATGCGCCGACCCTGGTCAAGAGGAAGATACGCAAAGCGTGTGACCAGGCTATGACGCGAAGGCGGCGCGAATCGGCCAGCGTCACCGCGGCATTTCCGGGGGTGGCCTTTGCAATCACGAGGCTGCGCCCTATAGACATGTCACAAGCGTGACAGCGGAACCGTGCGGCTGCGAAACGGAGAAGAGGAATGAGCGACATGCGGCTGATCGTGGCTGGAGCGGCCGGCCGGATGGGCCGCGTTCTCATCGATCTCATCGCCGCGACTCCGGGCGTCACGCTTGCCGGCGCGCTCGAAGACCCATCAAGCGACGCGCTCGGCAAGGACGCGGGAACTCTCGCCGGGCGCGCGCCGTTGGGTGTTGCCGTCACGAGCGATGCGCTCAGTGCCATCGTTGCCGCCGACGGGATCATCGATTTTTCGATGCCGAAGGCGAGTGTCGAACTCGCAGCCCTCGCCGCGCAGGCGCGGATTGCCCATATCATCGGGACGACGGGATTGGCTCCTGAAGATCTGAAGGCCATCGAAGCGGCGGCACGCCACGCTGTGATCGTCCGCTCCGGCAATATGAGTCTGGGCGTCAATCTTCTCGCCGGTCTCGTCGAAAAAGTGGCCCGCGCCTTGGGCCCCGAATTCGATATTGAGATCGCCGAAATGCATCATCGCATGAAGGTCGATGCGCCCTCGGGCACGGCGCTGCTACTGGGTGAAGCCGCCGCGCACGGCCGTGGTGTGAAACTCGTCGAGGCCGCCGTGCGGGGCCGCGACGGCCACACGGGCGCGAGGCGCGAAGGCAGCATCGGTTTTGCCGCTTTGCGCGGCGGTACGGTCGTCGGCGATCATATGGTGATTTTCGCCGGGCCGGGCGAACGACTGGAACTCGCCCACCGCGCCGAAGACCGAGGAATTTTTGCGCGCGGCGCGCTTCATGCGGCATTCTGGGCGCGGAGCCGCAAACCGGGACTCTATTCCATGGCCGATGTTCTGGGCCTCAACGAAGGATGATTCATGCAGCGGCTTCTCGTCCTCGTGCGTCACGGCCAGAGCGAGTGGAATCTCAAGAACCTCTTCACCGGCTGGGAAAATCCCGATCTCACCGACAAGGGCATTGAAGAAGCGCGCGCGATGGGCCGCATTCTCAAGGCGCGTGGCGTCACCTTCGATCGCGCCTTCACCTCAAATCTCATTCGCGCCCAGCGCACGCTCGATTTGATCTTAGAAGAGCTCGGCCAGTCTACTCTCGCGGTGCTGCGCGACGAAGCCTTGAACGAGCGCGACTATGGCGATCTCTGCGGGCTCAACAAGGACGAAGCGAAAAAAAAATGGGGTGACGAGCAAGTCCATCTCTGGCGCCGCTCTTATGATGTCGAGCCGCCGGGAGGCGAGAGCCTCAAGGATACGGTCGCGCGCACGCTGCCCTATTACTGCCAGATGATTCTTCCGGCCGTGCTTTCGGGACAAGCCTCGATCGTCTCGGCGCATGGCAATTCGCTGCGCGCACTCCTCATGGTGCTCGATCGACTGACGCCGGAGACCATTCCGAATGTCGAGATCGCAACGGGCGCCGCGGTCGTCTATCGGCTCAAAGCCGATTCGACCGTCGAATCGCGAGAGGAGTTGAAACCGTGAGACGCGCTTTGGCGCGCGGCGATCTTTTCGACACCGCGCCGAGAGAACCGACGATTTATGAGAACGGCCTCGTGCATGCGCCGGGCTATCTCTCGCTCGATCAGCAACAGGAACTGTTAGCCGATATCGACAAGGCGCTGAAGGATGCGCCTCTGTTCCAGCCGACAATGCCGAAGACGGGCAAAGCCTTTTCCGTTCGGATGAGCAATTGCGGCGCGCTCGGTTGGGTGTCGGATCGCGACGGCGGCTATCGTTATCAGGCGACGCATCCGGTGACGGGCAGGCGCTGGCAAAAGATTCCGGCGCTCGCGCTCGAGGCCTGGCAAAAGCTGGCGCACTATCCGGTGCTGCCCGACGCCTGTCTCATCAATTTCTATGAGGTCAACGCCCGCATGGGCATGCATCAGGATAGCGATGAACTGGATTTGCGCGCGCCGGTTCTCTCGCTCTCGCTCGGCGCGTCCTGCATCTTCCGCTTCGGCGGGACTGAACGCGGTGGCAAGACGATCGGCTTGACGCTCGCCTCTGGCGATGCGCTGCTACTCGCGGGCGAATCGCGCATGGCCTATCACGGCGTTGCGCGCATCATCCCGGGGACATCGCCGCTTTCACACACTCTCATTGAAGGCGACGGCCGCATCAATCTCACCTTGCGGCGGGTGACGCGGCCGTCGTGATGTTCGGATCTCAGTGATGCCAGAATAGCGCGATCAAAATGATGATCGGAATCGGCACGCCGATAAGCCAAAGCAACATTCCGCGACCTAAGCCCATGACATCTCCTCCTTGTTCTCGATGCGGCTTCGCCAAAAGAATTTCAGCCGCGATCATGTGACCAATGCAGGTCGGAGCAGATGGTTGCGAAGCTTAGGACGCCTTCTTGCGGGCGTTTCTTGCGCGTGTTGCCGCCGCTTTCTTGGCTGAAGCCGAACGCGATGCGGCCGAGCGTTTCGCGGACGCTGCGCCGCCAAGGCGTCCGCCCTTCTTCGATGAGGCATGCGAGACACGCTTGCCGCGGCCCGAGCCGTTCTTCTTACCGCCGCCGGTTTCTTTGTTGACGGTGGCCCAGGCGCGGCGCTCGGCTTCCTTTTCGGAAACGCCGCGACGCTCATAGCCTTCCGCAATATGGTCGGCTTGGCGTTCTTGCTTGCCGGAGTATTTGGATTTGTCGCCGCGGGGCATCGAAGTTTCCTCGCGATTCTCCTTAGCCGTCGCCCCGGACCGCAGACTGCGCACGCGACAACGCGCAGCGCGAGCATGCGATCCGGGCTCAGGTTTATGGCTTAGCTGAGAGGCTAAGACGAAGGCTCAGTGCTGGGTCTTCAGCCAATCATCGACGTCCTTCTGTGCGGCGTCCTTGGCAATGCCATAACGCTCCTGCAGGATGCCTTCGAGCTGATCGCGACGGCCGTTGATCTTGTCGAGATCGCTGTCGCTGATGTTGCCCCACTTCTCCTTCACCTTGCCCTTAACCTGTTTCCAGTTTCCTTCGATACGATCCCAATTCATGATTTCCTCCTGGGTCTTCGTTTCACGCAGGGAGGAATGACCTTGGCAAGAGATAGTTCCCTGAAACGCGCGCAGACACGCGGCACGCACGCTGTGCGCGCTCACCTGCAAAGCGACAAATTTTTCGAAAAAGTTTTGGGAATTAGGCTTTCGGGCCGCCGCGCGAGACCGCGACTTTTGCCGGGCGCAACACGCGGTCGCCGATCACATAGCCGTCTTCCATGACTTGCACGACCGTTCCCGCTGGAACGCTTTCATCCGGCACTTCATAGAGCGCTTCATGCCGGTTGGGATCGAACTTCGCTCCCTGCGGCTCCAGCTTCTTCACGCCATGCCGCGCCAAGCGGGAAAGGAAATCGCGCTCCGTCAATTCGAGCCCTTCGACGAGCGTGGCGGCGGCGGGATTGTCGCGTACCTCCGCCGGAACATTCTCGACGGCGCGGCGCAGATTATCGACGAATGTCAGCATGTCGCGGGCGAAGGAGGTGACGCCATAAAGTTTCGCGTCGCCGACTTCCTTCTCCGTCCGCCGGCGCAGATTTTCCATCTCGGCCAGCGTGCGCAGAAGCTTGTCTTTCAGATCGCCGTTTTCCTGCTGCAATCTCTGCAGCACGACATAAGGATCGGGCTCGCCGCCTTGGGTGTCGGGAGCGGGAGCGCCATTTTCGGCTTCAGGATCGGTGCTCTCGTTCACGTTTGGATCGGCCATGCTTGAACCTGCTTTTGCAACACTGTCGCTCCCGATATCAGGATGCGGCGGGGGAAAATCAAGCAGTTGGGATCGTCATCGTTAAATATTTGATCTCGCGTGCTTTTTAGGCGTCTGTTTCGACGAGCGCTGGCTTATCACCGAGCGCCTGCAGGAGGCGACGCTTGATGACACCGATCCGCTCAGGCGCGGTGATCTTCGCGTCGGCAAGATCGCTCACATAAAACACGTCGGCCGCCTTTTCGCCAAAAGTCGCGATATGAGCGGAGCCGATGTTGAGATTGAGTTCGGAGAGCGCGCGCGTCACATCGTAAAGGAGCCCCGGCCGGTCGCGGGCGGAGACTTCGACGACAGTGTATTTGCTCGACAGCGCATTATCGACCGAGACCTCGGAGGGGACATGAAAGGCGGTGCCGCGACTGTCGAACTGGCGTCCGTTCGCATTGATCAGTTCCTTGAACCTGATTTCGCTCCGCAAGGCCTGCTCGATCGCGATCGCGATCTTGTTGGCGCGGCGCAATTCGTCGTCGTCGCGCTCGAACGCGCGCGAAATGTAAATCGTGTCGAGCGCCAGCCCATCCGTTGTTGTAAAGACTTGTGCGTCGACGATATTGGCGGCGGCCGCGGCGCAGGCACCCGCGATCGTCGACAACAGACGAGGATGATCGGGCGCGATGACGGAAAGTTCGGTCACTGCCCGGAAGGCATCAGTCGCAATGTCGGTGATGACGCTCGGCATTTCGACTTCGGTCCTGTTGAGAAGCCGCGCATGGCGGATCTTATGCGGCAGGTCGACCTTCAGCCAATAAGCCTGCTGATGGCGCGTGGCATAGCCTTCGAAATCGCCGTCCGACCATGTCGGGAGCTGTTCGCGCAATTCGCATTTCGCCGCTTCGACGCGCTTCGTCCGCTCGCGCGCCGAATGACCGCCGGCAAGCACGACTTCCGTTTCCCAATAAAGCGTGCGCAGCAATTCGCCCTTCCAGCCGTTCCAGACGCCCGGCCCGACGGCGTAGATGTCGCAGACCGTCAACACATGCAGCATTTTGAGCCGTTCAAGCGTCTGCACCTTGGCGGCAAAGGTCTCGATCGTGCGCCGATCGCCGAGATCGCGCCGCTGCGCCGTGTCCGACATGATCAGATGATTTTCGACAAGCCAGGCGACGGCCTCGGTTTCGGCCTCCGACATGTGGAAGCGCTCGCAAAGCCTTCGCGCGACTTCGACGCCGGCAATTGAATGATCGACCTCGCGGCCCTTGGCGATGTCATGCAGGAAGAGCGCGAGATAAAGCGCGGTGCGTTTTTCGATCGAGGCGACGATGGCGCTCGCCAGCGGATGGTCCTCGACAAAGCGATGCGCTTCCATATCGGCGAGATGACCGACGGCGCGCAGCAAATGCTCGTCCACGGTGAAGTGGTGATACATGTTGAACTGCATCAACGCGACGATGCGGCCGAAATCCGGAATGAAGCGGCCAAGCACGCCTGCCTCGTTCATCAGGCGCAGAACCACTTCCGGCGAATTGCGCGAGGTGAGAATATTGAGGAACAGCCGGTTGGCTTCGGGGTCGGCGCGCAACTTTGCGTCAATGAATTTCAGCGAGGCGATCACCGCGCGCTTGGCATCGGGATGGATCGCAAGGCCGCTGCGGTCGGCGAGCCAGAAGAGGCGGATGAGATTGACCGGATTCTGCGCGAAGAGCTCCAGCCCCGCCACGCTGATGCGGCTGTTCTCAATGGTGAAGCCGGCGCTTTTGACGAGCTTTTCGTGGTGGCGCGCATGCACGGCGAAACGGTCGAGCACCGCGGCGGGCTTGGCTTGTTTTTCTTCGAGCGCGGCGCAGACGACGGCGGTGAGATCACCGACATCCTTGGCGACGAGAAAATAGTGCTTCATGAAGCGCTCGACGCCTGCAAGGCCGCGGCGCGAATTATAGCCGAGACGGGTGGCGACGATCCGCTGTAGATCGAAGCTGAGAATTTCTTCGGCGCGTCCGGTCGCGAAATGCAAATGGCAGCGCACGCGCCAGAGGAATTCCTCGCAGCGGCAGAAGAGCCGATATTCGCGCGGCGTGAAAAGCCCGGCCTCGACGAGATCGCTGGCCTCGCGCACGCGATAGACGCATTTCGCGATCCAATAGAGCGTGTTGAGATCGCGCAGGCCGCCTTTGCCTTCCTTCACATTCGGCTCGACGAGATAACGCGAGCGGCCGGCGCGCGAAATGCGCCCATCGCGCTCGGCGAGTTTGGCGGCGACAAATTCGTCGGGCGAGAGATGAACGACCTCCGCCTCGAAGCGGCTGCGCATGGTCTCGAAGAGCGCGGAATCGCCCAGCACAAAGCGCGCCTCGAGAAGCGCCGTGCGCACCGTCATGTCTTGCTTCGCCTGACGCAGACATTCTTCGATCGAACGCGTCGAATGGCCGATTTTTTGGCGCAGATCCCACAAGGCATAGAGGATCGATTCGGCGACCTTTTCGCACCAGGGGCATTTTTCGGCGGGCAGAAGAAACAAAAGATCGATGTCGGAGCCCGGCGCCAACGTTCCACGGCCATAGCCGCCGACGGCGGCAATCGCCATCGGGTTCGGCGCGTGGCCTTCCGGCGGCGGCCGCAGATAGGTCGTGACGAAATCATAGAGCGCGCGAATGAGCTCGTCTTCGATCGCAGAGAGATGATAGGCGCAGGCAAGGCCGCCGGCGGTGGCTTCGAGCGTGCGGCGCGCAAGATCGCGGCCTTTCTCGAGCGCTTGCCGCATCAGCGCGACCGCTTCCTTGCGCAGATCTTCGCCGGCAAGACCGCGTGCAGCCGCTTCCGCAATCGCGCTCGCGACCGCTTCGCGATCGAAGAGCTCAGCGCGCGTCAACGACCACTCCCGCCGTTTCGGAACGTCCGTTACCGGTTCGCGTGTGGAGACAAGAGTCATGGGTCTAAGGCTGGTCTCTCAGGTTGGATCGGGCTACCGGCATCGTCGCGATCAATCTGCGCTCTTTGCGGTTAAGACGAAAGTCATCGAAACGAGGCTCAGGCGGCGCTGGCACGGCGCGCCTTAACTTCGGCCTCGATCGCGTCCCAGACCGCGACGGCGAGGTCCGGACCGCCCAGCTTGCGAATGGCTCTGATCCCGGTCGGCGAAGTCACGTTGATCTCTGTTAGATGGCCGTCGATGACATCGATTCCAACCAGCAAAAGCCCGCGTTTCTTCAATTCCGGCCCAAGGGCGGCGCAGATGTCCTTTTCGCGCTGCGTAAATTCCGTCGGCGCTGCCGCGCCGCCGCGCGCCAGATTGGAGCGGATGTCGCCTTTGGCCGGCACGCGGTTAATGGCGCCCAAGGCGACGCCATTGACGAGAATGATGCGCTTATCGCCGGCCGCAACCTGCGGCAGGAAGCGCTGGACGACCCAGGGTTCCTTGAAGGCGGCGGCAAAGAGATCATAGAGCGAGCCGAAGTTGGGGTCCGTCCGAGTCACTTTGAACACGGCCGCCCCGCCATGGCCGTGCAGCGGCTTCATCACGGCCTCGCCGTAACGGTCGAGAAAAGCTTCGATCGCCGCTTTGTCCCGCGTGATGATCGTCTCCGGCATAAACTGCGGAAATTCCATCACAAAAAGCTTTTCCGGGGCGTTGCGGACAGAAGCGGGATCGTTGACGACGAGGACGCGCTTCGGCAGCAGCTCGAGGAGATGGGTCGAGGTGATGTAGGCGATATCGAAGGGCGGGTCCTGGCGCAGCAGCACAACATCGACAGTGGCAAGATCGAGCTGCCGGCGCGGCTCCAGGCTGTAATGATTGCCTTTGACGTCTCTGACAGTGATTTCGGCCGCCTCGGCTGCGACCCGGCCTTCGAGGAGGGAAAGCTTGTCGGGGGTGTAATAGAACATCCGATGGCCGCGGGCGACGGCCTCCAGCATCAGCGCAAAGGTCGTGTCGCCGGCAATATCGATCCGGTCGATCGGGTCCATTTGCACCGCAACGGTGAGGGGCATGAGGCTTCCATTCGAGGCTTGGCCCGCTTTCGGCGGTTCGGCAGATTTTACAACAAGGTTAGAGCCTGCGGAGACATGGCGTTAACCTCCCATGAAGAGCGTCGCCTTAAGATTACGGGACGAAGCGAAACAATCGATTTTTACGGCGCACCGAGGGCGATTTTCATGGTTGGGTTATCCATTGGCGGAAGCCTCGTCCTGAGACAACTGCTTTTCATGGCGCTGTTGGTTGTCCTCGGCGTCGTCGCCTATTTGGCCGCGCTCGACCTGCGCAATCTGGCCCATAGCGTTGCCATATCGGACCCAGGCGTGGCCATGCACCAGGCCGCGATGCTCGAAGCCGCCGCCGGCACTCTCTCCAACAATCTTCTCCTCGGCACCGGCCTCGGCTGCTTTCTGATCATCGCCGTTTCCATCCCCGTCATCCACCTCACGGTCGCGAAGCCCATCGAGACTCTGGCCCGGCAGATGGATGCCCTGGCGCATGGGGCAACCGAAATCGAAATCGAGACGAAGCAAACGAAGCGCAAGGACGAGATCGGCGCCATCGCCCGCGCGCTCTCCGTGCTGCGCGATGCGGTGCGCACCAACAATGCTCTTGTCGCCGAAATCCGCGCCCGCGACGATCGCGAAGCCCGCCTCGTGCGCGAGGCCGCCATCCGCGCCAAGGTCGAAAAATTCTCGCTCGATCTCTCGGCCACCATGATGCGCCTCGGTGCCATGACGAAACGCATGGCGGCCGCATCGGAAGCGATGATCGAAGCGGCTCGCAATGCGGCCGAAGGCTCTAATCAGGCGAAGATCGCTTCGTCCCATGCGGCGAACGACGTTTCCTCCGTCGCCATCGCCTCCGAACAGTTGCTGGCTTCGATCGAGGAGATCAGCCGGCAGGTCGTGCAATCGACGACCGTCGTCAAACGCGCCGTCTCCGAAAGCGTCGAATCCTCGACCGGCATGGAACGGCTTGCAACTTCGGCGCGGCGCGTCGGCGATGTGGTGAGCCTGATTTCGCGGATCGCCGCGCAGACCAATCTTCTCGCGCTCAACGCGACCATCGAGGCGGCGCGTGCGGGCGAAGCGGGACGCGGCTTTGCTGTCGTCGCGCAAGAAGTCAAAACGCTCGCCACCCAGACGGCGCGCGCCACCCAGGAAATTTCCGGTCAGATCGCCGATATGCAGGCGGCGACGGAGAGTTCCGTCACCGCCATCGATACGATCCAGACCAAGATCAGCGAGATCGAGCAGATTTCCGCGATCATCGCCTCCGCCGTTCAGGAGCAGGGCGCCTCGACGCAGGAAATCACCCGCAATGTGCGCTCCGCGGCCTCGGGCACGACCGCCATGTCGAATTTCGTCGAGGGCGTCGCCAAGGCTGTCGTTGAGACGAGCGAGAGCGTCGAATCCGTCGTCGATCTTGCCCGCGCGGTCGATGAACTCGCCGCGGCGATGGCAAACGACGTCAAAGCCTTTGCCAATGAGTTGCAGCAGGCGGCGTAAGGGGTCACTGCTGTGCAGGCGCATCCCGCGCGGCAAATGGCACCTTCAGGAAATCCGCGATCTCTTGCATGAGTTCGCGTTGGTGGCCGACCCAGAGATGGCCGCCGGACTCATAACCGATGAATTTCGCGCCAGCGATTTTTGAGGCGCTGTAGGCGGCGCCCGGAAAAGTCACATAGCCGTCATCGCGCAGACTGACGACCAGCGTCGGCGCCTGGATTTTCTCGAGATCGTAAGGCGGGATCGACGCGGCAATCCGCGCATCATTGAGAATGCCGGAATGCCTTTCGCTGATCGGCAGGACATCCGTCGTGAAGCGAAGAAGGCGCGCGCTTTCCTCGTCGCTTGCGGAGCGGAGGAGACGAGGCGGCGTGCCGAGTGCCAATTTGACGATGAGGCGGGGCGCGATTTTGGTCGCGAGCCAATAGATCAGATTCGATCCGACGAGCACCATCAGCAGCTTTTCTTCCCAAGGCGACATTTTGGGAATGACGCTCGGTTGATCGTCTGGATGAAAGGCAATCGGCACGATGAGAATGAGCGCGGCGCATTTGTCGGGATGGCGTATCGCGAATTGCATCGCCGATGGCGCGCCCGCCGAGCCGCCGATGATCGCCGCGCGGGGAATGTTGAGCGCCTCCATCAAGGCGGCATAGGCATCGGCCTGCGCCTGTGGCGAGCAATCTCGCGGCAAAGGAGAACGGAGATAGCCGAAACGGGAGACGGCGATGATACGAAAGCCTGCTGCCGCGATCGGCGCGCCGATCGCGAGACCTTGATCGAAGCCGCCGCCGGCCCCATGTGAAAACAATATGGGGAAGCCCGTGCCGATCTCGGCAGCTTCGATCGGGCCAGCCGCCGTGTCGATGAGCCCGCTGGCGCCTGCGAGCCGCTTTCGTCCTGCCGCGAGATCGCGGCGAAAGTTGAGAATAACGAGCGCGTTCAAGAGCAGGAGCGCGACTATAAGAACGAGGGTCATCAGTCACATCCTTGCGCGACTATGGGGGCAGAGAATCGCGGAAGCCGGCCCGTTCGCATTGAGGCCGATCAACAGGACGCTGCCCCGCTCGCGGCTGGCAATTGCCGGAAAGGCGCGATAGTTTCGCGCGACACATGCGAATCCTTTTATGAAAATCTCCCTCATTCAAATGAATTCGCGCGCCGACAAGGCGGCGAATATCGCGACCGCGGTCAAGCTCATCGAACAGGCTGTCGCGGAAGAGCGCCCCGATTGGGTGGCACTGCCCGAATGTTTCGATTTTTTGGGCGGGACCCGCGCGGAAAAATTTGCCGCGGCGGAAGTGCCAGGCGAAGGGGCGGCCTCAAGCGCCCTGCGTGCGCTCGCCAAAAAGCACGGCATTGTCATTCATGCGGGCTCGATCCTCGAACGGGTCGAAGGCGAAGAACGCATCCACAACACGACGCTCGTCTTCGATCGTTCCGGCCAGGAGATCGCGCGCTATCGCAAAATCCATATGTTCGACATCACCGCGCCGGACGGCACGCAATATCGCGAAAGCGCCGCTTTCAAACCGGGAGATGCGGTCGTGACCTATCTTTGCGACGGCGTCACAGTCGGCTGCTCGATCTGCTATGATTTGCGCTTTCCCAATCTCTTTCAAGCGCTGGCCGACAAGGGCGCCGAGATGATCGCGCTGCCCTCCGCCTTCACCATGCAGACGGGCAAGGACCATTGGGACGTACTCTGCCGGGCCCGTGCCATCGAAACGCAGACATATTTCTGCGCGCCGGCGCAATGCGGCATTCACATGGTCGGCAATGAGCCGCGAACGACCTATGGCCATTCGCTCATCTGCGATCCTTGGGGCCATGTCGTCGCCAAGGCGTCGGACGGCGTCGGCATCGTCTCGGCGCGGATCGAGCCGAAGCGGGTCGCGACGGTGCGGGCACAAATCCCGGTCGCGCAGCACAAAGTGACATTCCGCTCGCCATAAAGTTGACTGCAGAGTGGCCTAGCTTCCCGGTTAGACCCTCCGGGCGCAATTCCTGCACGTCAAGGCGCATGACCGACGACGACGCGATTCTCGCTGCCAATGCTGCCTACTACAACGCCTTTGTCGCGGGCGATTTCGCCCGCATGTGCGGCATTTGGGCGGAGGAGGAAGTGTCCTGCGTGCATCCGGGCTGGCCGGTGCTGATCGGCCGTCACGCCATCCTCGAATCCTATCGCAGCATTCTGCATAATCCGCATCAGGAGGCGATCGAGACGCATCATCAGACGGCGCTGATTTCGGGCGACGACGGCCGCGTCTTCTGTATTGAGCTTGTCGGCGGCATGGCGCTCGCGGCGACGAACTGGTTTCGCCGCATCGATGGCGCGTGGCGATTGATCCACCATCAGGCGAGCCCCATCGCCGCGCAACTCGAGCCGGAGCGCGAGGACGAGCGCCCGCCGGGACGGCTGAATTGAAGCGCGGTGTGCCGTCATGGCCGGGCTTGACCCGGCCATCCACGCGCGTTTGTTGGGCAATGTGTGAGAGTCTGAAAAAGCCTGACTCGTTTGTGCCTGGATGGCCGGGACAAGCCCGGCCATGACGCGGTGGAGAGATTCTGCATTGCTGCGCTTCGTTTCGATACTCGCCGTGGGCGGTGTGCTCGTTGCAGCCGCCGTTCTAGTCGCGAGTCAAGGGGCGTCCCACTCATCTCCTGCTGGCGAAATCTGGCGGCGCGGCGCGAGCGGCGATCCGGGCTCGATCGATCCGCATAAAGCCACGACCGTCCTCGAATCCAATATTCTGTCCGAATTGTTCGAGGGTCTCGTGACGCTCGATGCGGGCGGCAACATCATTCCGGGCGTCGCGTCAAGTTGGACGTCGAATGCGGATCACACCATCTATCGCTTTACGTTTCGGCCTGACGCCAAATGGTCCAACGGCGAGAAAGTGTCGGCGGACGATTTCGTCTTCGCCTTTCGGCGCTTGATGAATCCGGCGACGGGCTCGCCATATGCGAATATTCTCTACACATTGAAGAACGCGGAAAAGGTCAATCAGGGCAAACTTTCCGTCGAAGCGCTCGGCGTCCGTGCACTCTCAGACGATGTGCTCGAACTGTCGCTTGAACATCCCGTGCCTTATCTTCTCGAACAGCTGACGCATCTGACCGCGCTGCCGCTCAATCCGAAGAATGTCGCGACCTTCGGCGACAGCTTCACCAAGCCCGGCCATCTCGTCAGCAATGGGCCGTTCATGCTGAAGGATTTTTTCCCCAATGACCGGCTCGTGCTCGTCAAGAATCCGTATTTTCATGATGCGGCGCATGTGAAGCTCGCGGAAGAAATCTTCATTCCGCTTGAAGACCGCGCCGCGGCGCTGCGCCGATTCATGGCCGGCGAAATCGATTCCTATGACGATGTGCCGGTCGATCAGATCACTTTCATCCGCAGCCATTTCGGCGATGAATTGAAAGAGGCGCCCTATCTCGGCTCTTATTATTATGCCCTCGATACGCGCCATGCGCCCTTCAACGACGTGCGCGTGCGCCAGGCGCTCTCCATGGTCATCGATCGCGAATTCCTCGCCAAGAAGATTTGGCACGGCACAATGGAGCCCGCCTATAGTTTCGTGCCGCCGGGGATCGAATCCTATGGCGCGCCGACGACGGTCACCTGGAAGGATGAGGATATTTTTTCACGCGAGGACGAAGCCAAGCGCCTGCTGAAAGATGCGGGTTATGGGCCGGGCGGAAAAAAGCTCGACATTGAAATCCGCTTCAACAGTTCGGAAAATCATAAGGCGACTGCGGTCGCCGTCGCCGACATGTGGAAGGACCTTGGTGTCACCACGCATCTTTATGAAAGCGATGCGACGAGCTTCTTTGCTTATCTTCATTCAGGCGCGCCATATGATGTCGCGCGCAGCGGCTGGTTCGCCGATTATGCCGATGCGCAGAACTATCTTTTTCTTGCCGAAAGCGACAATCCCGGCCTCAACACGGCGCATTTCTCCAATCCGACTTATGACGATCTGATGCGCAAAGCGGCGGAAAGCGATGGCGATGTGCGCATCGCGCTTCTGCATCAGGCCGAAACACTGCTGCTTCAAGAGCAGCCTTATGTACCGCTCCTCTTCGCGCGCTCGCATAATCTCGTCTCAAAACGGCTGCTGGGATGGGAGCCGAATGCGCTCGACCATCACGCCGGCCGCTTCATTTCGATGGCGGGAGGAAGCTGAGCGGTCGCGTTGCGGACGCCCCAAAAAGAAGAAGGGCGCCCGATCGAAATCGAGCGCCCTGGAGCGAGACATTGCCGGGAGGGGTCCGGCAAGGGCCGGAGTGACGAGACGGGGGGATACGTCAGACCGGTGTACCGCTCTCCGATGAGAAAGATAGGCGAGGGTCTGACGGGTCGCAAGACGCGGCCAAAAAAAATCGCTCTGACCTTGAGCCTATCCGGGACCGCGGAACGGTTGAGCTTCAGCTATTTGGTCGAGCTGCTCTGATAGAGCTGAAAATTGCCGGGGTCCGGCTTATCCGTAAAGTCCTGATTGAACAGGGAGACCAGCGTTTCATTGCCCTGCGGGTCCGTCACCTGCCACTGCTTCAGCTGGAAATTCGGGGTCGCCGGGTCAAACATCAGCTTGATCATCGTCGGGCCGCCGAAGACCTGCTTGTCCGCGATCAGGATCGTCACGGTATCCGGCTCGCTCGTGACGTTGACGACCTGCGTGTCCTTGGTCAGGTCGATCTGGTCTTTCAGCAAGAATTTCAATGGCGTCTGCCAGATGAAATAGGGCTGGACGCTGCCGACCTTGCGGTCGATCACCGCCACCGTCGTGCCGTCCGCGATGATGTCGAGCGTCGCAGGCGCCGCATATTCAAAACGCAGCCGGCCGGGCTTCTGGATATACATCTTGCCCTCGGCGCGCCTGCCGTCGCCGCCGATCTGGACGAAATCGGCGATCATGCTCGTCGTGGTGTTGAAATAGGTGTTGGCCTTTTGGATCGCGACCTGCGGGTCCAGCGGCGTGAAAGGCGAGGGCGGGCCGGCAATTTTGCCGTTGGGGACGGGTGCAGCCTGCAACTGACCGGCCGGGACCTTGGGCCCCATCGCGTCGGGCGCCAGCGGAACGGCGTCCGTGGCCTGAGCGGCGCCTCCCCAGATGAGCCCAAGGGCGAGGCCGAGCATCAGGCAGATTTTGCTGGTCATGAGGTCACATCCCGGAGCGCAACGCGGGGCAAGGGCGGGAAAGTTGAGCGGGAAACTGCCGGAGGGCCCGGCAAGGGACCGATGCTCTATCTGCCGTATCTTTGCCTATAATTGTACTTCAGCCCAGCATGCTGCGCCGATTCGCGACAGCGGCCAATGCTTCAGATCAGCGCTAGGCCGGCGATGTGGCGGCAATTGGACGGTCGTCGCGATTTCGCGCCGATCAATGGTCCCGATCACTCGTCGAGATCGAAGGCGCCGCGGTCGATGCCGCCGCCGACCAGAATCGTCCGTTTTCCGGCATGATTGGCGGGGCTGACGACGCCTTCCGCCTCCATCCGCTCGACGAGCGAAGCCGCTTTGTTATAGCCGACCGAAAGGCGGCGCTGGACATAGCTTGTCGAACATTTTCTGTCGCGCAGCACAATGGCGACGGCGCGATCATAGAGATCGCCCGATTCCTCGCTCTCATAGGCCGACATTTCGTCGCCCTCTTCGCCGCTGGTCTCCTCAACCGTGATGGATTCGAGATATTCCGGCGCGCCCTGGCTCTTCAAATGCGCGACGACTTTTTCGACTTCCTTGTCGGAAACGAAGGGGCCGTGGACGCGGATGATGCGCCCGCCCCCCGCCATATAGAGCATGTCGCCTTGGCCGAGCAGCTGTTCGGCGCCCTGTTCATTGAGAATGGTGCGGCTGTCGATTTTCGAGGTGACCTGGAAAGAAATGCGGGTCGGGAAATTCGCCTTGATCGTGCCGGTGATGACATCGACGGAGGGACGCTGCGTCGCCATGATGAGATGAATGCCGGCCGCGCGGGCCATCTGTGCGAGCCGCTGGATGGCGCCTTCAATGTCCTTGCCGGCGACCATCATCAGATCGGCCATCTCGTCGACGACGACGATGATATAGGGCAGGACGGTGAGCTCCATCTCCTCCTGCTCATAGATGGCTTCGCCCGTCGCGCGGTCGAAGCCGGTCTGCACTGTGCGGGTGATGGTCGCGCCTTTCGATTCCGCGAGACGCGCGTTGAAGCCGTCGATGTTGCGCACGCCGAGCTTCGACATTTTCTTGTAGCGGTCTTCCATCTCGCGCACCGCCCATTTGAGCGCGACGACCGCTTTCTTCGGATCGGTGACGACCGGCGTCAGAAGATGCGGAATGCCGTCATAGACGGACAGCTCCAGCATCTTCGGATCGACCATGATCAGGCGGCATTGATCCGGGCGCAGCCGATAGAGCAGCGACAGGATCATCGTGTTGATCGCGACCGATTTGCCGGAGCCCGTCGTGCCGGCGACGAGAAGATGCGGCATCTTGCCGAGATCGACGATGATCGGCTCGCCGCCGATCGTCTTGCCGAGCGCGATGGCGAGGCTGTGCTTGGTTTTTTCGAAATCCTGCGAGGCGAGCAATTCGCGCAGGAAGACCGTCTCGCGCCGCTGGTTCGGCAATTCGATACCGATCGCATTGCGGCCCGGCACGACGGCGACGCGCGCCGAGACGGCCGACATGGAGCGCGCGATGTCATCAGCGAGCCCGATGACGCGCGCCGATTTGATGCCGGGCGCGGGCTCAAGCTCATAGAGCGTGACGACAGGACCCGGGCGGACATTGATGATCTCGCCCTTGACGCCGAAATCGTCGAGCACACCTTCGAGCAGCCTTGCATTCTGTTGCAAGGCATCTTCCGACACGCGGCTGCCGACGGTGCGTTTCGCTTCCGAGAGAATGAGCAGCGGCGGCAGCTGATATTTGCCACGCCCGAAACGATCGAACATCGAGGGCTGCACTTCACGCTCGAGGCGCTGTCCGCTCTTCAATTTGCCGACGCCCGGTGTAACACGCGCTTTGCCTTCTATCTCGAACTCGTCGTCGTAGCGCTGCGCGGCGCGAACGGAGGGTGGCGCATAGGCGCCGAGATCGAAGAGCGTGGAATCGAGATTCACATCGCCGCGCGCATAGGGCTGGTCGAGCGCAGGGCCTGCGCGGCGCGTCGCATATTGCCAGGGTGCCAAATTTTCCGTGTCTTTGCGCCGGCCGCGGAATGTGCGCGCAAGTCCCGCTTTCATCGCGAGCAGTGCGTGGATGATGCCGCCAATGACGATGAGCATGACACCGGGCTCGCCGGCGCGGTCTTCGTCTTCGCTCGTCGCTGCTTTCCTGCGCGGCGCCGGCAGATCGAGATCGTCGTCGTCGATGTCGGTGGCGGGTTCGACGCGCATGTTGATGCAGGCCGAGAGCGACAGCAGCGCGATGGCGCCGAAGGCCATCGCGACGAGGAGCATGAAGAGGCCATGCCCGCCGAGAAATCGGCGCGGCAGAGCGAGCAGCGCGTCGCCCAAGACGCCGCCGAGGCCCGTTGGCAGAGGCCAACGGCTTGTCACGGGCAGGAGGCCTGCGAATGCCGCTGTGGCAAGGCAGCCTGCCGTCCAGAAAAGAAGCCTGACGCCGATGCGTTCGATCCGCTGATGGCGGACGAGATGCCAGCCCCAGACCGCGATCGGCAGCAGAAAGACGATCGCCGCGAGGCCGAGCAACTGCATGACAAGATCGGCCGCAATCGCGCCCGGCGCGCCCAAGAGATTATGGACC
>JBEKNV010000003.1:0-153098 GCA_049522395.1 Methylovirgula sp.
TCGGCACGTCGCTCATCGAATAGAAGATCGGCGTCGCGAACATGAAGACGGGGATGATCGATGCCATGAGGTGGGTGACGTCGCGCGTAAACGAACCCAGCGCCATCAGAAACCAGGTTGCGCCCAAAAGAAACATGAAAAATGGAATGAAAATGAGCGGCAAAAGAAAGAAGGTCAGCGGAATCCAATGCGACAACACCAACTGGAAAACCAGCAAGACAGAGAAGCTGATCGCCGCATAGACAATGGCCCGAATGGTCGCCGTCCAGGCCAGTGTCTCGCTCGGAAAGATCGATTTTTTGATGAAGGTCGTATGCTCATGCAAAAGCATCGGTGCGCGATAAGCAAGTTCGCTGAACAGATTGAAGAAGATCAGGCCGGAATAAATAGTGATCGCATAGCTGAACACGCCATGCGCGCGCGCGGACGCGGGCACGCCGACAGCCTTGGAGAAGATGATCGTGTAGAACGTCAGCATCACCAGAGGCCCGAAGATCGCCCATAGCCAGCCAAGCATCGAGCCGCGAAACCGCACAGTCAGCTCGCGCCGCACGACGGCCCGGATCAGCTCCCGGAAATGCCAAGCGCGTTCCAAGGGGGTTATCACAAGCATTCGCGGAAAAACCTCGATCCCTTATTGCAATCAGCGACGTAGAGCAGTTCGACCGCTGCTAGTCAATGCGCGCGCCTTGGAGCAAATTTTGGAGTTCATGACGGCAACGCATGCGCATCTCGACCTCCTCCGATCATTCGCCGTATAAGCCAGATTACCGCGCGAGCCGATGGATTACCAAGATGGTTCTGATGCACTGGGACGATGATTCGCACGTCAGGCGAAAGAGCGGGCCCGGGCGCGACATTTTCGTCATTCCGGCTGCCCAGACGCCACAGTCTGACCGTCGCCGCATGCCACGCCGCTGCGTCATATTTTCCTTTTTTATCAATGAATTGACAGAAATATCCGGCGCCGGATTACCGCCCGCCGACTATGGCACGTCCTTTTAGGGCAGCCAGGTTGCGATCGACATCAAGTGAAACAAAATTTGATGGGCGGATTTCGAATATCGCAGGACGGCGCGCGATCACGCGTGACTGAATTCGCGGCTCAGCCACCGTCGAGCAACGACAGCAAATTCGCCGCATAGCTGCTCTTCGTCATGGATTGAATAATACGGCGGAGATCCTCTTCAGCGATCCAACCTTGCGTATAGGCGATCTCCTCAGGACTCGCGACGAGATGCGCTTGACGCGTTTGAATCGTGCGGATGAATTCGGCGGCCTCGATCAGCGAGTCGGGCGTGCCTGTGTCGAGCCACGCAAATCCACGGCCCATTTTTTTGAAACGGAGTTCGCCGCGCGCCAGATAGGCATTGTTGAGATCGGTGATTTCGAGTTCGCCGCGCGCCGAAGGTTTGAGCTGCGCAGCCAATTCCGGCGCGCGCCCGTCGTAGAAATAGAGACCGGTGACCGCCCAATTCGAAGCGGGGAGCTTGGGCTTTTCCTGAATCGAACGGATGCGGTCTTCGCCATCGAATTCGACGACGCCATAGCGTTCCGGATCTTTCACCTGATAGGCGAAAATTGTCGCTCCGCCCTTTTTCGCCACCGCCGATCTCAGAAGCTCGGAGAGACCATGGCCGAAAAACAAATTGTCGCCCAAGATCAGCACGGACTCATCGCCCGCGACAAAATCGGCGCCGATAATATAGGCCTGCGCCAAACCCTCGGGACGCGGCTGTTCGGCATAAGCGAATTTGATGCCCCATTGCGAGCCGTCTTTCAGCAGGCGTTGGAAGAGAGGCAGGTCGTTAGGCGTCGAGATGATCAAAACTTCTCGAACACCGGCGAGCATCAGAGTCGACAGCGGATAGTAGATCATCGGCTTGTCGTAGATCGGCAGGAGTTGCTTCGACACGACCTGAGTGATCGGGTGCAATCGCGTGCCGCTGCCGCCGGCCAGAATGATGCCGCGCATTGAGAAATCCTAGCTGGTTGCGAGCAGGCGCTCGGTGACTTCGGAAACCGATTGGTGCCAGGGCGGCAGGACAATGCCATAGGCTGCCGCCAATTTCGCCGTATCGAGGCGCGAATTGGCGGGGCGCCGCGCCGCCGTCTCATAGTCGCGGCTTGCGATGCGCGACACAGTCACGCCTGACCGGCCGCGCCGCTCCCGTTCTGCAAATATCGCTTCGGCGAAATCCGCCCAACTTGCCGCGCCTTGAGCCGTCATGTGGAAGGTTCCGAAGAGCGCTTCATCTTGCGGCTTTGTTCTCAGCCTCTGGCAGATTGCCAAGATTCCGTCGGCGATGTCGAGAGCCGATGTCGGCTGGCCGAGCTGATCGGCGACGACGCGCACGTTTTGCCGCGTTTCTGCCGCCGCCAGCATGGCGCGCAGAAAGTTCCTTCCGAACGGACTGTAGACCCAGGCGGTCCGCAGGATCACATGGCGGCGCGCGATCGTCTTGACTGCTTCTTCGCCGGCGAGTTTCGAGCGGCCATAGGCATTGATTGGTTCCGGCACGTCGCCTTCGCTATAGGGCCGGTCGAGCATGCCGTTGAAGACATAATCCGTTGAGAGATGAATGATGGGAACCGAGAGTTCCGCGGCGACTTTCGCGACCGCGCCTGCGCCCTCCGCATTGATTTGATGGGCGAGGGCTTCTTCGCTTTCCGCCGCATCGACGCCGGTGAAGGCGGCCGCGTTGACGATCACGTCGGGCGCCGCAGCGCGAAGGGCGGGAAGAATTGTCGAAGGATCGGCGAGATCGAGAGTCGGACGGCCGACCGCAATGACGCTCGCGCCCATCGTCGCGCCGCGCTCGACGAGAGATCGAGCGACCTGCCCCTGCGATCCTGTCACGGCGATGCGCATCAGTCGAAAAAATCCGGCAGCTCGGCCAGAATGGGATGGTTGCGGTCTTTTTCGGAGAGGATCACCTCATCGGCGGCGATCCCCCAATCGATGCCGAGCGCCGCGTCGTTCCATGCAATGCCATAGTCGTGCCCAGGCGCGTAGTAATTCGTCACTTTATAAAGAACCTCGGTATCGGGTTCGAGCGTCACATAGCCATGCGCAAAACCGACAGGAACAAACACCTGCAGCCAATTTTCCGCGGAAAGTTCGAGGGTCACATGCTGGCCGAAGGTCGAGGACGATTTGCGCAGATCGACTGCGACGTCGAGGATGCACCCGCGCCCGACGCGCACGAGCTTGTCCTGGGCGAAAGGCGAAGATTGGAAATGCAATCCACGCAATGTCCCGCGCTCGGCAGAGAAGGCGTGGTTGTCTTGCACGAATTCCTGGGTAAGTCCGGCTTCGGTGAAGGCACGACGATTGTAGAGCTCCGAAAAAAATCCGCGACGGTCGCCGAATTTCTTCGGCATGATGATTTTGATGTCCGGGATTTCAGCCTTCTCGATCTTGAACATCGTCAATCCGAAGGTGACATCGCAAGGCCAAGGCGTTCACCGCGATACGTGCCCGAACGGATTGCCTCCCACCACCCGCGATTTTCCAAATACCATTCCACCGTCTTGCGCAGGCCTTTCTCGAAATCGTGCTTCGGCTGCCAGCCGAGTTCGCTCGCGATTCGGCTTGCATCGATGGCATAGCGCAGATCATGTCCCGGCCGGTCCGGCACGAAACTGATTAGGCGCCGGCGCGGACCCTGGGTGCCAGGGACGAACTCGTCGATAAGATCGCAAATCGCCCCGACGATGTCGATGTTGCGGCGCTCACTATTGCCGCCGATGTTGTAGGTCGCGCCCGGCGCACCTTGGGTCGCGGCAAGCAGAAGCGCCTCGGCGTGATCCTCGACAAAAAGCCAGTCGCGAATGTTTTCGCCGCGGCCATAAACCGGCAGCGGTTGGCCTTCGAGCGCGTTGATGATCATCAACGGAATGAGCTTTTCGGGAAAATGATAGGGCCCGTAGTTGTTGGAGCAGTTGGTGATCACGGCGGGCAGACCATAGGTGTGATGCCATGCCCGCACCAAATGATCGGAACTCGCCTTCGAGGCCGCATAGGGCGAATTGGGTGCGTAACGGCTTTCTTCGCAGAAAGAGCCGGACTCGCCAAGCGAGCCGAAGACTTCATCCGTCGAGATGTGATGGAAGCGAAAGCGGTCGCGCCGCCCAGCTGGCAGACTGCGCCAATAAGCGAGCGACACTTGAAGCAGGACAAAGGTCCCGACCACATTCGTCTGAATGAAAGCGCCGGGCCCGTCGATCGAGCGATCAACATGGCTCTCTGCGGCGAGATGCATGACGATGTCGGGTTCGAAATCCGAAAGGATGGCTTTCACCGCCGCGGCATCGCAGATATCGCCCTTAAGAAACTTATAGCGCGCATCATGCGCAACCGGCGCCAGAGACGCGAGATTGCCGGCATAAGTCAGCTTGTCGAAGACAAGGACTCGATCAGGCGTCTGTTGGATGATCCGTCGGGCGACAGCGGACCCGATAAATCCGGCGCCGCCCGTCACGAGAATGCGCATCCGCGACTCCGGCTGCGAGAAACCGAGAAAATCCTATACTCATTGATCTTTCCCCTGACAATCGGCCCCCCCTCGGGCGTAGGGGTCAGGAGACGGGATCGAAGGGCTTCGGCCATGGATTGCGCCCAGAGGAACTTTTGCTTCTGGTTCTCGTTTGCCCCAGGGTCTTCGATCGCCCGACAATTTGACCGCGTGTATTTATGGGGCATGATGCTCTTACGGTGCGGCTATCGGATTGCATGAATGGACATTCTCGATTCCATTCCTCGGCCCTAACACATGAGCCAACTGCCGCGGAAATCGTCGCTGACCGAGACGACCTCGTGAGGGGCCGTCGGCAACGAAGGTTATTTTCGACGCGAATGCGAGTTCCTCACTTTCCAATATCTGGCAGCTCATCAGACGCAATTTTGCAGGCGCTTCCGGTCGCTCTCTACACGCTCGACACCAACGGTAAAGTCACCTTTTTCAATGAGGCCGCGGCCGAGCTTTGGAGATCTCTGCCCGAGAACGGGAAAGATCCGTTGGCCAGCGCTTGCAGCCTTTATTGGCCGGATGGAACGAAGCTGTCCTATTCCGCCTGTCCGATGATGCAGGGTCTCCGCAACGGCGAACCTCTGCGCGACATCGAACTTGTCGCAGAGCGCGCCGACGGCACGCGCCTTCACCTCATGGTCTGTGTAACGCCTCTCTTCGATGAGACTGGAGCGCTATCCGGAACAGTCAATCTTCTGATCGATCTAACGGAGCGACAGCAGACCGAAATCGCGACGCAGCGCCTCGCGGCCATCATTGAATCGTCCGATGACGCCATTCTCGCCAAAGATCTCAACGGGACCATTATGAGCTGGAACGAGGGTGCGCAGCGTCTCTTCGGCTATACGGCCGAAGAGGTGATTGGAAGGCCGGTAACGATCCTCATTCCGGTGGACCGGCACGACGAAGAACCGCTCATTCTCAGCCGTATTCGCCGTGGCGATCGCATCGATCACTACGACACGATCCGGCGACGCAAGGACGGAAGTCTGGTCGAGATTTCGCTTTCGATCTCGCCGATTCGAAATTCAAAAGGTGAGATCGTCGGCGCATCGAAGATCGCGCGTAACATCACCGAGCGGCGAAGGGCCGAAGAGCAACAGATTCTTCTTTTGCGGGAGATGGATCACCGCGTCAAAAATCTCTTTGCCCTGGCGAGCAGCGTCGTGACTTTGAGCGCGCGCACCGCGACCAGGACGGATGAACTCGCCGCCTCGGTGCGCGCACGTCTCAGCGCCTTGGGGCGTGCCCATGCGCTCACCCTCACCAAAATTGCGGATGGCCATGGCTCGAGCGAGCAGGCAACGACTATGCATGCTCTGATCCGCACCCTCGTTTCGCCCTTCGATTCGGGAACGGAAGCGGAAAGTAGCCGGGTCAAGATCAGCGGGCCGGACATTTCTGTCGTCGGCGGTTCGGTCACCAATCTCGCCATGTTGCTGCATGAGTTCGCCACCAATGCTGCAAAATATGGAGCGCTTTCGACGGCCGAGGGGACCGTTACCATCGAGTGCCGCGAGGAAAGCGATCAGTTCGTGCTGCTGTGGATTGAGAATGGCGGTCCGGCGATCACGCAATCGCGCATGGAAGGCTTCGGCACGCTCCTCGCCCAGGCCACGGTGAAGTCGCAGCTCAGAGGCGAGATCACACGGCTGTGGATGCCGCAGGGCCTGACGATCAGGCTCTCGGTGGCCAAAGACCGTCTCAATCCCCAAGCCGAAAGTGCGGCCTGATCCTTGCACCACTGTCTCGGCTCAACGCCAAGCCGAAACGATAAGCCTTGGGAGACAACAATGACGCGCGAAGACTTGACCGAAAAGATCCTCGATATCAAACGCGCAAAGGGATGGAGCTGGAAACAGATCACGACGGAGATCGGCGGCATGTCCGAAGTTCTCGTCGTCGGCGCTTTGCTGGGTCAGATGAAACTCGTCAAGCCGCTGGCTGCAAAGGCTGCGAAACTCTTCGGCCTCACGAACGAAGAAGAGCGGATGCTGAATGAGGTGCCGTATCGCGGCATGCCGATGCCGCCGACCGATCCTTTGATCTATCGCTTCTATGAACTCGTGATGGTCAACGGCCTCGCGTGGAAGGCGCTCATCGAAGAAGAGTTTGGCGACGGCATCATGTCCGCCATCGATTTCGATATGCAGATGGAACGCCTGCCCAACCCGAAGGGCGACCGCGTGAAGATCACGATGAGCGGCAAATTTCTGCCCTACAAATATTACGGCGCGGAGCAGGGGCTGCCGGAGTACGGCATAAAGGAGGCGTGAGCGGAGCTCGCGCCCCGCTCAGTCCACCTCCTCGCGATGGACGTCACGCACATTGACGCCCTCGCTCGGCATGGCGAGCCAGGCCTTGTGCATCAGCGTGTGCTTCGTATCTTCATAGCCGCTCTGCCAATGCTCGCGCATGGACGTGCCGGAGAACTCATAGTCCTTGGCGTGGCCTTCATAGGCCTTTTGCTGATAGATCAGTTGCAGGATAGTGATCTCCGGCAAATCGGAAAGCTCTATACGCAACCGCCGTTCGGCATCCGTCAGCAATTCATCCGGCACTTTCTTCAGCGCTTCATAGGTCTGCATCTTCCAGTCGCGCAGCTTGCAATAGACATCCGTATTGTAGCGGGTGCGCGAGGAATACATGATGTCTTTATAGCGGGCGAGAACATCCGCCATGTCGCGCGGCAACTGCCCCCGCGCCGAAAACAGATCGATTTGGAAGATGAGCGTATTTTTGCAATCGTTCTGATCGAGCACATGCTGCAGCGGCGTGTTGGAGACGATTCCGCCGTCCCAGAAATAATCGGTTCCGATCTTGACCATCGGCAACGCCGGCGGCAGCGCGCCCGAGGCCATCACATGTTCCGGCCCGATGATCTCGGTCCGATTGTCGAAATAGACGAAATTTCCGGATAGAACATTGACGGCGCCGACGGCAAACCGCGTGGGGCCTTCATTGATCATGGTGAAATCGACCAGCTCGGCGAGCGTTTGTGCGAGTGGGATTGAATCGTAAAAGCTCGTCGCGCTTTTGGCGCCCGCCGGGCTCAGCCATGGATTGACTTCATAGGGCTTGAAGAAGCCAGGTTGCCCCAGTGTCATGGTCAATAAGGAGCTGGTCGCGTTGCGGGCGCGGCGATAGATGTCGCCGTCGGGCGTATAGGCCCAGACACGCCGTTCGGTTATGCGCTCCCAAAAATTCTTCAGCCGGTCCACCCGCTTTTCTGGCGGATTGCCGGCGATAATCGCCGCATTGATGGCGCCGATGGAGACGCCGGAAACCCAATCGGGTTCGATGCCCGCCTCGTGCAAGGCCTGATAGACGCCGGCCTGATAAGCGCCGAGCGCGCCGCCGCCTTGAAAAACAAGAGCGATTTGCTGGCATCGCTCCGGGCGCCAGGGCGCCAAACCCGGCTTGTCCGTGTGCAGCTCATGCGCAAGAGTCGTGCTGTCCATGCCGCGACCTCCAAACTGAGTGGCATTCTTTCTGCTACTCACCTGCTACTGATTGGAGCGCATCTTTGTTACATTCATTCGTCGGCCTTGACGCCAATCGCATATTTCGTGGACGGAAAACCCTTGGCTTCTCAAGCGGGCGGATTTGCGCAACCCCTGCCTGGATTTGTCATATCGGTAGCATAGTTTGGCTTGATAAGCAGACGGCGATACGGACTTCGAAAGCGAATACTGAGTAACGCTTTGCTTTTTGTCTTCGTAAGCTTGACGAATGACCCTGACATGACAGCAAAAGGAGCCGCATCATGAGCGCAGGACACACAGCCATCGTGACCGGCTCGACCAGCGGCATCGGTCTCGGCATCGCCCGCGCTCTTGCCGCCCAGGGCATGAATGTGATGCTGAACGGCTTTGGCGAGCCGGACGCGATCGAAAAAGAGCGCAAGGCGATCATCGACGACTTTCACGTCAAGGCGCTCTATTCGCCGGCGGACATGACGAAGCCGCGCGAAATCATCGACATGGTGAAAACAGCCGAGGCTCAGCTCGGATCGCTCGAAGTGCTCGTCAACAATGCCGGCATCCAATTCGTCGCGCCCATTGAAGACTTCCCGCCGGAGAAATGGGATCAGATCATCGCGATCAATCTCTCCGCGGCATTTCACGCGATCCGCAGCGCGGTGCCGTTGATGAAGAGCCGCAAATCCGGCCGCATCATCAACATCGCTTCTGCCCACGCGCTTGTCGCCTCGCCGTTCAAATCGGCCTATGTGGCCGCCAAACATGGAATCGCCGGCCTCACCAAGACGGCCGCTCTCGAAGTCGCCGAACATGGCATCACGGTCAATGCGATCTGCCCCGGCTATGTCTTGACGCCGCTCGTGCAAAAACAGATTCCGGATACGGCGAAAGCGCGCGGCATCACCGAGGAGCAGGTCGTCCGCGACGTTCTGCTCGCCGCGCAGCCGACCAAGCGCTTCGTCACCGTCGAGGAGGTCGCGGCGTTGGCTGTCTATCTCACCACGCCGCTCGCCGGTTCGATCACCGGCGCACTTTTATCGATCGATGGCGGCTGGACCGCACACTGACACCTTTGACCGCAGCTTTGCCGAACGGAAGCGGCGCGCCTTCCGGCATTTCGTGAAATTCGGGGGAGATCATGCGTCGCGAAGACATTCTGCATCTGCCGTCGATGCCGCTCGCGGGCCCGAGCTATCCGAAAGGGCCGTACCGCTTCATCAACCGCGAATATATGATCATCTCCTATGAGACCGACGCGGATGTCGTCCGCGCGCAATTGCCGGAGCCGCTGGAGCCGGTAGCAACGCCTCTCGTCCATTACGAATGGATCCTGATGCCGGATTCTTCCGGTTTCGGCAGCTATACGGAATCGGGCCTCGTCATTCCCTGCCGCTATAACGGCGAAGAGATGAACTTCGTCTCGCAAATGTACCTCGACGATGATCCGCCGATCGCGGCCGGGCGCGAGATCTGGGGCTTTCCGAAAAAATATGCGCACCCGAAGCTCGAGATCGTCAAGGATACGCTGACCGGCACGTTGAGCTATTCCAATCAGCTCGTCGCCATGGGCACGATGGGCTATAAGCATGAAAGCATGGCCGGCAATGGCGAAAAGACCACTGCCATCCTCACCAAAACGGCCGTCAATTTGAAGCTCATTCCCGGCGTTGACGGCAAGCCGGGCATTTGCCAGCTCGTCGCCTATAATCTCACCGATATCACCGTGAAGGGGTCTTGGATCGGGCCGGGACGGCTGCATCTCGTGTCGCATGTCAACGCGCCGGTCGCCGATCTGCCGGTGCGCCATGTCGTGGCGGCGCATCATTTCATCGCGGATCTGACGCTGCCCTATGGCCGCGTGCTTTACGATTATCTGAAGCCCTGAAGCCCGAGAGTCTTGCCAGTCCATCACTTTCGGCAACGCGATTGAAATATTCGCGTTGGTTGATTTCGATCGTGCGATCGGCGCCCATTGCGTTAGCGAGACGAAGTGCAGTGAATTGAATCACGTCCAAGCTCCTGGCGCGGCTTTGGCCCGGCGAAACATCTTTTGCACTTGGGCGGGAAGCCGCTAGAAATCAGCGAGCGCCCGTTTGGCAGAGGGTGGCCGGATCTGCGTCAAGAGCCGAACCGCTAAGGCCTCAGCTTTCATGACTCTCGCGTTCATGCATTTCGGTACGATTGTCTCGCTTCTCGGCGCGGCCTGGTTTATTGCCGCCGTCGGTTTCTTTGCCTTCACCACCGTCGGCTCTTTGTTGCAGCCGTGGTTGCAAGGACGCCGCGCGACCAATGTCACGCAGCCGCCTGTCTCCGCGATCTTGCCGATCAAGCTCGAGAACCCGGGTTTCGAAGAAGCGGAACGCTCGGTCTTCGAGCAGCATTACCCCGGCTATGACGTCATCTTCGCCGCGACGGGGGCCGATCCGGCCGTCGTCGCGGATGTTCAAAAGATGATGGAGGCCCATCCCAGCATTCCGGCGCGCATCATGCAGTCCACGTGCGACATCGCCGTCAGCCCCAAGCTGAACAATCTGGCGACGCCGCTGGCGCAGGCCGCGCATGATTTCATTCTGACCAAGGATTCGAACATCGTCTTCGAGCCGGAGACGCTCGCAGTCTTCATGCAGAATTTTGTCCCCGGAGTGGGGCTCGTCGTCGGCGTGCCGGTTGCGGAACGTCCCGAAGGGCTCGCCGGGCATATCGAAGCGTTTTTGCTCAATGGTCACGCGCGGCTGTTGCTCACCGCCTCGGCGCTCGGCCTCGGCTTCGGAGTTGGCAAGTCGATGCTGTTCAAGCGCAGCGACCTTGCCCGCGCCGGCGGGTTCGAGTCGATCGCCTACACACTTGCCGAAGATACGGCGCTCTCGCGCGGCTTCGCCGCACTCGGCCTCAAGACCGTCTTCGCGCATCGTCCGCTTCGGCAGTTCATCGGCAAACGCAGCCTGCGGGAGATCTATCAGCGGCAATTGCGGTGGGCTGTCATTCGCCGTGCGCATGAAGTCTTCACGTTCCCGCTCGAGCCCTTGTCAAGCCCGCTGCCAGCGGCGATTGCCGCGGGTTTTGCGGCGCGGCTCGTCGGGCTTCCCGCGCTCACGGCTTTCGCCTCGACGTTGGGAGTTTGGTTTGCCGCGGAGATCCTGATTGCCTGGATCAAAGGCTGGGAAATCTCATTTGTTTCGCCGGCCGGATTCATCGGCCGGGAAATCCTCGCGCTGGCGACATGGCTGCAAGCCTGGACTACGAATGATGTCGTCTGGGCCAATGGTCGCTTCGATGTTTTCAGCGGTGCGCGTGGCGCCGCGCCTGAAGGCGCGCTCTCTCTCAAAGGTCAGAGCGCCGGTGCCGATAAAGGCTGAGGCTTTTCAAAAAATTCGGCGAAAATCTTAGCGCTTCGCGCTTTCCTGCGGCCCGACATAGTGCGTCTTGAAGACGTAATCCCACCAAGGCGCGCTGACGCCGAAAGAGCGCTCCGGATCGCGGAAATGGTGCAACATGTGCAGCCGGCGCAAGGTGAGGCCGAGTTTCGTGGTCGGCTCGGCATGATGCACATAGTAATGCACCATGTCGTAGCAGAGGTAGCCGATGATGAAGCCCATCAGGAAGGGGTAGCCGAGCGGGACGCCGAAGATGAGCCGTATGACGAGATAGGCTGTCAGCATGATCGGTGCGGAGAGCAGAGGCGGCATGACGAGACGCAGCGGATCGTTCGGATGATCGTGGTGGACGCCGTGAATTAGGAAATGAATCCGCTGGCCGAATTTGCCAGGGAATTCCCAGTGGAACAGATAGCGGTGGCCGAAATATTCGATCAGCGTCCAGCCGAGATAGCCCAGAAGAACGGCAACCACGACGAAGGCGGGGTTATAGCTTTTGAAACTCAGCCAACCGAGCAGAATGACGAAGGGCATATAGAAGAACAGCGGCATCGACCAATGCACGCGCGACAGCTTGTCGAGCACAGGATTCTCGAAAAGCCGCGGCGAGGCGCTGAGAAAGTCCGCGTCCTTCGGCGAATGGTTCATTGCTTGTTCCGTCTGCGATGTCATGAATTGCTTCCCTTAGACCTAAGTATCGAGCAAATGGCAAGATGCGGCAAGATCGTCTAACCGCGCCTTCGGCCTGCGACCCCCGAAAGGCGCAGGCTCGCCTATCTCCTTGCTTCCGCTCGCTTTGCCGGCATGCTAGCAATGCAGGAATATTATGCGAGGTGGGGCTCGCCTGCATGCTTCACGTCATAAGATCCGCAGAACGCTTCGATCCGTACCGGGCCATCGCGCCTTGGATTTGCGGCTTTGAAGCGCCGTTGCGGAAAGCCATGGATCAGCAGGAGGCGCTGACCACGCCAGCCGATGCGCCGGAATGGAACGCCGATCTCGCGCCCGGCCTCGGCGCGGCGCGGCGGCGGGCGACTTTCGTCCGATGGCGGCAGGGTATCGGCGCGTGGCGGCGCTGGGCCGATCGCGTCTATGCGCTGCAGTCGCAAATCACGGATACGCGCGAAACGAAACTGCTTGCCTGGCTGACCTTCGTGGATTTTTCGAAACAGGCCTTTGTTCAAGCGGCCGATTTTACGGCCCTCGATTTTCCGAGCGGCGCCTCTTTCGAGAATGCGCAGTTTTTGGGCGACGCGTGGTTTTGTGCGGCGAGCTTTGGCGCGGGCGCCAATTTCCGCCGCGCCATCTTCACCCGCGATGTGCTGTTCGAGCATGGTTGGTTTGGCGCGGCCGCGTATTTCGATGCGGCGCGTTTCTGCGGCTCGGCGCGATTCACGTCGAGTGTCGCTCTCGGCGCCGTCTCGGCAGCGCAGGCGCAATTCGGGCGCGACCTCTGGGTCGGCGCCAGCCAGTTTTTCGGCCCTTGCGATTTTTCGCATGCCCGCATCAACGGCGAAGCGGGCTTTGGCAGTTGTAGCTTCGGCAGCGATTGTAACTTCTCGCATACGGAGTTTTGTGATAACGTCGGATTCGAAGCTGCGGTCTTTGCCGGCGGGGCATCATTCGAACATTCGACTTTCGTCGGCAATGCGCGATTCACGCAAGCGCGCTTTGTATGCCAGCCGCAGTTCAGGGCGGCACGCTTCTTCCGCACGGCACATTTCGATGACGCGCAACTTCCCCTCGCGATCTCACCCATCGACAATTTTTGCGCGGAAATCGAGCGACGCTTGTGCTCGCCTTCATCCTCATCTCTGCTGTGAAATCCACTAGGCTCTGGCGCGGGCCTATGTCAGATTATCGACGGAGTTCAGAGTCGAGGGAGGGGCGTTGTGGGTGAGGCGCTATGGGTCGATGTGGATCGCTACATCGACGACGTGCTCGTCAAGCAAGACGCAATTCTCAAAGCTGCGCTTACGTCAAGTGATGCCGCCGAGCTGCCGGCCATTTCTGTCTCGCCCAATCAAGGCAAGCTCTTGCACATCGTCGCGCGCAGCCTATCGGCGCGTGCCATTCTCGAAATCGGGACGCTCGGCGGTTACAGCACGATCTGGCTTGCCCGCGCATTGCCTCCCGACGGTCGGCTGATCACGCTCGAAGCGAGCGAGAAACACGCCGCCGTCGCGCGCGCCAATCTCGCCAAGGCCGGATTAACCGAGCGCGTCGATGTGCGCGTCGGCCGCGCACTCGAAACGCTGCCGAAGATTGCCGCGGAAGGCAGAGGTCCGTTCGATCTCGTCTTCATCGATGCGGATAAGCAGGCCAATCCGGACTATTTCGAATGGGCGCTAGCCCTGTCGCGGCCCGGCAGCCTGATCGTCATCGATAATGTCGTCCGCCACGGCAGGATCATCGAGGCGGGCAGCCGCGACCCTGACGTGATTGGCGTGCGTAGGCTCTTCGATGTCATGGCCAAAGATCCGCGCGTCGTCGCCAGCGCCATGCAGACTGTCGGCGTCAAAGGCTATGACGGTTTTGCGATGGCGCTGGTCGTGGAATCCTAAGCAGCCGGCGCTATCGCGATGTCCGCCGCAGAGCGGGGCCATAAAGCAGCGCCGCCTTTGCATTCAGCGCGCCGACCTCGCCGCCGACGCCGAACCAGCGCTGCGGTGCGCGCCGTTCCTTGTCGAGAAGATGCTGCGCGACCGCGATCACCGTCTCGGGCTCAGCCGTGGCGAGGCCCGGGTAGAGGCTCTCGAGTGCCATCGGCCTTTTGGCGAAGATGCGGGCCCGCTGCTTGAGGATAGAGACGGCACTGCGCCGCGCCCGCGCCCGGATCTCTTCAAGGGCGCGTTGTTCGGCCGGTCCCAATGCCTCTGACATGGCGATCTCCCACAGATGAGGGAGGATCGTATTCGGTATATTTACTTAGTACAAGGTAATGCTACCTGTCATCGATGTACCGGCGTTCGGTCGAATCGCTGCCATTGTCCGGCCCGCACCACCGCTTGGACGGCGGCGGCCCAAGCGATTTCAACGCCTCGAATCGGCTGGGCATTGTGGCTTTCGAGGTCAAAAGTTCCCGCTACGGCGCCGCGCCGGACGCGTTTGAGAAAGCGGCGGCCATCATTCGTGCGGATGGCGGCCTCGCGGCCGAGCACGGCTTCCGGATCTTCGGTCTGCTTCCAACAGATGATGACATCGCCCTGATCGTAGCGCGGCCACATGCTGTCGCCTTCGACTTCAAAGGCGATGGAATCCTCAGGAATCGGAAAAGGCACGGTGATCTCGAACAGGCCTTCCGGCGGAATTTGCTCATATTCCGGCAATATTTCCGCGCCGGCGCCGATCTTCCCGACGACCCGCGCGACGGTGCCCGTGCCGGCTTCGCCGACGCCTTCGAGCAGCCAGGCCGCCGAAGTTTTCAGCACCGGGGCGAGAGCGACGAGCGTTTCGGTCGTAATACCGCGGCGATCGCCGCTTTTCACCGCGCGTTTCAGATTGCGGATGGCGTCCGGCTTTTTGGCCGCGAGGGAGGCGGCATGGGCCGAAAGTCCCAATACCTTCAGGCGGCTTTCGATCCGTGCCAGGACGTCTTCGAGCTCCATGCGGGCAGACTGGCCGCTTTGGAAAATTATGCACCGGGTATTTTTACCGTTGACAGAAAGGTAGAAATACCTATGTTGATCGCCGTTCAAAGGGGGGGTCAGCATGTCCAAACAAAAGACAATCTGGACCGCCGAGCGCATCGCTAGGCTCGGCTTTTTGGTCGGTCAGGGCTTTGCGGCGAAGCGGATCGCGCATGATCCGCTGATCGCCTCGACGCCAAACAATGTTCATCGCCAGGCGCAACGTTTCGGCCTCGCCTTCCGCGACGCGACGGCGACGTGTCTGCGCCTTCCACCTGAGGCGACAGCGCATGTCGACGCGGCGGCCGACAAACGCGGCGTCACGCGCGAGACGCTGATCAAGCTTCTGGTGATGACCGCCGCCGCCGAACCCAATCTCCTCGACAATATTCTCGACGATGGAGCGTGAGGCGATGGCAGACCCGCTCAAGATCAATGCGCTCGAAGACACTTACGTTTCCGCACGGGAAGAGCTTCCGCCGCAATGGGATGCGGAGCATGTCGGCACAAGGCTCGTCCAGGCCTTTGTGACGCTTGACCGCCTGCCGCGCACACGCGGGCCACGCGAGCCCGGCGGCCATTGGCCGATCCATGCGGTCGAATGGGTCGATCAATTGGCGCGGGCGGAACTCGACAAAGAGGAAAAGCGCGTCTGCGAAATTGCGCAGAACCGTACGATTCTGCAGCCGACGTCTGCCGAGATCGCGCAGATGGAAGCGGCCTTCGATTGGTTGCGCGAGTTGCGCCGCGTCGACTCAGGCATGGCGCTTGTTGCAAGTCTCTGGGCGCTTTATTCGGCGCGGCATCGCTCGCTGCGCCGGCTCTGCGCCCAAAAGCACTGGGCGCCCTATACGTTTTATCGCAAGCGCACCAAGGCGCTTGCCTATCTGGCGGAGTGGCTGAACGAGCGCCATGTGCCGGTGTTTTGACTGCGCGAATCCTTCCCCTGAAAGGGGAAGGTGTCAGCGGCGTTTGTGCCGCTGACGGATGGGGTTTAGGCCGTCATCGTCAAACCCCACCCGGCCGCTTCGCGGCCACCCTTCCCCTGAAGGGGAGGGATTGCGTCAATGTTCGTGCAGCCAACAAGTACAAATGCACTAAACCGCTTTCGCCGCCACCATTGACTTTGCGAGTCGACGCGAGCGATATCCGCGCGTGGACCGCGCCCGAGCTGCGTCTTGCGGGCCATAGCCTTCCGTTTACCATTTTCACCTAGCCTTCTCTCCCACTTCATCGAGGTGAGGAAACCATGCGCCGCGCGCTTATCTCGCTCCTGATTGTCTTTGCCCTGCCGGCAGCGACGCTTGCGCAGCAGGTCGATCGTCCGCAGCAGGTGGAGCGCACACGCGTGCTCGACGTGCTCTCTATCTATCGCGATCTCAATGACATGTGCCGCGGCTATGGCGGCGAAGACCCGCGCGCGATCAGAGCCTGCAATATCCGCGAGAAAGTTGCGCGGCTGTTGAACGGCATGGGCTGGTGCTACGGCAATCAAAATCAAAACGCAGCCGATCTGCAATGGCACAAATGCGCGGAGCACGAGCTGTTTTGAGAAACCGTCCGGAACGCCGTCATGCGCGGACTTGATCCGCGCATCCATGCACGTTGCTCTGAATGCGCGCGTTCATCTCCAACATCTGTGCTTGGATGGCCGGGTCAAGCCCGGCCATGACGTGTTGCGCTCTTTCGCGAAGTACAATTCCGCAAAATCACACTCCGCCGCTCGATTGACTTTGCGACAAAATGCGATGCATATACGCGCATCGACAGCGACACAGTCATGCGTTGCGCATCGCGAAGGCCGCCCCACACGGGCGGCTTTTTTGCTTTGAATTTTGAAAAAGAGATTCGGGGCCGTCCATGGTGAGGTTCAGCGCTGGGCAGGAGCAGGCGCGCCGTCTGCTCGAAGCGCCCCAGCGCTATTCTTGCCTTGCCGGCGGCACGCGATCGGGCAAAACTTTTCTCATCGTCCAAGCGATTCTCGCGCGCGCGCTCGCAGCACCGCATTCGCGTCATGCGATCCTGCGCTTTCATGCCAATGCGGCGCGCGCTTCGATCACGCTCGACACGCTGCCGAATGTCATGCGGCTCTGCTTTCCGCGCGTAAAGCTCAAGGAGCATCGCCAGGACGGCTATTTCGAACTACCGAACAAATCGCGCATCTGGGTCGGCGGCCTCGACGACAAGGAGCGCGTCGAAAAAATTCTCGGCCTCGAATATGTGAGTATCTTTCTGAACGAGGCATCGCAGATCCCCTATTCGTCCGCCCTCATTGCCTTTACGCGCCTCGCCCAATCCGTGCCGAACCTGGCGCAGCGCGCCTATGTCGATCTCAATCCGACGTCGAAAGCGCATTGGACCAATCTTCTCTTCGGCGAGAAGCGCGATCCCGTCTCGATGCAGCCGCTGGTCGACCCCGAAAATTACGCCCGCGCTTTTCTCAATCCGCCGGACAACGCGCACACGCTCGCGGCGGAATTTCTCGAAAGCCTCGCGCATCTGCCGGAGCGCCAGCGCCGGCGCTTCTTCGAAGGCGTCTATGTTGACGAACTTGAAGGCGCGCTATGGAGCTATGAGCTGATCGAATCCTGCCGCTGCGAGGCTCCGGACATTCCGGAAGACAATCGCGCCTCCGTCGTCGTGGCGCTCGATCCGTCTGGCGCGGCGGGACGCGACGATCTTTCAGCCGACGAGATCGGCCTTGTCGTCGCGGCGCGGACGGCGACTGCTATATTCTCGCCGATCTCTCCTGCCGCGAGGCGCCAGCCATTTGGGGCCGGCGTGCGGTGACGGCCTTTCATGAGTATCGCGCCGATTGCGTCGTCGCCGAATCAAATTTCGGCGGCGAGATGGTACGCGCGATAATTCATGCGGCAGACCCCAATGTGCCTGTCCGCCTTGTCACCGCGAGCCGCGGCAAGGCGGTGCGCGCCGAGCCGATCTCGGTGCGTTATGCGCAACGCCAAGTGCATCACGCAGGCCGTTTTGCCAAGCTCGAAGACCAGCTCTGCGCCTTCACAGCAGCAGGCTATGGCGGTAGCGGCAGCCCAGATCACGCCGATGCGGCGATCTGGGCGCTGACCTATCTATTCGATCTCGGCGACGGCTCCGGCATCATCGAATTTTATCGCCGCGAGTCGCAAGCCGGGAGATAGTCTGAGCTTCCGTGTGTCTCACGTCGTCCAATAGAGCAGGAAGGCGACGAAGAAAGGCACGGCGATGGCGGCTATTTGCGCGAAGAAGACGAATTGGCGATAGGTCCGGATGTGCTCGGCCATGTCGGGCGACAATACCCGCGAAGCTTGCTTGGTCTGGGCAGCTTCACCTGTCCGTGTCGTGTCGTAGAACGCTAAGGTCATGATCGGTCTCCCAACACGTTTCTTGTTCTGGTCAACGGGCGGCGGACAGTGTGGTTCCGCGTGACAGCGCGCCTTCATTTCCCAAAAATTCTCCAAGGAACATCTCATGGCGGAGCGTGGAGCGGGGCAGCCGAGCTGGCCCTTGAGTCCCTATGACTTGACGGTGAATTACGGCAAGCCGGGCGCGGCCGGGCTCGGGCCCGATTGGTTCGGTCCGCTCGAGCCGATCACGCCGCTCGCGCCGCCTGAAGTCGCCGGCCGCCAGTGGGATTATCTCTCCGGCTATAATCTCTCGACGTTTCCGCGCGGCTACGCGCCGATCAGTTTTGCGACGCTGCGCGGCCTCGCCGGCGGTTACGATCTTCTGCGTCTCGTCATCGAGACGCGCAAGGATCAGGTCGCGCGTTTGTCCTGGGCGATTTCCGCTCGCGACAAAAAGGCGAGCGTCGATCCGCGCCTTGCCGCCGTGCGCAAGTTTTTCTCAAAGCCCGACGGCCGGCACGGCTTTGCCGACTGGCTGCGCATGATCCTCGAAGATCTCTTCGTCATCGATGCGCCGACACTTTATATGAACCGCGATCGCGCCGGGCGCCTCTTGGGCCTGCTGCCGATCGACGGCGCGACGATCAAGCCCGTCATCGACGATTGGGGCCGCACGCCGCTGCCCTATGTCGAGAACGGCGAGACCATTTATCCCACGGCCTATCAGCAAATCCTGAAAGGCTATCCCGCGGTCGATTATTCGGTCCGCGATCTTCTCTATCGCCCACGCAACATCCGCGTCGATCGCGCCTATGGCTTTGGCCCCGTCGAGCAGATCGTCACGACCGTCAACATTGCGCTCCGCCGTCAGGCCTATCTGCTCGATTATTTCACGCAGGGGAACATTCCCGACAGTCTCATCGGCGTGCCGGAGACTTGGACGCCGGACCAGATCGCGTCCTATCAGAAATACTGGGACGCTTATTTCGACGGCGATCTCGCACGCCGGCGGCGGGCGAAATTCGTGCCCGGCGGTGTCGCCAAGACTTTCGTGCAGACGCGCGAGCCGGAGCTGAAAGGCCCATTCGACGAATGGCTGGCGCGGCTCATCTGCTTTGCATTTTCCGTGTCGCCCCAGGCGCTGACGCAGCAGATGAACCGTGCCACGGCAGAGACGCAAAAGGAAATGTCGGAGGAAGAGGGCCTTGCGCCGATCCTCGCTTGGGTGAAGGCGCTCATCGATGACATCATCGCCGACGAATTCGACAGCCCCGATCTCGAATTCGCTTTTGCGACGGATTCTTCGATCGATCCGCAGACGCAAGAATCGATTTTGACGAGCTATGCGACGAAGGGAATTTTGACGATCAATGAGGCGCGCGTTGCGCTTGGCCGGAGCCGCTGGCGGACGCCGCGGCGAACAAGGCGATG
Source organism: Methylovirgula sp. (assembly GCA_049522395.1). Lineage (GTDB taxonomy): Bacteria > Pseudomonadota > Alphaproteobacteria > Rhizobiales > Beijerinckiaceae > Methylovirgula. Next base: position 19,790 of record JBEKNV010000003.1, read on the forward strand.
GTGCTGACGGGCGCGGGTTATGTGCCGTTAGGGCAGGAGGCGCCGGGGAAGGCGGGTACAAATGTTACTCGCTTCCGTAAGGGCAATCCCTATCACGACGAGCAGGGGCTGTTCACGTCGGCGGATGGGGCCGCTTCGGGAGAGGGGCGTGCGGGCAGCGTGCAAGTCGCCTCGCGCGATAAGTGGCCTCCGGTTCGTACGGCGCAAACAGGAGAAGAGGACGATCGCGATCGAGCCGAAGAGCAGAACGATCCCTCTGCCGAAGCGCGGCAGCAACAATGGGGCAACGCCATCCAGACGCTGCGTGCGCTCGACCCCAAGAATCCCAATTTGTCCTATATTGTCCCGCAAGATTGGGTGCCAAGCGATCAGAACATCGCCGACATCAATACGGAAATCGCTAACGTCGCGACGCGAAGAGCCACAGATTTCATAATGCCAGGCGGCAATTTGATCGGCGAACAAGGCAGCGGTAGCGATGCCAACGTAAGAAATCTGCCTGACGGTGCACAAGCGGCTCAGGCTGCCTTCGACTATCTGAGCGTCGGCGGAAAACCTTACGCGGGTAGCTATTCCAGTTCCGGCAAAATGGTCACTCTCCCTGGCAATGTTGGATGGGTTGGATTACGAAGCAACGACCAGGGAATTCCAACGGTGGACATCAACCTTCCGGCCACATTTGGCTCAATTCGAATTCATTATAGATGAGATAAATATGGAAAAAATCGATAAGCTTGCAACTTCCTTCCTCAATGAGGCAGAGGAAGATTACGTCGGATTATGGGCCATAGCTCCGACCGTAAGGCGAGATTTTGCCTTGTCGGATAATCAAGAGGTAAAGGCCCGCACGCTCGAAGTCGTACGTATTCTCCTGGATCACGGGCTCCTTGCTGGGGACTTCGATTACGACAATTCAAAGATCTATTTTTGGGACGAACGCGACCCTCAAGCGATCATCGCGCGGATCGATCGAGAATGGGATCCCGCGCGTGGCGATCCGACACTTCCCGAGTCGATCTGTTGGTTTGCAAAGGCGCGGGTTCAGTGATTCCAACTAGCCCGTATCGCCAGAACCTTCGTGCAGACACCCATGATCGACATACGCCGCCTTTTCTCAGCAATGACACAAGTTCTCCGCAGCGCGGATTATCCCAATGCGGCGGCGCTCGCGGGCGCGCTCGATCTCGATCTTTCGAACGCCAGAATTGGCAGGCCTAAATCCGCGATGGTTGTCAAGGATGGGGGGTTGAACGGCGCCGGACTTGCCCTGACCGGAATCGTGTGCGGCGTCATCCCGCGCAAAGAAATCTGGCTCTTCTTCGAGAATTCAGGCCTGCCGTATCGGGAGATCAAAGACAAAATCTTCGGCGCCGATCAGCGCCTCATCCCGTCGAAGCTGAGCCAAGGGGTTGGCGTCCGCTTTGAGATCGACGGCCTGACCTGCGGTTATCGACCGCTTCGCCCGACGGCGAGATCGACAGTCTCTCCTGCGAAGAGCCGCGCGATGACGGCCCGCTGACGTAAGCCCGGCATTCCATTCCATACACCCAGCCGCCGCGCGCTCCGCCGGCGGTTTTTTGTTGCCTGAAAAAATCAAGCTACAGGAGACTTCATGGACGAGCTCCAACTCTTCATTCCGATCACCAAGGTCGATGCGCGCCAGCGTCTCGTCTATGGGATCGCGACCGCCGAATTTTCCAAACCAGCAGCTTCTCGCGAACAAGCACTTGCGCTGGTGGTGGAACAATCCGCATCAGGCGATCTACGACAATGGCGACGGCACCGGCTGGTCGCCGCACGGGCCCACGACCGAATGGGTGCCGCAATCGAAATCGATCACCTTTGTCGAATATGGCGTGCCGGCCTGCGATCGCGGCACCAATCAACCGAATGTATTCTACGATCCGAAATCGACGCAAAGTTTCACGCCCTATTGGTCGATCTGGGATCCCGTCGCCGGCGGCTCCTATCAGCCGCGCCGCGACGATGAGATCCAGCTTCTCGCGCTGCAGGCGATCTACGACTATTGGGTCGTGAACAACAATGAGGCGTCGTCGGCCGGCGTCAAGATGATCGAGCCGGCCTTCATGTCGGTGTGGAACTGGGACGCGCGGCCATTCCCGACCTTTCCGCAACGAAGCGACGTCGGGGGCGATACGGGCAATTGGGCGACGGGCGATTGGATTTCGGGCAAGGGCCCGTTTCTGACGCCGCTCGAACCCGATGCGCCGCCGACGTCCGGCGCGCTTCCGTCCTTCCCGTCGATCCTCGGACAAGGATGGTCGGTGATCTATCGGCCGCTCTTTACGACGGGCGTCGCCGATCATGTCTCCGGTCGCGAGAGCCGTTGGGCGAAACTCGCCACGCCGATCGTCGAGATCGAGCTCACCTTCGATCTGTTGCGCATGGACGATCCCCCGCAGGATTTCGCGACGCTCTTCGGCTTCTACGACATGATGCAAGGGCGGACCGGCGTCTTCACCTTTCCGATCGACGCGAGTCTCGGCCTTGTGTCGACGCTCAACTGCCGCTTCGCCGATGACAGCGAGGACCTCGAAGAGTTCATGACGCGACTCTGGACGCTGCAATCCCTGAAGCTGAGAAGCGTGAAGTGACGAGGCTTCATCCGTGCCGCGTCATGGCCGGGCTTGACGGCCATCCACGCGCCGCGCTGAGTCTGGATGCCCGGATCAAGTCCGGGCATGACGGTTGGAAGGTGAGCAACAGGTGACCACACCTCCGTCATTTCCCGCGCTCGCCGGCCAAGGTTGGTCCGTGCATAAGCGGCCGACGTTCTCGACGCGCGTCGCGAGCCATGTATCGGGGCGCGAGGTGCGCCAGCCCCTTTATGCTTACACGCTCTATGAATTCGAATTGACCTTTGACGGGCTTGCGTCGGGCACCGCCTATCCCGGCCTTGGCAACGCCTCTTTGCAGAGCCTCATGGGCCTTTATCTGCAGAGCGAAGGCCAATATGGCACCTTCATCTATACCGACCCGACCGACAATGCGGTGACGGGCCAAGGCATCGCGACGGGCGATGGCACAACGACCGCCTTCACCTTCATCCGCGCGCTCGGCGGATTCGTCGAGCCCGTCTCCTGGGTCTCGTCTGTGGCCAATGTTTTTGTGAACGGCACTGTGCAGGCGAACGGCTGGAGTCTTGTGCAGCCGAATACGCTGAGCTTCACCTCCGCGCCTGAGAGCGGCCAGGTGATCACCGCCGATTTTTCTTATGCGTTTCTCTGCCGCTTTCTCGACGACCAGACGGATTTCGAGGAATTCATGAACGGGCTTTGGCAGATGCAAAGCCTGAAGTTCAGGAGCGTGAAACCGTGAAATCCGCTTCCCCTGCGCTCGTCACATACCTCAACGGCTTGAGGGCGCAGACCGATACGCCGGTGCTCTTCGCCGATTGCTTCACCTTCACGCTGCTCTCGGGTCTCATCCTCACCTATACCAATGCCGATGTGCCGATCGCGCTTAACGGATATACCTATCTCGCGAATTCCGTGCTGGTCGATGGGCTACATTATAAATGCTCGATCGGTCTCGATGTCGATCAACAGAAAATCACGCTCGCCGCGCGGCCAACCGATACGGTCGAAGGCGTGCCATTCCTCCAGGCTCTGCGCAACGGTGTTTTCGACGGCTGTAAAATTCAGCGCGAGCGCGCCTTCCTTACGAGTTGGACGGCGGCGCCGATCGGCAGCGTCATTCTTTTCAAAGGAAGGTTCGGCGCGATCGACTCGGTCGGCCGTACAGCCGCAGAGGTGACGGTCAATTCCGATCTCGTCTTGCTCGACATCAACATGCCGCGCAATCTCTATTCGCCCGCCTGCGTGCATGTGCTTTACGATTCGGGTTGCGGCTTGGTGAAGAACGCTTTCGGCACCAACGGCAGCGTTGGCTCAGGCTCGACCAACATTCTCATCAATTGGTCGGGCGCGACATCGGCCTATGCGCAAGGCTCGATCACCTTCACTTCGGGGATCAATGCGGGAAAGACCGCGACGGTCAAATCGGCGGGCTCGGGCGCGCTTCAGCTCGCCTATCCGCTGTTGAATGCGCCGGCGCCAGGCGATGCCTTCACAGTCTATCAGGGCTGCGACCACACGATGGGAACCTGCAAGGCGAAGTTCAGCAATCTCGCCAATTTCCGCGGCTTTCCCTTCATTCCGCCGCCGACCTTCGCGGTCTGACGTCTGCTGCTTTCTCGATGATGTCTTGAGGTCCAGTCATGACCGAGGCCGAAGAACGCGCTTCTGTCGTTGCCGAGGCGCGCACATGGATCGGCACGCCTTATCATAATTGCGCCGACGTGCGCGGCGTCGGTGTCGATTGCGGCATGCTGATCGTCCGCGCCTTTGTCGATGCTGGTCTTTGCGCGCCCTTTGATCCGCGGCCTTATCCGCCAGATTGGCATCTGCATCGCGGCGAGGAGCGTTATCTCGGCTTTGTCTTCGATCGCTGTGCGGAGATCGAAACAGAAGCGGGCGAACTTCCGCGCGACGGCGATGTCGCCGTCTTCCGCTATGGCCGATGCTACAGCCACGGCGGCATCGTAACGAAAGCGGCGTCCAAAAAAGAAGATGTGACGATCGTTCACGCCTTTTGGCCGGCGAAAATCGTGCTCGAGGAACCGTTGAATAGAAACGTCCAGCTCTCCGCGCCCTCGCGCGCGGTGCGTTTCTTCAGCTATTGGAAAAAGGCGCGCGCGTCCTCATGAGCTTCCTGCGCACGGCGAGCCAAACCGTTGCAACGCCCGTCTATACGGGCCTGCAGCTGCAAACGTCGAGCGGCGCGATTCCGATCGCGATTGTCTATGGTGTCAACAAAATCGCGCCGAATATTGTGTGGAACGGCAATTTTCAGGCGCATTCCGGCGGGGGCAAGGGCAGCGGCGGCGGCAAGGGCGGTGGCAGTGGTGGTGGTGGTGGTGGCAAAGGCGGCTCAAATCCGACATCCTACTCGACGGCGATCATCTTAGGTCTCTGCGAAGGTCCCATCGGCTCTATAAGCGCGGTCTGGGACAATTCGACGATCGCGCCGTTGTCGGACGTCGCTTCTATGTCATCGCCCGGTTTTTTCAACGGCGCGACACCGCAAACTGTCTGGAGCTATCTCTCGGGGAATTTTCCGGGCGAGGCGCTCGCCTATAACGGCACGGCGCTAATCGTCGACTATCAGATTTCCCTTGGTGCCTCGGCGACAGTCGATGCCTATTCCTTCGAGGTTCAAGCGGTTCTGCATGGCTCCGGCTTTAACGGTTATGACGCCGATCCGGCGCTCGTGATTCAGGATTTCCTGACCAATGCGCAATATGGCATCGGCTTTCCCGCGGCGAGCATCGATGCGACGACGCTCTTGGGGTCGAGCGGCGATTCCTCTTATCAAAGCTATTGCAAGGCCGTCGGACTTACGCTCTCCCCGGCACTCGTCAATCAGGAAGCCGCGAATGCGGTTGTCGCGCGCTGGCTACAGCTGACGAACACGGCAGCCGTCTGGTCGAGCGGCGTGTTGAAGTTCATTCCCTATGGTGATTCCGCCGTGACGGGGCCGCTCTATACGGGCGGCGGCATCGGTTTCGGTACGTCCAATGCTTCGCAGAGCTATTCCTATGTCGGCTCGCCGAAAGTGCGGGTTGGAACCTGCAACTTCAATCCGAATCTGACGCCCGTCTATAATCTCTGTGACGATGATTTCATTGCAACGGACGGCGACGATCCGGTCCAAGTCGAGCGCAGCGATCCCTATGCCGCGCATAATATGCAGACTCTGGAGATCAGCCAAAGAACAAATTACTACGACGCGACGCCGATCACCGTCTTCGACCAGAATGCGATCGAGCTTTATGGGCTCAGAATCGCTTCGACGATCACCGCGCATGAGATCTGCGATGCCGGGATCGCGCAGACGGCGGCACAGCTCATTTTGCAACGCGGGCTCTATATCCGCAATCACTACACCTTCAAGCTCTCGTGGGAATATTGCCTGCTCGAGCCGATGGACCTTGTCACCCTCTCGGATGCCAATCTCGGTCTCTCCAATGCTGTCGTGCGCATCATCGAAGTCGAGGAAGCGGACGACGGCATTCTGACTTTCACGGCGGAGGAATTCCCAGCAGGCATCGCGACAGCCGTTGCCTATCCGGTCCAGACGCAAACCTCCTCAACGATTGCGACGAACGGCAGTCCGGGTCCCATCAATCCGCCGCTGATCTTCGAACCGCCGTCCGCGCTCACGGGCGGATCGCCGCAAGTCTGGGCCGTGGTGACGGGTGGCGTGCCCTCGGCCTATAAGCTCGCTGAGACGGCGGCGAGCGGCGTTCATCAATGCTCGATGATCATGGCCTCTCAGGCGAGCGGCACGCTCATCAGTTTCGTGGTCGATGTGCAGGCGGTCGAACGCTCGGCCTGCGTTCTTGAGATTGACAATGGCAGCGCGACGCTCGGCTGCGTCTTCGATCTCGTCGCGGTGACCGCGACACCCGGATCAAGCGTGACATCGGCATCGATCATCGTGCAAACCGGCGGCTGGTATCAGCTCTCGATGAGCTGCACCATGGCTGCGACCGCGACGCCCGTTCTGACGATCGGGCTCGAGAGCGGCGCCGCATCGAGTTACGCCGGGACGAGCGGGTCTGAACTTTATTTTTGGAATACGAGCTTCGCGGCGGGGAGCGAGGTGGGTGCCACGCTGCCGGCCTTCACCTCGGTGACCGGCGCGACAGTTGCCACAGCCTCGGTGACGACGCCGCTCGGGCAAGCCGGCACCGCCAATGCCAATTGGGGCGGCGCGAATATCTGGGTTTCGCTCGATGGCGCGTCGTACACGCAGATCGGCAGCATCGTCGCCGGTGCCAAACAAGGCGTGCTGAGCGCTGCTCTTGCCGCGCCGACGAGCGCCAATCCGGACGTCACCAACACGCTGTCGGTCAATCTCGCCGAAAGTGGCGGCACGCTTTCGAGTACATCGACAACGGGCGCGCAGAATGCCACGACGCTCGCGATCGTCGACAATGAGCTCTTGTCGTTCGAGACGGCGACGCTGACGAGCACCGACTGTTACGATCTGACGACGCTTTATCGCGGGCTTTATGGAACGGTGGCGACATCGCACACCTCTGGCGCGCCCTTCGCGCGGCTGGACACTGCGATTTTCGAATATGACCTTCCGGCCAATTACATCGGCCAGACGATCTATCTCAAGTTCCAAAGCTTCAACATCTTCGGCGGCGGCTTTCAGGATCTCTCGGCCTGCGCGGTCTATAGCTTCATGCCGACAGGCCAGGGCGTCAGCGATCCCATTACGGCGCAACTTGCGACGCACGTCGCGCTCGATCTCGGTCTTGTGACGCAGACGCCGGTCGCAGCCTCCGGCGATCTCGGCGGCCTCGTCGGCGCCATTCTCGATGCCATCGATCTAGGAATAGCTTCATGAGCGAGCAATTACAATTGCGCCGCGGAACGGCCGCGCAGGTTGCGGCCTTCACCGGCGCACAGGGTGAGGCGATTGTCGATACAACGAACAATCGGCTTGTCGTACAAGACGGCGCGACGGCCGGTGGTTTCCCGGCCGCGAAACTCTCCGAAGTTGTCACCAATACGCGAACGCAGGTCAGCGATGCGGCCTATAGCGTGCAGACGACCGATCGCATGGTGGCCTTTATCGCGCTGACGGCGGCGCGACTCGTTTCTCTGCCTGCGGCAGCGAGCTTTCCCACCGGCATGCGCCTGATCGTCATCGACGAATCGGGCGCCTGTTCCGCGACCAACACGATCACCGTAACTGCGGCGGGAACCGATCTAATCAACGGCCTCGCAACTGCGGGAATTTCGAGCGCCTATGGCTTCGTCGCCATCGAAAGCAATGGGTCCGGCAAATGGACAATCGTCGATCAGGCGGGCGCGACGCTCGGCAATTTTGGAGCGGTTGGCATTGGAACAGCGGCCGACCCGACAAATCCCTTGAGCGTCACCGCCAATAACGTGCTTTTCAATGAGCTTGCGACGGGCGCCGGTGGCACTGGCGACTTTCGTATCAAGCTCAACAAAGCCTCGTCCACCAATACGGCCTCGACTCAATATCAGGACGGCTTCACGGGTCATGCCGAAGTCGGCCTTTGCGGCGACGATAACTTCCATTTCAAAGTCTCGCCGGATGGGTCGAGCTGGCAGGACGCGCTGGTCCTCAATGCCGCGACCGGCGTCGCGACATTCGTAGGCGCGACATTCAACGGGACTGCCCAACTTGCGGCCGGTACGGCGACAGCAGCGCCGCTGACTTTCGCATCTGGCACCAATCTGACCAGCCCGGCTGCTGGCGCCGTGGAATATGACGGAACGGCGTTTTACGCGACGGTCGCTGCGAATGAGCGCGGCGTCGTGTCCGCCGAGCAAATCCAAGTTCTGTCGTCAGCCTATACGCTGACCTCGCAAACGGCAGCACAGAAACTTTTCAACGCATCGACAAGCGGCGCGATCACGCTGGCGGCCGGAACCTATCAATTCGAATGCGTTTTCTCACTCTCGTCGATGAGCGCGACGTCGGGCTCGTTCGGCTTCGCGCTCGGCGGGACCGCGACGTTTACTCAGGCTTGGCATTCGAGCGCGGTGAAGACGACAGCGCTCGCAACCGCCGCTGCAAGTTCCGTGACGCAAAATACGGCGGCTAATACGGCCATCGTGGCTGCGAATACCTCGACGCTCGGTTACGCCGTCATCAACGGCATCATCCGGGTAACGGCCGCGGGTACGATCATCCCGCAAGTATCGCTCGGCGTCGCGGCGGCGGCGATCGTCGGAGCCAGCAGCTACTTCAAGATTTCGCCGCTTGGGGCGGCCGCGCTGACAACCGTCGGCAATTGGTCCTAGCCGACATCCGGGCATTTTCGCCGACACGTCCTGACAATTCCCCGAGGACTTTCCATGTACGACCACGCAAAATTCTGCGCGGCGCTGACGCATGTCCCGTTTCGCCTCGGCGAACCGCTGCGCGCCGGCCATGCACGCATCATTCTCGAAGCCGCGGCGCGCCACGATTCGAAGATGGACCCGCGCTTTCTCGCCTATGAGTTTGCGACGGCTCTCTGGGAAACGGAATTCACGCTTCTGCCGATCCGCGAGTTCGGCGAAGGGCGCGGCCATCCTTACGGTTTGCGCGATCCCTCGACCGGCCAGATCTATTATGGCCGCGGCTATGTGCAGACGACGTGGAAAGAAAATTACGACAAGCTCATGAAGCTCCTGCGAGTCGATCTCGTCGCCGATCCCGATCTCCTGCTTGAGCCGCAATATGCGGCGCCTGCCATGTTCATCGCGATGGAGCAGGGACTCTATACCGGCAAGCGACTCAGTGACTATTTCAACGCGCATGAGGAAGACCCGCTTCATGCGCGGCGTATCATCAACGGGCTCGACCGCGCCGAAGAGATCGCCTCGCTCTATTGGTCGTTCAAGCACGCTCTCATCAGCGCGGAAGTCGCCGCATGAACGGGAACGCGCTTCCGTCCGACGCAGTGATCGCCGCGCTTTGCAACGGGCTCTATGCTTATCCCGGCGCTGCGCCGATCGATTGGGATCATCGCGAAGAGCCGGATGAAGACAACGGCATCTGCTGGGCGCTGAAACGCCTCGGCGGAATCGATGTTGTCGTATTGCGCGGCTCGACGACGCCGCAGGATTGGGTGCGCGATTTCGAAGCGGTCGCCGATCCGTTCACGCATTTTGCGCTTGGCCCTGTTCATCCGGGCTTTTTCGCCGGCATGGAAAACGCCTATAGGGCGATGAAGCCCTCTCTTCGCGCCGATGTGATCGTCTGCGGCCATTCGCTCGGCGCGGCGCGCGCGGCAGTGCTAACCGGCCTCATGGTTCATGACAACCACGCACCCGTCGCGCGCGTTGTCTTCGGCGAACCGCGCCCCGGCTTTGCACCGCTCGCCAAACTCATCGCATCCGTGGCCGCCCGATCCTATCGCAACGGCAATGGCATTCTCTACGACCTCATTACCGAAGTGCCCGTTGCGATGGGCCCGGAAAATTACGTCCACCCCTGTCCGCTGACTTCTGTCGGCGAAGAGCCGGGACCCGATTGGACGAAGCAATGGGGCGTCTTCGCCTGGCACGCCATGCCGCTTTATCTCGCGGCCGTTGAAAAGCGCGAAGGGCGAAAGCCGGCCGAGCACGCGGACACGAGCTTTCGTCCGGCGAGCCGTCTTCAACTTCATTGATCCAAGTTCCTCATCGAAGCGGAGCATTCTCATGCAAATCGATCCGCGCATTTCCTTTGCGCTCAATCTGACGCTGATGATCCTGTCGGGTGTGGCGACAGGCGCGGTGCATTTCACCGGGCTTGTGCCGGATCCTGTCGCTGCCGAGATCATTGGCTGGGCCGGGATCGCGACCTTCGTGCTGTCGAGCGTCAACACCGCGTTGCATGGCTATTCCTCGGGAACGCCCGGTCCTTGGGCGACGCCCGATGCGCCGAAGCCGCCCGTTCCGCCGCTTGCCGAAAAACTGATGCTCGTTCTCGCCGCCGGGGCGCTCGGCTCGGCGCTGATGATGGGCACGAGCGTTCATGCCGAGGCGAAGCCTATTGTCATCGCGCCGCAGAAACATGCGCCCGTCAAACTCGCGACCCCGGATCAGATCATCGCCAAGGTTCTCACTTGGGCCACAGCCGACGGCGACGCCGATCTCGCCGCGGCAATCCAAATGGCGAAGGCCGACAACGACAATGTGACTCTGCCGTGCTGGACGGCGCTGCAGACCTTCGTCGGTCAAGTCAAGGCGCTGCCGCCCGCCGATCAATTGCCGAAACTCCATCTTGCGACGGATGTCGAGATTGCGACCGACCTGATGATCGCGCTTGAGCCCAATTCGACGGTCGTGACGCAATGCCAGGCGCTCGCCAATTTTCAGAAAATGACGGCGATCAACATGGTGACGGGCATTCTCACCGGCGCGCTGTCGATCGGCAAGCTCGCGCCGATCATTCCCTGATCTTCTACTTCACCGACAGAGTCCGGAGTCCCCATGCTTCCCACGATGAAGCTCGGCAAACGCGCGCCGAAACATGACGCGCGCATTCCCATGCTCGCCGCCTATACCGCGCATCTCCCTTCCGCGCCGGCCTCCGTCGATTGGAGTGCCGGCGTGAAGAGCTGGGGCGTGATGCGCAACGATACGCTTGGCGATTGCACCTGCGCCGCGGTCGGCCACGCGATCCAGGTCTGGACAAAGAACACGGGACGGGAACAAACGCTGCCGGATAATGCAATCGTTTCGCTCTATTCGGCGGTCTCGGGGTTTTCGCCAGACAGTCCCTCAAGCGATCAGGGCGCGGTCGAAACCGATGTCTTGAATTATTGGCTGGAGCATAAAGTCGAAGGCCATGCGCTTTCGGCCTTCGCCGCTTTGCAGCCGAAAGATAGTCGCGACGTCAAAGACGCGATCTGGCTTTTCGGCGGCGTCTATATCGGCCTCGCCCTGCCGATTAGTGCGCAATCGCAAGAGGTATGGGTCGTTCCCGCTGCAGGATTGTCGGGCGACGGCGCCCCCGGCTCATGGGGCGGCCATGCCGTCTATATCGTTGCCTATGACGCGCGCGGACTCACCTGCATCACCTGGGGCCGGCTCAAACGCATGAGCTGGAATTTCTGGGGCGCATATTGCGACGAAGCCTACGGCCTTTTCGGGAAAGACTGGTTCGAGGCGAGCGGCAAAGCGCCTTCGGGTTTCGATGCCGCGGCTTTGGCCGGCGACATGGCCGCGCTGCGCCAAGCAGCGTGAAAAAGCGGCCTGAGACACTCTTTCCATTCAGCGGGAGGCACTCATGATCGAAGCGATCATTCTGATCTGCGGGCTTGGACTTGATGCATCGGCCTGCACAGTCGGCACGGCCGAAGATGTGATCCGCATCAAGGTCCAGCCGGCCATCTGCGCCATGGCGGCGCAGACGGTCGTCGCGTCCGAAGCCGGCATGCGCGCGCAAGGCCGGCAAATGAAAGTGCTCTGCGGAAAGGAGTGACCGATGTCCTATGAGGTCTGGATCACGCTTGCCATCGGCCTTTCCGGCACGCTGATCGGCACGGTCTCGACGATCGTCGTCGCCGCGATCAATCGCCAGCCGCTGCTCGCCGCCGCAGTCGATTCGCGCATCTCGGTTCTGATCGAGACCTATGAGCGGACGATCGGCGAATTGCGCATCGAGATCGGCCGGCTCGAACGCAAGATCGATATTTATGAACACACCATTCGCGATCTGCGCGATCACATCGGCAAGCTCGAAGCGAAAATCGACGAATTGCAGACGCGGCTCAAAGAGGCCGGTGCCATGACATCAGAGACATGACCTCGCCGAACTGATCAAGCCACGCTTCAGCCGAATGCAGCCCCCTGTCCCTCGCGGACAGGGGGCCTTTTTTCGTTTGGCTGGTCCTCGCGTGAGGTATGGCACGCGCATTCCCTTGCGGGGTGAATTCATCTAAAACGAAGCACAAAACAACAAACGGGAGGCGTGCGCATAATGGGCACCGTCTATGACTTTTCCGCCAAGCAACTGGGCGGCGACGATATCTCACTCGATCGCTTTCGCGGCGAGGTTCTGCTGATCGTCAATGTGGCGAGCAAATGCGGCTTCACGCCACAATATGAAGGGCTCGAGGCACTGCAGCGGAAATATCATGCGCGCGGTTTTTCGGTTCTGGGTTTCCCCTGCAATCAATTCGGCAGCCAGGAGCCGGGCGATGCGAAGGAGATCGCGCAATTCTGCAAGCTCACCTATGATGTGAGCTTCCCCATGTTCGACAAGATCGACGTCAACGGCGTGCATGCGCATCCGCTGTATGAATTCTTGAAATCGGAGCAAAAGGGGCTTCTGGGCACGGAGCCCATCAAGTGGAATTTTACCAAATTCCTCGTCGATCGGCAGGGTGAGGTCAAAGGGCGCTATGCTCCGACGACAAAGCCCGCGGAGATCGCATCGGCCATTGAGCTGCTTCTCTAATCCATCGCCTCGGACCCAAGGCCGATTTGGCCGGAAGGCCGCATTGCCATCCCGCCGGAGCATGGCTTACACAGGCTCTTGAAGTGCCGCCGGGTCGGGCCCGGACTGCCCGGTTGCGCCAACATACCGTTCAGGCGTCTGGTCTTCCGGCTCTCGCCGGTCGTCGTTTTCGTGCCGGTATAGGGAGCGCATGCGGACGGCGCAGAGAAGGAGATTTCTATGGCCGTGAGGCTTGACGGGCGATCACCCGACTTTGCCGCCGCCTTTACGGCGCTGCTCTCGATGAAGCGGGAGTCGGCGGAAGATGTCGATCTGGCGGTGCAGACAATCATCGCCGATGTGATTGCGCGCGGCGATCAGGCGCTCATCGATTATTCGCAGAAATTCGATCATGTCGATTTGAAGCAGCTGGGCCTTGCCGTCTCGCCGCAAGAGATCGCCGCGGCCAAGGGCAAGGTCGAGCCCGAGGCGCTGGCGGCGCTGCATTTGGCGCATGAACGGATCTTGGTCTTTCATGAAAGACAACGGCCAAAGGACGAACTCTTCACCGATGCGCTCGGCGTCGAGCTTGGCTGGCGCTGGCGGGCAATCGATGCGGCGGGACTTTATGTGCCTGGCGGTACGGCGAGCTATCCCTCATCCGTTTTGATGAACGCGGCGCCGGCAAAAGTCGCGGGCGTTCCGCGTCTTGTCATGGTCGTCCCCGCGCCCTCCGGCCATATCGATCCGCTCGTTCTCGTCGCTGCCGAGCTCGCCGGCGTCGACGAAATCTATCGCGTCGGCGGCGCGCAGGCGATCGCGGCTCTGGCTTATGGGACGAAGACGATCGCACCCGTCGCCAAGATCGTTGGGCCGGGCAATGCCTATGTCGCCGCCGCCAAGCGCCGCGTTTTCGGCACGGTCGGCATCGATATGATCGCCGGTCCGTCGGAAGTCCTGATCATCGCCGACAAGAGCGCCAACCCGCAATGGGTCGCCGCCGATCTTCTGGCGCAGGCCGAGCACGACAGCGCGGCGCAATCGATCCTGATCACCGACAGCGCGAAACTGGCGCAAGAGGTCGATGTTGCCGTCACAAGCCAATTGGCCAAGCTGCCGCGCCGGAACATCGCCGAGGCAAGCTGGCGCGATTACGGCGCGATCATAGTCGTCGCCGATATCGCGCAAGCGGTTCCGCTTGCCGATCGCATCGCCGCCGAACATCTCGAAATCATCACCGAGGATGCCGACGCACTATCCGAGCAGATCCGCAATGCGGGGGCAATCTTCATCGGCGGAATGACGCCGGAAGCGATCGGCGATTATGTCGGCGGCTCCAATCACGTGCTGCCGACGGCACGTTCGGCGCGCTTTTCGTCAGGTTTGAGCGTACTCGACTTTATGAAGCGCAGTTCGATTCTGAAATGCGGGCCGGAGAGCCTCGCGGCGCTTGGCCCTGCTGCCATCGCGCTCGGCAAGGCCGAAGGGCTCGAGGGGCACGCGCGTTCCGTCGCCATTCGTTTGGGTCACTCAACGTCATGACGGAAGACGAGCCGAACCGGCGCAATCGTCTCGTCTCCGTGACGCTCGACGAGGCTTCGATCGGTCGCGGCACGTCGGACCAGGAGCACGAGCGGCAGATCGCGATCTACGATCTCATCGAAGAAAACAGCTTCGGTCTGCCGGGGCTCGATGCCGGTCCCTATGTGCTCAAAATCTCGCTGCACGATGCCAAGCTTGCCTTCGAAGTCCGCAACGAAAAAGGCGAGACGCTGGCGGCGCATATTCTATCGCTGACGCCGTTCCGCGGCCTGCTCAAGGACTATTTCATGGTCTGCGAGAGCTATTATGCCGCCATCCGGCAGGCGACGCGGGCGCAGATCGAGGCCATCGATATGGGCCGGCGCGCCGTTCACAACGAAGCGGCAGAACTTTTGCTGGAGCGCCTGAAAGGCAAGATCGACTGCGATATCGATACGGCGCGGCGCATCTTCACTCTGGTCACGGCGCTGCATTGGAAGGGCTGAACAGGTGACGGGCGATACGGCGGGCGCCTCCGCACGGCAACCGGCACGCCGGCGGCCGCAGGCCGTGCTCTTCGCCTGTTCGGAAAACAGTCTTCGCTCGCCCATCGCCGAGGCCTTCGGCCGGCACTATTTCGGCCGCAGCGTCTATTTTGCCTCAGCGGGCGTCAGAAAAGGCGAGCTCAACCCCTTCGCCGTTGCCGTCATGGAGGAAGTTGGGATCGACATTGCCGACTTCCGCCCACACACATTTGAAGACCTCGAAGACGCGAGCTTCGACCTCATCATTACCCTTTCGCCCGAGGCGCATCACAAAGCGCTGGAGTTCACCCGCACTTTGGCGGCCGATGTCGTCTATTGGCCGACGCTCGATCCCTCGGTCGTGGAGGGGAGCCGCGAGCGCATGCTCGATGCCTATCGCTCGGTCCGCGACACGCTGGGCGAGCGAGTCAAAGCCTTCTTCAATCCGCGCCCGCCGCCGCCGGCAGACGAACCCGGGCAACCCTCCCCATAAGAGGGGAGGCGATAAAACCAAGCCTTCAAAAGCACTTAAGGGGGAGGCCCCCGGCGCCTCCCGGCCTCAAAGTTCGGCGGGACACAGAGGCGTAAATTCGCCGTGGGGAACATTGCGAACCAAGCGAACTCGGCTAGTATTTGCCGCCGTCGGCTGGGGCGAATAGGCCAGGCGGGACTGAGACTAAAAACGGGATGGAGGCCCATCATTTCATGTTGCTCAAATCCATCACTCAAAAATCCATTATTTTAGCCGCAACGGCTGCTTTGGCGGTCTTCGCACTACAAATACGCCCAGCGGAAGCGGACGGCCCATTCCAGAAATTTGCCGGCACGTGGCGTGGCGACGGCAGGATTTCGATGCGGGACGGCTCCAAAGAAACCATTCGGTGCCGGGTGTCTTACGGCGTCGGCGGTGCCGGAACGCTGCTCAGCCAATCTCTGGTCTGTGCGAGCCAGAGCTACAAGTTCAACGTCGAAAGTCAGGTCCGAACGGATGGCAATCAGCTCACCGGCAGTTGGACTGAGACGAGCCGGGATGTGACGGGCAGCGTCAGCGGCACGGTGAATGATGGGACGATCCTCGCCACAGTGACCGGGGCTACTTTTTCAGCCGGTCTGTCGCTTTCGATCCGCGGCAATTCGCAATTTGTGCAAATAAGGCCCTCCGAGACCACCGATGTTTTGGATGTGACGGTCACGCTGCATCGCTGATCGCGCTCGGTCCCAAAAGAAATGGCCGGTTTCCGCTGCGGCGGGAACCGGCCCTTTTTTTATGCGCAGAACCTTAGCCGATTTTGTTGGCCGGTCGTCGTTTTAACTGGCCGCTCAGACGGTAGAGCAACATGATGGTCGGGCGCAGAATGGTGAGGTCGGCAACGAGCGCCATCAACATCGCGAAGGCGCTGAGCCAGCCGAAGAGGCGCAGCGACGGCAGGTTCGAAAAGACGGTGACGAAGAGACCGCAGGCGAGAACGATCGAGGTCAGGATCACGGCGGGACCGACGAGAACCGTCGCGCGCTCAACGCCGATGGCCGGGTCCTCATCGGGCTTATGCTCGATCCGCAAACGATTGAGGAAGTGAATCGTCGCGCTGAGGCCTAGTCCGAATGAAACGGTGAGCGCGACGACGCTCGCGAACTGCAAGCCCATGCCGCTGACGAGCAGCAAGGCGCCCGACGCAAAGACCGGGAAGATCGCGGGCATGATTGCCGCAAGCATCACCAAGGGCGAGCGGAAGGCGAGACCGATGAATGCGGCGACGAAGACGATTTCGATCGTCAGCCCGTGATTCAATTTCTCGATCATTCGCGAGCTGTTGCGCGCGGCGATGACGGCGAGCCCCGTGACTGCGATGTCATAGCCCTTGTGTTCGGCACGCACCGTGTCCAGCGATTTGTCGAGGGAATCGACGATCGGCAAAAGCTGACTCGAATCGACATCCGGTACCCGGCCTTCGACCACCACCGCTTCGTGATCCGGCGAAACGAAACGCTGCGTGAGATAGTCGGGCAGCATGTTGACATATTGCTTCAGCGTCTCGACGTCGGTGATGTGCATCTTTTCGGCGAGCCAGACTCTGAGCGTTTCGAGCGACCAGACATTGCCGACGCCGGGTTGAGTCCTCACGGCGTTATGCACCTCTGCAATTGTCGCGAGCGTCTGCGGCGAATAGAGGGATTCGCCTTTCGGGAATTCAATCAGAATGTCGATGGGGCTCGCGCCGGTGAGTTCCGCATCGAGCCTTTTATTGGCTTCGATGGCGTTGTGATTGTTCGGCACCTGATCGGCGAGCTGGTAGCGCGGCTCGAGGTTGGCATAGACATAGCCGAGACTCGCGACGAGAAGGACGCTGATCAGGCTGTAAATCCCGGGCCTATGGACCATGCGGGTCGCGATCCAGCCGCAGAAGCGGCGCAGCGCATCGACCGCGAGATCGGCACCCTTCACGCGGGCGACGAAGGCGGCTTCTCGGCGCAGCAGGAACATGCCGAGCAGCGGCAGGCAGATCAGCACCGACAGCATGGCGATGATCGTCGCGATCAGCCCCGCTTCGCCGAAGGCGCGGATGAGATCGGAATCGGAAAATGTCAAAGCGACGAAAGACAACGCCGCCGTCGCATGCGTCAGCACGCATGCCGGCCCGACGACATAGATCGCCGTTCGCAGCGCCTCGACCTTGCTGTCGCCGGCGAGAATCCGGTCCCGCGTGGCAAAGGTCAGCTGCATCGAATCCGAAAAGCTGATGACCATGATGAGGGGGGTCATCACGTTGAGGAACATATTGAGCTGGAAATTGAGCCAGCCCAGCGTGCCGAGCGACAGCAGAATAGCGAGCAGCGGCGGCGCCGCGGCGATGACCATGAAGGAGATACGGCGGAAGAACAGGATGGCGATGAGGCAGCCGCCGACAAAGCCGATCGTGTTGTAGAGCAGACGGTCGCGCTCCACCGCATCGCGGATCGCGAGCTGCATCACCGGGACGCCGGAAAGCTCCGTCGACAGGTTCGTGCCGGCAAGATCGTCGCGCACGGCGTCGTGAATCTCATTGACGACATAGCCGAGTTCATTGGTGCGGACGATATCGGGCTTCAGTGCAAGCACGATGAGCGTGAGCCTGCCATCTTCGGACAAGAGCTTACCGCGCAGGATTTCGTTGGCCCTCACTTTTTGAATGAAGGCGTCATAGGCCGGCCCTTCCGGCAGCGTGTCCGGGAAAAACGGCGGCGGGATATGGCCGCCTTCCGGCGGCTCGCGCGCCGAAAACATAGAAATGATGCCGCGCGTCGCATCATGACCTTTTGAATCCTGAACCAGCTGCAGGTCGGTGACGAGATTGCGCAGCTTGTCGATCGAGTCGCGCTGCAAGAGGCTGCTGCCCTCGACGACGACGAGGACGTCGAATTCGGTCGAGGGGAAGCGTTTCGTTACTTCCTCATATTGTTTGAAAGCGGGCGTGTTCGAGCGGAACAATTGGCTGAGCGAATCGTCGACCTGGATCCGGTTGATGCCGAAGCCGGCGCCGATTGCGAGCGCGACGACGATCGCCGCAATGATGTAGGGGAAGCGCAGAGAGACAAGGCCCATGCGCTCGAGGCCATAGGCCAGCTGGTGCCGGGGTCTTTCATTCGAAGAAATGTAGTGAGGGTCGGCCGTGGGCTGGTTCGGCTCGTTTAGCGGGTCCTTCGCCAGGGTCGTTCTCCACGGATTGCGATTGTCACATACTAGAGGGCGGGGGAACCCCTGGCCAGATGGCCGGCCCTAATCGACCGGGGAAACTTCATCTGTCTCGCCAATACCACAGGCGCTGGGGCCGAGACATAAGGCAGCAGCCGAGCAGAGCCGTGGGCCGGCTCTGCCCTTCGGGCTCTCCTCTCAGATCAGCTCGAAGGTCGCTTTCTGCCGCGTTCGCAGGACTTCGCGGTAGCCGAGATCGAGGAGCAGCACGGGCAGATCGACCGTCCAAAGCTGGCGGCTGAATTCCACCAACAGAAGCTGCGGCCACAGTGCCTTCGGCATTTCCCGAAAATACGGTTCGAGGATCAGGTCCTCAGCGCCTTCGACATCGAGCTTCATCGCGTCGATCCGGGTAAAACCTTCCTCAGTTACGATGGTGGCGAGCGCCTTGCCGGGCACTTTGATCTCGCGGCCGTCCATTTCGTCGTTAACGATCCGCATCGAGGATTCGCCCCGGTTATGCGGATCGATGAACAGCGTCACTTCCGTATCGCGGTCGGCGACGGCGCAGTCGATGGCCTTGATGTTGGCGAAGGGGTTTTGCCTGATGTTGTAGATGAGACGTTCGAAAATATCGGGCTGCGGTTCGATCGCCAGAATGCGGGCCCGCTGGCCGGCGCAGGCCGCCACAAAAAGACTCTAGCCGCCGATATTCGCGCCGACATCGATGAAGGCGAAATCCGGCCGCATCCGGGCCCGCAACAGATCGCGTTCCGCCGGATCGAAATATTGTGGCGTGAACAGAATGCGCTTCTCGCAGACATTGTTGTAAGGATAGAGGCGCATCCGGGCGCCGAAGGTTTCGACATCGAGCGGGCGGCCTCGCAAGGCGCGCATCGCCATCGCGCGCAGAAAATAGGCGCTGCGTTTGCCAGTCCAGCTCGTCGATGCCGCGCGCGTCAGCGCCAGAAGCTGCGCCATCACGCCGGAGGGCTGATAAAGCCCAAAGAGCGAGAGATCATTACCCTGCGGGGTTGAACGGCTCATCTTCGGAAGAGATCACAAAGCTGGGAGAGATCACAAAAGCGAGGGCAATGTGCGGGAGGAGTGCGGCATAGAAAAGGTCGGCTTGTCGCCAAGCTGCGGCACCCCCACCATTGGTCGGGGAGCCGGCGCACGCGAAGCTGTCGAAGACAGACTTGCGCCGGCCTGCCAAAGCCTTACATTATTCCCAGGACAAGAAAAACCCCTGCATCTCCTTGGGATCCATGACATTCGTTGACGCGCTTGAAGTTCCCGGCCGCAAGACCGGGCAGATCAAATTACATGGCCCGGAAGCTTTCGAAGGCATGCGGAAAGCGGGCCATTTGGCGGCTGAAGTTCTCGACCTTTTGACCGAACATGTTCGGCCGGGCGTAACCACCGAATTCCTCGACAATCTGGTCTTCGACTATGCCTTGTCGCATGGTGCCTATCCGGCGCCGCTCGATTATCGCGGCTACCGCAAGTCGATCTGCACCTCGATCAATCATGTCGTCTGCCACGGCATTCCCGACCGCAAGCCTTTGCGCGAGGGCGATATCGTTAACATCGACGTGACCTTGATCCTCGACGGCTGGCACGGAGACTCAAGCCGCATGTATCTCGTTGGCGAAGTCTCGCGCCGCGCCCAGCGGCTGGTGGACGTCACTTATGAGGCCTTGATGCGCGGCATTGCCGCCGTGAAGCCCGGCGCGACCACGGGCGACATCGGCGCCGCCATTCAGGACTATGCGGAGGCGGAACGCTGCTCGGTCGTTCGCGATTTCTGCGGCCATGGCATCGGCAAGCTCTTTCATGACGAGCCGAACATTTTGCATTACGGCCGGCGCGGCGAAGGCACCGTGCTGAAACCCGGCATGTTCTTCACGATCGAGCCGATGATCAATCTCGGCCGTCCGCATGTGAAAATCCTGTCCGACGGATGGACGGCTGTGACGCGCGACCGCTCCATGTCGGCGCAGTTTGAACATACGATCGGGGTCACCGAGACCGGCTGTGAAATTTTCACCCTGTCGCCGAAGGGACTGCACCATCCGCCTTATGAAACGGCGGCCGCGGTCGCGCAATGAGCAAGGCGCCGGCCTCCGCCTTTGAGGACGCCGGCGCACCGCATTACTTTGGTCATCGGGAAAGACTGCGCGAGCGTTTCCGCTCAGCAGGCGGCGACGCGCTAGCCGATTACGAGCTGCTCGAACTCCTTCTCTTCCGCGCCATTCCTCGCCGCGATCTCAAGCCTCTCGCCAAAGCGCTTCTGGCGCGCTTCGGCTCCTTTGCCGAGGTCGTTGCCGCGCGCCCCGAGCGGCTGAAAGAGATCAAGGGGCTCAGCGAAGCGGCGATCACCGAAATCAAGATCGTGCAGGCTGCCGCTATTCGCTTTTCGAAAGCGGAGGTGGAGAGTCGGCGCAGCCTGACGAGCTTTTCCGCCGTGCTCGACTATTGCCGCGCCGCGATGGCCTTTCTCGATCGCGAAGAATTCCGCATCCTCTTCCTCGACAAGAAGAACATGCTGATCGCCGACGAGGTGCAGAGCACGGGCACCGTCGATCACGCGCCGGTCTATCCGCGCGAGGTCATGCGCCGCGCCCTGGAGCTCAATGCCACGGCGATGATCCTCGTGCACAACCATCCCTCGGGCGACCCGAGTCCTTCGGGGCCCGACATCCAGCTGACCAAGGAAATCGTCGCACTCGGCAAGTCGCTCAACGTGACCGTGCACGATCATCTGATCATCGGCCGCCAAGGCTTTGCGAGTTTTAAGGGCCTGCAGTTGATTTGAGGCGATGGCCCGGCCTAACCTCGGCTAATACCGCGCCCGAAAATCGAGGATTTTAAATATTTTCAATGTATTAAGGAAACCGGGGACTGAGCCTCCGGCGGCATGCGCTCGAACTCTACGTTAACAAAGGGCTGGTAGCCTTTCGCCCTTAATCGACCCGTCAAGAGGCGCCCTCGGGGAGGGGAAACTTTGCTCCCGGCAGCGCGCCAGAGTTTCCGCTCCATGCATTTGAACGACCTTGCAGGCTCGGGTGCCTTGAAGCGCGACAAGGAGGAGGCCGATCCGGTCGGCATCACGCGCTGGACGATGACCTATCGTCTCGCCTTCGTCTTCATCTTCATGATTGCGGTCGGTGCCTTTTTTGCCTGGGGCAAGGTTCGCGATCCCTTTTCCATTCATCTTGCTCTCTTCGGCTCGAACCAGCGCATCAATCTGCTGCTGCTGGCTTTCACCCTGTTGTTCTCCGGTTTCATGATCTGGACGTCGCATGAGCAGATGATGCGGCTCGCCGAGAGCGCTGAGAAGGCGAAGCAGGCCGCTGGGCGCGATGCCCTTTCGGGCCTCCCGAACCGGTTTCTGTTCAACGAGCTGGTCGATGCCGAGATCGGCCGCTGCCGGCGCAAGGGAACGCAATTCGCGCTTTTCTATATCGATCTCGACCATTTCAAAGAGACGAACGACAGCTATGGCCATGAAGTCGGCGATTTGATGATCGTCGCCGTCGCCGATCGCCTATCGCGGACGCTGCGCAACAGCGATTATATCGCGCGCATCGGCGGCGATGAATTCGCCGTTCTGCAATCGGATGTGGGCGATCCACGCGATTGCGCCCGCTTGGCCTATCGCATCCTCGAACAGCTGAGCGCGCCCTTCGAATTGGCCGGGCAGCAGATTTCTTTGGGCGCGTCGATCGGCATCTCGCTTTGCCCGCAGAATGCGGAAGAGCGCGTCGGCCTGATGCGGCTCGCCGATCTCGCGCTCTACCGCGCCAAACACGATGGGCGCAACCGCTTCGCCTTTTTTGAAGCGAAGAGTGGCGAGATCCTTCGTCTTCTCCAGAATGCGGAAGACGATTTGCGCGCCGCGATCGACAACGACGATCTCGTTCTGCTCTACCAGCCGATCATGTCGGCTTGCGGCAGCAAAATGCTTGGCCTTGAGGCGCTCGTTCGCTGGCAGCATCCGACGCAGGGCCTTCTCTCGGCCGAGCATTTCATTCCGCTGGCCGAGGAGCGCGGTCTCATCGTCACGCTCGGCGAATGGGTTTTGCGGCGCGCCTGCCGCGATGCCGCGCGCTGGCCCGACCTTTACGTCGCCGTCAATGTCTCGCCGATCCAATTCCGCAAGCGCGATTTTGTCGCCTCGGTCGAAGCGATCATCAACGAGACGGGAATTGATCCCAACCGCCTCGAGCTGGAATTGACCGAAGGCGTCATCATTTCCGACGCGGAACTTGCCGAGCGGTCCATTTTCGATCTGCGCGCCTTGGGCATTCGCATGGCGCTTGATGATTTTGGCGTCGGCTATTCAAGCCTGATCTATCTGCGCCGCTTTGCCTTCGACAAGATCAAGATCGACCGAACCTTCCTCGAATCGATGGAGCCGCAGGGCGAAAGCGCGATCATCGTCGAGTCGATCGTCCGCCTCGGACGCGCGCTGGGCCTCACAGTGACGGCCGAGGGGATCGAGAACGAGCAGCAACTCGAATTTTTGCAAAACCTCGACTGCAACGAATTGCAGGGCTTTCTGTTTGCCGAGCCGCTCACGGCTGACGAGGTGGACCGCAAATATGAAGAGTTGGTGCTTTCGGTAAAGACCCCAGAGCGCGCTGCGTCGAACGGCTAAGCCCCATCCTCGCGCATTTGCCGCGCAAGCGCGATGAGATCGGCGCTTGTATCGACATCGATCTCGATGCCATCGTCGTCGATGGTACAGGTGAGAATTCCCGCCGTGTCTTCGAGGAGGCTCCGCGCGCCGTGATCGCCCGTAAGCGCTATCGCCTCGCGAAAAATTGCGCGCGCGAGAAGGACAGGGTTGCCGCGCCGGCCTTGATAATGAGGCACGACCGCGCGCGGCGGCGGCGAGGCCTTCTCGAAGGTCCCGATCAATCGATCGATCGTCTTCGCTGTCACGCGCGGCATATCGGCAAGAAGAATGACGGCCCCCCGGCAGTTTGGCGGAACAGCCGCGAGCCCCAGCGTCAGCGAGCGCGACATGCCCGCCGCTGGATCGTTGTTTTGAACGAACGCACAATCAAGTTCAGCGAGCGCGGCTTCGATCCGCTGTGCTGCCGCTCCGACGACAACGATCACGGGACGCGCGCGAGAGGCGGCGGCCTGTTCCGCCACATGGCGGATGAGCGGCTTGCCTGCGAGCTCCGTGAGAATCTTGGGCGTGTCGGATGGGCCGCTGAAGCGCGTGCCGCCGCCGGCCGCCAGAATGATCGCCGCGACAGCGGAGTCGTGTTTCTCGCCCAATTAGGCGGCCTTGGCCGAGCGCAGCGGCTTGCGCCCCATCACTGCGATCATCTCGGCGAGAATGGAGACGGCGATTTCGGCCGGATGAACCGCGCCGATATCGAGCCCGATCGGCGCGTGAATGGCGCTGAGCTGCGCCTCGGAAAATCCCTCGCCGCGAAGACGATCGAGCCGCTTGCCATGCGTCTTCCGCGAGCCAAGCGCGCCGATATAGAAACACTCCGAGCGCAGTGCCGCCATCAAAGCTGGATCGTCGATCTTCGGATCATGCGTCAAAGCGGCAAGGCCCGTAAAAGCGTCGAGCCGCAACCGGGGCAGCACATCCTGCGGCCATTCGGGGATGAGATCGACATCGGGAAAACGGTCTGGCGTTGCAAAGGCGGTGCGCGGATCGACGATGATCATTTCGATATCCGCAAGCTTGGCCATCGGCGCGAGGGCTTGAGAAATATGCACAGCGCCCACGACGATCAGCCGACGGTGGGGAATTTGCACGAGCAGAAAGAGATCGCGCCCATCGATCTCCACTCTGCCGCTCTTGCCGAGACGCAGCCGTTCCAGCAAATGCGGCGCCAGCCTGTGCTTGCCGGCATCGGCCGCGGGGATGAATTCCTGTTCGCCCGATTCGAGATCGGTCATCACAATCGCGGCGCGGCGCGTCTCGCGCTCGAAATTCAGCGCCGAAAGAATCTCGCGCCGCATCAGTCGACCCTTTCAACGTAGATCTTGATCGAGCCGCCGCAGGAGAGCCCTGCTTCCCACGCTGTCTCGTCGCTCACGCCGAATTCGAGGAGGCGCGCTTTGCCGGTCGCGATTACCTCCTGCGCTTCGCTCAACACTTCGGCCTCGATGCAGCCGCCGGAGACAGAGCCGAAAAAGCGGCCGCCGTCGTCAATGATGAGGTGGCTGCCGACAGGGCGCGGCGCCGAGCCCCAGATCTCGATCACCGTCGCGAGCGCGAAGCGTTTATCGGCTTCGGCCCAGTCTTGCGCGACGCGTAGAAGATCATCTGTTGTGAACAAGAAACGCACTCCGGCTCTTTGCGCGGAACTTAGCGCCAAATTATACGGGACGCTAATGCCCCGACGGGCGGAGCTTTGGTGTCGAGCGCCGATGCCGCAAAGGCGAAGGTTCACGCTCGCTCGGCAAATATGCTAAGAAGCGGCCAGGTCACGCAATTTTGTTAACCCTGGTCCGGCCTTGGGCCAATCCCATGCTGATGAATTGACACTCGATGTCGAAGATTGAGACGAACTTCCGATCGATTTACCGGCACGGCTTCGCGCGCGTCGCGGCCTGCACGCTGCGCGGCCATTTGGCGGAGCCCTTGGCCAATGCGCAAAGTGCCGTCGCTCTTCTTTCGTCTCTGCATGAGAACTCGGTGGCGGTCGCGGCCTTTCCGGAACTGGCGCTCTCCGGTTACGCAATCGACGATTTGCTGCTGCAGGAGACATTGCTCGCGGGTGTTGTAGCGGGTGTCGATCATCTTGTCTCGGCGTCCAAGGCGCTGATGCCGCTCATTCTCATCGGCGCTCCGCTGAGGCACCGCGGCCGGCTCTATAATTGCGCGCTCGCTATTCATCGTGGAAAGCTTCTTGGCGTCGTACCGAAGGTCCATCTGCCGAACTATCGCGAATTCTACGAGCGCCGGCATTTCGCTTCGGGCGAAGGAACGGACGGCGATGAGATTGTTGTCGGCGCGCATCGCGCGCCCTTCGGTCCCGATCTTTTGTTCGCGGCGGAGGATATCGACAACCTCGTCGTCCACGCGGAGATCTGCGAAGACCTTTGGGTGCCGGTGCCACCGAGTTCTTTCGCGGCGCTCGAAGGCGCGACCGTGCTCGTCAATCTCTCGGCGAGCAACATCACCATCGGCAAATCCGACACGCGCCGGCTTTTGTGCCAATCGCAATCGGCGCGCTGTCTTTCCGCCTATCTCTATACATCGGCGGGGGCGGGCGAATCGACGACCGATCTCGCCTGGGACGGTCAGACCTCGATCATGGAAAATGGCTCGGTCCTCGCGGAATCGCCGCGCTTCGCGGAAGACTCGCATTTTGTCCTTGCCGATGTCGATCTCGATCTCCTGATGCAGGAGCGGCTGCGGCAAGGCACATTCGACGACAACCGCCGTGCCACGCCGCGCAAAGCTTTTCGGCGCATCAACGTCACCCTGGCGCCGCCGGACGGAGACATCGGCCTCGAGCGCACGGTCGAGCGATTTCCCTTCGTTCCCGCCAATGGCGAACGCTTGGCGCAGGATTGTTATGAGGCCTACAACATTCAGGTCGCCGCACTCGAACAGCGGCTGATGGCCTCCGGCATCGACAGGCTCGTCATCGGCGTCTCAGGCGGCCTCGATTCAACGCATGCTTTGATCGTTGCGGCCAAGGCGATGGATCGGCTCGGCCTGCCGCGCGGTAATATCCTCGCCTATACAATGCCGGGTTTTGCGACGAGTCCGACGACGAAAGCGAACGCGCTGGCCTTGATGAAGGCGCTTGAGGTCGAAGCGCATGAACTCGACATCAAGCCCGCGGCGCGGCAGATGCTCGCTGACATCGGCCATCCCTTCGCCAAGGGCGAGAAGATTTACGATGTGACCTTCGAGAATGTGCAGGCGGGCTTGCGCACCGATTATCTGTTCCGTCTCGCCAATGAGCATGGCGGTCTCGTTCTCGGCACCGGCGATCTCTCCGAACTCGCGCTCGGCTGGTGCACCTATGGCGTCGGCGATCAGATGTCGCATTATGCGATCAACGCCGGCGTGCCGAAGACGCTGATCCAATATCTGATCCGCTGGACGATCGCGACCAAGCAATTCGACGAGGGCGTGCTGGCGACGCTGGATTCGATTCTTGCCTGCGAAATCTCGCCGGAACTCGTGCCCGCCGACGGTGATGCGATTCAGAGCACGGAATCGGTCATCGGCCCCTATGAGCTGCAGGACTTCAATCTCTTCTACACGCTGCGCTATGGCTTCCGTCCGGCGAAGATCGCCTTTCTCGCGCTCCATGCGTGGCGCGATGTTGCGCATGGACAATGGCCGCAGGATTTTCCGAAAGAACGGCGCCACGCCTATGATCTCGCGGCGATCCGCCATTGGCTCATCGTCTTCATCACGCGCTTTTTCGGCATGAGCCAATTCAAGCGCTCGGCGTTGCCGAACGGGCCGAAGGTCGTGGCGGGCGGGGCGCTGTCGCCGCGCGGCGACTGGCGCGCGCCATCGGATGGCAGTGCGCGCATCTGGCTCGAGGATCTCGAAACGACGGTGCCGAAGAGCTGAAGAATGGTGGGCACGGCTCTCTCTCTCGTGCGCATCGAGAGTCAGCCCTGTGGGCCGCCCGCAGCGCGCAAGAGGTGGACGGAAAAGAGCGAGGCTTCATCCGTCCAGACCGCTTTCGGCCGATAGCCGGCACTCCGGGCAAGATCCTGGAATTGGGCGACCGTATATTTGTGCGAATTCTCGGTATGGATCGCCTCGCCGTCTTTAAAGGCAAAGCTTTCGCCGCCGATCCTGACCGTCTGTGCGCGGCGGCTGACGAGATGCATTTCCATCCGGCCCGCTGCATCGTTCCAACGGGCGCTGTGAAAGAACTGATCGAGGTTAAACGTGCCGCCGATCTCGCGATTGATCCGCCGCAGCAGATTGAGATTGAAGGCGGCGGTGACGCCTGCCGCATCATCATAGGCGCGCATCAGCGCGCCCTCGTCCTTGCGCAGGTCGACCCCGACGATCATCGATGAGTCCGGTCCGAGCAAGGTATGGGCGGTCGTCAGGAAACTCTGCGCTTCTTCGGTCGTAAAATTGCCGATGGTCGAGCCCGGAAAGAAGCCGACGGTATAGCGCGCGCCTTCGACGGGTGGCACCACGAAGGGCTGCGTATAGTCGGCGCAGATCGGCGCGATGGCGAGCTGCGGAAAATCCTTGGCGAGGCTCGATGCCGCGGTGAGGAGATGCAGTCGCGAGATATCGACCGGCACATAGGCGGCGGGACGCTCAAGCGCAGACAAAAGCAGCCTGATCTTGATGCCGGCACCGGAGCCGAATTCGACAAGCCTTGCGCGTTCGCCGACATGCGCGGCGATCTCGTCTGCATAGCGCTCCAGGATGCGGCATTCGGTGCGCGTCGGATAATATTCCGGCAGGTCGCAAATCTTGTCGAAGAGGCGCGAGCCCTCCGCATCGTAGAAGAATTTGCAGGGCAGCGCCTTTTCGCGCTGGCGCAGACCGGTGAGGACGGCCGCGCGGAACTCTTCGGTCGACGGCTCCAGATCTTGAAGTTTCTGCAGCGTCGTCATCTCATGCGTCCTGAGCGAGGCGGAAGCCGCTGAATTGCCAGCGCGCACCGGCCGGAAAGAAATTTCGGTAGGTCACGCGGTCATGCCCCAAGGGCGTCGCGCATGAGCGTCCCCGCAGCACCATCTGATTAATCATGAACTTCCCATTGTATTCGCCGACCGCACCTGCGGCCGGGCGGAAGCCCGGATAGGGGAGATAGGCACTGCCGGTCCATTCCCACACGTCCTGACAAAAACCCTGTACGAGCGGACCGGGGTGAACCGTTACGTTGGGCGTGTTTTTTTCCGTTTTGCGAGCGGCGCGAGCGGCGATTTCCCATTCGAATTCGGTCGGCAGCCGTTCGCCGGCCCAGTTGGCGAAAGCCGCCGCTTCATAAAGGCTGACATGGCAGACGGGTTCCGCCGGGTTGAGCGGCTGGCGTCCATGAAGCGTAAAGCTGGACCAGATGCCGTCTTTCTGCTGCCAATAGGCAGGGGCCTGCCAGGCTTCGGCATTGACGGTCGCCCAGCCATCGGCGAGCCAAATCGAAGCGCGCCGATAACCGCCGTCTTCGATGAATTCGAGATATTCGCCGACGCTCACCGGCCGGCTGGCGATGGTGAAATCGCCGACCAGCGCCTCGTGCGCCGGCCCTTCATTGTCGAAGGCGAAATCCTCGCCCTCATGGCCGATGCGGTAAACGCCACCTTCAATGTCGCTCCATTCGCATTTCGGCGCCATTGCAGGCTTGGCGGCCGGGGCGGGCGAATAGGCGGGCGCCAGCGGATTCTGAAAGAGCGCATGTTTGATGTCGGTGACGAGCAGTTCCTGATGCTGCTGCTCGTGATGAAGCCCAAGGACGATCAGTTTTTCGAGATCCGGCGAGATCGTTCGGTTAAGGAGCGCCAGCATCGCCTGATCGACATGGGCGCGATAGGCGGATGTCTCGGCGACGCCGGGTCGCGTGATCATGCCTCTGGCGAAACGCTGATGGCGCGGACCGACTGCCTCGTAATAGGAATTGAAGAGATAGGAGAAATCCGGGTCGAAGGCGCGATAGCCCTTCAGATGCGGGGCGAGCAGGAAGGTTTCGAAGAACCAGGTCGTATGCGCGCGATGCCATTTCGTCGGGCTGGCATCCGGCATCGATTGGATAGTCTGATCTTCTGCGGAAAGTGGCGCGGCGAGCGCCTCGGTCGCGGCACGAACGTTGAGAAAACGTTCCGCGAGCGAAAACCTTGGCTCGGTCTTACGCTCCGCGAGCTCGACGCTGGCTTTGGCTGGTGGCATTGGGCACATCCGGCGCGAGGGGCAGAGAGGTCTTCTATAGAAAAGTTTCCTCCCAGAAAACGCGCGCTTTGGAATGTTGTTCCCCCAAAGCTTGCGCTTTTGCTGGCGGCGAGGCCGATGGGAGATCGGAGTCTCCATGAAAACAAAGCGATAAAGTCACGAGCCAATGGCCTCGGCGAGCGTGGGGCTTCGCCATCCGACTGTCACAAAACGCGTGCCGCACCACTCCTCGTCGCTCCCGGGCGTGGGTTTGGGCTTGCCAGTCGTCCATCAAAGATCAATCGGCGATTCTTTTCGCCCACATACGCCTTGTGCCCGCTTCATCGTCGATACGCGCGTCCCATCGGCGCTGAATCGCAAAGCGCAACCTTTGACTTCACTGGTGCGGAATGATGCGCGCGGCGGCCTCGAAACGCTGGTGCACACCTTATTCGCGCCATGGATCGCGTGGTTTCTTGCGGTCGCTCACTTGCAGCGTCGTAAGGGGAGGCTACTCTATCCAGTCAATGCGAATGGGAAGCGGCGGCGGACTGTTCGTTCGGGAGTGAGGCATGGCCGAAAGGATCATCAAAGGAGAAGCCTTCAACATCGTCGTTGAGGGCAGGGAAGGCGCGCCCGCGGTGGTGCTCGCGCATCCTTTGGGCGGCGATTTGCACCTTTTCGATAAGCTCGTGCCGTCGCTGCTGCGGCATTTCCGCATCATTCGCTATGATATGCGCGGCCATGGTTCGAGCGTCGTCACCCCCGGCTCCTCTTCTCTGGATCAGCTTGGCCGGGATGCGGTTGGAATTCTCGACGCGGTCGGGTTCCGGAAGGTGCATTGGATCGGAGTTTCGCTCGGCGGGATGGTCGGACTCTGGCTCCTGATCCATGCGCGCGAGCGCATCAACCGCGCCGTTCTCGCCAATGTCGCAGCGCAATTGGGCAATCCCGACCTTTGGAACGAGCGGATCCGGACTGTGGAGGAGAAAGGCATGGAGGGCTTGGCGCCTTCCGTGCTGCAAAACTGGTTCACTAGGTCCTTTCGGGAACGTCATCCCGACGAAGTCGAACGAATCTCAGAAATCTTGCTGGCAACTCCAGAAGAGGGGTATACCGCTGCATGTGCAGCGATACGCGACATGGACCTACGGGAAACTATTCGGGGGATCACCAATCCTGTGTTGGTGATCGTAGGCCGTCACGATCCGCTCACAACGCCCGGTCTTGGCGCTTTGGTTGCAAGTGCCGTTCAGGGCGCTAAGCTCGTAACTCTTGATACTGCGCATATGTCCTGCATCGAAGATCCCGAAGGCTTTGATCAGGCAGCTATCGAATTTCTGACGACGGAGGCGCCCGTGATGGGAGATGAAACAAAACACGATGCAGGAAGTGGTTCGCCGAACGCGCCACAGCCGCTGCAAAGACCATTAGATAAGCCGAGAGTGCCGCCTCAGCCGGCGACTCCAGGCCTCGGAGGCGGGCTGCCGTCACACGGCATTTCGCATCCGGCGCCGGTGGCGCCGCGTCCGCCCGCACCGGCGGCTCCCGCCGCTGCGGCGCCGGCAAAGAAGAAGCCCGCCAAGAAATCTGCGGCTAAGAAAACGGCACGGAAATCCGCGGCCAAGAAGGCCACTAAGAAAAAAACGGCGCGGAAATCCGCGGCGAAAAAGGGCGCGAGACGGGTGGCAAAAAAATCGTCCGCTCGGAAGAGGGTCGTCAAAAAGACTGCCAAGAAGGGCGCGCGGAAAGGCGCGGCCAAGAAGGCGGGCCGCAAAGCTCAGCCGCGTCGCAAGGCCGGGCGCCGGACGCCGGGCCGCAAGCGCTGACGTGAAGCCAATGAGCCGATCCCATGCATCATGGGATCGGCCATTTCTTTAGCTGTTCGGGCAAATTCGGCCAACAATTCGGGTGAGACCGCTCAGGCGGAGCGTGACACCTTGGCGGGATGACGCATCTCTTCGGCAAACTCGCTGATGATTTTGGCGAGTTCCGGTTCGGCGACGGTTTTCGCCGCGTCCTCGGGCGACAACCACTGCGTGGCGCGCTCGCCGCGCTCCTTCCATTTGAGCTTCTGCTTCAGGAACTGAAGCGGATAGACTTCCACCTCGCTCGGCACCACCGCTTCGCCAATCCGCTTGGTCGCGGAATAGCGGCCGATGGGCTTTTTGCCCGCATGGCCGAAAATGCCGGCTTCTTCGTCCGCCTCACGCATGGCGGTCTCCGCCGCGCTCTTGCCGGGCAGCGGCCAGCCCTTGGGCAGGATCCAGCGCCGCGTCTCGCGCGAAGTGACGAGCAGGATTTCGAGGCGGTGTTTATTCCAGCGA
Source organism: Methylovirgula sp. (assembly GCA_049522395.1). GTDB lineage: Bacteria > Pseudomonadota > Alphaproteobacteria > Rhizobiales > Beijerinckiaceae > Methylovirgula. Next base: position 51,665 of record JBEKNV010000003.1, read on the forward strand.
TAGACGAGAGCGGCGATTTGGAAGGCGCTTCGGATGCGTTTTTTTTGCGGTTCTGCCTGGTCCGCCAAGCTTCCGTGCTTATACGTGCGGTTCGCCTTCAATCCCTTTCGTCCTCCTGTCGTTTTTTGTTGGCCTTTTGCCTTCATGCCTGATCGGCCTAGCGGGTGTGGTTCTAAGGAGGCCGAGAAACTGACTCTCTGCGGCCGAAAAAATTGCGCGCGCCACTTGCCGGCAATGGGCTCGGCGGACCTGCCGCCCGGCACCTGCTCAAATCAACAGAGAACGATAATTCCTCTATCTTTTCCGTGTGATTCGGGCAAGCAAGCTGTGCGCCAATGGCTTTGAGCGCCGCCCGGCGCCCGAGGGACGCTGCCCATGCCCTGCTTCGCCGCCAACCTCACCACCATGTTCGGCGAGTGGAGCTTCCTCGATCGCTTCGATGCGGCGGCCGATGCAGGTTTCGAGGCGGTCGAATATCTCTTCCCCTACGACTTTGCGCCGGATGTCCTTGCCACACGTCTGGCAAAAAACCGGCTGGTCCAGGCGCTCTTCAACCTGCCGCCGGGCAATTTCTCAGCAGGCGATCGGGGCCTCGCTGCTTTGCCGGACCGCTTTGGCGCGTTTGAGGCGAGCGCTCAGCAGGCGCTCGCCTATGCGCAAGCGACCGGCGCCAAGAGACTTCATATGATGGCGGGGCTGGGCGATCCGCAAGACCCAGCCGCGCTTAAATCCTACCGGCGCGCCGTGGCGTTCGCGGCAGAGGCGCTCGCCAAGCTGGACATCGACCTGCTGATCGAGCCAATCAACCGCCGCGACATGCCCGGCTATTTCCTTTGCGACTACGCTTTGGCGCTGCGGACCATCGACGAGCTGGGGCTGGCGAACCTCAAATTGCAGTTCGACATCTATCACCGCCAGATTTTACATGGCGACGTGACGATGGCCCTGCGTTCTTTGCTGCCGCGGATCGGCCATGTGCAGATTGCGAGCGTCCCCTCCCGCCACGAGCCTGATGGGGAAGAGCTGAGCTATCCCTTCCTCTTCGCAGAATTGGATCGGCTGGGCTATGCGGGCTTCGTCGGCTGCGAATATTTTCCGCGCGCCGGCACGCTCGAAGGCCTCGGCTGGTTCGCGCCTTATGCGCGCAAATAGGGGTCCACGATGGCGCCGGGCAGCGCGCCCGCAAGGGTCCCTTACGGTTGAGGCACGTCAATCGCGGCCGCCGGCCGATCCGCATAATGCAGCTTTTGGCGGAGTTCAAAGGCGATGGACGAAAAGATTGGGGCGCAGCCCACCGTGCTGCGGCCGTCCCCCGAAGCGGCCAAAGGGCCGTTGAAAAAGCGCGGAGCCTGGTTTAGCCGCAGGTTTGTCGTCGTGGCTCTCGTTCTTGTCGCGGCCGTGGCCGGCGGCGCGTGGTGGCTAAGCCAGCGCAAGGCCCAAGTGCATTATCTGACGATGCCGGCGACGCGCGGCAATGTCACCCGTGTTGTGAGCGCGACTGGCACCGTCAATCCGGAATTGACGATCATCGTCGGCGCCTATGTCTCGGGCACCATTCGGCAGCTCTTCTGCGATTACAACACGATCGTGCGGGCCGGGCAGATCTGCGCGAAAATCGACCCGCATCCTTACCAGGCAATCCTTGACCAATATCAGGGTCAGCTCGCGCGCGATCAGGGCCTGCTTGCCGAGGCCGAAGCCAATCTCACGCGTTACCAGCAGCTTGCGGAGCAGAATTCGATCGCGCGGCAGCAGGCTGAGGATCAGGCCTATCTCGTCGAGCAGGACAAGGGCACGGTTAAACTCGACGAAGGCTTGGTCGAAGGCGCTAAGATCAATCTTGCCTACACGGATATTGTCGCGCCGGTCGATGGCGTCGTCGTCTCCCGCGCCGTCACGCAAGGTCAGACGGTGGCCTCCGGTTTTCAGACGCCGACACTGTTCTTGATCGCGACCGATCTCGCCAAAATGCAGGTCGACACGAATGCCAGCGAAAGCGACGTCGGCGGTATCAAGGAAGGCAATCCCGCGAGCTTCGGCGTCGATGCATTTCCAAAGCGGATTTTCAACGGCAAAGTCGTTCAGCTGCGCAATTCGCCTCAGACCGTACAGAACGTCGTGACCTTCGATGCCGTCATCAGCGTTCACAACAATGATTTTGCCTTGCTGCCGGGCATGACTGCCTCGACGCGGATCGTGATCGCCGAAAGAGACGGCGTCATCCGGGTTCCGAACCAGGCTTTGCGCTATGTCCCGGGCGGCTTGTCGGCAGCTTCGCCTTGGGGCACGTCGACGACCGGGCAACCGAAAACGGCTGGCGGCAACGGGGCGCAGCTTTGGGTGCTACGCGACGGCAAGGCGCAGCAGGTCAACGTCACATTGGGGCTCGACGACGACAATTTTACCGAGATCGTCGCGGGCGATGTCAAACCGGGCGACGCCGTTATCGTCGGCGAAGAGAGCAATTCGAGCCAGGGATCCTCGAAGCTCCCCCTGCCGCGGCTTTAGGCGGGATAGCGGCGATGTCGGACCTAGTGCTGCAAGTCGAGAATGTGACGCGGACCTTCAAAGTCGGCAATGTCGACGTGCACGCCTTGCGGGGCATCAACCTCACTGTCGAACGTGGCGAGTTTGTCGCCATCATGGGTGCATCCGGCTCCGGCAAATCGACTCTCATGTCGATCCTGGGCTGTCTCGATACGCCGACCAGCGGTCATTATTTTTTTGAAGGGGTCGATGTCGCGAGTTTGCACGAACCGGATCTGGCTCGGATCAGGAGCGAGCGTCTCGGTTTCGTGTTTCAGAGCTTCAATCTCTTGGCGCGCACGAGCGCGATCGAGAATGTTGGATTGCCTCTCTATTATTCGGCCTCCGGGCCAAAGTCGCGCGCGACCCGCACCGAACGCGCCCGCGCTATGCTGCAATTGCTCGGATTGAGCGACCGCGAACGCAATACGCCTGGCCAGCTCTCCGGTGGCCAACAGCAGCGTGTCGCAATCGCCCGCGCCTTGATCAATGCGCCCGGTCTTTTGCTTGCCGACGAGCCGACCGGCAATCTCGACACGAAAACCTCGCATGAGATCATGGAAACGCTCGTCGCGCTGAACCGCGACGAAGGTGTCACAATCGTCCTCGTCACGCATGAGGCCGATGTGGCGGCTTATGCGAATCGCGTCGTCACCATGCGTGACGGCGAGATCATTTCCGACGAGAAGGTGAGCAAGGGAAGACAAGCCGAAGCCGTCCCGACAGCGAGCGGGGCGGGGGCCTTATTCCCGACCTCCGAGTCGCGTACCGCCGCTGGCATTCCGGTCTCCGGCTTCTGGTCGTTCGGCTTGATGATTCTAGCCGCTGCCGCGCAAGCGATCGGCCGCAATAAAATGCGCTCCGCCCTCACCATGCTCGGCGTCTTCATCGGCGTCGCGGCCTTGATCGTGATGGTCGCCGTCGGCCAGGGCGCCAATGAGGCGGTGCGCAAGCAGATCGAAACTCTCGGAACCAATGTCGTCATCATTCTGCCGGGCGCCGTCACGACGGGCGGCATCCGCGCCGGCTTTGGCAGTGCCAGCACGCTGACGGTCGAGGATGCGCATGCGATCCGGCGCGAAGACCCGGCGGTTGCGCAGGTCGGCTATCTCATCCGCCAGCAAGGGCAGATCCAATATGCCAATCAAAATTGGACGACGACCATCCAGGGCGTCAGCGCCAATTATCCGCCGATCACCAATTGGCGGATTGCCGCAGGCCGCGCCATTAGTCGAGACGATGAGAACAGGGCGGCTCTCGTCACCGTCATCGGCCTCACCGTTTATCGCCAGCTCTTCAGCCCCGGCGAAAACCCGATCGGCGCCTATATCCAGGCGAAGAGCGTGCCGCTGCAAGTGATCGGCGTTCTGGCGGCCAAAGGCCAATCGCAATTCGGCACCGACCAGGACGATGTCTTGATGATTCCGTTCACGACGGCCGAACGCAAAGTGCTTGGCGTCGCCGCGCCGACACAGCAGCAAACGCCGATCAACTGGCCTTATCTACCGCCGCCCAATCCTTATAATTTGCAGCCGCGCCTGACCGGATTCACCAATCAGATCTATGTCCAGGCCATCACACAGCACGAGGTGCAGACGGCGATTGCGCAAGCAACCGAGACACTCATGCGCCGGCACCGCATCAGGCCCGGCCAAATCATAGATTTCAGCGTCCGCAACTTGAGCCAATATGTGGAGACGGCGGAAAGCAGCAGCCGTATCATGGCGCTTCTTCTTGCCTCGGTTGCCTCGATATCGCTGCTCGTCGGCGGTATCGGTATCATGAACATCCTGCTTGTCTCGGTGACCGAACGGACGCGCGAAATTGGCCTGCGCATGGCGATCGGCGCGCGCCGTTTGCACGTGCTTCTGCAATTCCTCGCCGAAGCGGTGTTCTTGAGCGTCAGCGGCGGCCTCGCCGGCATCGTCACGGGTGTCTTACTTTCAGTTCTGATTTCGGTCCTCTTGGGCTGGCCGGCGCCGTTTTCTCTGCCGGCTATCATGGGTGGGTTTCTGTTCTCAGCCGCGGTCGGGATTTTCTTCGGCTTCTATCCGGCGCGCAAGGCGGCGCAATTGGATCCGCTCCAGGCGCTTCGCTACGAATAGCGCTCAGGGCGTCTGCAGGCCCGCAACATGAGCGCGGTACTTCGCGTAGAGGATCGTCCGCAAGCCCGCGATATCGAAGGCCGCGACGAAGAAGCTGTAGATGACCGTGCCTGCCATGACTTGCTCGATGAGCGTCACAAGTCCCGGCTGATGGTCGCGGATCGGCAGCAGAGCGAGCGCCATGGCAGCCGTGGCCAAAATCACCAACGTGACGTCGCGCAGGCTCGGCCATTGCGGCTTCGAGAGGCTCGCGACGAAGATGAGCGCCAAGAACGACGCGCCAAGAGCGCAGGTCTGGGCGATGGCGAAAGTCTCCGTGTCGGGGCCTTTTGGCAGGACCACAAGGAGAATCACATCGACGATGCAGCCGACGGCGGCGGCGGCAATCAGCGGCGCCGTCCGCTTGGCGATCTGGAAGATCGGATTGAGGCCATATTGGATCATGGCTGAGCAGAAGAGACCGCCCATCATCAAGGTGAGCAGATCGCCGAAGGGGCCGCGATAGGCCGCGGGAACGATGACCTGTTCGAGCGACGGCAGGATCAGCCAAATGCCGGTGCAGGTCGGCAAGACCATGGCGATGACGATCGCCATATTGCGCGCGACTTGCGATTTCGCGGTGACATCGCCGTCGCGCTCATGCGCCGCAACCGCGATCTGGAAGAGCACCACATCGAGCGTCGAGCCGATCGCCTGCACGGCCTTGCTGCCGATGTCGAAAGCAAGCGAGAACTGACCGGTTGCCGAAAAGCCGTAAAGGATTGCGATGATCGAGCGGTTGGCGAGCGGGATCGCCACATAGAGCAGGTTCGCGGCGACTATCGGCATGCTGTAGACCATGATCGATTTGGCGATCGTCAATGTTGCGCGATGCGGCGCCGCGCCCGGATCGCGCAGCGCGGCACGCGCCGCGATGACTGAGCCCGAGAGGCTGATGATGCCGCCGATCAGCGCCATCGACGCGGAATGGAAATAGAAGGCGCCGCCGCCCGTCAGCAGGAAGGCCAAAATATTCTTGACGACAATGAGCCGCGTATAGAGCTTGTCGTGAAAGCGGGCTCTGACCAACGCCGTATGATAATCGAAGAAGCCGTTCGAGATGGCGACGGCGATCGCCAGGCCGATGAGGCCATTCGACAGCGAGAAGTGCACGCCCGAGAAGAGCAGCAGGCCGCCGCCCGTCAAGAGGGCGAAAGCGATGATCGCGAAGCACATGTCGAGCGTCGCGCGCAGAGCCGGATCTTCATTGCGTACGCGTTCGGAATAAAAGCGCGTCGCGCCCAGTCTCAGCCAGTCGAAAAACGCGGTCTGCACGATCGCGGCCGTGGCAAAGGCTAGGGCAAAGCGGCCATATTCGGCCGGCCCGAGAAATTTCGCGACCAGAAGCCCGATCACGAAATTGAAGATGATGTTACAGAAGAACGCGATCAGGACCTTCATGCCCGCGGCTCATCCTTCACTTCATCGTGCTGCATGTCATCTTGCTTCAGTTTGTCGTGCATTCGTTGATCGTGGGCACAGCTATGAGTGCTACGTGCGACGAACATTTGGGCGCTCGGCGTCGAAAAATCCACGCGCGGGTTCCCAAAAGGCTTTCCGCAACCATTCTCCTGCCCGCGAATTCGCATGGTCCGGCAACTGAAACGTTAAACTTTGGCGTGTTTTCACGGGTAGGTGTGAATCAGCGAGGCGTGTCTGGCTTAGACGGTTTGCTTGAACGGTTTGCGCAAAGATTAAGGCAAAGGTCTGAAGCAGCCATGAAGGGCGGGTTTGATCTTCATGCTAACCCAAGCCGGCCGCTTCGAAAACGGCGCGGGCACACGTCCCTGTGAGCAAACGAATGGTTTGCCTTTGCCGGCGGAGCCTCTAAAACGGCGGCATGGCAACCGATGTGACGCTTCCTGCCGCGGCGGCGGCCGGGCTTCTTTCCTTTTTGAGCCCTTGCGTCCTGCCGCTCGTCCCGCCCTATCTGACATTTATTGCCGGCACGACCATCGAGGATGTGGCCTATGAACGCGTGGGCCGCGCCAGGCGCGACATCTTTCTCGCTTCGGTACTGTTCGTCTTAGGTTTTTCAACGGTCTTCGTGGCCTTGGGCGCGACAGCCTCGGTCTTCGGCCAGGTTATCCGCCAGCACATCCAATTTCTCTCGCTGCTCGCGGGTCTCGCGATCATTTTGATGGGGCTGCACTTCCTCGGCGTCTTTCGTCTTTCGATTCTCTATCGCGAAAAGCGGCTCGCGGTCGAAAAGCCGCTCGGTCTCTGGGGCGCCTATGTTCTGGGGCTTGCTTTCGCGTTCGGCTGGACGCCCTGCATCGGCCCCATTCTCGCGGCGATCCTCGCTGTCGCGGCGTCCGAACAGACGGTCGGGCGCGGCGCCTTTTTGCTCGCCGTCTATTCGCTCGGCCTAGGCATTCCATTTTTGATCGCGGCCCTTGCGATCGAACCCTTCATCGGATTCCTGAAACGGTTTCGCGCGCATTTTCCAGTCGTTGAGCGCGTCGTCGGCATTCTTCTCATTGCGACGGGCATCGCCTTTTTGACCGGCACGATGCAGACCGTCTCCTACTGGCTGCTGCAAACGTTTCCGGGCCTTTCGACTCTCGGCTGATTGCGCACCTCAGCGAGAGAGCGGATAAAAATCGATTGTTCCGTCGGCCGATTTTTTCCAGACGGAGATGCTGTAATCGGATTGAGTAATATCGCCCTTCGCGTCGAAAGAAAGTGCGCCCAAAACGGTGTGGAAGATCATGCCCGAATGCATTTGCTTCGCCATCGCGTTCGGATCGAGCGAATGCGCGGCCTCCCCTGCCTGATCGATCACTTGGACGGCGGCGTAGGCGTAAAGTGTGTAGCCTTCAGGATCGATTCCCTTCGCTTTGATGTGCTGCACGACTTTGGCGGCCTCCGGCCGATCGCGCGCATCTCGCGGAAACGTCACGAGGCTGCTGAGGACGGCACCGCCGCCTTGCGTCGCGACGTCCTCGATCGCGACCGCGTCGCTCGCGAGCATGGGGATCGTCAGCGACTGATCGCGCAGCGCTTTGAGAATGGCGAGGGCCTGTGCGGCCGATCCGCCCCAATAGAAAATGCCGGCGCCCGATGCTTTGAGTTTTTCAATCAGGGCGGAATAATCCGTCTCGTCCTTGTTCACGCTGAAATAGAGAACATCGCTCACGCCGCGTGCGGCAAGATCTTTTCGGGTGAGATCGGCGAGGCCTTTTCCATAGGTCGTCCGGTCGTGGAGGATCGCGATCGTCGTCTTGCCGAGACCGGCGAGATAGGCCGCCGCGACGGCGGGTTGCTGATTGTCGCGCCCGCAGGTGCGGAAAAGGAGATCGAGCCCGCGCTCCGTGATCTGCGGATTGGCCGATGACGGCGTAATCTCGAGAATGCCATTGTCCGCATAAATGGACGAGGCCATCAGCGTCACGCCGGAATTGAAATGACCGACGACAAAGGCGATATGGTCGGCGACGAATTTGTTGGCGACGGCCTCGCCCTGTTTCGGATCGCCGGCATCGTCGCCGATTTCAATGCTGAGCCTGTGGCCCAGGAGCCCGCCCGCCGCATTGATGTCATGGACGGCCATCTCAACGCCATTGCGCAATTCGGTGCCGAAATTCGCATCGCTTCCGGTGATCGGCGCGCCGAGACCGATTTTGATCGGTGCCTGCGGGGCCGCGTTGGCCGCGAGAGGGCCCGCGCCGAGCACGGCGGAGAGAAGAAGGACCCTGAGGCGCCTGAGCGTCATTGAGAGGAGGACTGAGGGGACGCGTGCGGAGGCAGAAAGACCATTCCGGGCTCGGTTTGGCTCGCCGCGCATCCCATAATAGGGTCTGCCGTGCAAAGCCAGATGTGATCCCGGTTCGCTCTGGCGATTGCCGCCCATCAGCGGCCATCAGCGGCAAAAATGCGGTATTTCTGCCTAGATACGAAATCGGAAAGCTGACCGAGAGCTGATTTCATTGTCGGCCCAGGCGCAGTCTCGCGCGTTGAGCGGGACGCGCTTTGGGGTCTTTTGGGGGGGCTTGAGGAGTGGGGAATGACTGAAGAACCGGCGCCGGGCAATGCGCATCTCGCTGCGCCAATCGATGCGGGGCGGTTTCGCGAAGCGATGAGCCGCGTGACGGGAGCGGTTCACATCGTCACGACCGACGGCCCCGCGGGGCTTGGCGGAATCACGGCGACGGCCGTGACCTCGATCACGCTCGAGCCGCCGATGATGCTGTTTTGCATCAACAAGACGTCGCGCTCTGCCGCGAGAATGAAGAAGAACGGCGTCTTCTGCATCAACACGCTGACCTCAGTCGACGAACCTCTTTCGGACATTTTCGCCGGCCGCACGCATCAGCATCTCGACGAGCGCTTCGCCGCGGGGACGTGGACAAAACTTGCGACGGGCGCGCCTGTGCTGACCTCAGCCCTTGTCGCCTTCGATTGCCGCTTCACCGAAGCGAAAGAAGTGGCGACCCATCTGATCATGATCGGCATCGTCGAGGCGGTCGAAATCGGCTCCGGCGGCGAAGCGCTGCTTTACGCGCGGCGCAAATACGGCAGCCTCCTGCTCAGCTGAGTGGCAGGTCAGTCCTGCGCGGGGGCGCAGCATGCCGCGGGAACGGCAAAAGTCCCCGCGATCCACGGCGCGGTCGATGTCCCACCCCGCCGCCGCTTGAGAAAGCGCGGGCGGCGTTTTGCGATCTGATCGCCGCGCCGGCGTGGCCGAGGGCGCGAAACTTGGCACCGCTGCCGCGCTTGGGTATTGCCCTCGCCATAGAGCGCCGGCTTGCCGAAAAATTCGGCCCAATCGCGCCAGAGCGCCAGAACGCCGGGGCTATCCACCGCACGATGAAGTTCGACGCTCAGATCCGGGTCCGAATGAACAAGGCTGATCCGATAGAGGCGTGGCTCAGCCTGCTCGTCGCAAGCGAGCAGCACGCCGTCATAAGCACGGATCGGAATCGCAAGGCGCATCCCAATTCCCGCCACGCGACGCTCGATCTCGATGCGGCGGACGGTGATGGAAATGTGTCTTGTGCCGGAATCGGTGCGCGGATCGGGGGCAGAGACGCTAAAGGATTGGGACAAACGGCCAAAAGAAACAGGAACGGGACGCGACATGAGGCTCTTCCTCCTGCCTCGCTCCAATGGGCTATGGAAAAACTCTGGAGCGCTAGCTTGAACAGAGCTTGCCTCTAACATCGCGTAACGCATAGCAATTAACTGATTTAGCTTCGTTTTCTTGGGCTTATGGCTGTCGAGTCCTTGGCGGAAAATGGCGAATTTTAAAGACCTGCCGGTCTCGATTTGAGGCGAAATGCATCATGCGGCGGGAGCCATGCGCGCCTATATGGAAGAGAGCGGCTCCCCGCTTTTTGCTTGGCACGCGATCTGCCTTGTGAAGTGCGGACAGACAATCCTGGGCGCCCTTCCGCAGGGCGCGGCTCTGGGAGACGCCAGAACGCCAGGCCTGCCGTCATAAACGGCAAGTGCGACTCTTAACGCAGCACGAGGGGAGGTTCTTTCGGGTAGGTTAAGATTTGTCGGCTAACGTCTGGGGCGCATGGCGCCGTGCTTGAAGCAGGGTGGGGCGCACCGGTCACGATCTGGAGCCGCGGCTGATGGCTCCGCTCGGGAGTTTTGGATGAAGTCTTCGAGTGTGAAAAGAAGCCCGGCCGATGCGCCGGATTTCGACACGGCAAAAAGCGTCGTCGGCGCGGTCCCCAATTGGAATAAAGTGCCGCCGTCTGATCCTTTCGTCGGCGCTCTCGTCGAGATTGCGCGCACAGCCGGCGATCTGGCGCTCGGTTTCTTTCGTCCCGGCGCTAAGACTAGTGCCGCCATCAGCAAGAAAAGCGGCGGCTCACCCGTAACCGAAGCCGATCATGCGGTGAACGCCTATCTCGAAGAAAAATTGCGGCGGCTGTTGCCGGAGGCCGGATGGCTTTCCGAAGAATCGGCGGATTCAACCGAACGTCTCGATCACGATCTTCTTTTGGTTGTCGATCCGATTGATGGGACCCGCGGCTTCGCCATGGGTGAATTGGCCTGGGCGGTCGCCATTGCCATCGTCCACCGCCAGCGGCCCGTCATCGGCATTGTCCATGCGCCCGCGCTCGGCGAGACTTATGTCGGCCTAAAGAACGGCGGCGCGCATTTAAACGGGCAGCCCATTGCCGTCTCCGCAAGGAAACGACTCGATGCGAGCGCGCTCGTCGCCGGACCACTCGCCATGGCCTCGGAACTGCGCAGCGTCGGCCTTCAATTCGATCTTCTCCCCAAGATATCCTCTCTTGCTCTGCGCATCTCGAAAGTGGCGACAGGCGCACTTGACGCGGGCCTCATTTCGGCCAACAGCCATGATTGGGATATCGCCGCCGCCGATGTGATCGTGACCGAGGCAGGCGGGCGCCTTACGAGTCTCTACGGCCGCGAACTGCTTTATAATCGTGCAAGCACGCAGCACGGAGAACTCATCGCTGGACCGCAGCCGATTCTCGCGCAAATCAGTGGTGCCATAATGCATGCGCGAGGTCTATGATGCGGGCATTCGCAGACGGCGACATGGTCTCCTTCGCTGCCGTATGAAACTGGGATAGCGATGCCGGATCAGCCAGAAAAACAATTGCTTCATTTGGTCTTTGGCGGCGAGCTGACAGATTTGGCCGGGACGGAATTTCGTGATCTCAGCAAAATCGAGATCGTCGGCATGTTTCCCAATTACGCTTCTGCCTACAATGCCTGGAAGGCGGCCGCATTGGCGACCGTGGACAATGCGCAGATGCGCTATTTCATCGCGCATCTTCATCGCCTGCTCGATCCAAGCGACTCGAAATAGCCGTGCACTGACAGGGCGCGATTGCGGCGGGAAAAGAATTGATTGCGCATCGCACTAATTTGTCATTGTAGAAATCTCCGCGCCCGTCCATAAAATACGAGATGTTTTCCAGCCCTTGTCATAGGGGATGGGGGTAAGGCGCTCGTCATCAAACGGTCGTTTTTAACCGCCAGAAACCCTTTCTTTCTTTTGTGATCTGTCTCCTCTGAGCACGCCCCCTCGTGATCATAGACCTTCCGATTTTCCCTGTTTATCGCGCCGCGAGTGCGGGCCTTGCGCCGCTGTCTCCTCTGTGGGCCTATTATCGTTGTCGGCGAGGGCGGGAAGACCCGGCCCGCGTTGGCGAGCGCTTCGGCCATCCGAGTCTCGAGCGGCCATATGGAAAGCTCGCGTGGTTCCACGGCGCGAGCGTGGGAGAAAGCGTTTCACTCCTGCCGCTTGTTGAATATCTCGCGAGCCGCGGCTTCAACATTCTGGTTTCGACGGGCACGATGTCGGCCGCGTCCGTCATCGCCTCGCGCCTGCCGCCGGGCGTCATCCATCAATATCTGCCGTTCGACGTGCCGAAATTTCTTCTCCGATTTCTCGATCACTGGCAGCCCGATCTGGCGCTCATCGCCGAATCCGAAATCTGGCCCAATCTCTTCACCGAGATCAAAGGCCGCGACATTCCGCTGATCCTGGTCAATGCACGGATGTCGGATCGCTCGTTTCATCGTTGGCGCTGCGTGCCGGGATTTATTGCGTCGCTTCTCGATGGCGTCGATCTCTGCCTGGCGCAAAGCGCCGCCGATGCCGATCGCTTTCGCGAACTCGGCATGCGGCGCGTGCAGATCGTCGGCAATCTCAAGTATGATGTCGTGGCACCCCCGGCCGATCCACGCGAACTTGCGACTCTCGCCGGCCGCATCGGCGCGCGCCCGACATGGGTCGCGGCCTCGATCCACCGCGGCGAAGACGCCATCGCACTCGAAGTCCATGATGCATTGGCGCGGCGCTTTCCCGAACTTCTGACGATCATCGTGCCGCGTCACCCGAGGCGCGGGGATGAGATCGCCGAACTCGCGGCAACGCAAGGGGTGCCCGCTTTGCAGCGCTCGCGCGAACCGCGCCAAGCGCCGCTGCCCGAAGTCTATATCGCCGATACCGCGGGCGAGCTCGGCCTCTTCTACAGGCTCGCCAGCGCCAGCTTTATCGGCAAATCACTCGCCGGGCGCGGCGGCGGGCAAAATCCGATCGAAGCCGCGAAACTCGGCTGCGCCGTGCTGCACGGCCCCAATGTCACCAATTTCGCCGAAGCCTATGAGGCGCTCGATGAGGCGCGTGGCGCGGCGGAAGTCATCGATGCCGCCTCGCTTGCGCGCGTGCTGGCCGTTCTCTTCAGCGATACGGGCAAGTTGCGGAAGATGTCGCGCGCGGCGAGCGAAGCCGTCGAGCGCCTCGGCGGCGCGGCAGCCGCGACCATGGCGGCGATCGAGCCGCATATTGCGCAAGTCATGGTCAATCAGCACGCGTGAGCGCCCGCTTGACGTTCAGGGCGCGGCCCCGAACAATAGTCCATGCTCTTGATCCCCACATGCTGCGCGTACAGCCATGCGTGACTTATGGCCGGCGCCTGCTTTCTGGTCGCAGGAAAAGCCCGACACGATTGGCGCGCTCTGCACCGCGGCCTTGACGCCTTTTGCGCAGGCCTATGGTTTCATCGCCGCGTGGCGGATGCAGCAGGCAGGCTTTGAGGCACCTCTGCCCGTTCTCTGCGTCGGCAATCTTGTCGTCGGCGGCGCAGGCAAAACGCCGATGGCGCTCGCGCTCGCCGAGCGTCTGATCGCGGCTGGCGAAAGGCCCTGGTTTTTGTCGCGCGGCTATCGCTCCGCCGCCGAAATTGGTCCTCCGCTTCTGGTGGATGCGGAGAAGCATCTCGCGCGCGATGTCGGCGACGAAGCGCTTCTTTTGGCGCGCATCGCGCCGACGCTCGTCTCAGCCGATCGTGTCTCCGCTGCAAAACAAGCGGCGGCGGCTGGCGCGAGCATCCTCGTTCTCGACGACGGCATGCAGAATCCGGCTTTGCAGAAAGATTGGAGTCTTTGCCTCGTCGATTCAGAAGCTGGAATCGGCAATGGACGTTGCCTGCCCGCGGGCCCTTTGCGCGCGCCGCTCGATGCGCAGCTCGCAGGCGTAAGCGCGGTCCTGCTGTTAGGCGAAGGTGCGCAAGGCGAGCGCCTCGCCGAGCGCGCAGCGCAATTCAAGAAGCCGGTGCTGCGCGGCCGTCTCGTTATCGCGGCCGACAAAGCCCTGCAACTCAAAGGCGCGCGCGTCTATGCTTTCGCCGGCATCGGCCGGCCGGAGAAATTCTTTGCGAGTCTTGCGGAGAGTGGAGCGACGCTCGTCGGCGCCGTTTCTTTCGCCGATCATCACGCTTATAGGCGAGATGAAATCTTTCGCCTGCAACACGCGGCAAAAGAACAGGGCGCGCTGCTCGTGACGACGGAGAAGGATTTTGCGCGGCTCAAACCCGCTGAGGCCTTCATCGATCCGACGCTGCCGGCGCCACTTGCCATTCCGGCAAAGATTGAATTTTCGGATGTCGCGCTCTTCGACGATTGCGTGAAAAGGGCGATCACGCGGGCGCGGGCAGGGCGGCTTTCGGCCTTAAAATCTTAACGGCCGGACGCGATCACTTTTCGAGCTTCAGGCCCAGCTTCTTCAGCTTGGCTTCGGGCGACACATAGGCCTCCTGAAGATCGACATTCCAATAGCGCAGATCGTCGATCGGAATGGGTGTCGTGGTGACGGCACAGCGCACAAAGGCGCCGGGCCGCAGAATCCGGATCTCGCCGTCGAGAAATTCGACCTCGGCTTCTCCGGCGGAGACAGGGCGGCGTTCATAGCGGTTCATTGTGATCACGCATCGTCCGTGGAATTATCGTCTTTCTAAAGATAATGCGCGGGAGCGCAATTGCCTATCCCAAAAGATCGTCAACGCCCGAGGAAAAGCCGTTGCGACAAAAACTCCGGCAGCCCGGCCGCCCTGATCTTTCGGGCGGCGGCTTCAATGTCATACTTCGCGCGGACAAATGTGATGAGACCGGCCTCCTCATCGTAAAGCGCATAGGCGGCGGTCGGGATTTCGTCCCGCGGCTGGCCGACCGAGCCGATGATCGCATGCCATTTGTGGCTTTTCTCGAGGCCGATCGGTACATCGGTTGTCGGGACGATCGCAATCGTGGCCGTCTTCTCTGACATTTGAAAGACGCACGGCCTGTGGACGTGACCGGAGAGGGTGATGCGATGCTGGGCGGCGCGCATCGAGCGCTCGGCCTCGCTTATCTGCGAAATATAGATCCACTTCGCCGGATGCGAGGCTTCGGCGTGGACGAAGAGCGTCTCGCCCCAGGAGACCGAGAGCGGCAGATTGGCGAGAAAGTCCTTCTGCGCTGGATCGAGCTGGTTTCGCGTCCATTCGATCGCGATCCGCGCATAACTGCTCATCGTGTCGCGCGGCCGGGCAATCGCGGCATCATGATTGCCTTTGATGACCACGGCGCCCTCGCGGCGCAATTGCGCGACAAGATCGACCACATAGGCGGGGTCGGCGCCATAGCCGACGAGATCGCCGAGAAAGACGAAGCGCTCGGCTCCGCGCCGGCGCGCGTCGGCGAGACAGGCATCAAGCGCCTCGCGATTGGCATGGATATCGGAGAAGAGCGCGATCAGCACGGATCATTCCATGAGAGACGAGACGGCCTCAAAACAGCGAACCCTGGCTGCTCTTTTTGACGGCAGGATCACGCGATTTCGCCGACGCGCGGACGGATTTTTTTTCAGGAAGCGCCGTCTCGTCCTCGGCGATAGCCGATCTATGCCCATCGGCAAATTCGAGATCGAGCCGCGCGCCGGTTACGACCTGCGCCGCGCGGCGCAGCGGCATTCCGTCGGCATCGCGCACCAGTGCAAAGCCGCGCGACAGAACCTGCGTATAGGAAAGGGATCGCAGCAGCTGATCGAGACGCCCAACACGTTCGCGCGCGCCATCGAGACGAAGCGCCAAGACGCGCTTAAGCCGCTGATCGAGCGCGCCGAGCCGGTGGGCGTACGCCGCCTGTCGTTCGCTTTCAAGATGGCGGCGGGCGGCAAGCGCCGTGCCGAGCCTGCGGCCGAGATGGAGAATTTTCTCGGCTCGCTGCTCCTGCCCCGCGATGATGCTGCGTCTCAGGCGGTGATCGAGCGCTTCGAGCCTTTGGCTCGCGCGCGCCATTTTGGCTTGCGGCGATTGGTTCGCCAGCCGATGGCCGAGAGCCGCGAGCGCCAGTCGGCGGCGGTCGAGAAAAGTCGAAGCCGCACTTTGCAGCGCGCCCGACGCGCGATCGCAGCGCTGACGCGGCAGAGCTATGAGCGCCTCGCCTTGCGGCAAAGCGCGCGTGAGCGCGCGGACATCGCCGCGTCGGCGCTCAAGAAGGCGCAGACAGGCGCTGGCATGACGGCGGCCGAGATCGGCGAGCGCGGAGAGAAGGTCGCTCCTGACCGGGACCGTCTTTTCGGCGGCGCCCGTCGGCGTCGGTGCGCGAAGATCGGCGACATGATCGAGCAATGTCCAATCCGTCTCATGGCCGATCGCGGAAATGAGCGGCACGAGGCTCACTGCTGCGGCGCGCACGACGATCTCTTCGTTGAAGCCCCAAAGATCTTCGAGCGAACCGCCACCGCGCGCGATGATGATGACATCGGGCCGTGGCAGCGTGCCCATCTCCGGCAGCGCATTGAAGCCTTCGATGGCAGCGACGACTTCGGCGGCGCAGGTCTCGCCTTGCACGCGCACCGGCCAGACGAGCACACGGCGCGGAAATCGTTCCATGATCCTGTGCAGAATATCGCGGATCACCGCGCCCGTCGGCGAAGTGACGACGCCGATGACCATGGGGAGAAACGGCAGGAGCTGCTTGCGCGCTTCGTCGAACAGGCCTTCCGCCGCGAGCTTGCGCCGGCGCTCTTCAAGCAGCGCCATCAGCGCGCCGACACCGGCGGGCTCAAGATTTTCGACGATGATCTGATAGGCCGATTTGCCCGGATAGGTCGTGATCTTGCCCGTCGCGACGACTTCAAGCCCTTCTTCGAGCTTGCCGCGCAGCCTTGAAAAATTGCCTTTCCAGATGACGGCATCGATGCGCGCATTCTGGTCCTTGAGGCAAAAATAGGCATGGCCCGAAGAATGCGGCCCGCGATAGTTGGAAATCTCGCCGCGCAGCCGTACGAGGCCGAAGCGATCCTCGATCGTGCGTTTCAGCGCATTCGAGAGCTCGCTGACCGTGAGTTCCGGCGTGTTGCTGGCGGGTGTCTCTGTCATGGGGCGCAAAATGGCGGATTTGGCCCTGTGAGGGAAGGGCGCCGTGATTGAGCCTACTCATATAGGAAGAGGATCAAAAATGCGGGGACAGGCCCGCGTGGGCTGCGATCGGCGCTCGTGGTCCATTGACCTTTGCTTCCGCCTCCTCCATCCCGGCGTGAGCGCTGCCAGGCGGAGGATCCCGTGAGCAGGCATATCGCTCTGTTTCTCGCCTTTGTTGCCGGATTCACCGACACCATCACCTTCGTTCAAGCCGGGCTTTTTTCGTCGCATGTCACCGGGAATTTCGTCGTCTTCGCCGCGGCGCTGGGACGCGGCGTCGGCGCCGACGATTGGCTGAAGCTCATTGCCTTTCCCGTGTCCGTCTTCGGCGTTATCCTCGCCACCTTCGCCCATGACAGGCTCGGCTGCGCACCGCGTCTGCTCTTGGCCGTGGAGGCGGCAGTGCTCTTGGCCATCGGCGCCATCGGGCTTGTCCCTTTGCCCTTCCAAACCAAAGCCTGGCTGATGATGGGGCTGGTTGTTGCGATGGGCTGGCAGAATGCCGGACATAGGCTTTATCCGCCCTTTGGACCGCTCTCCGGCGCCATGACGAACAACATCATTCAAGCGACGATCGCGCTCTGGCGCCATTTCTTGCCGGCGCCGGCGAGCTTTCCCGAGGTGATCGGCCTCGCCCTGTGGCGCGTCATCGCCTGTTTCGCCCTGGGCTGCGCTCTTTCCGTATTTGTCATGCATGCGGTCGGTCTTGGCGCTGTCGTCGTTCCGGCCCTTCTCCTGGCGTTTTTGGTGGCTCGATGGGAGGCTCAGCCTCACGGCTGAACGAGTCCTGAATCGCAGCGCCGAATTGTGCTCTCGGCGGGCTCATGCGAGAATTGCAAAAGATTCATCGCGATCGATGGCCTCATGTGAAAGGAGAGCGATGACCGCCTTTGCGCCGGAGCAATATAAGGAGCTTCTGCTCTTTCTCGGCACGGCTGGCGTCGTCGCACCTCTGTTTCGCCGTTTGCGCCTGAGCCCAATCTACGGCTTTCTGGCTGCGGGCTTTCTTCTCGGTCCTTATGGACTGCGCCATGCGGTCCATTCTCTCGCGACGACGAGCCATGTCGATTGGCGCGACTCGGCTTGGATGTCCTCGTTCGCGCATGGCTTCACCTCCATCTTCGCGCTCAACAATGTGGCGCAGATCCAGCCGATCGCCCAATTCGGCGTCGTCTTTTTGCTTTTTATGATCGGCTTGGAGTTGAGCTGGCAGCGGCTTGTCAGACTGCGGCGCCTCGTCTTCGGTTTCGGTGTCGTTCAGGTCTTCGGCTGCGCGGCTGCGCTCGCGGGGTTGGCGCTGGCGTTCAAGACGCCGCCGGCCGCGGCGCTGATCCTCGGATTTGCGCTCGCACTCTCTTCCACGGCGATCGTCATTCCCGATCTCGCCGACCGCAAAAAACTCGGCACCAGCACGGGCCGCACCGTTTTCTCGGTTCTGTTGTTTCAGGACTTGATGGTCGCGCCGCTGCTCTTCATGGTGATGATGCTCGCCGCGCGCAACGGCGATGTCGCCAACATGCTCGTTTCTCTCGTGCTGCCGGCCTTTGCCGGGCTGAGCGCGGTCGTGCTGCTCGGCCGCCTCATCATGCGGCCGTTCTTCCATCTCGTCGCCGCCGCGGGATCGACCGAATTCTTCATGGCGGCCTGTCTTCTCGTCGTCGTCGGCGCGGGCGTGCTGTCGGCGCTTGCGGGTCTGTCGATGGGGCTTGGCGCCTTCGTTGCCGGTCTTCTCTTGGCCGAGACCGAATATCGGCGCGAGATCGAAGTGACGATCGAGCCGTTCAAGGGCTTGCTTCTCGGCCTCTTCTTCATTTCGATCGGCGCCAGTCTCGATCTGTCGCTTGTCGTCTCGGCGCCGCTTCTGACCGTGGGTCTCGCGCTTGGCATCATCGTCGTCAAAAGCGCGATCACCTACATCGCCGGGCGGCTCTTACGCCTCCCCCACACGATTGCCGCCGAATCCGCTTTGATGCTGGGCCCAGGCGGCGAATTCGCCTTTGTCGTGATCACCACCGCCGTCATCGGCAATGTGCTGCCCGCGCCGCTCGGTGCCGATGTCTTGGTCGGCGTGACGCTGTCAATGTTTTTGATCCCGCTCATCGGCGCTTTGGCGGCGAAGATCGCGCGCCCGCTCTCATCGGATGATGCGGAATTGGCGGAGCTCGCGGCGGTTCCGGACAATGGCGGCAGCCGCAAGGTCATCATTGTCGGCTTCGGGCGTGTCGGTCAGCTCATCGGCGAGATGTTGAAGGTGCATAAGGTGCCTTTCCTCGCCATCGACACCAATGCGGGCAATGTCAAATCTTGGCGGCGGGCAGGCGCCGAGATCTATTGGGGCAATGCGGCCCGGCCAGAGTTTCTCCTGCGCTGTGGGCTGATGACGACACGGGCGCTGGTCGTCACCGTCGATGCGCCGACGGCCTCCGAGGATATCGTCAGGGCGGCGCGCAACCTACGCGGCGATTTGACCATCGTCGCGCGTGCGCGCGATGCGGAACATGCGACGCATCTCTACGAGATCGGCGTCACCGACGCCGTGCCCGAGACGATCGAGGCGAGCTTGCAGCTCTCCGAGGCCGTGCTCGTCGATGTCGGCATTGCGATGGGCCATGTCATCGCGTCGATCCACGCCAAGCGCGAGGATTTCCGCAAAATGTTGCAGGAGGTCGGCGGAGCGGCACAGAGACGGCGGGGGATTAAATTATCGCTGCGCCGGTCGTCCTGAGGGCATGGTATGTGACGCGCGACGCGCTCACACTCCGACGCCTCTCCAGCCCCAGAGGACGAGTGCCGCGCCGAGGGCCGCGCAAAGAAAGAGGATCAGCGAGCCGACAAGCCCGAGCAGAATGCCGATATGGAAGCCGATGAAAGCGCCGGCGATGCCGACGAGGCAACTGGTGACGGTACGTCGACGGCCACCCAGCTGCTTCAGAATCCAGGATGAGTTGAAGTACCTCTGCGCGAGCAGGCCGGCGACGATCCCAATCAGCAGAACGATAAGAAACGTGACGATGGGATCGATCATCAGCGTTGGCTGTCCGCTGCGGAGGGTTTATCTGGAGATGTTCGCGACTATGTCCTGCGTGGTGCCGCGAGGATTATATTTCTCATAGCAGGCGACATAGATGCGGTGGCGCTGGGCGGAGGAGAGATTAAGGCGCTGCGACCAGTAATCCTGCTCGGCCTTAGAAAGATGCCTCACATCATCGCAGGAGACGCCGTTAAAGGATTGAGCGGCGGCCGGAACCAGACCGCAGACAAGGAACAGCATGACCAACTGGATTTTGATGGCATCCATTAAGACGATCCTTTGATGTGGTTTCTTCAATCGCGCAGCATCTCGCTGCGGGCGGGGCACACGAAACGGCAGAAACCTTTTGCCTCAAACTGTGCATTCAATAACTGAATAGCTCAGACGTGGGAGCGTTCCAAGTTATGGTTCCCTTATTTTTTATTTTTTTTCGCGCCAGTGTTCAGATTGCTGCCATCTGCATGCCGTGAAATCGCCACATCAAGTTGAAGCGATCCGTTCAGCTTTCACGCCACGGCCTTGATTATCTTGTTAAGCTTATCGACGATTTCGTCAATCTGTCTTTCGTTGATGATGAGCGGCGGCGTCAAAACAATCGAGTCGCCTGCGAGTCTTATCAACAGGTCGTATTCGTTAAAGGCCATGTCCATCGCGTCGTAACCGCGCTTGCCGGGCGCATCGAAGATTGGCGCGAGATCGATGGCCGCGGTCAGACCGACATTGCGAATATCGAGCACATTCGGCAGGCCTTTGAGCGAATGTACGGCATCGGCGAGGATGGGCTCGAGCGTTTTCGCGCGTTCGAAGAGTTTTTCTTCCGCGTAGAGATCGAGGGTTGCAAGACCCGCCGCGCAGGCAAGCGGATGGCCCGAATAAGTGAAGCCGTGAAAGAGTTCGACGGCGTGATCGGGGCCGCGCATGAAGGTGTCATAAATTCCCTTGCGGATCGCGACACCCCCCATCGGCACAGTACCGGACGTTACGCCTTTGGCGAAAGTGATCATGTCGGGCATGACGCCATAGCGCTCGGCGGCGAAGGCATACCCAAGCCGGCCGAAGCCGCAGATGACTTCATCGAAGATGAGAAGAATGCCGTATTTGTCGCAGATCGCGCGCAGCCGTTCGAGATAGCCCTTGGGCGAGGGCAGCACGCCCGTCGAGCCCGCCATCGGCTCGACGATGACGGCGGCGATGGTCGAAGCATCATGCAATGAAACGAGGCGTTCCAATTCGTCGGCGAGATGCGCACCCCATTCGGGCTCGCCTTTGCTGAAGGCTTGCTCAGTGCGGTTGTAGGTCGTCGGCAGATGATCGACGCCAGCCATCATCATGCCGAAGATTTTGCGATTGGCGACAATGCCGCCGACGGCGGTACCGCCAAAACAGGCGCCATGATAGCCGCGCTCGCGGCCGATGAGCCGTTGCCGCGCGCCTTCGCCGCGCAGATTATGATAGCCGAGCGCGATCTTCAGCGCGGTATCGACCGACTCGGAGCCGCTGTTGGTAAAGAACACATGGTCGAGATCGCCGGGAGTCAAAGCGGCGATGCGCGAGGCGAGCGCAAAAGCTTTCGGATGGCCGAAGTGAAAGGGCGGCGCGAAATCGAGTTCCGCCGCCTGTTTTTGGATCGCGGCGACGATCGGCGCGCGGCTGTGGCCCGCATTGGCGCACCAGAGGCCCGCCGTCGCATCGAGAATGGAGCGGCCATCGGCGGTAACATAATGCATGTCCTTGGCGCCGACCACGATCCGCGGCTTCTTTTTGAAAGCGCGGTTGGCCGTAAAGGGCATCCAATAGGCGTCGAGATCGTTGGGGCGCGCGGCGGGCGAAGGGGACATAGGGGCTCCGAAAAGAGACGGCCTTCGGGAAGAAGCTTAACACGTGCCATCGCCGCCGCCATGACGACACAGAGGGTAAGCTCGCGCTCTGGGCCTCGCCTTGTCGGTCTCTTGTCGCAATGATAGGGGAAATCAACGCCGGTCGATCAGCCGATGGAGTGAGCCGTGTTCAGAGATTTTGTGCTCGCGAGCGTGCACTATCTGACGATCTTCGCGCTCGTCGCGATTCTTGCGATCGAACTCGCGCTTGTCCGGCCGGGCATGGATGCGGCGACAGTGAAGAGGCTCGCCCGCATCGATCTCGGCTTCGGATTGGCGGCGGTCGCGGTCATCCTTGCCGGCCTTGCCCGTGTCTTCTTCGGCCTGAAAGGACCTGCCTATTATCTCGGCAATTGGATCTTCTGGACCAAGATGGGCGTCTTCGCCCTCATCGGGCTTCTCTCGATTCAGCCGACGCTTCGCTTTCTTGCCTGGCGCCGGCTCGTCGACGCCGATCCAAATGCTGTGCCCCCATTAAGCGACATTGTGCGCGTGAAACGCGTCATCCATCTCGAAGCCGGACTCATTCTGCTTCCGCCGATTCTCGCAGCGGCGATGGCGCGCGGCTACGGCCTGCCGTAACGCTCCGGACTTTAGAATGAACGAATCACCGCCGCGGCCGGCGCCGCTGTTGCCGCCATTGCTTCCCAGTCTCTCCGCGATCGCGGACAATTACGATGTGATCCTCTGCGATGTCTGGGGCGTCATTCACAACGGCGTTGCCTCTTTCGCGAAAGCGACCGATGCCTTGACGCGCTTCAGGCGGCAGGGCGGCAAGGTCGTTCTCATCACCAATGCGCCACGGCCTTCCGAAAAGGTCCGCGCTTTCTTGGATCAGCTCGCCGTATCGCGCGAGAGCTACGACCAGATCGTCTCATCGGGCGATGTCACCGTCTCACTGATTCTCGAACGCGGCGGCCAGGCGCTCGCGCATATCGGTCCGCCGCAAGACCGTTCGCTCTTCGATGTGGCGGAGAGGCAATCGTGCCGCAAACTGCGTTTCGCAGGACTCGCTGATG
Organism: Methylovirgula sp.; assembly: GCA_049522395.1. Classification (GTDB taxonomy): domain Bacteria; phylum Pseudomonadota; class Alphaproteobacteria; order Rhizobiales; family Beijerinckiaceae; genus Methylovirgula. The sequence continues at coordinate 74,444 of JBEKNV010000003.1, forward strand.
CCGATTTCGTCGTCTGCACCGGCCTCGATGATGCCGATCGCGAAATTCCCACGGACTACCGCCCGCGCCTCGACATTATGCGCCGCCGCGCGCTCACGATGATCTGCGCCAATCCCGATATCGTCGTCGAAGTCGGCGACAGGCTCGTCTATTGCGCGGGCGCTTTGGCGGAGGCTTATCAGGCGATCGGCGGGCCGGTCATTCAGGCCGGCAAATCCTATCCGCCGATTTATCACCGCGCGCTCACTGAGGCCGCGCAGGCTCTCGGCGTCGCGCCGGCGGCATTGGACAAGAAGCGCGTTCTGGCGATCGGCGATGCCATGCACACCGACATCAAAGGCGCGCAGGCGATGGCGCTTGCGACGCTCTTCGTCACCTCGGGCATCCACCGCGCGCAATTGCATGGCGGTGCGGAGACGCCGCAACGCGCCGCCGCCGCTTTTCATCAGTTTTTCGAGGATACGGGTTTTGCGCCGAGCTTCGCGACAGCGGAACTCGCCTGGTAGGCGAGGAGCTTAGGCTGCGACCTGGGCGAAGACCGCGTCGATCTTGGCTTTCAGCGTGCCGGCATTGAACGGCTTGACGATGTAGTGATTGACGCCGGCTTTACGCGCGGCGATGACGTTATCGGTCTTCGATTCGGCCGTCACCATGATGAAGGGGATATCGGCCCGGCTTGAGTCTTCGCGGACTTTCTGGAGAAGCTGGAAGCCGGACATTGGCTCCATATTCCAGTCGGAGATGATGAGGCCGTATCGCTTGCTCTTGATCTTGGCCAGCGCCTCTTCACCGTTCGACGCATCGTCGATGTTCTCGAAACCGATTTGGTTCAAGAGGTTACGGATGATGCGGACCATCGTGTGATAGTCATCGACGACGAGAATGGGAAGCGAAGAATCGACGATCATCTAAATCTCCAACCGCGCCTTTGAGTGGCAGGCAAGCAAACCGCCGCATGAAAGCGCCCGCGCCTTGATGTGCCGCAACGGCATGTCTCAGCGGTCCAAATTAAAGCCGGGTTGGCTTGCTATTCGGTTAAGATCACGCCGGCCAAAAGTTTACCGTGCGTTAAGGTATGCGCTTCGGGGCCGATTTCGGCGTTCGAACCCGGGGCTCGCCGCCGCTGTTTCCGCGCCTTTTCCCGGCGGCTTGACGGGCCGGGATGTGCGCGGCAGGGTGCCGGCCGTCAGGCGATCCGGCCCAAAACTCCTCTCGATTCAATTTGGTCGCGCCCGTGTCGCCTTCTTCCTTCATTGTCGCCAGCGATCCCGCGACCCCGTCTGAAACGCTTCGAGGCGCGGTCGCTGCCATCGGCAATTTCGACGGCGTTCACCGCGGACACAGTGCCGTGATCAAACGCGCCGAGGTGCTGGCGCGGCGACTCGATCGGCCTTGCGTCGTCGTCACCTTCGAACCGCATCCGAGCGACTTTTTTCTTGGGGCCAATACGATCTTCCGGCTGACGCCCAGCGCGACAAAAGCCGTCGCCTTGGAAAGGCTCGGCGTCGACGGAATGATCGTGCTGCGGTTTGATGCCGCACTCGCCTCTTTGTCGCCGGAGGCTTTCGTTCGCGATCTTCTGGTCGATCGACTCGGCCTCGCCGCGGTCGTCGCGGGCTATGATTTTCATTTTGGAAAAAACCGGCTCGGTACGCCCGCTTTTCTCGCGGAGGCGGGAAAACGTCATGGGCTCACTGTCGAGATCGTCGAACGCATCGCGGCGGACGAGAGCGGCTCGATCGAGGCCGTCTCCTCGACCGCGACTCGCGCGGCGCTCGAATCGGGCGATGTTGAACGCGCCGCCAACCTGCTCGGCCGTCCTTATTTCGTCATCGGCGAGGTGATTCACGGGGACAAGCGCGGCAGCGGCCTCGGATTCCCAACCGCCAATCTGCGGCTCGATCCCAGCAATCGTCTGCGCCACGGCATCTATGCGGTCACGGTGCGCATCGGCGGTAAGATTTACGGCGGCGTCGCGAGCTTCGGTCGCCGGCCGACCTTCGACAACGGGCCGCCGCTGCTCGAAGTTTTCGTCTTCGATTTCTCCGGCGATCTTTATGGCAAAACGATCGAAGTCGATTTTCACCGCTTCATTCGCGGCGAAGAAAAATTCGCGTCCGTCGAAGAGTTGAAAGACGCGATGAAACGCGACGAAGCTGCCGCGCGTGCGATCCTCAAGACATTGCGCTGAGGCGTCGCTTCGCGGTCATTGCGCGTCGAGCGGCATGGCTTCATGAAGGATCTTGCCGAGTCCATATTTGGCGAGCGCGGCTTCGAGCGCCGGACCTGTTGGGCCGGGGCTGGTAAAGAGCGCCACATGCTGACGCACGCCGGTGCGCTCCGACGCATGATCGAGATTGGGCGGCATCGCCAGCTCTTCGCGCAGAACATGATCGACTCGGCGCGCAATCGCCTCCGCCGGATCGATCCATTCGACGGGCCAGGGCGCGACGCGCTCAAAGACTTCGAGGAGCAGCGGATAATGTGTGCAGGCGAGCACGATGCAGTCGGTGCGTCTGTCGCCATCGCTGACGAAACAGGGCGCGATCTCAGCGGCGATCACGGCGTCCGCAATCTTCTCGCCTTTCATAAAAGCTTCGGCGAGATCGGCAAGACAATCGGAGCCGACGAGCGTCACATCGCAATGCGCGGCATAGGTGCGCACGAGATCGCGTGTGTAGTCGCGGCTGACGGTGCCGGGCGTCGCCAACACTGAGATCATCTTGGATTGCGAGAACCCCGCCGCCGGTTTGATCGCCGGCACCGTTCCGATGAAAGGAATCTTGGGAAAATTGGCGCGCAGATGTGGCAGAACCAGAGTGGAAGCTGTGTTGCAGGCGACGACCACGGCATCGGGCTCGTAGCGCGCGATGAGACGCTCCATCACCTCGTTCACGCGCTCGATCAATCGCGTCGCGCTGAGGCGCCCATAAGGAAAGCCGGCATCATCGGCGACATAGAGACAATGCGCATCGGGGCGCAGCTTCGTCACCTGCGCGAGCACGGTGAGGCCGCCGAGGCCGGAATCGAAGACAAGAATTTTGGGGGCGTGCCTATCCACAGGAGACCTGAAAACCTTCAACCATCACGAAACAGTGAAGCAACGAGCCGTGTCATAGCCTTTTCAGCTGCCAAGATCGACCACCATGGCCGTCTGTGCCCGCCCGGCTATCATATTCGGTCGGAGGAATGCGCTGCTGGCCGAACTGATAATGCCCGCTTTTTTTTCGACGCGTTCGATCGAGACCTTTGGTCTCGCTCTTTTGTTATGGGGAGTGGCGACCTTCTTCGGCTATCTCTTGGGCGCGGGCTTGATGCTCTTCGCCGCCGTCGTCGAAGCTCTCTTCGGCGTCGCGGCCGAAGGCAAATCCTTGGAGAGTGTGGCTGAGCCCTTGTCGCGCGCCAAGGACTGAGGCGCCTTGCACTTTTTGCCTTTGGCATCCGCACGCGGACCTTCGACAAGCCGCACGATCATGCCGCGCAGAGTGCGGACATCCTGTTCGGTCATCTCCAGGCGATGAAAAAGGTTGCGGAGATTGCGCTGCATCACGGGCTTCTTGCCGAGCGGACGGAAGAATCCGGTGCGTTCCAATTCGCCTTCGAGATAATCGAAGAAGGAGACGAGCATTTTGCGCGGCGCTGCGGGCGATCGCTCCGTCGGCAGAAATGGTTTCATGTCGCCGGAGGTCGCTTTGAGCCATTCATAGCCGATGAGCAGCACCGCCTGGGCGAGATTGAGTGAGGCATAGGCCGGATTGACCGGGAAGGTGATGATCTGATCGGCGAGCGCGATCTCGTCATTGTCGAGACCGGTGCGCTCCGGGCCGAAGAGAATGCCGAGCCGTTCGCCGACTTTGATCCGTGTCGCCATCGCCGGCATAGCCTCGGAGGGCGTCAGGATCGCTTTGACCTGGCCGCGCTCGCGCGCCGTGGTCGCCGCGACGGAATTCAGATCCGCGATTGCCGCTTCGACGCTATCGAAAAGCTTTGCCTGTTCGAGAAGATGGACTGCGCCGGCCGCTGCCGCATAGGCGCCCTTCTTCAAAGCGCCCGTCCGCGGCCAGCCTTCGCGCGGGGAAACGAGGCGGAGATCGGACAGGCCGAAATTCGCCATCGCCCGCGCGCACATGCCGATGTTCACGGCGAGCTGCGGCCGCACCAGAATGACGGCGGGGCCGCCTTTCAGGCTTTCCTTGGTGTGATTGGTGCCGGCGCCGGTCATGGGTATCAGTCGAAATCATGCTTCTTCTTGAGATACTCACTATCATTGCCTGATCGCATCCACTCTTCATACTCAACCAAAGTCATGGCCGGAAAGTTTGCTGAATCCTCGCACTCCTTCCGTTGCCCACGAATTTCACAGCAAATGCTGTGCACCGTCGCTGCCGAAATTCCCAGTGCTTTGCCAACCATGATCTTCGCTTCGTTTGATGGTCCAGGGACGCCTTTTCGCTTGGCCAATTCATGTTCGCCCCTATAGAGAGCTTCAACATAATGTGGCCACCACGGCCAATGTTTTAACGCGCGCCTGCGCTCGTTGGGCGTGCTGGCTGAGTCGAAGAGAGGTTGAACCGCTGCCATTCTAGCCAGGAATTCGGCGCCTAACGGCCGATGCGACCGTACGACTGGCCGCCCCTTGCTTGGTAATCGTTCCATGCGCTTGCGCGCTGTTTCGCTTACACCCAACGTTCTCAGATGCGGAATGTCACTTCTCTTCCAAGCGTGACGACGCCGGTAAGCGGCCAAAAGCTCGGCACGATTATGTCGGTCTTCAACCTCCTCCATCGCTGCAACTAAATTCCGAGCAAACGTCCGTAGGACCCGATCAAAACGCTGGAGAAAATCCTCTGTCCCTCCTAGCGCATGGCTATTTGAGGGAAATGGTGCGTGCCGGATTTCTGTCATTTGGTTCGTCCTATTTGCCAATCTCCTTGGAATCGAAATTGGCAGTTTGGCCAATAAGGGTCGAGATAAATTAAATCGGTGCCCACCGCCGTGATTGTCGGGGAAAGACCTCTGACAGATCCTCAGTTTGCCCTCCCCCGAAGGGCGGCGCTTTGCCGAGGCAAGGTCGGGTGCTATAGGGGCGGCGGATGCCGGTTGAGAGGTCGTTGCCCATGGAAAAGATCAAGGTCAAAAATCCCGTTGTCGAATTGGACGGCGACGAGATGACCCGGATCATCTGGCACTATATCCGCGAAAAGCTCATTCATCCCTATCTCGACATCCAGCTCGACTACTACGATCTCTCCGTCGAGAACCGCGACGCCACCGCCGATCAGGTGACGGTCGATGCCGCCAACGCCATCAAGAAATGGGGCGTCGGCGTCAAATGCGCGACGATCACGCCGGACGAGGCGCGCGTCGAGGAATTCAATCTCAAGGAAATGTGGAAGTCGCCGAACGGCACGATCCGCAACATCCTGGGCGGCGTCATCTTCCGCGAGCCGATCATCTGCCGGAATGTGCCGCGTCTCGTGCCTGGCTGGACAAAGCCGATCGTCGTCGGCCGCCACGCCTTCGGCGATCAATATCGCGCCACCGATTTCAAAGTGCCTGGCACCGGCCGGCTCACCATCAAATTCGAAGGTGACGACGGCAAGGTCATCGAGAAAGAGGTCTTTACCTTCCCGGGCGCCGGCATCGCGCTCGCCATGTACAATCTCGACGATTCGATCCGCGATTTTGCCCGCTCGTCGATGAATTACGGGCTCATCCGCCATTATCCCGTCTATCTCTCCACCAAGAACACCATCCTCAAAGTCTATGACGGCCGCTTCAAGGATCTCTTTCAGGAGGTTTATGAAAAAGAGTTCAAGACCAAATTTCATGAAGCGGGACTGACCTATGAGCATCGTCTGATCGACGACATGGTCGCCTCATCCCTCAAATGGTCGGGCGGCTATGTCTGGGCGTGCAAGAATTATGACGGCGACGTCCAGTCCGATACGGTGGCGCAGGGGTTTGGATCACTCGGCCTGATGACCTCCGTGCTGTTGTCGCCGGATGGCCTGACGGTGGAAGCCGAGGCCGCGCATGGCACCGTGACCCGGCATTATCGCGAGCATCAGAAGGGCAAGGCGACCTCGACCAATTCGATTGCCTCTATTTTTGCTTGGACGCGCGGCCTTGCCCACCGCGCCAAACTCGACGACACGCCGGAACTCGACCGATTCGCCAAGACGCTCGAACGAGTCTGCGTCGACACGGTCGAAGCCGGATTCATGACCAAGGACCTCGCCCTTCTGGTCGGTGCCGAGCAGAGATGGCTTTCGACGACCGGCTACCTCGACAAGGTCTCCGAGAATCTGCGCAAAGCGATGGGCTGAGAGGCTTCAAATAAGGCAGTGCGCGAATCGGGGCGCCGCGACCGACGCAAATGGGCGGATCCGCGGGGCCCGTAAATTCATCACGCAAACGATTGTCTGATCATGCCGATCTCGTTATAAGGCCGACGGTTTGGGTTGGGTTTGGGGAGACTCGAAGGTGCCGGCCGAAACAATTGATGCGGACTACATTCCTTCTGAAAACGAGCCTTTCATGAACGAGCGGCAGCGCGATTATTTTCGCCGCAAGCTGCTCGCCTGGAAGGATGATATTTTGCGCGAAAGCCGCGAAACGCTGACCGTCCTGCAGAATGAGAATGAAAATCTTCCCGATCTCGCCGACCGCGCCTCCTCGGAGACGGATCGCGCCATCGAGCTTCGCGCCCGCGACCGCCAGCGCAAGCTGATCGCCAAGATCGAAGCGGCGCTCGGCCGTCTCGACGACGGCACCTACGGCTATTGCGAGGAGACGGGCGAGCCGATCTCGCTCAAACGGCTCGACGCGCGGCCGATCGCGACCCTGTCGATCGAGGCGCAGGAGCGCCATGAGCGCCGCGAAAAGGTCTATCGCGACGAATAAGCCGCGACTCATGAGTTGCGATTTTTGGGTCATATCCCCGGTCGCGCCATCGAAAGTTAGCGGACGGGCGGAAAGACAAAGGTTGTCTGATCTTGGTCGGAGGGCTTTATGCCGCTCGTCTCCTTGACGCGTCTGCGGGTGCGCTCATGGGCCCATTTGCCGGCCTTCGTCGTCGCGACCGTCCGCGCGGCGCTGCAGGCGCGGCGCGCCGAAGGCAACCTTGCCGTCCGCCTCTTACGCGATGCTCACAACACTTTCTGGACATGTACCTTGTGGAGCGACGAAGCGGCGATGAAGGCCTTCATGCTCTCCGGGGCGCATCGCACCATCATGCCGCGGCTGCTCGAATGGTGCAATGAGGCCGCGGTGGCGCGCTGGACGCAGACAAGCGCGGAGGTGCCAGCATGGCAAGAGTGCCATGAACGCATGCAGCGCGACGGGCGGCCCTCGAAGGTTAACCATCCGTCTGAGGCGCACCGCCGCTTCGCAATTGCCGCCCCGCAAGTCGGGCGAAGATCCGAACTGCGCTTCAAATGATGCGGCGCGGCGCATCCTCCGGCAAAGGCGATCGGCTTTAATTCTTTATTCTTTTGTCCAACGGGGCGGAAAACGCCGGCGTCTCTCCCGGTTTGCGCTCGGGCGCCTGAATTTCTGACAAAATCGCGGCGAGAAGTCCTGCGTCGCAATCTGTCGGGCGCCGAAATTGCTTCCTATATGTGGGTGCGCTACGCTCTTTAAAATTTATCCAGCTGGCGCAGCGGTTTGCCGCCTCGCGCCCCTTTGGAAGCTTTAACATCCATGTCTCAGAGAAGTCATGTCGCTGGCGAAGCCGCGCCCAAGACGAATGGCAGCTCGGGTCCGGCGATCACCGAGGCCAAGCTCGACAATGGCATGGACGTTTTGGTGATCCCCGATCACCGCGCGCCGGTCGTCACCCACATGGTCTGGTACCGCAACGGCTCGGCGGACGATCCGCCCGGCAAATCCGGCATCGCCCATTTTCTCGAACATCTGATGTTCAAGGGGACGAAGAAGAATCCGCAAAGCAAATTCTCGGAACTTATCGCCGAATTGGGCGGCCAGGAGAATGCCTTCACCTCGAACGACTACACCGCCTATTTCCAGCGCGTGCCGAAAGAGCATCTTTCTGTCTGCATGGATTATGAAGCCGACCGCATGACCGGCCTTGTCTTGACCGACGAGGTTGTAGCTCCGGAGCGCGATGTCGTTCTCGAAGAGCGCCGGATGCGGACCGACTCCGATCCCGCCGACCAGCTCAATGAGGCGGTGCAGGCGACCCTCTTCTCGCACCATCCCTATGGCACGCCGATCATCGGCTGGAACCATGAGATCGAGAGCCTCGGCCGCGCCGATGCGCTCGCCTATTACGATCGCTTCTATACGCCGGAAAACGCGATCCTCGTTGTCGCCGGCGATGTCGAGCCCGATTCCGTCAAGGCGATGGCGCAGAAAATCTACGGCGCCATTCCGGCCCGCGGCGAGGCGCCGAAGCGCTTCCGCCGCCGCGAGCCCGAGCCGCGCGCGCATCGTCTTGTGACGCTGGTCGATGAAAAGGTCGAGCAGCCGACGTTTCAGTCCGTCTATCTCGTTCCCTCCTATCGCACGGCGAAACCCGGCGAAGCGGAAGCCCTCGAACTTCTCGCCCATCTTTTGGGCGGCGGGCAGACGAGCCTCTTGTTCAACGAGCTTGTGGTGGCGCAACACGTCGCCGTCTCGGTCGGCGCGCATTATTCCGGCACGGCAGTCGATGACACGCGTTTCTATGTTTACGGGCTGCCGGCGCCCGGCGTCTCGCTCGAAACGCTGGCACAAGAAGTCGAACGGGTTATCGCCAAGGTGGCGGATGCAGGTGTCAGCGAGGAAGACCTCGTGCGCGCCAAGACGCGGCTCGTGGCCGACGCCATCTATGCGCAGGACAATCAGGCGACGCTCGGGCGCTGGTACGGTTCGTCGCTTGCCACCGGCCAGACGGTCGAAGAAGTTGTACGCTGGCCGGAGATGATCGAGGCGGTGACAATCGAAGACATCGTCAAGGCGACGCATTGGCTCGACAAGCGGCGCAGCGTCACGGGTTTCCTTCTGCCGGCGGATTCTGGACACACGCGATGACCGCAGCAGCCACGCATTCACTGAAGTCGGACCCGGATGCCGGGCCGTCGCGCGCGGCGAGCGTGCAGAAAGTGCTCTCGAAGGCCGGCATTGAGGCCTGGCTTGTTGAAGACTATGCCGTGCCGCTCATCGCGGTCGAATTCGCCTTTAAGGGCGGCGCCTCGCAAGACCCAAAAGGAAAGCCGGGCCTCGCCTCGCTCCTTGCCGGCGTTCTCGACGAAGGCGCGGGGCCTTACGACTCGCGCGCCTTTCATGCCGTCCTCGACGATTATGCGATCGAAATCTCTTTCTCCGCCGATCGCGATATCCTGACGGGCCGCATGCAGACACTTGCCCGCCATGCGGACAAAGCTTTCGAACTGTTGCGGCTCTGCGTGAATGAGGCGCGTCTCGACGACGAGCCCTTCGAACGCGTCAAAAGCCAGATCGCGGCGGGGCTGAAGAGTGAGATCAACGATCCCGATTATGCGGCGAGCCGAGTCTTTCGCCAGCACGCCTATCCGGATCATCCTTATGGCGCGCCCGTGCGCGGCGACCTTGCGACGCTCGATCGTCTCTCACAATCCGATTTGAAGGCAATGCGATCAGCCACCTTCAGCCGCGACGGCTTGAAGATCGCCGCCGTCGGCGCGATCGATGCCGCAAGCTTGGCCTCCCATGTCGATGCCGTCTTCGGCGCGCTGCCGGCCAAGGGCACGCTCGTCTCCGTTCCCGAGATCACGGTCGCGGGCCTCGGCACGCTCCATGTCATCGATCTCGACATTCCGCAATCGACCATCCGCTTCGGCCGTCAGGGCATTACGCGGAGAGACCCGGATTTCATCGCAGCGACCGTCGTCAATCATGTGCTCGGCGGCGGGATTTTTTCGGCGCGCCTCTTCCGCGAAGTGCGCGAGAAACGCGGGCTCGCCTATTCCGTCTATTCGCAGCTTGTCACTTTCGATCACGGTGCCATGCTGTCGGGCGGTACGTCGACAAAGAACGAGCGCGCGGCCGAGTCGATGGAGGTCATCAAGCACGAGATTCAATCTCTCGCCGAAGCCGGCCCCACGGCAGACGAACTCGACAAGGCCAAAAAATTCCTGATCGGCTCCTATGCGCTGCGCTTCGACACTTCGACCAAGATCGCCGGCCAGCTCGTGCATCTGCAGACCGAAGGCTATGACGTCGATTTTCTCGACGAGCGCAATCGCCTCATCGCAGCGGTGACGATGGACGACGCCAAGCGCGCCGCCGCGCGCCTCCTGGACAAGGGCGAGCTGCTCGTCGTCGTGGCCGGACGGCCCGAGGGGATGGGTTCGCTTTAATTTCTAAAACGCAGCCTGCAGTGCCTCTACGGCAACCAGAAGCCAGTGGATAAGCCCGATATGTGATGGGTCGGGATGTGCTATAGACAGCGTCGGCGCTCCGACTCGACTCCCGTGGTCGCGCGAGCGGCAAACCCCGACACAGACATCCATGCCTGTCCGCCGCCTCGATCCAATCCTCATTGACCGTATCGCGGCGGGCGAAGTCGTCGAGCGTCCGGCTTCCGCCGTCAAGGAACTCGTCGAGAACGCGCTCGATGCGGGCGCAACGCGCATCGAGATTGTCATCGAAGCCGGCGGGCGCAAACTCATCCGCGTGAGCGACAATGGCTCCGGCATGAGCGCCGAGGATCTCGCGCTCGCGGTCGAACGTCACGCCACATCGAAATTGCCCGACGGTGATCTTCTCGCCATTTCCACTCTCGGTTTCCGCGGCGAAGCGCTGCCCTCGATCGGCTCGGTCGCGCTTCTCGACATCGCAACGCGCGCGCAGGATGCCGGCCATGGCGTCGCGATCAAAGTCGATCAGGGTCTCAAAGGCGCGGTCATGCCCTCGCCGCAGCCGCGCGGCACCAAGGTCGAGGTCCACAATCTTTTCGCTGCGACCCCGGCGCGGCTCAAATTCCTGAAAAGCGATCGCGCCGAGGCGCGTGCCGTGGTGGATACGGTGCAGCGCCTTGCCATGGCGCATCCCGAAGTGCGCTTCACGCTGTCGGGTGACGAAATCACGGGTTTCGATTATCCCGCCTGCCGTGGCGACGATGCCGTGCTGCAAAGACTGACGCAAATCCTCGGCGACGAGTTCCGCGCCAATGCGCTGACGTTTCAGGCGGCGCGCGAAGGCGTGACGCTCTCGGGTTTTGCCGGCCTGCCGACCTGGCATCGCGCCAATGCGACTGCGCAATACCTCTTCGTCAACGGACGGCCGGTGCGCGACAAACTCTTTGCCGGCGCGATCCGCGCGGCCTATCTCGATTATCTGCCGCAAGGCCGCTATCCGGCGGTCGCGCTGTTTCTTTCCTGCGCATCCTCCGACGTCGATGTGAATGTCCATCCGGCGAAGGCCGAAGTGCGGTTCCGGGACTCAGGCCTCGTGCGCGGACTCATCATCGGCGCTTTGAAACAAACTTTGGAGACCGCGCGGCGCGCGACACCGATGATGGCGAATTCCGCGCTCGATCTCTTGGCGCGGCGGCAAAACAACGGCACTGCGAACGGATATGCGAATGGCTTCTCGTTTGGCGCGCAACGATGGGACGCGGCAGCTCCGCCCACCAACCCCGGCCTTGCCGAAGAGCCGGCGAGCTTTTCCCATATCGCTCCCTCTGCCGACGTTCGCGCGCCGCAGGATGAGACGGCCACTGATGCGCCGCTCGGCGTCGCCCGCGCGCAGCTCCATGAAAATTATATCGTCGCGCAAACGGCCGACGGCATCGTCATCGTTGACCAGCATGCCGCGCATGAGCGGATCGTCTATGAGCGGTTGAAGGCGGCGCGCGCCAATCGCACTGTGGTGCGCCAAATGCTGCTCGTGCCAGCGATTATCGAACTCGATGAGGCCTCGGTTGGGCGCCTTCTTGATGCCGCGCCGCTGATTGCCGAATGTGGCCTCGTGCTCGAAAGCTTCGGCCCTGGCGCCGTCGCCGTACGCGAGCAGCCAAGCCTTTTGAAGATCGCCGACATGACGCGCCTCATCCGCGATCTTGCCGATGCGCTGGCGGAAGGCGACGCGGCGAGCCTGCCGATCGAGCGCAAGCTCGAAACCATGCTCGCGACTTTCGCCTGTCATCATTCAGTGCGTGCGGGGCGGCGCTTGACCCCCGAGGAAATGAACGCGCTATTACGCGACATGGAAAAGACGCCCGGCGCGGGCCAATGCAATCACGGGCGCCCGACCTATGTCGAATTGAAGCTCGCCGATGTCGAGCGGCTGTTCGGGCGGCGGTGAGATGAATGTTCTCCTCCTCGGCTCGGGCGGCCGTGAACATGCGCTGGCCCTCGCGCTTTCCAAAAGCTCGCTGCTCTCCCGTCTCTTCGCCGCGCCCGGCAATCCGGGCATTGCGAGGCTCGCGACGCTGGTCCCGCTCAGTGGTGAGGATCACGCGGCGGTTGTTGCGTTCTGCAAGGATCAGGAGATCGATCTCGTCGTGATCGGGCCGGAGGCGCCGCTTGTTTCGGGGCTCGTCGATTCGCTTGCCGCGCAGGGCATCAAAGCTTTCGGGCCTTCGGCCAGCGCTGCGCAGCTCGAAGGCTCGAAAGCCTTCGCCAAAGAAATCTGCGCAAAATTCTCGATCCCGACCGCCGCCTCTGCGCGCTTCAGCGATGCATCGTCCGCCAAAGACTATCTGCGCGCGAAAGGCGCGCCGATCGTCGTCAAGGCCGATGGGTTGGCTGCCGGCAAGGGCGTGATCGTCGCCGAGACTTTAGCCGAAGCGGAAGCGGCGATCGATGCCATGTTCTCCGGCCAATTCGGCGAGGCGGGCAAGACTGTGCTGCTCGAAGAAAAGCTGATCGGCGAAGAAGTCTCCTTCTTCGCGCTCAGCGATGGCCGCCATGCGGTGGCGCTCGGCTCGGCGCAGGATCACAAGAGGCTTGGCGAAGGCGACACGGGGCCGAACACGGGCGGCATGGGGGCGTTTTCGCCCGTGCCCTGCATGGATCGCACGATGAGTGCGCGGGTGATGGACGAGATCGTGCGCCCGCTCGTCGCTGGGATGGAGAAAATAGGCACGCCCTTCGCCGGCCTGCTCTTCGTCGGGCTGATGATGACGGCGGACGGGCCGAAGGTCATCGAATTCAATGTGCGCTTCGGCGATCCGGAAACGCAGGCGATCCTGCCAAGGCTGACGCAGGATTTATTGCCGCTGCTCAAAGCCTGCGCAGACGGCACGCTTTCCGAGACGGCAATCGGACTGTCGCAAGACTGCGCCGTGACCATAGTGCTCGCCGCGAAAGGCTATCCCGACACTCCGAAAAAGGGCGGGGAAATCCGCGGGCTCCAAAGGATTGAAGCCATGCCGGACGTCATCGTCACCCATGCCGGCACGAAGCGCGACGGCGAAAAACTCATCGCCAATAGCGGACGCGTTTTGAATGTGACGGGACTGGACGCCACGCTCGACGAGGCGCGTGCGCGCGCTTATGCGGCGATCGCGATGATCGATTGGCCGGACGCATATTGGCGGCGGGATATTGGGAAGAAGGCAGGCAAGTAGCTGCACTGCGCGCGATCAAACGGCTTTTCCGATCCTGAACGCGCGTCTTTGATAAAAGTGAGTTTCGCCGAGATCGCGAGGTTATAGCATCGCCACCTTGATTTATATCAAAGCCGCGCGCTTGTCTGTGCGCTTCTCTTTTATCTTGTTCCGGCCCGCTTCAACACGGGTGGGGCAGGAGGGAAAGTCATGAAAAAATATGAAGGTTTGTCCGACACCACGCGCAGTTTGTTGATGAAAATCTTCAGATTGGGTATCGTCGCTGGACCGGCAATTTGCGCAATGGGCGCATCAGACAAGGTCTTTGCCAGCCAATTTCTGGAGAAGGGAGCTGAAATGACCTTCCCGCAGATGGTCTATGATCCGGGTTTGCAGATGATGGTGCATCCCGTTACGCGCCAACCGCTCTATGACAAAAACAAAGATATGAAGCTGGCGAAGGTGACCGACTATAATGGTTGTTCTGATTGCCCCAAATATGATGAGTGAAATGTGAGGGTCGAGGCAAGATTTCGCTTTGGATCGGTAAATCAAATGCTCTTTGGCTGAACCGAAGCGATGTCTTAAGCATAGCGCGGCGATGAAAACCGTTTTACTCATCACCGCGCGCTTCGATGCTGCCGCGGATCTGCTCCTTGCCGAACTAAGACGGCATGATGTGCCGTGCGTCCGCTGGAACACGCGCGAGTTCCCCCAAGACTCCGTTCTAACCTATAGGCTGTCAAATGGCGCCTTCGGAGCGGAGATCAATTCCGATGGTCGGAGAGTCGACCTGGTGAGTGTCGGCAGTATCTGGTGGGGGTGGGATCAGCCAAACGGGTTTCCTGGAGACCTTGTCGGCGAGGAGAGAGGCTTTGCCGAAAGAGAGGCACAGCTCGCGCTCACCGCGCTCATGACAGTCGGCGATTTCCGATGGATCAACCACCCATTACGCGAACGACGCGCGAAATCTAAGCCCGCTCAATTGTTCGTGGCGCGTCAAGTCGGATTCGAAATCCCTCAGACAGTCATCACCAACGATCCCGACGAGGCCCGCGCATTCATCGAAAAATCCTCAAAGCAAATTGTTTACAAAGGTCTCTCTCAGCCGCGCAACATGAAGCCGGGCACTGTGCTGTTCACCAATGTCCTCACGAGTGACAAACTCGCGAAGCTTGATCTCATTCGCCTCACGCCTGGAATCTTCCAGGAGCGCGTCGATAAAGCGTATGAAATACGCGTCACGGTGGTAGCGACACGCATTTTCGGCGCCCGGATCGATTCTCAAGCGCAGGCTGCGGCGACCCTCGATTGGCGGCGCGCGCTTCAGGATGTCAATTACGAAGCCATCGACCTGCCGCCCGAGATAGAAACGAAGATTCACGCGTTCATGGATGCTTTCGGCTTGGTCTATGGCGCGTTTGATTTCATCGTAACTCCGGACGGGCGATACGTGTTTCTGGAAGTGAATCCTTCGGGTCAATATATGTGGGTAGAGTGCGCCACCGGCCTCGGCATCACAGCGGCGCTCGTTGAAGCGCTTTCAGAACCTTGTCGGATCTAGTTACAACGTTGCGTCTCTTCGCATTTTGCAAATTTACCGATCTCTGCCGCTTCAGTCTCTTGATCGCAAATACAATGTCTTGCGAGGAGGCGACCTCTTACGTCGACGCGGAGGAGGGCGCTGCCCTCAACATCACCACCTGCGTATCGCCATAGACGCGCGTCTCAAGCGCCGTGAATCCGTCCGGCACAGCGAGCGCCACATCCGCCGCCTCTTCGACGATGACAAGCGCCCCCTCCGTCAGCCAGCCGCCGTCGCGTAGCGCGACAAGTGCCGGCTCCGCAAGTCCCTTGCCATAAGGCGGATCGAGGAAGGCGAGCGAGAATTTTTCGCCTTGGGGGGCATCCCCGAGTTTCCGCGCATCGCGGCGAAAGATTTTTGTCGCGCCGCCGAGGCCGAGGGATTCGACATTGGCGCGGATCAGCGCGCGCGCGCTCGCGCCCTCATCGACGAAAAGCGCGCGCTTGGCGCCGCGCGACATGGCCTCACACCCCATCGCACCCGTGCCGGCGAAGAGGTCCATCACCACGGCACCGTCGACCGGATCGCCATAGGCATGGGCGAGAATGTTGAAGATCGACTCGCGCAGCCGGTCCGATGTCGGCCTGATGTCGTTTGTTGTCGGGCCATGAAGCGCCCGGCCTTTCAGGCGACCGGCGACAATGCGCATGACGGGCTAACCCCTGCCGCGCGGCTTTTTGCCGGAGGCGGGTGGACGGCGTGATGGTGCCTCTCCACTCTTGCCGCGCGGCTTTGTCGTGCGCTCGTCGCGCCTTTGTGGCTTCACAAAGTCTTTTTTGAAAGTGCGGCCGCTCTCCGCCAGCGGACGTTTGCCGCGCGCGGGCTTTTCCGGCGCCGGCTTTTTCGCTTCGACACGCCGTTCGATTTCGATCGTCCGGCCTTTGCGATCGGAAATCGCGCTCTTTTCGATTCGCCGCCGTGGCTCGCTTGCGTCTTTTTCTCGCGCGCGCAATGCCGAGACATGTTTGCGCGGCCCAGGCTGCGGCCGATGTCTGATTTTTTCCGCTTCCGCTTCCGGCTCGGCTCGATGCGCGCGGGGGCCCTTTGACGGTCTTGCGCCGGGCTGCTTTATGGCCCGTCGTGGCTCGCGCGCGGGCGCTGGCCGTTCCTTCGGTTCAATTTCAAGCGGCGCATCGAAATCCGCGCCCGCGGCTTCGGCGAGAGCTTCGCCCAGTTGATCGCGCAGGACGCGGGTGCGCACCTCTTCGATCTTGCCTTCGCCGAGTTCGCCCAATTGAAACGGGCCGAAGGAAATGCGGATGAGCCGCGTGACAGGCAGACCCAGATGTTCGAGCACGCGCTTGATCTCGCGATTCTTGCCTTCTCTGAGCCCCATCGTCAGCCAGCAATTGGCGCCTTGCTGGCGATCGAGCTTGGCGTCGATGCCGGCATAGCGCATGCCGTCGATCGTTACGCCTTTGGCAAGCTGATCGAGCACAGCCTGACTGGTTTCGCCATGGGCGCGCACGCGATAGCGCCTGAGCCAGCCCGTCGTCGGCAATTCGAGAATACGGGCAACGCCGCCGTCGTTCGTCAGCAGCAGCAGCCCTTCCGTATTGATATCGAGCCGGCCGACACTCATCAGCCGCGGCGCCTCGGGCGCATGCTCTCTCAGAAAATCGAAGATGGTCGGGCGCCCTTCAGGGTCCTTATGGGTCGTGACAAGCCCGCGCGGCTTATGAAAGAGAAAGAGCCGCGTGCGTTGACGCTGCGCCAAGGGGTGACCATCGACAACGATCTGATCGCTGGGCTGGACAACCACCGCCGGGGTCGTCAACGTTTTACCATTGACCGCGACGCGGCCTTGGGCGATCCACGCCTCGGCGTCGCGCCGCGAGCAGAGACCCGCGCGGGCGATGACTTTGGCGATGCGATTGCCCTCTGTGTGAGAATCGGCGGTTTGAGGGGCGGTGGTCCTGTTGGGCCGCGGGTGCGGAATCTTATTTTTATGTTGGTGCATCCGCTTTGATAGCAGGTCTGATGAGGAGAGGGGACTCGGGGCCACCATGGCGAGTGATCCGATCGATCAAGATCCCATGTCACGCGCCTTTGCCGCGGCGAAGGCGGCGGCGGAGCGTGGCGAAGTGCCGGTCGGCGCGGTCATCGTCCGCGACGGCCAAATCCTCGCCGAGGCCGGCAATCGCGTGCTTGCCGATCGGGACCCCACCGCCCATGCCGAGCTTCTGGCGATCCGCGCCGCCTGCGCAGCGCTGGGCTCCGAGCGGCTCATCGGCTGCGACCTCTATGTGACCTTGGAGCCCTGCGCCATGTGCGCGGCCGCGATCTCCCTTGCCAGGCTTCGCCGGCTTTATTGGGCTGCCCCGGACCCCAAAGGCGGGGCCATCGAGCATGGGCCGCGCTTCTTTGCCCAGCCGACCTGCCATCACCGGCCCGAGACCTATGGCGGCCTGCGCGAAAGCGAAGCAGCCGAGCTGCTGCGCAGCTTCTTTGCCGAGCGCCGGACTTGACACCTTGGGGGTCGAAGGCCACAAACCCTAGGGTCTGGGCGCGGCCTGGAGCCGCTATGCGCTCGCGCGTCCTCCGGTCCAGCTTTTGATCATGATGCTATGATCATGATAATGCAGCATGTTCATCATAAAGTCGGGCTGTGCGAGAGTTGACCCCATTTCGTTGCAATCGTGCGGCTTCAACCTACGTTGAGTCCCAACCTCCTACCGGATGGTCCCACGCATGAACGTCAAGCCGAAGCTCCGAATTTTCCTTTGCGCGCCGCGCGGCTTTTGCGCCGGCGTGGTCCGTGCCATCGACGCCGTCGAGCAGGCCCTTCGGATCTATGGGGCGCCCGTCTATGTGCGCCATGAAATCGTTCACAACAAATATGTCGTCGAAGGGCTGAAGGCCAAAGGCGCGATCTTCGTGGAGGAGCTCGACGAAATCCCGGATATGTCGCGGCCGGTGATTTTTTCCGCCCACGGCGTGCCGAAATCGATCCATGCGCATGCACATGAGCTGAACATGCTGGCGATCGATGCCACTTGTCCGCTGGTGACCAAAGTCCATCGCGAAGCCGAGGCGCATTTCAAGCGCGGCCGCACCGTCCTTCTCGTTGGCCATGCCGGTCATCCTGAAGTTGTCGGCACTCTGGGACAATTGCCCAAGGGGTCGATCATTCTGGTGCAGACTCCGGAAGACGTCGAGAAGCTCACCGATATCGACGAGAGCAATCTCGCCTATGCGACGCAGACGACGCTGTCGATCGAAGACACGCGCCATATGGTCGAGGCGCTGACGAAGCGCTTCCCGAACATCAACGGCCCGCATAAGGAAGACATCTGCTACGCGACGACCAATCGCCAGGAGGCGGTGAAGCGCATCGCGCCCATCGTCGATGCGATGATCGTCGTCGGCTCGTCCAATTCGTCCAATTCGCAGCGTCTCAAGGAAGTCGCCGAGCGCTCCGGCTGCAAGCTGGCCCGCCTCGTCGACCGCGCCGAAGACGTGGATTGGGATCTCTTCCGGAATGCGAACTCGGTCGGCATCACCGCCGGGGCCTCGGCGCCAGAAGTGCTGGTCGAAGAGATCATGGACGCCTTCGCGCAGCGCTTCGAGCTGATCGTCGAAATCGTCTCGACGGCGGATGAGAGCGTCTTCTTCCCGCTGCCGCGCCAACTGCGGCCGGATGCGCGCGAAAGCAAGAATATGACCGAGCGCGAAGCCGAGGCGGCCTCGCCGAGCCACTAAGTCTCGTCTTGTGTCTTGAATTAATCCGGGCCGCCATCCTCCATGCGCGGCCCGCTCCATATGCGGCCATCGGCCGTCAGCGTCGCGCGGCTTGCAAGCGCGACACCATCTGATTCGAAACTTAGCGACCAGCCCGCGCTTTTGACGATGAAGCTGTGGTCGTCCTGCGCGCTCGCTTCTTTCCTCTCGCCATCCCATTCGACGAAGAGCCGCGCACCCTCCTGGGCAACGCGCAGAATTTTATCCTCATTGAGCCGATAGCAGCCGACATAATCGGCGAGCAGCGCCGGATCGAGCGCGACCGCCTCATTCTGTCCGATGCCAAAATAAAGCGCCGCGAGATCGCGGGCGAGCGTCTGCACCGGCGCGCCTTGAATATTGGCGAGCGCTAAGATCGTGAGATCCTCGTCCGGATAATGGCTCATGACGACGCTGAAGCCGTTGATGCCGCCGGCATGAACGAGATGCGGGCGTGAAAACTGGCTCTGGATCGCAAAGCCCATCCCATAGCCATGGCCGTGGTCGCGCATCATCAAAGCGACGGATGCGGCGCTGATCGGCTTTGCCGCCTTCAGCGCTTTGAGCCAGGCGAGAAGATCGTCCACCGTCGAATAGACGGCGCCCGCCGCATGCGGCACGCTCATCGCGATGAAGGCGGCATTCTCCATAATGCCGTTCTCGATCCGATAGCCCCGTGCGCGGAAGGGCAGGATCGTCTCAGTCCGCTCATAGCCGGTGTCTCTCAATGCGAGCGGATGAAGAAGATGCTCCGTGATAAAAGCCTCATAGCTCATGCCGCTCAAGAGCTCGATGATGTGGCCAAGAATGACATAGCCGCCATTGTTGTATTTGAACGCGGACCCCGGCTCGAACAGAAGCAGCGCATTTTCCGTGAGCGCAATGATTTCGCGCGGCGAGCGCTCGCGCCGCGCCTCTCTCTCGAAAAAGCCGGGAATCGACGTATAGCTCGGAATGCCCGATGTGTGCGTCAGGAGATGAATAAGACGCACGTCACGCCAATGCGCCGGAGCGTCGGGATAATATGTCGCGATCCGATCGTCGAGAGCGAGCCGACCTCGCTCCATCAGCTGCAGGATGGCGGCGGCGGTGAATTGCTTGGTGAGCGAGCCGAGGCGGAATTTGCTCTGCGGCTGATGCGCGACCGTCCATTCGCGGTCGGCGAGGCCGAAACCTTGGCGAAGCAGAATGCTATCGCCGGCAGAGATCAGCACCGTGCCGGCGAAGAGATCGGCAGACACAAGATCCGCGATGAGGTCGCGCGCGGCGCCGGCGAATTCCGCCGGTTCCGGCGCATCGTGCCGCTGCGAGGCAATCGTTTTGGCCATGAGGAGATGAACTGATCGAAGGCTGAAGGCGCAAGAGCCTTCAGATCGTTATAGCCGCCTACGCCTGCCCGCGGCAATCGGCGCCTGTGCCGCGTTCTAATCAATCATATAGCGAATGCCGAAGCGGATCTCTTGCACATGCGCGGCTTTCGAGGCCGTCGTGCCGCTTGGCGCGATAGCTTGGAAGCCCGACAAGACGCTGTTGTCGTAGAAGGAATAGTTGCCGAGATTGAGATAACGATAGCCGACATCGAGAAAGGCGTGCGGGAAAATCTGATAGCTGAAGCCCGCCATCAGCGCCCAGGCGAGGTTGATCGGCGTGTTCTGTTCGAAGCAGGTCACCGTCCCGTGCTGCGTGCAGGAGAAGATTGTATCCTTTGTATAGTACTTCGCCTGTCCCCAGGCGACGCCGACGCCGGCGCCGACATAGGGCGAAAATCCACTCCACGTGCCGAGATCGACATAGCCGTTGGTGAGCGCGTCCCATCGGGTGCCATAGGCATAGGTGGAAGTGGCGGAATCCGACGCCGACAGAGGATCGCGCCAGTCGAGCGTCACATCGGTGCGGAACCAATTGTTGAATTTATAGCCGCCGCCGAATCCGAGACTGTAAGTGTTGCGAAGCCCAGAGTTGTCGGGAAAGAATCCGAGAGGGGAAATCTCCGGCAATGAGTCCATCGCAAAGGCGGCATCGCCGCGAATGTACCAGCCGGTGCCGAATTCGACCGGCTGCGCCGGGGCGGGGGGTTCGCCGAAATCCGTCGAATCAAGATCGGCCGCGTAAAGTCTCACCGGCAGCGCCGAGACGCCGATGGCGGCGCCGAGCGCGGACGCGAGCACGATCATGAGACGACTTGAATTGCGGCACGACATCCCTGACTTCCTTTTCAGCCCCGTTGGAAAGGAAGTGTGAAGGATATTTCTTAAGCGCCGCTTAACCATAAACTTCGGCTCGGCGTTTTGCCGGGGCCGCGAGCGAGCGCCAAAAAGCAAAGCGGGCCCAGAAGGCCCGCTTGCGTCGATGTTTGAAAGACTTGGATCAGTATTTGGTAATGAGCGGGGGTGGGGGCGCCGGCGCCTCGGCGAAAGTGTAGCGCAAGCCCACACGCACATCCTGCGAAGCCAAATGGAAGCTTTGCGCTTCGAAAGGCGGTCCGCATGTGGCGGTACAGACGATGCCGTTGCTTGTGACGCGGCCCATGTCGAGATAGCGATAGCCGATTTCCAACTTCCAATTTGGGCTGATCGCATAATCGAGGCCCGCCATGGCCGCCCAGGCCAAATTGACCTTATTGGCATCAGGGGCGGCGCCGAAGGCTCCGAAATTACCTGGCCCCGTTCCGACATCCTGCAGGCCATGGAAATTCACAAAGGCCGCGCCGACGCCCGCGCCGACGAAAGGCGTGACGCCATACCAAGTGCCGAGATCGACATAGCCATTGGCCAAGACGACCGTGCTGCGGATCTTGGCGGAGTAGGCGTCGCCGCCCGTTCCGAATACGTTGCTGTATGACTCGAAGGCCGAGTAATTGCTCGGCGTGCGATACTCTGCGGTGATGTCGCCGCGGAACCAGTTGTTCATCTGGTAACCGAATCCGCCACCGACAAAAGCGCCGCCGTCAATTCCGGAGGCGTGATATGCAAAGTCGGGAATGAAGCTTGCGGCTGTCGAGCTGAAACCGCTCATCTGATCGAAACCGTAGCCGACATCGCCGCGCAAATACCAGCCGCCGAACTGCTCCGGCGCGGGCTGCTCCACCATGGGCGGCGGCGGCAGCGCGGGCATATCCGCCGCGACGGCGACGCCGGCGGTGCCGGCGACAAGTGCGCCGGCAAGGACGAAAGCATGCAAACTGCCGGAAGACCTGGCCATGACGATTAATCCCCTCTTTGTCTCGAGCGAGAGGCTCGAAATTCACGTGATGAGGGGAGGATGTCGGAAACTTCTTAAAGTGGACTTAACCCTAGTTCTTAACCTTAAGGGTGCGCCAACGACGCAACAGCCGTCGCGTGACCGCTCTTGAGAAAGAACTTTAAGGACTTGTTAAGCTGATTTCTTAAGAAGCGCCTTCGGATAGCGCTAGGCTGCAGCCGCGCTCAAGGCTTCGCAGACATCATCGACGACGCGCTCGACGAGATCCTGATCGTCGCCTTCGCCCATGACGCGCACGACGGGCTCCGTTCCCGAAAGGCGAATGATCAGCCGGCCAGAATTGCCGAGCTTGCGCCTTCCGCTTTCGATCGCCTTTGTGACCCGCTCTTCTTCGAGCGGCGCGGCAATCTTGAATCTGACGTTCTTGAGAATCTGCGGCAGCGGCTCGAAGCGATGGCAGACTTCGCTGACCGGCCGCATCTTGCGCTTGATCACTGCCAAGAGCTGCAAGGCTGCGACGAGGCCGTCGCCGGTCGTGCAGTAATCGGTGAGAATGATATGGCCGGATTGCTCGCCGCCGAGGTTATAGCCGTGGGCGCGCATATATTCGAGTACATAGCGGTCGCCGACGGCGGTGCGCGCCAGCGACAGGCCGAGACCGTTGAGATGACGCTCCAGGCCGAGATTCGACATCTGTGTCGCGACGATGCCGGGCTGGGAGAGCCGGCCTGTTTCTTTCCAATCCTCGGCGATCGCCGCCATGACCTGATCGCCGTCGATCACCTTGCCGCGCTCGTCGACAATCAACAGGCGGTCGGCGTCGCCATCAAGCGCAATGCCAATGTCGGCGCGCATCTCGCGCACTTTGTTCATCAGCGCCGTTGGCGCGGTCGAGCCGACGTCGCGATTGATATTGAATCCGTCGGGTTCGACGCCGATCTTGAAGACTTCCGCGCCCAATTCCCAGAGTGCCTCGGGCGCGACTTTATAGGCCGCACCATTGGCGCAATCGACAACGATGCGCAGACCTTCCAGCGAAAGATTGCGGATCAAGGTTCGCTTGGCGAATTCGATGTAGCGGGCGCGGTCGCCCTCGACGCGCATCGCGCGGCCGAGGTCGGCGGGTTTCGCGAGCTTGAGCGCGAATTCCTTGTCGAGCATGGCATCGATCTTGGCTTCGACCTCGTCGGAGAGCTTGTAGCCGTCCGGACCAAAGAGTTTGATGCCGTTGTCCTCGTAGAGATTATGCGAGGCGGAGATCATCACGCCGACATCGGCGCGCATGGAATGGGTCAGCATGGCGACGGCGGGCGTCGGCATCGGACCGAGCAGCAGCACATCGACCCCGACCGAGGTGAAGCCGGCGACCATGGCGGTTTCGATCATATAGCCCGAAAGCCGCGTGTCCTTTCCGATCACCGCGCGGTGGCGATGCTCGCCGCGCTGGAACAGCACGCCCGTCGCTTGCGCGACTTTCATGGCAAGTTCGGGCGTGATCACCTTATTGGCGCGACCGCGGATGCCATCGGTTCCGAAATGCTTGCGGGCCATGAATCACATCGACCTTGTTTGCGAGCCCGACCAAACGGAGGACAGCGATGCGACGCCGAGCGCCGCGTCTGGGAGGCCCCCTGAGAGATCAGGCCAAGAAATGAGCCATTGTCCTATAAACTTTATTAATTTCAAAACGTTATTGGCCTTTTAGATTAACACCCACAGCCGAGTGGGACGCGACGGCCGCCGGGGAGGCGGAAATCTAGCTCGCCTCGGCGCGGCAAGACAAGTGAACCGGGGAGGCTCCGGCGCGACAAAAAGGGATGGGCGCGGGCCATCCCCCATTTACGACCGCAGCCTGCATTTTGCTGGCGCTCTCCAAACTTTAGCCGAACTATGCTTTATGATCGCGCCGGTTCCGATTTTCCTTCAGGATATTGACGCAATGGCTCGGTTGAAGAGCGCTCTGGCGATTTCGGCTTTTGCCCTGGTTCTGGCTTGTCCGGCTTACGCCGAGCCTGGCGTTCGCGCTGTGTCTCACGGTCACAATCACGCGACGACAGCCACATCCGTGGAGCTCGCCCAGAACTTCGGCGTGCCGCCGGGCAATGTCGGCGGCGGTGACAATGGCGGTGGCGACAACGGCAATGGCGGCGGCGACAATGGTGGCGGCGGCGATGCCACGCTTGTCGTCCGCGTCAGCCAGCTCGAAGCGCAAGTCCGCGATCTCAACGGCAAGATCGAACAGCTGCAATATGCCAATCATCAGCTCGAAGATCAGATGAAGAAATTCCAGGAAGACGTGGAATTTCGTTTTCAGGAGCTGTCGCACAGAGGCGGCGCGAAACTGCAGAAGCACAGCGATCTTTCGGATAATCCCGCCAGCATGAATTCCGCCGACCAGGGCACGACGGGCACAACGACCGGTTCGACGACGGCCTCGCAGATCGTGCCGGCGCCGCATGGCGACACGCATGACGATGTCTTCGATCCGACCAAAGATCCAAATGCGCCAGGCGCGCCGCATAATCTCAGCAATCCCAGTTCGTCGAACGGGTCCAACGCCGCCAACGATGGCGCAGCAGGCAATGGCGCGCCGAACGGGCAGGTTGCGAGCAATGACGATGGACCGATCAATCTCTTGAGCGCACCCCAATCCGGGCAGACGCCCGGCGGCGCGGATGCGCAGCCCAATCCGGCGACGACCACGACGGGCGGGGTGCCGCAGCCGGGAGCGAACCCGGGCCCCGGCGGATACACGACGCCCGGCGGCACCGTTATCGCGGATGCGGCGCATGGTGCCGACGAGACCAAAGAAGAGTTCGATATTGCGCTCGCCTATATGAAGCAGAAAGACTACGACAACGCCGAGCGCAGCCTTTCCGACTTTCTCGACAAGAACCCGAAGAACAAGCGGACCTCGGACGCGATCTATTATCTCGGCGAGAGCTATTATGCGCGGGGCCGCAATCGTGAGGCGGCCGAGCAATATCTGAAAATCTCCGCCAATTACGCGAGTTCGCCGCGCGCGCCGGACGCCATGCTGCGTCTCGGCCAGGCCTTGCATGCTTTGGGCGACAAGGAGCAGGCCTGCGCTGCCTTCAGCGAAGTGCCGCGCCGCTATCCGAATGCGGCCGCCACGGTCAAGGCGAGCGCCGCGCGCGAAGCCAAAAAGGCGCAGTGCTGATCTAACGGGCGCGCTAGCACCTCCGGCGTTCTATTTGGCATATTGGGCGATGCCATTGCCGAAGGACCAGTTTTCCTTTTTCACTTCGACGAGGCTCACGACAACGTCTTCGCGGCGAATGCCGGCGCGCTGATGGAGCCCGTCGGCAAGCGCCTTGAAGAAGGCCTGCTTCATTTCAACCGTGCGCCCTTCATTGAGCGTGATCTGGATGAGGATCGCGTCACTGCTGCGCGTGATGCCGAGATAGGTCGGGTCGATCACGAGGTCGGCTGCCTTATGTTCCGCGATCACCTGAAAGCGATCGTCTTTGGGAACGTTGATCGTCTCGACCATCGCGGCATGAACGGTTTCGCTCACGGCCTTGCGATAAGAGTTGGGCTTGCCGGCGGGGATATCAATTCGGACGAGGGGCATGGTGCTCTCCTGATGGCCTCTTCAAAGCTGGATCATGGCCCCTTTTGTCAATTTCTGATCGCCTCTCGCAAGTGCTATTCTTCACGCCGGGCGGGGCGAATGAAAGATTTGCAGATGGACGAGGATTCGTGGTTCCAGAGCGATGACGAGCGTGAGATGGCGGGCGAAGCCCGCGATCCGTCGTCGCTTGCGCTCAATTCTGACGCGCTCTTCCGTGATCTCCTTGGCGCAAAAGGCGTCGTCTTGGCTGTCTCAGGCGGTCCCGATTCTGTAGCTCTCATGCTTTTGGCGGCGGAGTGGGCCAAGGATCGCGCGGCGCCTAAACTTCATGTCGCAACGGTCGATCATGCGCTGCGCGCCGAATCCGCCGGCGAAGCCGCGCAAGTCGCGCTTTGGGCGAAGGCGCTTGGCCTGCCGCACAAGACCCTCGTCTGGGAAGGCGCCAAGCCGAGGACTCGGATTCAGGAACGTGCCCGCGACGCACGCTACGTGCTGCTCGATGCCTATGCGGCCGAGATCGGTGCCGATTATCTTTTGACCGCGCATCATGCCGACGATCAGGCCGAGACGATTCTGTTTCGCCTTCTGCGCGGGAGCGGGATTGACGGGCTCGCAGGCATGACGCGCCGGACGCAGCGCGGCGGCATCACTCATCTGCGGCCCTTGCTCGATCATCCCAAAGAGGCGCTGATTGCCTTTTGTGAAGCGCATTCGCAGTCATTTTTCCACGATCCGTCGAACGACAATACGCTCTTTGCGCGCGCGCGGCTGCGCCAGCTTCTGCCGATCCTGGCCAAAGAAGGGCTCGATCGCGATGCGCTGCTGCGGCTTGCTCGCCGCGCGACGCGAATCGCCGAAGCGCTCGATTCTTCCGCGCAAAAACTTCGCGCAGCATTGCCGGCGGGGCGCGCGGAGGGACGAGTCTCTGCCACAATTAGCGGCCTCGTCGGCGAGCCTTTGGAACTCTTCATCCGCGTGATTGCGATGGAGATTGAGGCGCTAGAGCCCTCGCGGCCACTGCGCCTCGAGCGGCTCGAGACTCTGGCAAGCGCGCTGCGTGAGGCTTTGAAAAACCGCAGCGCGTGGCGCGCCACGCTCGCGGGGCTGGCATTCGATTTGAACCTTGAGGGGAGCTTGACGATCAGCCCCGAAAAGCCTCGCCATCGCGGCCGCCGATCACAGGCCGAGACGGAAAATTCACCTTCGCGAGAAGGGGTGACATCGCCCTGCCACGATCCAGTCACATCTGGATAACTTCCCTTGGCAAGGGTCTCTCCCGCGCCTACATTGTTTTTACGATGCACCTAGTGTGCTCTTTTGAGGGGCGATCGGCTCAGCGCACGTCGCCTTTTGCAGGTCGAAAATGAATCCGAATTTCCGGAATTTTGCTCTTTGGGTGATCATATTCCTGTTGGTGGTTGCGTTGGTGATGCTGTTCCAGAATCCAGGACAGCGGCCGCCGTCGCAGGACATCACCTTCAGCCAGCTCTTGAGTGAGGTCGATCAGGGCCACGTTCGGGAAGTGACGATCGCTGGGAACGATATCAGCGGTCATTTTACCGATAATCGAGCCTTCACGACCTATGCGCCGAACGATCCGACGCTGGTCCAGAATCTCTACAAGAAGAACGTGGCGATCTCGGCGAAGCCGCCGTCCGATGGCAACAGCTGGCTTGTGACCCTTCTGGTCAACGGCCTGCCGCTGCTCGCCTTTTTGGGCGTGTGGATTTTCCTCTCCCGGCAGATGCAGGGGGCCGGCGGGAAGGCCATGGGCTTCGGCAAATCCAAGGCGAAACTGCTGACGGAGGCGCATGGCCGCGTCACATTCGAGGATGTGGCGGGCGTCGACGAGGCCAAGGAAGATTTGCAGGAGATCGTCGAGTTTCTGCGCGATCCGCAGAAATTCCAGCGCCTCGGCGGACGCATTCCGCGCGGCGTTCTGCTGGTCGGGCCACCCGGTACTGGCAAGACCTTGCTGGCTCGCGCCATCGCGGGCGAAGCCAATGTGCCCTTCTTCACCATCTCGGGTTCCGACTTCGTCGAAATGTTCGTCGGTGTCGGCGCAAGCCGCGTGCGCGACATGTTCGAGCAGGCGAAGAAGAATGCGCCTTGCATCATCTTCATCGACGAAATCGACGCGGTCGGTCGTCATCGCGGCGCCGGTCTCGGCGGCGGCAATGACGAGCGCGAGCAGACGCTGAATCAGCTGCTTGTCGAGATGGACGGCTTCGATGCGAATGAAGGCATCATCCTGATTGCCGCGACGAACCGGCCCGACGTGCTCGATCCCGCTTTGCTGCGGCCAGGCCGTTTCGACCGTCAGATCGTCGTGCCCAATCCCGATGTGATCGGCCGCGAGCGCATCTTGAAAGTGCATGTCCGCAAAGTGCCGCTGTCGCCCGACGTCGATCTCAAGACCGTTGCGCGCGGCACGCCTGGATTCTCCGGCGCGGACCTCATGAATCTCGTCAATGAGGCGGCGCTGCTCGCCGCTAGACGCGGCAAGCGCATCGTGACCATGGCTGAATTCGAAGACGCCAAGGACAAGATCATGATGGGTGCCGAGCGCCGCACGCTGGTGATGACGGAGCAGGAGAAGATCCTCACCGCCTATCACGAAGGCGGCCATGCCATTGTCGCGTTGAATGTGCCGGCGACCGACCCCGTGCATAAAGCGACGATTATTCCGCGCGGCCGGGCACTCGGCATGGTCATGCAGCTGCCCGAACGCGACAAACTGTCGATGAGCTATGAGCAGATGACCTCGCGTCTCGCCGTGCTGATGGGTGGGCGCGTGTCGGAAGAGCTCATCTTCGGCAAGGAGAAAGTCACCTCCGGCGCGCAAAGCGACATTGAGCAGGCGACGAAACTCGCCCGCGCCATGGTCACGCGCTGGGGCTTCTCCGACGAACTCGGCACCGTCATGTATGGCGAGAACCAGGAAGAAGTGTTTCTCGGCTATTCCATGGGCCGGCAGCAGAATATTTCGGAAGCGACGTCGCAGAAGATCGACGCCGAAGTGCGCCGTCTTGTCGAGGCGGGACTTGCGGAAGCAACCCGCATCTTGACCGAGAAGCGCGCCGATCTCGAAACGCTGGCCAAGGGTCTCTTGGAATATGAGACGCTGTCGGGCGATGAGATCATGGCGCTGTTCCAGGGCCGTCCGCCGGTGCGGGAAACGGGCGAATCGGCACCACCTCCGCCGCCGCGGCCTTCGCCCGTACCGACGACCGGCGTCGCGCGGCCGAAGCCTGGCCCCGCCGATCCCGGCATGGAGCCGCAGCCGACGGGCTGAGGCGAACCTCCGAGATACAAAATCAAAAAGCCCTCATGCTTTAGGCATGAGGGCTTTTTCTTTGCTGAAGCGCAATACGCTGAGATCAGGCAGAGGCCTTCACAAACGGCAGGCTTCTGATCCGCTTCTTCGTCAGTTGATAAGCGCCATTGGCCATGGCCGACCCAATCGGCGGCACGCCGGGTTCGCCGACACCGGTCGGATGTTCGTCCGAGCCACGATGAAGACGTCGACGTGCGGCATCTCATTCAGCGCCAGGGCCTGATAGTTGTCGAAATTGCCTTGGACGACCTTGCCGTGATCGAGCGTGATCGCGGATTTTATGATCGCGCCGCGGGCAGGCTCCCAAAAAGCAGCACTGATGCACAAAAAACCAGCGCTCCTCGGGAGCGCTGGTTCTGACTGCTGTCACGAATATGTTAGAGCCTCAAGGCGCGCTAGGCGCCGCTTCGGCCGCACTCAGGATTGATTGTTGCCGAGCACCGTCACAACGCGACGATTCTGCGACCAGCAGGAGATATCGTTGCAGACCGCGACGGGGCGCTCCTTGCCGAAGCTGACTGTATGCATGCGCGATGGGTTGATCCCGCGAGCCGCGAGATAGTCCTTGACGACCTCGGCCCTTCTGGCGCCGAGCGCGAAGTTATATTCGCGCGTGCCGCGTTCGTCGGCGTGACCTTCGACCGTGAACGCGTAGTTCGCATATTGGGTGAGCCAACGCGACTGCTTGTCGAGCGTGGCCTGCGCCGTTGGGGTGAGCTCGCTCGAATCGGTTTCGAAGAAGACGCGATCGCCGACGTTCTGCGAGAAGTCCTGCGGGCTGCCAGGGGGCGCCACGCCATATTGATTGTCGTCCGCCGGGTTCTTGGCGCAAGCTGCCATCATCAGAGCGACGCCGAGGATGGCGGCCCATTTCAGCCCGCTCGCGCGTTGGTGAAAACTCATGATGAACTCCTTTGGAGACAGCCGTATCAGCCTGTCCTAATGGCCGATAGTTAAACGAAGGTTCCGTCAACCTTTATGAGAGCTTCACGACTTCCATTGCATTGGCGCCATCGTCTGCAATGGTTAAAGCGAGTTTAATGGCGGGATTGGGGCCGGTTGTCTATCTTAACCACTGAAAGCCCTTGGCTTTCCAGATGGCTTTGTCTGATTCTCCGCGTCTGTTGCAAAGCCGCACTGATGCCGGGGTGAGTCGGGCTGAATTAAGCGTTTCACCCTAACATTTTTCGGGATTGCACGCCTCAACTCTCGCGGGCGCCTTTTGCGGTCGGCTCAATCGAATTCGCGCCGCCGCTCGCTCTCGATCCGGAACTCGTGCGCCGGATAGACACCCAATATTTTGAACTCCTTGCAGAAAAACGCGAGTTCCTCGAACGCCCGGGCGAGCGCCGGATCGTGCGGATGGCCATCGACATCGGCAAGGAATTGGGTCGCGGTAAACTCGCCTCCGACCATGTAGCTTTCGAGCTTGGTCATATTGACCCCGTTGGTGGCGAAGCCGCCCAAGCCTTTGTAGAGCGCCGCCGGCACGTTGCGGACGCGGAAGACGAAGGTCGTCACCCAATGTCCGTCGTCCGCAGGCGGCCATTCCGACGTGCGCGAGAGGATGATGAAGCGCGTCGTGTTATGCGCTTCGTCTTCGACATGGCTTGCGAGCACATCGAGGCCATAGATTTCCGCAGCCAGCGCCGGCGCGAGCGATGCTTTGCGTTTGTCGCCCCATTCGGCGATTTCGCGGGCGGAGCCCGCCGTATCCGCCGCGATGTGAGTCGCAAGCCCGAGCCTGCGGATGATCTTGCGGCATTGGCCGAGCGCATGGACATGGCTGTAGACGGTCTTGATGTCCTCAACCTTCGCGCCCTTGACGCCGAGCAGATCGAAATGGATCGGCAGAAAATATTCGCCGACGATATAAAGCCCGGCGATGGGCAGCAGGTGATGAATGTCGGCGACGCGGCCGGCGATCGAATTTTCAATCGGGATCATGGCGCGTTCGGCCGCGCCTTCGGAGACGGCGGCGAGCGCGTCTTCGAACGTCGCGCAGGGGAGCGGCTGCAACTGCGGGAACGCCTCGCGGCAGGCGATATGCGAATTGGCTCCGGGTTCGCCCTGATAGGCGATCTTCAAGTTACTCATCTCTGCCCCAAGATGGCCCGCGCGCGTTCGAGATCGGCGGGCGTATCGACGCCGAAGA
This sequence comes from Methylovirgula sp., assembly GCA_049522395.1. GTDB lineage: Bacteria > Pseudomonadota > Alphaproteobacteria > Rhizobiales > Beijerinckiaceae > Methylovirgula. The sequence continues at coordinate 105,574 of JBEKNV010000003.1, forward strand.
CGGCATCGTCGATCAGCGCCACATCGATCCGAAGGCCCGCTTCCAGCGCGCGCAGCTGTTCGAGCCTCTCGCGGGCCTCAAGAGGGGACGGCGGAAGCCCGACAAAACGTTCGAGCGCTGCCCGCCTATAAGCATAGACGCCCAGGTGATGATAGTGGGGACCCTCGCCCCAGGGCGCGGCCGCGCGGGTGAAATAGAGGGCCCTGAGCCGGCTCGGCGAAAGGGGCGCGCCAACAACCTTAACGACATTCGGGTCGTCCCGCTCCTGCGGCCGGGCAATCGGCGCGGCAAGCGTCGCGATATCGACGGCGCTGTCGTCCAAGGGCGCGAGCACGGCTTTGAGAAAAGCCGGCGGGATCAGCGGCAGATCGCCCTGAAGATTGACCACGACGTCGAATTGGCCGCCGCCGTCAATATATTGCAGCGCCTCGAAAATCCGGTCGGAGCCCGAGACGTGATCGGGGCGCGTCAAGAGCGCTTTTCCCCCTTCTGTGCGGATCGCCTCGGCGATGGCGTCGCTGTCTGTTGCAACCAGAACGGGGGCGACAGCGGCTTCCATCGCGCGGCGCCAGACATGCACGATCATCGGCGCTCCGCCGATGTCTGCAAGTGGCTTGCCGGGGAGGCGATTCGCGGCGAGCCGGGCAGGGATGATGATGATCGGCCCGGGCATGGCGTCTTCTTGGGATAAGTTTGAAAGCCGAGGTCCGCAAGTGGCAGCGCCAGCATCCTGGCGGCAAAAAGTAGCAAGACCCCGGCGTTTATACGTGTTGCCAAGCCTCCCGCAAAGCGCCTAACCATCGATCGCTTGGGGGCGGGCCGAGCGATCCGCGAGGGCAGGCGTCCCGTTCGCGCCGCAAACGCGGCAATTCGGCGGAGCTGGGGACCATGGAATCTTTGGACTCTTTCGAATTCAACAAAATCGCCGGCGCGCTCCTGGCCGCTCTCCTCTTCGTCGTGGGAACGGGCCTGCTCTCCGACGCCATCTTCTCCCACCCTGAACTCATAAAGCCCGGCTACGATCTGCCCGGTGCGCCGGCCGCCGGCGCCGAAGGGGGCGGGAAGCCCGCGCCCGAGGTACCCTTGGCCGATCTTCTCGCCAAGGCGGACCCCGCTAAGGGGCAGGCCGACACCCACCCCTGCCAAGCCTGCCACAACTTCGAAAAAGGCGCCGGACCCAAGGTCGGACCGCCGCTCTGGGGCGTCGTCGGTCGAGCGAAAGGCTCGATCGCGGGATTCGAATATTCCGATGGCATGAAGGCCAAAGGCGGCATTTGGACCTATGAAGACATCAACACCTTCATCACCGATCCAAAGGCTTTCGTTTCCGGAACCAAGATGACCTTTGCCGGCGTGCCGGAAGCGGAGAAGCGCGCCGACATCTTGGCCTATCTGCGCACGCTCTCCGACAGTCCGGTGCCCTTCCCCAAGCCCGAGCCCGCAAAAGCGCCAGCGCCGGCGCCGGCTCCTGCAAAATCGCCTGCACCTGCGCCCGCGCCTGCAGGGAAGTAATTGCGTTCCGCGATTGAGGTGTGCGATCGGCGAAGCTGATCGCCTCTCGGCATTCGGCTCTGCGCGCTTTCGCGCTTCGATTTGTTAAAGTCTTTTCATCTGAGCAGGTTCTGGCTCTGCCGCGAAAATACGACATAATCTGACCTAAACATCGCAGGACACTCCTGGCTCTCTTCCCCTGCGGCACGAGGTTCGTTTGTTCTCCTATCGTCGGATTGTCATCAATCGCCGCGAAGCGCTGGCTGGCGCCGGCGCGGGTCTCGCGCTTTCTTCTTTTGGATTGCCTCGCGCCTTCGCCGCCGACAACGCAAGTGCCGAGATCGAAACCTATGGGCTTTCGACCTTTGGCGATCTCGCGGAGAAGCCGGATTTCAAAGCCTTCGCCTATGTCGATCCGGCGGCGCCCAAAGGCGGCGTGCTTTCGCAGGAAATGCTCGGCACGTTTAATTCGCTGAATGCGTTCATTCTGCGCGGCGACCCTGCCTTCGGCACCGATTTCCTGTTCGATACGCTTTTGAAAAACAGTCTCGACGAACAAGACGCGCTTTACGGTCTCGTCGCCCACAAGGTCCGCATCTCCGCCGACAAGCTCACCTATCGCTTCTTCTTGCGCAAAGAGGCGAAGTTTTGGGACGGCACGCCGCTGACGGCAAAGGATGTCGCCTTCTCGCTAAACATTCTCAAAAACCAAGGCCATCCATCGATCAGGCTGAATCTGCGCAACATGACCTCCGCGACGGCGGAAGCCGATGATGAGCTCGTCGTCGTCTTCTCCCCGCAACGCAGCCGCGAATTGCCGCTGCTCGTTGCGAGCTATCCGATCTTTTCCGCCGCCTATTACGGCACGCATCCTTTCGATCAGACGACGCTCGACCCGCCCTTGGGTTCGGGTCCCTATAAGATCGGTCGCTTCGAGCAGGGACGCTTCATCATCTATGAGCGCGTCGCCGATTATTGGGGCAAGGATCTTCCGGTCAATGTCGGCCAGTTCAATTTCGATTTGATCCGCTACGACTATTTCAGCGATCGCTCGGTCTCTTTCGAGGCGTTCAAATCCGGCGTCTATACGGTGCATGAGGAATTCAAGGCTTCGACCTGGTCTACGGGCTATGACTTCCCCGCCGTTCGCGACGGACGCGTGAAGCGCGAGACGATCCCCGACAAAAATATCTCCGGCATTCAGGGCTGGTTCTTCAACACGAGGCGCGCCGCGCTGAAGGATCCGCGGATTCGCGAAGCGATCGGTTGCGCTTTCGATTTCAACTGGACCAACAAAAATCTGATGTATGGCGCCTATCAGCGCACCACCTCCTATTTTGAGAATTCGGACATGGCGGCGAAAGGGCCGCCCGATGCCGAAGAACTCGCGTTGCTGACGCCTTTTCGCGACAAACTTCCGCCCGCCGTCTTCGGGCCGGCCTATCTGCCGCCGGTCTCCGATGGATCGGGTGAAGATCGCGCGATGCTGCGCGAGGCAAACAACCTCCTGCTTGCGGCAGGCTGCAAACGCCAAGACACGAACCTGCTGCTGCCGGACGGATCGCCGTTCCAGATCGAATTTCTCTACGACGAGCCGGGGCTCGAGCCGCACACGGAATCCTTCGTCAAGAATCTGCGCCAGCTCGGCATCACCGCTAACATTCGCGTCGTCGATGCCGCGCAATACAAACTCCGCGTCGACAATTTCGATTTCGACATCATCACCGAGCGCTTTGTTATGTCGTTCTTTCCGGGCGAAGAGTTGCTCGGCATGTTCGGCTCCGAATCCGCCAATACGCACGGCTCGCGCAATGTCGTCGGCGTCGCCGATCCCGTTGTCGATGCCCTGGTTGCCAAGGCGCTCGTCGCCAATTCAAAGGACGAACTCCTGCACATTTGTCGCGCGCTCGACCGCGTGTTGCGCGCCGGGCATTATTGGGTGCCGCATTGGTACAAGCCATCGCATTGGATCGCTTCATGGGAGATTTTTGGGCGGCCTAAAAAGGCGCCGCTCTACGATCCGGGCATTTCCTCGACCTGGTGGTATGATTCCGAAAGCGCCAAACGCATTCATTTCGCGGGGCAATAGCGCTCGATGTTCGCCTATATTGCGCGCCGCATTCTTTTGATGATCCCTACGGTCTTTGGCATTCTGGCGATCTCATTCGTCATCGTGCAATTCGCGCCGGGCGGTCCGGTCGAGCATATTCTGGCGCAGCTGCAAGGCGCCGATACGAGCGCCACGTCCAGTTTCTCTGGCGGCGCCCCGCAGATTGGCGCCGCTGCCGGCACAAGCTTTTCGGCACGCTATCGCGGCGCCGAAGGTCTTGATCCGAAATTCATCGCCGATCTGCAAAAGCAATTCGGGTTCGACAAGCCGCCGCTCGAGCGCTTTCTGTTGATGATCAAGAATTACGCGACCTTCGATTTTGGCCGCTCCTATTTCCGCGACGTCCCGGTCATCGATCTCATCAAGGAGAAATTGCCAGTCTCGATCTCGCTCGGGCTCTGGATGACGCTGCTCTCTTATTTGATTTCGATTCCGCTCGGCATCGCCAAGGCGGTGCGCGACGGCTCGCGCTTCGATGTCTGGTCCTCCGCCGTCGTCATCGTCGGCTATGCGATCCCGAGTTTTCTTTTCGCGGTGCTGCTGATCGTTCTCTTCTGCGGCGGATCGCTTTTGAATCTTTTTCCGCTGCGCGGCCTCACCTCGGAGAATTTTTCGCAGCTCTCGCTTCTCGGCAAGATCGGCGATTATCTCTGGCACATCACTTTGCCCGTGACAGCGATGACGCTCGGCGCCTTCGCGACCGTGACCTTTCTCACCAAGAATTCCTTCCTCGACGAAATCCGCAAGCAATATGTCACGACGGCGCGGATGAAAGGCCTGACCGAGAACCGGATTCTCTATGGCCATGTGTTCCGCAACGCCATGATGATCGTCATCTCCGGTTTTCCCGGCGCCTTCATCAACGCCTTCTTCGGCAGTTCGCTTCTGATCGAGACGATCTTCTCGCTCGACGGGCTGGGACTTTTGTCCTTCGATTCGATCGTCAATCGCGATTATCCGGTCGTTTTCGCCGATCTCTATATTTTTGCGCTGATTGGGCTCGTCGTTAATCTCATTTCCGACCTCACCTACACTTGGGTCGATCCGCGCGTCGATTTCGAGACGCGGGAGGTCTGAGAATGTCGATCAGCCAATTCGAATTCGAAGCCGAGGTTCCGACGACGCAGCTTGCGCCGCCTCTGGGCCGGCGCGGTCTCATTCGGGTGACGCCGCTCAATCGGCGACGGCTCGCCAATTTCCGCAACAACAGACGGGGCTTCTGGTCGTTGTGGGTTTTTCTGTTCTTCTTCATCTTGTCGCTGTTTTCGGAATTCATCGCCAACGACAAGCCGATCCTCATCTATTACAAAGGCGAATATCTCTTTCCCATCTTCCATGATTATCCGGAATCGAAATTCGGCGGATTTCTCGCGACGACCGATTATCGCGATCCCGTCGATGCGCAGGAGATCAATTCGCACGGCTATATGATCTGGCCGCCGATTCATTTCTCGTACAATACGATCGAGCGCGCTTTGCCGACCCCGGCGCCGTCAGCGCCGACCTGGATGCTGTCGAAGGATCAATGTCAGGCAGCCGCGGCGAAGGTGATCCCAGCCGGTGCGCCCAATCGCGGCTGCGCGGATATCGAATGGAATTGGCTCGGCACCGACGATCAGGGCCGCGATGTCGTCGCGCGCTTGATCTATGGCTTTCGAATTTCGATCCTCTTTGGCCTGGCCCTCGCCTCGATCTCTTCTGTCATCGGCATCGCGGCCGGCGCTATCCAGGGCTATTTCGGCGGCTGGCTCGATCTTCTGTTCCAGCGCTTCATCGAAATCTGGACGTCGCTGCCGCATCTCTATTTGCTGATCATCTTGTCCGCGATCATTACGCCGAGCTTCTTCGTGCTGCTCGGCATTCTGCTGCTTTTCTCCTGGGTCAATCTCGTCTCCGTGGTGCGCGCCGAATTTTTGCGTGCGCGCAATTTCGAATATGTCACAGCCGCGCGGGCGCTTGGGCTTTCCAATGCGCGCATCATGGTCCGCCATCTGCTGCCCAACGCGATGGTCGCGACTCTGACTTATCTGCCCTTGACTTCCTCGGCTTCGGCCTGCCGCCGGGCTCGGCCTCGCTCGGCGAATTGCTTTTGCAGGGTAAGAACAATCTGCAGGCGCCGTGGCTCGGTATCACCGGCTTTGTTTCGATCGCCTTCATGCTGTCGCTGCTCGTCTTCATTGGCGAAGCGGTGCGTGACGCCTTCGATCCGCGCAAGACGACGGGGTGACATGAAAAAACCTGTCCCCAGCACTTCGTCCGGCTCGCTCCTCGAAATCGGCAACCTCTCGATTGGTTTTCAGCAGGGCGCTCAAGAAGTGAAAGCGGTCGATAATATCTCGCTTTGCCTCGAACGCGGCCGCACGCTGGCGCTCGTCGGCGAATCGGGCTCCGGCAAATCGCTGACCGCGCTGTCGATCCTGAAGCTTCTGCCGCCCGCAGCGCATATGCGCGGCGAGATCCTGTTCAAAGGGCAAGACCTCGTGACGTGCCGCGAGAGTGAACTCCGCGCCGTTCGCGGCAACGCCGTCACCATGGTGTTCCAGGAGCCGATGACCTCGCTCAATCCGTTGCATACGGTCGAGCGCCAGATTGGCGAAATCCTCGAACTTCACGGCAAAGCGAATAGCAATCTGCGGCAACAGATCGTCGCGCTGTTGCAGGAAGCGGGCATTTCCGATCCTGTCGGGCGCCTTGGCGCCTATCCGCATCAGCTCTCGGGCGGCCAACGCCAGCGCGTGATGATCGCGATGGCGCTTGCCAATCGCCCCGACCTTTTCATCGCCGATGAGCCGACGACTGCGCTCGATGTGACGATCCAGGCGCAGATTCTCGCGCTGCTAAAGGACCTTCAGGTGCGCCACCATATGGCGATGCTGTTCATCACCCATGATCTCAACATCGTGCGCAAACTTGCCGACGATGTGGCCGTGATGCAGAACGGAAAGATTGTCGAAACCGGCAAGCTTGATGCGATCTTTTCCTCGCCGCAGCATCCTTATACCAAGGCGCTGTTGTCAGCGGAGCCGAAGGGCGCGATGCCGCCGGCCAATCCCAACGCGCCGATCATTCTGGAAGCGGAGGATTTGCGCGTCTATTTCCCGATCAAGCGCGGTCTCTTGCGCAGAACCGTCGGCGCGGTGAAGGCTGTGGACGGCGTCTCGATCGCGCTGCACGAAGGCGAGACGATCGGCATTGTCGGAGAATCCGGCTGCGGGAAGACGACGCTCGGTCTTGCTCTGTTGCGGCTCATTCGCTCGGAGGGCCGCATTGCCTATCTCGGCAAACCGATCGACCAGCTCGGCTTCAAAGCCATGCGGCCGTTGCGGCGGGATTTGCAGGTTGTCTTTCAGGATCCCTATGGCTCGCTGTCGCCGCGCATGTCGATTGCCGAAATCGTGGCGGAAGGGTTAAGCATTCAGAACAGGAACCTCAGCTTCGAAGCGCAACGCGAGATCGTCGCTCGCGCTCTTCTCGATGCCGGCCTCGAGCCGGCGCTGATGGATCGCTATCCGCATGAGTTTTCCGGTGGCCAACGCCAGCGCATTGCGATTGCCCGCGCGCTGGCGCTTGAGCCGAGGGTCGTGGTACTGGACGAGCCGACCTCCGCGCTCGACATGTCGGTGCAGGCGCAGATCATCGATCTGCTGCGTGGGCTGCAGGCGAAGCGCAATCTCGCCTATCTCTTTATCAGCCACGATCTCAAGGTCGTGCGCGCGCTGTCCCATTGCATCGTCGTGATGCGCCAGGGCGTGGTTGTCGAAGAGGGCGCGGCGGACGAAGTGGTCAGCCATCCGAAGAATGATTATACGCGCGCGCTCTTTGCTGCCGCTTTCGCGATGGAGCCGGACAAGACCGGCGTCGTCAGCCAGTAGCGCCGATCAGAGCTTCGCCGGTCTCTCCATGCCGAACGCCCGCGCGATCAAATAATCGAGCGAGACGACGCCAGGGCCGCGGCAGAGGATCAGCAGAAAGCATGTCGCCCAAGTGCCATGCGTCGGCCACGCGTCGGGATAGACGAAGATCTCGATGATCGTCGTCATGATGAGCAGCGACAGCGCGGCGAAGCGGCTCGCGAGACCCAGCACCAGAAGCACTGGAAAGAGATGTTCGGCGATCGCCGAGGCATAGGCGGCGATCGTCGGATCGAGAAAGGGAAGACGATAATCGTTCTGGAAGAGAACGAAGGTGCTGGGCTTCAAATGCCAGCCGTCAACTTTCGTCTCGCCCGACATCCAGAAGACGGCGGAGATCGAGATGCGGGCGACCAAAGCGATGAAGGAATAAGGGACCGCTTCAAGCCAGCCAATGATCCAGGCGATCAGGCGCAAAAGCGGATTGGTCGGCGTTGAAGCGCTGAGCGTTGACATGCGGCAATTCCTTTCACGATTGAAGGTGCGGCTGCGTCGCAATCGCTGTTACAAGCGCGCCGCCAATAAGATGGGTGAGGTTTAGGGTCAAATCGAAATCGGGGCTCGCATTCATGGCGGCCTCCGCAGCTTCCGCCAGCGTCGCGCCATTCGACAGGTGCGTGAGAAAGATGCTGCCGCCCTGCGGCAGACGGCGGACCTCGACGGTCGCATAAGGCCGCACGACGACCGCCTCTTCGCGTTGCCAATCGGCGATTTCTTCGAGCGGCAGTTCGCCCATGTTCATCGCAAAGATCGTTGCGATGGGGTGGGCAGAGGCAAGAATTTCGACGGACGGATGGAGAGCGATGCGAAGATCCATGAGTACGGCGGGCGTGAGGCCGGCGAAACTCTCAGTCTCCAGCGCCGCCGCATCGGCGGCGTGATAGGCGCGGGTGCGGGCTGATTCGAGCCGTGCGAGATCGGCGAGATAGGGAATGTCTCCACAGGGGCTGAAATCGGCCAAGAAGTTCGGAAAATCGTCGCCGTAAAAACTCATGATCGGCGAGCGCGGCGGCGTCTTCCTCGCGTAGAGGCGCGCCGTCTCCGAAAAGAAGGCTTCGCCGACAACGCGCCGAACGGCAGGAAAGCGTGTTTCAAGCGCCGCGACCAGATCTTGCACGACATTGTTGCGGTAGACGGCAAAGCGCGTCTCCGCGCCGATGGCGCCGCGCGCCACAATGTCCGGGGGCACGGCGCGCGCAGGGTCGAGCAGCGCGGCAGCGAAATCGTCCACATCGAAGCCTGCGCTCATGCCGCGCGCTCCGCGAAAGAGGCGGCCTTGGCCGCGGAAAGCAGCGCATCTGCCGCTGCGACTTCGCTCGCCAGCTCTTCCCAGGCGGGGACATCGTTGTCGCGTTCGATCAGCGTCGGCTTAGGCCCGATCCGCTGAAGCGCCTTCTCGTAAAGCGCGAAGACCGCGTCTGCGATCGCTTCGCCATGCGTGTCGATCAGCAGCCGCTCGCCATTGCTCTCCTCGACATGATGGCCGGCGAGATGGAATTCACCGACCGCATCGACGGCGAAGGCGTCAAGATAGGCACAAGGATCGAAACCGTGATTGGTGGCGCTCACAAAAATATTGTTGACGTCGAGGAGCAGGCCGCAGCCGGTGCGGCGTGAAAGCTCCGCCAAAAACTCCGTCTCGGGAATTGTGCTCGAGCCGAAGAGGAGATAGGTCGCCGGATTCTCGATCAGGATTTTCCGGTTGAGCGCCGCTTGGACGCAATCGACATGATCGACGACGCACGCGAGCGTCTCCTCGGTCAGCGGCAGCGGCAGAAGGTCGTTGTAGAAATTGAGGCCATGGCTCGACCAGGCGAGATGTTCGGAGACGAGGGCGGCCTGATAGCGCTCACAGACTGCTTTCAGCCGCGCGAGATGGGCGGCATCGATCGGATCACGCCCGCCGATCGAAAGGCCGACGCCATGCACCGAGAGCGCATAGTCGCGGCGGATTTTTTCGAGCATGGCATGAGGCGGCCCGCCAGCGCCCATATAGTTTTCGGCATGGACTTCGAAGAAGCCGACCGAGCTCGGCCGTTCGAGAATGGCCGCGAAATGCTGCGGCTTGAAGCCGACGCCGACCGCACGGGGGAGGGGGGAGTCATGGTCCATGGTGCGATCCGGCATCGGCCTTCAAGGTGGACGCGGGTGTGAGACGGCGCGGATCATGCCTTGGGCTTCAGCGAGCCCATGCCATTCGGCGTCTTGATGGTCTCGCAGGTTCCCTTCGGCACATATTTCCAGGAATTGCCCTGGTAATCGACCTTTTGCGTTCCGGCGCAGGTCGTGCCGGGGCCGGCGGCGCAATCGTTGTGGCCGTGGAGGGCAACGCCGTAGCATTTCTCCATCGGCGCGGCCTTGTCGTCGGCCTTGGCAGGAATGGCGGCGAGGCTGAGCGCGGCGGCAAGCGAGGAAGCGAGCGTCGCCGCGGTCATCACTGTCTTTGTGGTCATGATCTGTCCCTGATCTGAAAATTGCTACACGGCACCGTTTTCACGGCTCGCGTGGCTGACCGAAAAAAGGTCGCACAGGGCCCTCTACGGGTGGCCATGGCCGGCCGTTACAGAGTGCCACGGGACAAGCGATCACGAAAGCGTGACAAATATAAGCCAAGCAGGCATGTAACAGCGCCTGTCTCGGAGACGAAACAACTGAGGGTAGCTTGCGCAACGGCACGGATCAGGAATGGGCTTCGCTGCTGCAGGCCGCCAACCAGGGCGATGGGCAGGCTTATCAGCGGCTTCTGACCCTTTTGACGCCGGCGCTGCGCAGTTTTGTGCGCCGCGCACTTGGCCGTGCTCGCGCCCCGGAAGCTGATGCTGAGGATATCGTGCAGGAGACTTTACTCGCCATCCATTTGAAGCGGCAGACCTGGATCTCCGGGGCGCCAGTGGCGCCCTGGGTCTATACGATCGCGCGCCATAAGCTGATCGACCATCTGCGCCGACGTGGCCGGCGGGTGCATCTGCCGCTCGACGATTTTAGCGAAATTCTTCCCGCGGAGTCGGAGGCGCCGAGCATGCTCGGCTCCGATATCGACCGCCATCTCGACAGTCTCTCGGCGGTCCAGCGCAAAGTGGTCCGCTCCATTGCCGTCGCCGGCGCCTCCATTGCCGAGACGGCCGCCGATCTCTCGATGACTCAGGGGGCGGTGCGCGTAGCGCTCCATCGCGGTCTCGCGGCTCTTGCGGCAAAATTTTCGACGAGCGGTGAGGCATGAAGACCGACGAGCTCATCAAGGCGCTCGCCGCCGACCAGAACGGCCCGACGACCCCGTTGGACCGCGCGCTGATGCTCGGTCTCGTGCCGGGTCTCGCGCTCGCCGTCCTCCTCTATGCCGTGCTTCTCGGTCCGCGCCCGCATTTGCTTGCGCTGCTTCCGGAGCCGCGGCTCATGTTCAAGCTGATCTTTCCTTGGGTCGTCGCTGCCTGCGCGTTGCCGCTCGCTGTGCGGCTCGCGCAGCCCGCGGCCGATCCGCGCCGCTATGGCGGGTTTCTGCTCGCGCTTGCTTTCGTGCTCATTGTCGCGGTCGGGATCGAATTGATCGTCCTGCCGCAAGCCGAATGGCGGACCTATTGGATCGGCCATAACGCCAAGGCCTGCATGACCCTCATTCCCATTCTCGCCTTCGGCCCGCTCGTTGCCTCTTTGATCGTCTTGAAGCGCGGCGCGCCGACCAATCCGACCCTCGCCGGCGCCGGCGCTGGCCTGTTGGCGGCGGCGATCGGCGCGGCGCTTTACGCAACGCATTGCCCGGACGATTCACCGCTCTTCGTCGCGTGCTGGTATTCGGCTGCGACAATCATCGTCGTGACAATCGGCGCGATCGTCGGCTCGAAATGGCTGCGCTGGTAAGGGGTTAGAGGGCGGCGATGGTGGGCGCGACAGGGATCGAACCTGTGACCCCTACGATGTCAACGTAGTGCTCTCCCGCTGAGCTACGCGCCCGTCCGCCAGACGGCGGGAATGGAGGCTATATCGGCTCGCCCAGGACGGCGCAAGCGGCAATGGCCAAGCCCCGAGAGCGGCGCTCTCAGGCCGCCAGAAGCCGCTGAACCTCGTTCACGAGATCCTTCAGGTGAAACGGCTTCGACAGGATTTTGGCCTGTTTCGGGGCATTGTTATCGGGGTTGAGCGCCACGGCCGCGAAGCCGGTGATGAACATGACCTTGATGTCCGGGTCGAGTTCCGTCGCCCGGCGGGCCAGCTCGATCCCGTCCATTTCGGGCATCACAATATCGGTCAGGAGCAGCTGAAACGGTTCCTCCCGCAGCCGATTATAGGCCGAAAGCCCATTGTCGAAGGAGGCGACACAATAGCCGGCGTTCTGCAATGCCTTCGCCAGGAACCGACGCATGTCGTGGTCGTCCTCGGCGAGGAGGATGCGGAGATTGGGCTGCGGGGAACTCTCGGTCATTTTGCCCTCTAAATCACGCCAAAACCGATGCTGTCCATCGCTAATCAACGTGGAGCACCGGCAGGCCGGTGCCGACAACGCGTAAAACAGCCGCACGTCAGGGGAGCGGTCTCCCCCGGTACCGCCCGCAGGATGACCCATCAAAGCGGCCGCGGGTAAAAATCGGGTGAAGGATTGCCACCTTTGGCCGGGAAAGGCGTTCTGCGGGAGGGGCGAGGCGTCCTTTCTTCCTATACGACCTTTGCACGTCTGATTGTGGCAGGCCAAGTGTGGATAGCGGAGTGGACAGGAAGGTCGTCTCTTGCCACACTCTCCCGGCGTCTCTCGGCTGCGGCGGAATCGGCGGGAGAATGGTTGAGGCGGGCCTTGTCGAACGGCGGCCGGCGGGAAAAATCCCGCGTTTTGCCGCAACGTGCGGCCAATGCGCCGGGTTCAAAACGCGTTCGTCTCAAATCCGCATCGGCGTGATGCACGATCACGAGGAGCCTCTATGTCTTCCGGTCCGTCCGGCATCAAGAGCAGCGAGAAATTCTCCGCCGAAGGGCATCCGCACGAGCCGGAGCTCAATCCTCCGTTCGATGTGCTGGAGCCGTCTGCGCTCGCCTCGCCGCTGGTGTTCTCCTCGCCGCATTCGGGCGCGATCTATCCGCAGAGCTTCTTGGCGGCGGCACGGCTGGATGCCACGACGCTGCGTCGCTCCGAAGACGCTTATGTGGACGAGCTCTTTGCCGGCATGGTGGCGCAGGGCGCGCCGCTGATCCGCGCCCGCTTTCCGCGCGCTTATCTCGATTTGAACCGCGAGCCTTATGAGCTCGATCCGCGCATGTTCGACGGGCGGCTGCCGGTCTTCGCCAACACGCGCTCGGTGCGCGTCGCGGGCGGCTTGGGGACGATTGCGCGCGTCGTCGGCGACTCGCAGGAAATCTACGGCGGCCGGCTGAAGGTCGATGAGGCGCTCGCCCGCATCGACAAGCTCTATAAGCCCTATCACCGCAATCTGCGCATGCTGCTCGAGCGCGCCCATCGCATGTTCGGCACTGCCATTCTCCTCGACTGCCATTCCATGCCGTCGATTTCGAGCGTTCCCTTGCCGGACAACGGGCTCGACCGCCGGATCAAGGCGGATGTCGTCCTCGGCGACCGCTATGGCACGAGCTGCGAGACGGCGATCGTCGATGTCGTCGAATATGAATTGCGCCGCATGGGCTATAAAGTGCTGCGCAACAAGCCTTATGCCGGCGGATTCATCACCGAACATTATGGCGATCCCGCCAATCAATTCCACGCGCTGCAAATCGAGATCAATCGCGTGCTCTATATGGACGAGAAGTCGATGGAGAAGGCCGCCCGTTTCGGCGTCGTGGCCGCGGATCTCCGCCGCGTCGCCGACCAGCTTGCCTGCTTTATCGCGGCCCGCGGCGGCCATGAGCGAGCGGCGGCCGAATAAATTCGGTCTCGCTCATTCGCCTGCCCGAGACACGAAAGAGGCCGCTTGCGTTGCCACAAGCGGCCCAAGTCTAGGGAGGAAACGCCCAAGGAGGGCATCGGCGGCAACAAAGTTACCGCACCGCAGTAATATGCACGTGCGCCGCACAAAGCGCAACCCCTTCTGACCCATTTCCACCGGCCTGTGTCGGCTGGCCGCAGGGCTGTGCATAAGTTGCTGATCTTTCGAAAAATTCGCATACGGTCGAGACAAGGCATCAGAGCGCCGTCGGGCGCGGCAGAACGCCTCGCAAGGATCGCGGCAACCAGTGCCGGCGGCGGGTCATTTCTCGACCTCTTTCAACGAAGAACGCGCGGAGATTGCTTGACGCGAGGCCGCCGATCCGAGAACGGATCATCCTCGATCCCTCCGCCGCAGAGAGTCTTGATGACAGCCGTGGATTTTGCCGCCTTTGTCGAAGAGCTGGGCGCCGTCGCGGCGCAGACGATTTTGCCCTTCTTCCGCACAGCGCTCCGCGCGGAGGACAAAAGCAGCAGCGGCGGCGCCTTCGATCCCGTCACCATAGCCGATCGCGCGGCGGAATCGGCGATGCGCAATCTGATCAATCGAACATTCGCGCATCACGGCATCATCGGCGAGGAGTTTGGCGTTGATCGGCCGGATGCCGAATATGTCTGGGTGCTCGATCCGATTGACGGCACCAAAAGCTTCATTTGCGGCACGCCGACCTGGGGAACGCTGATCGGGCTATTACACAATGGCGTGCCGATGTACGGCATGATGGTCCAGCCCTTCACGCGCGAATATTTTACCGGCAATGGCAAAACCGCGCGCTGGCGTGGGCCTGGAACGGACAATGCCCCCACCGAGCGCAAGCTGAAGACACGATCCTGCGCCGAGATGAGCGAGGCGGTCATCATGACGACCTCGCCGCTGCTTTATCCGCCCGATACGCTCGCCGCCTTTCGACGGGTGGAAGAGGGGGCGCGCCTCTCGCGCTACGGCTATGATTGCTACGCCTTCGCCATGCTGGCCGCGGGCCATGTCGATTGCGTGTTGGAGGCTGGCGTTCAGACTTACGATATCGCGCCGCTCATTCCGATCATTCAGGGGGCGGGCGGCATCGTCACCAATTGGCAGGGCGGCGATGCTGCAAAAGGCGGCGATGTGATCGCCGCCGGCGACGCGCGTCTTCATGCCAAAGCGCTGGCACTGCTCGCCGGCTGAGTCTAGCCCGCGGGCGCGCGAATTTTTGGCCAAATTTTCGGCCAAGGGAAAAACCGTCGCCGTCTTTGCGGCTTGATCGCCATCGCCTCATCCACAGCCTGCGCCACTCTGTCGTGGACGCCGGGAATGAAGCTGTCGAAAGCCGCCCAGAATTGCGCGCGGAATACATCGCGTTCCATTAGAATTTCATGCCTTGCATAAGGCAGCGTGATGAAACGTCCGGCCTTGAGGCGGCTAGCGAAGGCCTCGATCGCGTCGGTTGCGATCAGCGTGTCGTATCCCGCCGCGATGACGAGCGTCGGCGTATAGGTCCGGCGCGGGAAATCGGCATCTTCAAATTGTTTCATCAGACGAAAGGCAGCATGCGTCCAGCCGATGGTCGGATCGCCGACACCGAGATCGGGCGCCGCGCGCAAAACCGGCGTCATGCGGGCATAGCGGTCCTTGTCCGAGGTGAGATTCGTCTCTGAGAGTGGCTGAAAAAAGAAAGGCTTGCTGCCGCCGCCAGGAATATAGGCGCCGCCGAAGCCCAGAATATCGAGCGCTTCTACGGTAAAGTGGAGGGCTGATTTGAAGCGCAATTCGGCGAGCGCGATCATCGGCGAGGTGAGGACGAGCCGGGCAAAAGGCGAGCGCCCGGCGCGGGCCTGGGCGAGGAGCACGGCAGCACCCATCGAATGCCCCAGGGCGAAGAACGGCTTGGCGCAATATCGCTCCAGCACGTGTTCTTTCAGCGCTTCGAGATCGAGCTGATAGAGGTCGAAATCGTCGATATGGCCTTTGCGCGGATCGCGGAGTTGGCGCTGCGAAAGCCCCTGGCCGCGCCAATCGAGGGCGACGACCTCGAACTGGCGGGCGATGAGTTCGCCGATCGGCTCGAGAAAGGCCTCGATGAATTCGGCCCGGCCCGGAAGGACGACGACCGTGCCGCGGCTCGGCCCCGTGGCCGGCCAGCGCGCGGCGCGCAGCAGCATTCCGTCTTTTGTCGGTACGGCCGTGACGGTGGCCCCGGGGGGCACGGGATTGTCGGCGGTGGCGATCAGTTCCATGGGCCCGTTCCGTCTTTGAGGCTTCCCTATGCCGTGGCGCGAGCCGAAACGGAAGGGGCAAATGCCGCGCTTCCGCTCCCTCTTGAAGCCGAAAAAACGGGCCCCCACATCCTCGACAGCGCGGGCCGCAACGGACGCGCGGACGGACAGGGCAGGCCGATGAGGCAGCCGAAAGGCCAAGCCTCAGGCGTAAGAGCCGGCACTGTCCAACACTCGCTTATTTTAGGAGGTAGACGTGCGTCATATGGATCTCTCGCCGCTCTATCGTTCGACCGTAGGGTTCGATCGTCTCTTCAGTCTCGTCAATCAGGCAGCCGCCGGATTTGACGGGGCACCCACCTATCCACCCTATAATATCGAACGGACGGCCGAGAACGCCTACCGCATTACAGTCGCGGTCGCCGGTTTCTCGGAGAAGGAGCTTTCGATCGAGGTCAAGGAAGGCACGCTGACGATCCGCGGCTCGAAGGAAGAGAGCCAAGGCACGCAGACGAACGAAGTGCTCTATCAGGGCATCGCCGCGCGTGCGTTCGAGCGTCGCTTCCAGCTCGCCGATCATGTTCATGTTCAAGGCGCGAGCCTGCAGAACGGCCTGCTTCACGTGATCTCGTGCGTGAAGTGCCGGAGGCGCAGAAGCCGCGTCAGGTTCCGATCAGCACGACCGCACCGGGGAAGCCCGAAGTCGTCGATCAGGCGAAAGCTGCGTAAGGTCCAGCCCGTCGCTGCTGGCCTAGAGCCGAGGGCTGAACATCAAAAAGGGCGCCCTCGCGGGCGCCCTTTTCTATTCGGTCAATCCTTGTCGATTTCATTGTCGGGCAAGGGCGATGTCTTGACGCCAGGCTGCGGTTTGATCGGCGTAAGCTCTTGGTCCTTCACGGCCGAGGACGAAAGCGCCTTCTGCGCTGCCTGCTGCGTCGTGGTGCTTTGCTGCGTGGTCGTCGTCTGCGATGTCGGATTTTTGTGCTGACCATCCGGATTGACGGAGGGTTTGGGCGATACCGCAGTCGTCTGAGGATTGACGGAGGGTTTGGGCGAAAGCGTCGTCGTCTCCGTATTGAGCGAAGCGCGATGCAGCACCGGCTTCGCCGAGACACCGGTCGCCTCGTTATCGATCAGCGCGCCCTCATAGCCATCGAAGGTCAGATGGTGGACGAGACCGCGCCCGTCCTCGGCGAAAGCGACATAGACGCGGCCTTGACGATGGGGCTTTCCGAGAAGGCGCAGGCCCTCGGCTTCCGCGTTCCGTCGCATCTCTGCGATCGACACACGCAGCGGCGTCGGCGCATTGTAAGGCGTCGATACGTCGTAAGGCCCGGGCGGTGGATTGCCGCCAGAGTAATAAGGCGTCGGCGGCCTGTTGCTGTAGGGCGCCGGCGGATAATAGGAATAGGGCGGGGGTGGTGGCGCGGCCCAAGCCGTCGGTCGGCCCACATCGCGCGGCGGAATCGGCGGCGGGCCGCCGACATAGTCGGGATCCCAGATGCCCTGCGCGGCGGCCGGCGTCGCAACGCCGACGACCAAGCTCACGACGAAAACTGCCGATCCTGCGAGGCAAGCGCACGGTGACATCCGCCGCGAGGGCGATTGTTTTTTCTTGCCTGGGTCGGAGCCGTTCATCGCTGCCTCCTTGCGGCGCGCTGCCCTTTTTCGCCTTCCACGCCGATGCGTGTTGTGCACAATGGGGCGGCGATCCAATCATGCAAGTTTTGGCAAGGAATTCGGCGAAAATCGGCAGCAATTACGGCTGGAGCGCGATCGTCATGATCCCAATCAAGGCGCCGCCGACGCATGCGCCAAAGCGACAAAACCGGCGACGCATTTCGTCCCAATCAGATCCGGCCCATGAGCACCAGCACGACAATGATAATCAGGATGATGCCGATGACACCGATGCCGCCGTGACCGAAACCATAGCCATAGCCGCCAAAGCGGCCACTGAAGCCACCCAGCAAGAAGATGACCAAGAGAATGATGAGTATGAGTCCGATCATTATGATTCCCCCCCCTTGAGGTATTTTCGGATGACGCAACATCGAGGCGTCATCCGAGAAATTCCGAGCTACTTGTTCTCGATTGAAACACCGCTTTTGCCGAAGTGGATGTTCACGCCCGAGGCCTTTTGCCGTTCCTGATAGAACTGATAGGCGAAGACCGCGGTGGCAACGGCCAGCGCGCCGATGATCAAATAAAGAATGTTACGATTCACAGTCTGACAGCCTCATTCAAGCATTGGAGAAGCGCACGTTCTGAGAGAAATCGACTCTCAGCTGCTCATGCACGTGTAAAGAAACGACCAGCTCTTCCGACCCTCGAGCTTTTGTTCCTTCGACTGCTTTTCACAAGCGGCCCATTTGATCTTGTCCTTGGCCCAATCCTTCTTCGCTGCTTCCCACTGTTTTTTTGTCCACGTTTCGACCTTGGTCACGGTCTTCGACGAATCCGACTGTTGCGCGGAGGCCATTCCAGGGGCGAGGATCGCTGCAGCAATAATGCTGGCGGTAAAAAAGGCGCGAGTACGATTCATTGGCGTAAACTCCATAGTGCCGCGCGTGGCGGCGATCGTAAAAGTCATTTCATCAATTGTTTCGCATTCACGGATGCGTCTCAATCGATGCTCATGAAATGGGAGCTCGTCCTCAGACCAAGCCCCGGATAGAGGTTGCGGTTTTCTGGGTCAGGTATGAAGGGCGCCGAGGAGCCACAGAACAAGAAGAATGATCAGAACAAGGCCGAGAACACCACCCAGCCCGGTTCCACCATACCGTCTATATCCGTAATAACCGCCTCCGCCGCCGAAGAGCAGGATCAGCACGATAATGATCAAAATGAGAGACATTTTCCACCTTCTTTGCCGTCCTCGGACTCAGCTTTTGGCCAAACCGAGTCGTGAGCCGATGCTCACTTGCTTCCAATTTTCACGCGATAATATCTGATTGGGGATTATTGCAGGCACAAAGACGAAACCGCCCAAAGCCAAAGTCGTCGATCCTGGCCCGGGCGTTCCGAGTCGCACTACTTCTTCAACGTGTCCTTCAAGCCGCCGACGGCATTCTGAATCTTGCCTTCGACTTTGTCGGCCTTGCCTTGCGATTCCAGTTTGACGTCACCGACGGCCTTGCCGACTGTTTCCTTGACGGTGCCCTTAGCCTGTTTGGCAGCACCTTCGATACGATCTTTGTCCATGATTTCTTCCTCCAACACCTAGTAAAGCCCCTGAACGGGAAAGGTGGACTACGGTGTCTAGCTTCCACCTTTTAAAATATTGCGATGCGCCAACCAGTCGTCGCTGATTTAGATCAAGCCCCTGAAGCGATCCGCCCCGAGGCATGTCTTCGAACTGAAGGAGAGCGGAGGGCGGAGAAGAAACATAATCCCAAAGAGATCGTTGAACTCGCAAATGCGAGTGCAAGTACCGGCAATCAACTCGCGGCTACGACAATCAGGAGGCTATCTTCATGGAATCTAACCTTCGCGGCGCGATAAGGTTCCTGAAGAGGTCAGTTTAAAAGAAGATTTCGAAGGACCTTCGTCATGCTCGGCGAGTCTTCAGTTGCGCCGCAAAATACTGCCCCGATCTTCGCGCCCCCAAGCCAGTCGCGTCTCGCCGTGGCTATATATTTATCCCGGCGAGCGGCAGGACGCGTTGAAGGATTGCCGCAAGGCAGATCAGGACCACCAGAATTTTCAATAGATTCGCCAAACGACCGTCACGAACAAAATTATTGATCGCCCAAAAACAAATTGCGCCGACGACGCATATAATCAGAACCGCGATGAGAACTGACAGCATGGCTTTCCCCCTTATCGTCGGCGCGATGACGAGCCCTTGATCGCGGCGCTGCCGACTTTCAGCCTAAGCATCGACTGTGCGCCTCGATAAAGCAACTCCTTTCAAGCTAAGCTGAAGCTGAACCTTCAAGATGGAATTTGCTGCGATTGTGATGGGTCCGCCGCAGCCTTCGCCAGAGCGATGAATCGTTCGATGTGGGCCGTCTCCGTCGCAAAGGACGTCGCAAGGCGGATGGAGATCCTGTCTTCACGCATCGCGTGGCGCGCGCGCTCCGCGTCAGGAAGGCTCCATTCATAGTAATGCGCGCCGCCCTTGCGCAGCGCCTGATCCATTGTGCGCGGAAGCTCCAAGAAAATTTCATTGGCCACGCAAGGCCAGATCAGCGCGATGCCTGGAACGTCGGCAAGACCCGCGGCGAGCTTCGCCGCCTGCACATTCGCCTTGCGCGCGAGCCTGAGCCAGAGATCGTCCGAAAGGTAAGCGAGCATTTGCGCGCCGAGAAAGCGACCTTTCGACAGCGCGTGGCCGCCGCGCTTGCGCTGATAGGGGAAATTCTTCGCCTTCGTGGAATCGAAGAAGATGACGGCCTCGCAGGCGAGCGCGCCGTTCTTCGTCGCGCCGAAAGAGAGAACGTCGATGCCCGCCTTCCAGCTCATCTCGGCCGGCGAAGCATTCAAGGCGACAAGCGCATTGGCGAAACGCGCGCCGTCCAGGTGAACCGCGAGTTCATGGCCATGTGCGATCGCGGCGAGTTCGGCGATCTCATCGGCGCGATAGAGCGTGCCGCATTCGGTTGCCTGCGAGAGAGACAGCGCCGCCGGCCGGACCTGATTGACGGCACCGCGCGGGAAGGCCGCGAGTTTTGCGCGCAATCCGGCTTGCGTGATTTTGCCCGCCGCGCCGTCGATGCCGACGAGCTTGGCGCCCGCGGTAAAAAATTCCGGCGCGCCGCATTCGTCTTCCATGATATGCGCGCCGCTATGGCAGAAGATGGCGCCATAGGGCGGCGTCAGCGCCGCGAGCGCCAGCGCATTGGCGGCGGTACCCGTCGGCACAAGAAAGCTTGCGCATTTCTTCTCGAAGACGGCATCAATCGCGGCGCAGGCCTTCTCGGTCCACGGGTCGCCGCCATAGGAGAGCGCTGCGCCCGCATTGGCGGCGGCGATGGCGGCAAGAATCTCAGGGGCTGCGCCGACACTGTTGTCGCTGGCGAAATCCACGATCGGGCTCCGGGCTTACGCGCTTGTATTTGCGCGCCGGCCTTGGCAAGGCAAGCCCGGGGCCACGATCGCCGCGGTCAGGCTTTCAGGCCAGGTATGTCCCCGCCTCACTTCGTCGTCGCGGAAATCACTCCCACCATGACGTAGCCGCCCGTCTTGGCGGCCGCTGCGCGGACGAAAGTGTCAAGCTGCCGGCGTGTTTCGACCATGCAGATGATCGGATTTCTCGTCACGCACACCCTGTCGCGCGTCGCTTCATCGACGTCCTCCTGGACGATGGGCAGGATGCGATAGGTGCCTTGGGCCAGCTTGCGGCCGAGGAGATAGACATGATCGTTTTCGTCGGTAACTTCGATAAGGAAATCGCTGCTGTCGAAGGGTTGAATCACGAAATTTTCCACGCCTGAAGAATCGCCGCTGACAAGTGAATAGTGGGTGTCGTTCCAGCGGAAGACCGCCGTTTGGACGGAGAGCGCTTTTCCCTCGGTGAAGTCTTGATAGAGAGTGAGCTGGAATTGCTCTCCGAGCAGCGGCTCCGAGACTGTCAGCAGTGGCTTCGTGGATTGCACGCAGGCGGAGAGCCCGAACGCAGCAAACAGGATCAGCACAGCGGAAACGAGAGGTGCCTTCGCTGTTCGCGATCGAATGTCGGACACGTGGTCCTCCTTGGCGTGGCATTTGCCGGCGGATCATTATAGCCCGCGGAACGCACACGCACCTTTCCGCGTCCACGGTCTCATGAGGATCGACACAAGCCAAGGAACAAATTGGCGCCCTCGGAACGGCCTCCTCGCAAAAGCGTGTTTTCTCGTTGGGCCGACATTCCTGGATGATTTGCCGATCCGGCGCGAATGCTAGCCATTTTCCGAACTAGTCGGAAGCCCGGATTGAGAAACGGCCGCTTTGCTACGCGCTGTCACCTTTTTAACGATGACCTGGTTCGACGGGATGGATTTGATCCCGCCACCTATAAAGCGCTGACAATGAGGATTATCAGTTCCTTCGTGGAACAGATTGGCGGTCGATCGGTTGAAATGTCAGACGCGATGATCAGGTTGATGAGAAAAAAGGGTCCAATTGACGTCGCGTCTCCGACCCTGCCTTGCCGGCACAGCGGTAAGGGAGCAACCTAGAATTCCGCAAATCGGGCCATTTGGGAATGACGGGTCAATATCCGGGATGCCTGCCATACTCGCAGTGATAGCACTTCTCCTGCTCGCTCTGCCGTCGCGCGCAGACGAGGAACGCGTGCGCATTCCAGCAGCGTGCCGGGAACTGGCCGACCGGGCCGGCCTTCCCCTGACACTGACCCATGAGGAAGCCGCGCGTGCCATCGCTTACATCCGCGTCATGATCAGTGAGGATCCGGCCGTCGCGCGCTGCCGTCTAGCGCTCCACGACTAATAGGCCCGACTCGTGTTGCTTGCGGGTTCTGTGCAACGGCCTTCGGTTGTGTGCATCTCTCGCTTATGCTACCAACTCAACCACAAGTTTCTTTCTCGCGGCACGGTAGGATCAAATGTTCGGTTGGAGGGTTCTCCTCGCCGCTCTGATTGGTGCCATAGCAAGCAGCGTCATAACGGCTGGAGTGTTCCTCTACACCGGAACGAAAGTTCTCCAAGAAAGGACTGCACGCGAACTCCTTACTGAAGTGGTTGTGATCGTTTCGTTGCAGGAAGGCTGGCTGCTCCAAGGCGACGATAGCCAGACTGCAAAAATATCAGAACATCCAGGCCTCCCGGAAAAGCAAAGCGGCACCGGTCTTTGGCTTTTGCCCGTGGAGCTCAGGGCGGTTCTGGACGAAGCCCAATGGAATGCTCCGTCAGACCCGAGCTATGGCTTCATAGATGGGCGCCAAGTCTGGATTCTCAGAAATCAAATTTTGCCTGGCGCTCCACTTTCATACTCGGGGCTCGACCAAAAGCATTTCCCGGCGCTGATTAGCTCCGCGGGAAGGCAAGAACTATGCGCCTGGATCGAACGTGTACAGATTGCCTACAATGGTGGGACGCTGACTGATAAGGGGCTTAGGCCGCTCAGGCCCTATTTGGTGCCTTTGGCTCAGGAAGATCGCGTGAGCGCACTTCATATCCTCCTATCCGAGGATGCTCGAAATTTCCTGGCGGGGATTCGAGCACGATGGGGCAAGGCCCTGTTTGAAGGTTAGCCCGCCAAGCTATTCGCCGAAGCCGATGCAAGTCGCCGTCGAATGGTCCTCCCGGCGTGGGCACATCGATCCATATCTACCTGTCGGGCAGCCAAGCCGATGTCGTTGCGCTCGGGAGCTTGCACGCCCCCCATGCGGGCCGACGCCCCTCCATCTTTCCCATGACGAAACGGTTCTCGCGCGGCAGCGGCCTTAGTGCAGAAATGCGCTTGTGTTTTTAGCGAAATCTGTAATTGTGCTCTTGATAGGACAGTCTTACTGACCATTTGCTAAGAAGCATATTTCTGCCATTTTCCAATCTCGACGCCCGACAGCTGCATGAGCCTTGAGCCGATTGGCTCAGCGATTGCTGTGGTGAGTGCGCGAGCGGCTCAATTGCGACGCGGCCATGAGCGGTGCGCTGCGGAATCGAGCAGGGGCGGACTATGAAGATGAGTGAACGGGGGAAGCGCGGAGCGCGCGGCCGCAAGGCCGCTCGAAAGCGCCGAACGCGTGTGGTTCCAGGGGCGTTTGGGCCAGGATGTTCGTCGATGACTAGGACTTTTCTCGATCCCGGTTTCCCGCTGGCGCAAGGTCTCTATACGCCGGAGCGTGAGCATGACTCCTGTGGCGTCGGCTTCGTCGCCAATCTCCACAATCGCAAATCGCACGACCTCGTCGAAAAAGGCCTCGAAATTCTGCTTAATCTCGACCATCGCGGCGCGGTGGGCGCGGATCCGCGCGCCGGCGACGGCTGCGGTATCCTTGTGCAGATTCCGCATCGTTTCTTTGCCGGCGAAGCGACACGGCACGGCTTCAGCCTGCCCGAGCCCGGCGATTATGGCATCGGCGTTTTCTTCCTGCCGCGCGACCCGGAAGGGCGCGCCCTCGTCGAACGCATCATTGAGACTGCGGTCGCCGACGAAGGCCAGGTCGCTCTCGGCTGGCGCGACGTCCCGGTCGACAATTCCGATCTCGGCGAAAGCGTCAGGCCGACGGAACCCGTCATCCGTCAACTCTTCGTCGGCCGCGGCGCCAATGCTGGCGTGGGCAAAGCCGAGCAAGACATGTTCGAGCGCCGGCTCTTCATCCTGCGCAAGGTGATTTCAAACGCCGTCTACAGTCTGAATGATCCGCGCACGCTCGGCTTCTATGCCGTCTGCCTTTCTTCGCGCACCGTCGTCTACAAGGGCCTGCTGCTCGCGACCCAGCTCGGCGATTATTTCAAGGATCTGAGCGAGCCCTCGTTCGAGACCGCGCTGGCGCTCGTGCATCAGCGCTTCTCGACCAATACGTTCCCGACCTGGTCGCGGGCGCATCCCTATCGCATGGTCGCGCATAATGGCGAGATCAACACGCTGCGCGGCAATGTGAACTGGATGGCGGCGCGGCAAGCCTCCGTCTCGTCCGATCTCTTTGGCAACGACATCGCGAAGCTCTGGCCGATTTCCTACGAGGGACAATCGGACACCGCCTGTTTCGACAATGCGCTCGAATTCCTCGTCCAGGGCGGCTATTCGCTCGCCCATGCGATGATGATGCTGATCCCGGAAGCGTGGTCTGGCAATCCGCTCATGGATGAGGAGCGCCGCGGCTTCTATGAATATCATGCCGCGCTGATGGAGCCCTGGGACGGCCCCGCTGCCATGGCCTTTACCGATGGCCGCCAGATCGGCGCGACGCTCGACCGAAATGGTCTGCGCCCCGCACGCTACATCGTCACCGACGATGGGCTCGTGGTGATGGCCTCCGAAGCCGGCGTTTTGCCGAAGATCGCGCAGGACAAGATCGTCACCAAATGGCGTCTGCAGCCGGGCAAGATGCTGCTCGTCGATCTGGAGCAGGGCCGCATCATCTCCGATGACGAAATCAAGAAGTCGCTCTCGACTCTCCATCCCTACGGCGACTGGCTGAAGCGGACGCAGATCAAGCTCGAAGATCTCCCCGGAGTGGAGTCGCGCGCGACGCGGACCGATGTCTCGCTGCTCGATCGTCAACAGGCCTTCGGCTACACGCAGGAAGACCTCTCGATGCTGATCGAGCCGATGGCGGTGACGGGGCAGGAGGCGGTCGGCTCGATGGGCACCGACACGCCGATTTCGGCTTTGTCGTCGAAGTCGAAGATGCTCTACACCTATTTCAAGCAGACCTTCGCGCAGGTGACCAATCCGCCGATCGATCCGATCCGCGAAGAGTTGGTCATGAGTCTCGTCTCCTTCATCGGGCCGCGGCCAAATATTTTCGATCATGCCGGCAATGCACGGCGCAAGCGGCTCGAAGTTCGCCAGCCGATCTTGACCAATGCCGATCTCGAAAAAATCCGCTCGATCGGCATGATCGAAGAGACCTTCGATACGCGCACGCTCGACATGACCTATGGCTCGGAGCGCGGCTCCAAGGGGATGGTCGAGGCGTTGGCGCGTCTCTGCGACCGCGCCGAACAGGCGGTGACCGGCGGCTACACGATCATCGTTCTCTCCGACCGTCTCGTCGGGCCCGACCGGGTTCCAATTCCGGCGCTGCTCGCAACCGCCGCCGTGCATCATCATCTGATCCGCAAGGGTCTTCGCACCTCCGTCGGTCTCGTCGTCGAGACGGGCGAAGCGCGCGAAGTGCATCACTTCGCTTGCCTCGCGGGCTATGGCGCGGAAGCAATCAACCCTTATCTCGCCTTCGACACGATCGCGGCGATGGCGGAAGCGTTCCCGGACGAGGTCGACGCCAGCGAGGCCTGCAAGCGCTACGTCAAATCGATCGACAAGGCGCTGTTGAAGATCATGTCCAAGATGGGCATCTCGACCTACCAGTCCTATTGCGGCGCGCAGATCTTCGATGCGGTCGGTCTCGCCGACGATTTCGTCGCGCGTTATTTCACCGGTACGGCCTCGCAGATCGGCGGCATTGGCCTCGCCGAAATTGCAGAAGAAAGCGTGCGCCGGCACAGAGACGCGTTCGGCGACGCGCCGATCTATCGCACCGCGCTCGATGTCGGCGGTGACTATGCCTTCCGTCTGCGCGGCGAGGTGCATAGCTGGACGCCGCAGACGGTCTCGCTGCTTCAGCATGCGGTGCGCGCCAATTCGCGCGAGCAATATCGCAGTTACGCGGCGCTGCTCAACGATCAGAACGAAGATTTGTTGACGATCCGCGGGCTCTTTCGAATCAAGGATGCGGCGGAGGACGGCCGCCAGCCGATTCCGATCGATGAGGTCGAGTCGGCGGCGCTGATCGTGCGGCGCTTCTCGACGGGCGCCATGTCCTTCGGCTCTATTTCGCGCGAGGCGCATACGACGCTGGCGATCGCAATGAATCGCATCGGCGGCCGGTCGAACACGGGCGAGGGCGGCGAAGAATCCGATCGCTATAAACCGTTGCCCAATGGCGACTCGATGCGCTCGGCCATCAAGCAGGTGGCCTCCGGCCGTTTTGGCGTGACGACGGAATTTCTCGTCAACTCAGACATGATGCAGATTAAGATGGCGCAGGGCGCGAAGCCCGGCGAAGGCGGACAGCTGCCCGGCCATAAGGTCGATGCCGTCATCGCCAAGACGCGGCACTCGACGCAGGGCGTCGGTCTCATCTCGCCGCCGCCGCATCACGACATTTATTCGATCGAGGATTTGGCGCAGCTCATCTTCGATTTGAAGAACGTCAATCCGCAAGCCGATGTCTCGGTGAAGCTCGTCTCGGAAGTCGGTGTCGGCACGGTTGCCGCCGGCGTATCAAAAGCACGCGCGGACCATGTCACCATCTCCGGCTTTGAAGGCGGCACCGGCGCTTCGCCACTCACTTCGATTAAACATGCCGGCAGCCCTTGGGAGATCGGGCTCGCCGAGACGCATCAGACCTTGGTCATGAACCGGCTGCGCTCGCGCATCGCCGTGCAGGTCGATGGTGGACTTAGAACGGGCCGCGACGTCGTCATCGGTGCTTTGCTCGGCGCCGATGAATTCGGATTCGCCACCGCGCCGCTCATCGCCGCGGGCTGCGTGATGATGCGCAAGTGCCATTTGAACACCTGTCCGGTCGGCATCGCGACGCAAGACCCCGTTCTGCGCAAGCGCTTCGTCGGCCAGCCGGAGCATGTCATCAATTTCTTCTTCTTCGTCGCCGAGGAAGTGCGCGAACTGATGGCGGCCCTCGGCTTCCGCAGCTTCAATGAGATGATCGGGCAGATGCAGATGCTCGACAAACAGAAGTTCGTCGAGCATTGGAAGGCGAAGGGGCTCGATTTCTCCAAGCTCTTCCACAAGCCGACCGAAAACGATCCGCAAGCCTTGTATCATTCGACGAAGCAGGACCATCGCATCGCGCATGTGATGGATCGCCAGCTCATCATCGATTCGGAGCCGGCGATTGAGCGTGGCGCCAAGGTCAGGATCGAGACCAAGATCAACAATACCGACCGCACGACGGGCGCGATGCTCTCTGGCGTGATCGCGGGGCGCTACGGCCATGCGGGCTTGCCTGACGATACGATCCACATTTTCGCCAAGGGCACGGCGGGGCAGAGCTTTGGCGCCTGGGCCGCGCGCGGCGTTACGCTGGAGCTCGAGGGCGAAGCCAACGACTATGTCGGCAAGGGATTGTCGGGTGGTAGGCTCATCATCTATCCGTCGCCGCAAAGCCGGACGGTCGCAGAAGAGTCGATCATTGCGGGCAACACGGTGCTTTACGGCGCAATCGCGGGCGAATGCTACATCCGTGGTGTCGCCGGCGAGCGCTTTGCCGTGCGCAATTCCGGCGTCGTCGCTGTCGTCGAGGGCGTCGGCGATCATGGCTGCGAATATATGACGGGCGGCATTGTCGTCGTCATCGGCAAGACGGGGCGCAATTTCGCCGCCGGTATGTCGGGCGGCATCGCCTATGTACTCGACGAGGACGGCACTTTCGCCAAACGCTGCAATCTCGCCATGGTCGATCTCGAACCCGTCGCCGAGGAAGAAGAGGCGATGCAAAAGAGCTATCACCAGGGCGGCGATCTCGACTTCCACGGCCGCGTCGATGTCATGCGCGACATGACACGCTATGACGCCGAGCGGCTGCGTCAGCTCATCACCAATCACGCGAATGCCACGGGCTCGCAACGCGCCCGGCTGATCCTCGAGAAATGGGATGAGTACAAAGGCAAATTCCGCAAAGTCATGCCTGTCGAATATCGCCGTGCGCTCGCTGAGATGATGGCGAAGGACGAAGACGTGACGCTCATGGCCGCGGCGGGGGAATAAGAAAGCTTTCAAGCTCCGCAGGCCGTTCTCCCCGCGGAGACGGTCGCACTCTCATAGAGTCATTATCGGATAGCGCATGGGTAAAGTAACAGGGTTCCTGGAAATCGATCGCCGCGATCGCCGCTATGAGCCGGCGTCGGACCGCATCCGTCATTATCGCGAATTCATGATTCCGCTCTCGGAAGAGGCGACGCGGGATCAGGCGGCGCGCTGCATGGATTGTGGGATTCCCTATTGCCACGTGGGCTGCCCGGTGAACAATCAGATCCCGGATTGGAACGATCTCGTCTATCATTCCAATTGGGAAGAGGCTTCGCGCAATCTTCATTCGACCAATAATTTCCCCGAATTCACGGGCCGCGTCTGTCCGGCGCCTTGCGAAGCCTCCTGCACGTTGAATCTCCAAGATACGCCGGTGACGATCAAGACGATCGAATGCACCATCGTCGATCGCGCCTTTGCGCATGGCTGGGTAAGGCCCGAACCGGCGGAGCGCAAGACAGGCAAGCGTGTCGCCGTTGTCGGCTCAGGGCCCGCCGGTCTCGCCTGCGCGCAGCAGCTCGCCCGCGCCGGCCACGAGGTGCATGTCTTCGAGAAGAATCTGAAACCCGGCGGCCTGCTCCGCTATGGCATTCCAGACTTCAAGATGGAAAAACATCTAATCGACCGGCGCGTGCATCAGATGGTGGCGGAAGGCGTGCAGTTCCACGGCGGCGTCAATGTCGGCGTCGATCTCGACCCAAAAAAGCTCGTCGCCGAATATGATGCGGTCGTGCTTGCCGGCGGCGCCGAGAAGCCGCGCGACCTGCCGATTCAAGGCCGCGATCTCGCCGGCATCCATTTCGCCATGGATTTTCTGACCCAGCAGAACCGGCGGATCGGCCGCGAGCCGATCGTCAGCAACGATCAGATTTTGGCGACGCGCAAACATGTCGTCGTAATCGGCGGCGGCGATACGGGCTCGGACTGCATCGGCACGTCCGCGCGCCAAGGCGCCGTCAGCATCCTGCAGCTCGAAATCATGCCGCAGCCGCCGGACAAGGAAAACAAGCTTCTCACCTGGCCGAATTGGCCGCTGAAAATGCGCACCTCGTCGAGCCATGAAGAGGGCGCGAAGCGCGACTTCGCCGTGCTCACCAAGGAATTTATCGGCGAGAATGGCGTCGTCAAGAAGCTGCGCTGCATTCGCGTCGATCACAAAATGCAGGAGGTCGCTGGCAGCGAGTTCGACATCGAAGCGGACCTCATCCTCTTCGCCATGGGCTTCGTCTCGCCGCTGCACGACGGACTTTTGGAGCGGCTCGGCGTCAAGCTCGATCCGCGCGGCAATGTCGAGGCGGACACGCACGCCTACAAGGCCTCGCTCGACAAGGTCTTCGCCTGCGGCGACATGCGCCGCGGCCAATCGCTCGTTGTCTGGGCGATCCGCGAAGGCCGCCAAGCGGCGCATAATGTCGATAAGTTCCTGATGGGTTCGACGAGCCTGCCGAGGTAATCCACAGTTCCGCTTTTTCGTTTCACATTGCCGCGAGCTTGGCTGGGCCTGCGCCGCCCCTACCGCTTGATACGCCGCAAAGACGGTCGCGCTTTCTGCTACTAGTCATCGCAGACCATCGACCCAAAGTCCGGCATGACCACAGATTCCTTCGTCATCGAGACGCATGATCTCACCAAGCGCTTCGGCGATTTTTGCGCCGTCGATGCGGTTTCGCTCGCCGTGCGCAAGGGCAAAATTTTTGGATTGATCGGACCCAATGGCGCCGGCAAATCGACGCTCGTGAAAATGCTCACGACGCTTCTGCCGCCAACCTCCGGCACGGCAAAGATCGCCGGCTTCGATATCAAAAAGGCGCCGGCCAAAGTGCGCCGGCGGATCGGCTATGTGCCGCAGCTCCTCTCCGCCGACGGCAATCTGACCGGCTATGAGAATCTTCTGCTCTCGGCGCGGCTCTAGCTTCTGCCAGGGCGCGAGCGCGAAGCGCGGATCGCCAATGCGCTGGAGATGATGGATTTGAGCGAGGTCGCCGATCATCTCGTGTCGGCCTATTCCGGTGGCATGATCCGCCGTCTCGAAATCGCACAATCCATGCTGCATGAGCCGGCGGTTCTGTTCATGGATGAGCCGACCGTGGGACTCGATCCTGTCGCCCGCAACGCCGTCTTGGCTCATGTTAAAGAGCTGCGTGACGAACTCGGCACGACGATCCTCATCACCACCCATATGATGGAGGAGGCCGATATGCTCTGCGACCGCATCGGGCTTCTGCATGCGGGTCACTTGCAGGACGTCGGCACGCCGCAGGAATTGAAGGACAAGGTCGGTCCCGGCGCGAGCCTTGACGACGTCTTTGCCCATATCACCGGCGCAACCATCGACAGCGGAGGCAGCTATCGTGACACGCAGCTCACAAGGCGCAGCATCCGCGCCCATGGCTGAGGCGGGTGCGGCGGGCTATCTTCAGCAGGTCTTCGCCGTCGCCGACGCGGAAATCCGCAAGCTGCGGCACGATCCGGGCGAACTCTTCACCCGCGCGCTGCAGCCGGCGATCTGGCTTCTGCTCTTCGGTGAGGTCATGGCGCAGGTTCGCGGCCTCAATGTCGGCGGCGGCAATTATCTCGATTTCATCGCGCCCGGCATTCTGGCGCAGAGCGTGCTCTTCGCCGCGATCTTCTACGGCATCGCGGCGATCTGGGAGCGCGATCTCGGCGTGCTGCATCGCTATATGGTGAGCCCGGCGCCGCGCAGCGCGCTCGTCTTCGGCAAGGCCGTATCCGCCGCCGTGCGCGGGCTTGCCCAGGCCGTGATCGTCTATGCGCTCGCGGCGACGCTCGCCATCCACATTGTCTTTGCCCCGTTGCAGATTATCGGCGTCATCGTGCTGATCGCCATCGGCTCTGGACTGTTTTCGACTTTTTCGCTGATCATCGCTTGCCTCGTGAAGACGCGCGAAAGATTCATGGGCATCGGCCAGGTGCTCACCATGCCGATCTTCTTCGCCAGCAACGCGATCTATCCGATCGACATCATGCCCGCCTGGCTGCGTACGATCTCCTCGCTCAATCCTCTAACTTATGAGGTCGATGGGTTGCGCGCGCTGATGCTCAAAGGCGGCGTCAGCAAATATGGCGTTCCCTTCGATCTTCTAGTGTTGACGCTCGTCTTTCTCGGCCTCGTTGCGATTGCGGTAAGGCTTTATCCGCGGCTGACGCAATAGGTCACGATCCCCTCTTCGCCAGCTTGCTGTGCGTGCGGCTGTAGAGAAAATAGATCACGAGCCCGATCGCGAGCCAGACGAAGAGGCGGGTCCAGGTATCGCCTGGTAGGCTCGACATCAGATAGAAGGCAGAGAGTGCGCCGAGGGGCGCGACGACGAAGACGGCGGGGGTTCTGAACGGCCGTTTGACCTCGGGCTGGCGCAGGCGCAGGACCAGCACGCCAGTGCAGACGATGATGAAGGCGAAGAGCGTGCCGATGCTCACCAATTCGCCGACGAGGCCGATCGGCAGAAGGCCCGAGAAGATCGCGACAATGATGCCGATGACGATCGTTGAAATATAGGGCGTGCGAAATTTGGGATGCACGCGGCCGGCGACCGCCGGCAGAAGGCCATCGCGCGCCATCGAATAGAAAATGCGCGTCTGGCCAAGCAGCAGTACGAGGATGACCGAGGAGAGCCCCAGGATCGCGCCGAATTTGATGATCGGCCCGAGGAAATGCAGGCCGACCGAATCGACGGCATAGGCGATCGGGTCCGGCACATTGAGTTGGTCGAAATGCACCATGCCAGTGAGGACGAGGCTCACCGCGACATAAAGAACGGTGCAGATCGCTAGAGAGCCGAGAATGCCGAGCGGCATGGTTTTCTGCGGCTCGATTGCCTCCTGCGCCGCGGTCGAGACGGCGTCAAAGCCGATGTAGGCGAAGAAGACGACGGCGGCGCCGCGCACGATTCCATCCCATCCATAGCGACCAGGGCCCGCCGGCGGCGGAATGAACGCGCCGTGCGGATTGAGCGATGTCGTCCAGTTCGACGGCGAGAAGTACCAGACGCCCGCGAAGATAAAGAGCAGGATGATGGCAAGCTTGATAAGGACGACCGCATTGTTGGCATGCGCGGATTCGCGAATGCCCACCACCAGCAGCACGCTCACCGCAAGAATGATGACCACCGCCGGCACGTTCAACACGGCGCCCGTCGCGAGCCAAGTGCTCGTTGCCGGATCGAAGGCGAAGGGCGCTTTGGCATAGGCCGCTGGAATATGGATGCCGAAGTCGGCGAGGAAGCTCGTCACATAGCCCGACCACCCGATGGCGACTGTCGTTGCGCCGAGTGCGTATTCAAGGATCAGATCCCAGCCGATAATCCAGGCGATGAATTCGCCCATCGTCGCGTAAGCGTAAGTATAGGCGCTGCCTGCGACGGGAACGGTCGACGCCATCTCGGCATAGCAGAGGCCCGCGAAGGCGCAGACGAGCCCGGCCAAGATGTAGGAAAAGCAGATCGCCGGCCCCGCATATTCGGCCGCGGCATGTCCGGTGAGAACGAAAATACCGGCGCCGATGATGCCGCCGATCCCGAGCGCAATGAGGCTGAGCGGCCCCAAGGTCCGTTTCAGCGGCGGCGTGCCGAAGGCCCCGATCCGTTGCACTTCGACGTCTTCGGCTTCCTCCGTCAGGACCTCAATCGGCTTGCAGGCGAATAAATTCGACATGAGATCCTCGTATGAAAGATGTTCGGGAAAAAGCTTCGGGACAAACTTTCGGGTGACCGGGCTCTACGAGCAGCAGGGCGGCGCGGCCGAAGGACTTGAGCACAACCCTTCCGTCATGGCCTTGTCGCGCCCCTCGTCGACGCCTAGCCAAAAGGGGGCAGGGCAAACGACACGGGCGGACCGCACAGGCCGATAACGCCCGCTGCATCCCTCGTTCCAAGACCTCATGCGGCGGAAGGCGCCAGAAACAGAAATGAGAAGCCCGAACCCGAGGCCACCGCAAGCCCCCTGCCGAATTCGGTCCTCTCGCGTCGAAAGAAAGGGCTGAGCGTGTGCCAAAAGCCACGCCCTGCGCCAAAAAGGCCTTGTGATTTTGGGATGGCGGCGGACCCATCCTATGATAATGCTCACCTTTCAAGTGCTCATCGTTTTGGTTCGGCGGCTCCATGTCCAGTTTGGCCGATCTCGATAAGATCATCGGTTTCTTCAGCTACTCGCGTCAGGACGATGACGACTCCGCAGGGGCGCTGTCGAAGCTGCGCGATCGCATCTACCGCGAATTGGCGATGCAACTCGGCCATCGCGACTTTCGTCTTTGGCAGGACAAATCGGCGATCGCGTTCGGCGAGATATGGAAGCGCAGCATCAAGACGGCGGTCGCGGATTCCGTCTTTTTCATTCCGGTTGTCACGCCGCGCGCCGTCGCCAGCCAATATTGCAAGTTCGAGTTTGACTCCTTTCTGGCGCGCGAGGGGCTGATCGGACGCAGCGATCTGGTTTTCCCGATCCTCTACATCGATGTGCCCGGCCTCAACGCGGAAGTCGCCCGACGTGACGACGACATACTCAAGCTCATCAATGAACGCCAATATGTCGATTGGCGCCAGTTCCGCTATCGCGACATCAACACGCCGGATGTGTCCGAAAAGATCGGCCAGTTCTGCGCCAATATCGTCGAAGCTTTGCGCAGGCCCTGGGAGCCGCCGCAACAGATGCTGGAGGCGCAACAGCAGAATGTGCCCCCAGAACGGGTCGATCGTACCAAAACGACGGTGACGGAGACGACGGGGCGCGACATCGACCGGACGTCGCAATCAAATCAAACCACAACGCATGAGACGATCGAAAGGACATCACCCGGCCCTTTCGATTCAGGCGGCGGAGGCGAGACCATAATCACGGGCGGCGGATCGACGACACCGCCGCCACCGCCACCTCCCAAGCTCAATCTGACTTATATGCTAGGCGGCGGCATTGCGGCCTTCGCCGTCATCGTCGGCATCGCAATCTGGGCGCTGACGCCGCATAACAATAATAACAACAACAATAATAATAACGGCAACAACAAACCGCAGATCTCGACGACGACAACCGTTTGCGAGGGCGGCATCGCCATCGACCCGCTTTCCGTGCGCACGCCTGCGCCGCTTTCCACGCAGGAAGAGTGCGGCCTGAAGCCGAGGGATGCCTTCAAGGAATGCACGGATTGTCCGGAAATGGTGGTCATTCCGCCTGGCTCCTACACCATGGGCTCCTCCGACAATGAAGCGGGCCGCGACAAGAACGAAAGCCCGCGCCATTCGGTGACGATCGCCAAACCCTTCGCGGTTGCCCGCTACGACATCACGCGCGATCAGTTCGCCGCGTTCGTCGCCGATACGGGCTATGAGACCGGAACGAAATGTTACGTCTGGACCGGCAAATGGGAGGAAAAAGCGGGCGTCACCTGGCTCAATCCGACCTTCCAGCAGGCAGGCAATCATCCCGCCGTATGCGTCAACTGGTATGATGCCGGCGCTTTCGTAAACTGGCTGAACAAGAAGACGGGTAAGTCCTATCGCCTTTTGAGCGAGTCCGAATACGAATATGCGACCCGCGCCGCAACGACGACCGCTTATTACTGGGGCAATGAACTCGGCGCCGGCAATGCGAATTGTCACGAATGCGGCAGCCAATACGACGCCAAATCGACGTCGCCGGTCGGATCGTTCAAGCCGAACGACTTCGGTCTCTATGACATGGTCGGCAATGTGCGCCAGCTCGTCGAGGACTGCTGGAACGCGACCTATGACGGCGCGCCCGCCGACAATTCAGCCCGCACGACGGGCGATTGCGACAACCGCGTCAATCGCGGCGGCTCGTGGAACTCTCCGGGTTCTTCGCTGCGGTCAGCGGCCCGCACCGATGTCGGCGCGACCTTTCATCTCTACGACATGGGCATTCGCGTCGGCCGCAATCTCGGCCAATAGAAGCGCGCTCCGGTCATCTTAGCTTCGACGTATCACACGCTCGGGGAAGGCCGCGGCGATCGCCGTTTCATTGGCCTCGATGACCCCGCGCTCCGTGATGAGCCCAGTCACAAGACGCGCCGGCGTGACATCGAAGGCGGGATTAGCGGCGGGACTCTTCTCCGGCACGATTCGAACGCGCTCGATGCTGCCCGTCGCCGATAGACCCTGCATCAGCGTGACTTCCTCTTCGCCACGCTCTTCGATCGGAATGTCTGCGACGCCGTCGAACACGGCGAAATCGATCGAGGGCGACGGCGCCGCGACATAGAAGGGCACGCCATTGTCCTTGGCGGCGAGCGCCTTCAAATAAGTGCCGATCTTGTTGCAGACATCGCCTGTGGCGCTTGTCCGGTCGGTCCCGACGATGACGAGATCGACGCCACCGTGCTGCATGAAATGGCCGCCGGCATTGTCGACGATCACATGATGCGGAATGCCATGCTCGCCGAGCTCCCAAGCAGTCAGCGCCGCGCCCTGGTTGCGCGGCCGCGTCTCGTCGACAAAGACATGGATCGGAATGCCGGCGTCATGGGCTTTATACATGGGCGCCGTCGCCGTGCCCCAATCGACGGTCGCAAGCCAGCCCGCATTGCAATGGGTGAGGATATTGACTGGCGCCCCCTTCTTTGACGCGATTTCGCGGATGAGCGCGAGTCCGTGGTCGCCGATCGAAGCGCAGAGCGACACATCCTCTTCAGCGAGTTCGGCGGCGCGCGCGAAGGCAGCCTCGACGCGCGCGCTTGGCGGGAGAGGCGCAACATGTTCCTTCATGCGGGCGAGCGCCCAGGAAAGATTGACGGCGGTCGGCCGCGTCGCGGTGAGGATCGCAATGGCTTTGGCGAGACCGGCATCGGAGGCATCGTCGCGCAAGGCAAGGGCAAGACCGTAAGCGGCGGCGACGCCGATCAGCGGCGCGCCGCGTACCAGCATCTGCTTGATCGCCCAGGCCGCGTCGGCGAGCGTCTTTAACTCAACCACATCGAATTCATGCGGCAGACGCGTTTGGTCAATGATCGAGACACCGCCGGCCGTCGGCCAGATGGTCCTGTAGGACTTTCCCGCAACGCGCATCCAACGATCCTTCAAAGTCCTGACATAGAATAGCCAGGAAACTGGGCAAAGTGGCCGGGCTCCAGAGAGGCGCGGGAGTTGAGCGCAAGGCGCCGACCGGCTGCCCGCACATCACCTTAACCATGCCTTAAATTGCCACGCTTTTTAACAAGCTGTTAACAAAATGCGGGTCAGACTGCTAACTCAACCTTAACTTTGCGGTGGGTGCCACCATGAACTCTTCAGATATGGATTCTTCGGATACGAGTTCTTCTGAAAAGGGTTCTTCCGATCCCAACGCGACCGAGACCTCGGACGCTTCGATCGAGAAAGCGAACGCCGCGGAATCTCCGGCGGCGGCCTCATCGACCAATTTCTCCGGCAAGTCGGCAAGCGAAGCGCTGGCCGAGGCGGTTCAGCATGGGTCGCACGCGCGGCCCGGCTCGTCGCTTATTCTCATTCCGCCGGTGACGCGCAAGACCGAAAGCGCGCATGCGAGCCCGCCGCCCCGCGAGGACACGACCGCCTCCGGCTCGGGTCTTGGCTCGGCGCGCACCTCGCGCTTCAGCGCCGATTTTCGCAGCAAGCTCAACGGCAATCGGCAAATCTTCAAAGACAAATGGCAGCGCTATGCGGCGCCCGCCGCCCTTGGCCTTTGCCTTTTCGGCGTCGGCCTTGCAACCGGCGGCCAGTTTTTCGGCACGGGCAATTCCGGCGGCTCGGCGAAGCTCGCCGCAGTCGATATGACCGACATGCGCCACATCACCAAAAAGCTCAACGACGAGATTCACGCGCTTCAAACCCGCGTCGCCTCTCAGTCGGCCGCGCCTGACGATATCCGCGGCTTGAAGAAGAGCGTTGATGGGCTGAAAGCCAGCCTCGATTCCATCAAGGCGGAAACCAGCACGCAGATTGTGGAGCTGAACGCCAAGATCGATCACTTACAGCATGAAGAGGTGAGGGCGACCGGTACGTCCGCCAATCATGCGAACGCCATAGCGAACGACACGGCGATTCATACGGGCGTGCAGCCCGGCTCGACAATCCGTCCTCCGTCGCCGGGCATCACAGGTTCGATCGGACATTCGGGCGCGGCGCATAGCGGCGACATTCAGACTGCGCTGATCGGGCCGCCTCTGCCGCCGAAGGATCAGATGCAGCAGCCAGCACCTGCCGACACGAAGAAGAAGCCAGAGACGTTGCTTGTCGATTGGGTCGTGCGCGATGTCTATCGCGGCGTCGCTCTCATCGACGGTCCGGACGGCACGATTGAAGTGTCCAAAGGCGACATGATCCCGGGCGCGGGCACGGTTGAGTCGATCGAGCACAGAAACGGCGGCTGGGTGCTGGTCACGAGCCGCGGCATCGTCGCTTCGATCCGCAATTCCTCCGATCAGGATCAATAGGACAATCTCCCGGAACGCTCAGCGGCTTTCCGGGAGCTGGCTCACCCTGCGACGCGTTTCGGCAGGAAATAGGTGAGCAGGCCGATCGCCGGCAGATAGGCGGTCACATGATAGACGAAGGTGATGCTGGTGTGGTCGGCGAGGACGCCGAGCACCGCCGCGCCTAATCCCGCCATGCCGAAAGCGAAGCCGAAGAAGAGTCCGGCCACCGTGCCGACGCGCCCCGGCAGCAATTCCTGCGCATAAACGATGATCACGGCGAAAGCCGACGAGAGAACGAAGCCGATGATCACCGTCAACAGCGCGGTCAGGAAGAGGCTGTTGGCGTAAGGAAGCGCAAGGGTGAACGGCAGCACGCCCAGAATCGAGCCAAACAGAACATGCCGGCGGCCGATGCGGTCGCCGACCGGTCCGCCGAGCAAGGTTCCGAGTGCGGTCGCGCCCAGGAACAGGAAGAGAAAGAGCTGCGCATGCGGCACCGAGACGCCGAATTTCTGGATGAGATAGAACGTGTAGTAGCTGCTGATGCTCGCCAGATAGACGAATTTCGAGAACACCAGCGCGAGCAGGATCAAGAGCGCGCCGGCGATCTGCTTCTTGCCCAAGCCTTCGAAATGCAACGCCGTGGGCTGGCGCCTGTGTTTTGAGGCGAGCTGGCGCGCGTACCAATTGCTGACCGAGGACAGCACGCCCATGCCGATGAGCGGCACGAGCGCCAAGAGCGCGATCGACTTCTGCCCATGGGGTGCGACAATGAAGGCCGCGATCAGCGGGCCTGTCGCCGCGCCGAAATTGCCGCCGAGTTGAAACAGCGATTGCGCGAAACCGTGCTGGCCGCCCGACGCTAGGCGGGCGACGCGCGATGCTTCCGGATGAAAGACCGAGGAGCCGATGCCGATCAGCGCCGCGCCGCA
The DNA here is from genome assembly GCA_049522395.1 of Methylovirgula sp. Classification (GTDB taxonomy): domain Bacteria; phylum Pseudomonadota; class Alphaproteobacteria; order Rhizobiales; family Beijerinckiaceae; genus Methylovirgula. The sequence goes on from JBEKNV010000003.1 coordinate 143,984, forward strand.
AAGGACCACGGCATACTGCTGCGCAAAGGCGAGCAGCAATAATCCACCGAGCGTGAAGGCCATGCCGATCGGCAGCGAATAAGGGCGCGGATTGCGGTCCGTGTAGAAACCGACGAAAGGCTGCAGGAAAGCGCCGGTAAGCTGGAACGCAAGCGTGATCAGCCCGATCTGGCCGAAGTTGAGCCGAAACGAGGCTTTGATGATGGGATAGATGGCCGGCAGCAGCGACTGAACCGTATCGTTCAGAAAATGCGTGAAGCTCAACGCCACCAGCACGGCTAAAAGCATGCTCTCGCCCGCATCGGCCCGATACGGTGCTTGGACTTTCGCTTCCATTTCTTCTTAGGATCCGTTTATCGAAGGGCGCGCAAAATTGGGCGTCTTGCTCGCGCGCGGGGCTGTCATGCCTATAGATTAGCGCATCGGGCAGCCTTGAAAACCCGCACTTTTCCGTGAGCATGGCTGCCATGCAGACTGGTACCGCCACCCCGGCTCGAACGGGGGACCTCTAGATCCACAATCTAGCGCTCTAACCAACTGAGCTATGGCGGCAGTGCGGGCGAAACTAAGTAAATCGCCTCTTGATTGCAAGGCCGGCTCGGCCGCTGCCGAGGCGCGCGAAGAGCTTTGCCGCGCGTGCTGGCGCCACTCCTAGCGACAGCGATTTTGCGGCCTCTCTCGGTGCGTGTCGGATGCCCGCAAAGCCGAGCAAAGAGCGTTGCATGAGGTGGCGGAAGAGCGCTGCGCTTGGTTGGAAAAATCGACCGAAGAAGCATGCAAGCGGGGATGAAAACGCACGACTTTCGGATGAATTGGTCGGTCACCCCGAGCCGTGCAAACACCACCGCCGTCCACCGACCTGAGCGTCGAAACCGTTGCAATTTCAAAGGAATGCCAAGCTTGCGTGACCTCGTCCACCATGGCAGCGCGTTGCCGCAAGTGTTAATCTGTATTAAGGATGATTCGATCAAACTGGAGAGAACTACGATCGGCTTCTAGACTCACGTCGGCGGCTACCGTTAGGTATTCGTTAAGGCTGATCCGTGGCGGCGGAGGGCGCCTTGATGCGACAAGAAGAAAGCCTCAGCCGCTATGAATGCGTATTTTTCCGAGTCGGGCCTCAGCCAAGATGACGTCGAGGCGGCGCTGCAAGCGCTGTCGCTTTCCAAAAGCGAAACCGTTCCCCTTCTTGCGGTGAGCGAGGGCGGCTCTGGAGGTCCGGGCCGGGTCATTCTCGCCAATGAGCCGATGCTGGCGTTGTTTCGCGCGACGGACCTCGACCAGATTTCCGAGCGCCTGTTCAAGTCGAGCGATCCCGGCGCCAAACGGCTCGCCGAGCTTTCCCGTACGCTTCCGAGCGAAGCCGCTCCGCGGCTCGAACGCTTGCGTTTCTTTTTTGGCCCCGTCGTCGAGACGGTCACATTTCTCTGTCGGAAATCGGCGATTGGCGGTGGCGAGCCTGTTTTGATCGCCGCGGCGCTCGGCGCGCGCACGCCGCGCCAGCCCGATGTCGCGCCCGCGCTCGATGAGCCGGCGCCACAGACATTGGCCGAGCCCGCAATCGAGCCTGCGCCGCAGACGGATGTGATGGAGACCAACGTCGAGCAGCCCGTTTCCGCTGCGGCCGCCGGGGCTATATCCCTCGAAGAAATCAAATCCCAGCTCTGCGCGCGTCTCGGCGACAGCAAGACCGTGCGCTTTCTCTGGCGCACCGACGCTGATGACACGATCACCGAGATCACGCCGCCGCTGGCCGAGGTAGTCGGCTACGCCGCCGCCGATCTCCTCGGCCGCGATTTCGGCGATGTTGCGAAATATCTCGAAAAGGAACCCGACGGGCCGCTCGCGCGCGCCTTCAGGCAACGCGAGACTTTCAGCGGCATCGACGTGCTCTGGCCGATCTCCGGCGCCGCGGCCGCCGTGCCTGTGAGCCTCGGCGCGTTGCCGGCTTTCAAATCGGATCGCAGCTTCGACGGCTATCGCGGTTTCGGCGTCATTAGAGTCGATCGGCTGGTCGCGGCCGTGCCCCGCGCTTTTCTCGATGGCCCGAGTCATACACAAGAACCGGAACCTCAGAGCGTCGCCAACAATGTCGTGCGGCTGCGCCCGCTCGCGGACAAGCAAAGCGTGCAGGGCCGAAACTCCGAGCCGTTGAGTGATGAGGAAGAAACCGCCTTTCGCGAGATTGCCGCGGCTCTTGCCGAAGAAGCCGCCAAGGCTGAGACGGCGGCGGCAGTGCCCGTCGGCGGGGCCACTGAGAAAACGCAATCCGACATCGCTCACCAAGCCTCGATCTCGGAAAGCCTCGCGCGCAACGCCGCGATGATTTTCGATCGGCTGGGGATCGGCATTCTCATCAGCCGTGATGACGTGCCGATTTATACCAACCGTTTTCTGCTCGATTTTCTGGGCTATGCCGATGAAGACGCCTTTCACGCCGCAGGCGGAATGGCGCGCATTTTCGAACAGGTCCGCATTGGCGGCGATACCGTGGGTCTGCGTATGGCTTCTGGTGAAATCGCCGCCGTGCGTGGCCGCCTGCAGATGATCGACTGGGACGGAATGCCGGCGACGTTGATCACGCTGCGGCCGGATGAGGAAAAGGAGCTGCGCAACAAGCTCGAATCCGAAATGCGCGGGCTCAGAAGCGATGCTGATGAATTGACCGCCATTCTCGACACGGCGACGGATGGACTTGCGCTGATCGACGGCGAAGGCCGCATTCTCGCACTCAACCGTTCGGCCGAGGCCTTGTTCGGCTATTACGATCAGGCGGAGGTCGTCGGCAAGCCCTTCACCATTCTGCTCGCGCGCGACAGTCAGGAAAAGGCGCAGCAATACTTCGAGGGGTTGAAATCCGACGCCGTTGCAAGCCTGTTGAACGACGGGCGCGAGGTCATCGGCCAGCCGCGCCAGGGCGGCACGATTCCGGTCTTTCTGACATTGGGCCGGATCGGCGCCGGATCGGCGCTCAAATATTGCGCGCTGCTGCGCGATATGACGCATTGGAAAAAGGTCGAGGAGGAACTCGATGCCGCGCGCCGCGAGGCGGAACGCGCGAGCGCGCTGAAGTCCGATTTCCTCGCCAAGGTCAGCCATGAGATTCGCACGCCGCTCAACGCGATTCTTGGCTTTGCTGAGGTGATCATGGAGGAGCGCTTCGGCCCGATCGGCAATGAACGCTATCGCGACTATCTCAAGGACATACACACCTCGGGCGCGCATGTCATGAGCCTGGTCAACGATCTTCTCGATCTCTCGAAGATCGAGGCTGGCCGGCTCGATCTCGATTTCGTCGCCGTCGATCCGAATCAAGTAATCACCGAATGCGTCGGCCTCATGCAGCCGCAGGCGAACAGCGAGCGCGTCATCATGCGGCTCGCGCTCGCGCCGCATCTGCCGAAAATTCTCGCCGACAAACGCTCGCTCCGGCAGATTATTCTCAATCTTCTGTCGAATGCGGTGAAGTTCAACGAGCCGGGCGGTCAGGTCATCATCGCGACGGCGCTCTCCGATGACGGCCATGCGGTAATCCGCATCCGCGACACAGGCATCGGCATGTCGGAGGACGATCTTGAGACGGCGCTCGAGCCGTTCCGTCAGCTCGCGACATCGCGGCAGACGACGGGCACGGGCTTGGGCCTGCCGCTGACCAAAGCGCTGGTCGAGGCCAACCGCGCCTTCTTCTCGATCAAAAGCAAGAAGAACGAGGGGACTTTGGTCGAGATTGCTTTCCCGCCGGCGCGGCATTTGTCGCGCGACACGCTCTCGGCGTAAGCTGTTAGCCTCCCGGCGGCGCATGATAGCGCGCGGCGATCTGACCGCGCAGATGGACGCTCGCCATCAGCACTTCGATGAGAAAGGCGATGAGCGCACCGATCGTCGCGAGGAGGGCGAGGCCGAAGAGCCCCAACATCCAGAGTGTGCCCTCTTTGTTTTGAAGGGCGCCAATGAAGAGAATAAGCGCTGCGCCGCAGGTTGCCGCGCCTGCTATCGAGCCAAGCACGACGGCCGCATCCAACACGCGCGAGCGACGTTTTAGATAGCGGAACTGTATCATGAGATGTGTCTGGCATTTGGCGTCTGCCTTCGAAAGTTCCACAGCAATGTAATCGACGCGGTCGGCGATGCGCGCGAGACGCGTCGCAAATACAGCGAGCAGATTGGCAACGCCTGCCAACAGAAAGACAGGCGTCAGCGCAGTCTCAATGATATGCGCCGTCGCGTCGAGTGATGGAAGAGCGATGGAGAGTAGGAGCATCGCCGGCCTATCCCGTCACGACAATAATATGCAGCACGCGCGGGCCATGCGCGCCGAGCTGTAGCGAGTGGCCGATATCGGCCGAGCGCGACGGGCCGGTGATGAAATTCACCGTGCGCGGCATGGCGCCTTTGCCATAGGCTGCGCGCAGCCTCTGCCAGATCGTCTCGTAATCGCCGACGATGTCCTTCGCCTGCAGAACGACGATATGCGTCTCGGGCAGAAAATTAAGCGTCGTCGGATTGTCTTGGCCCGATGTCATCACCAGAGTGCCGGTTTCCGCAACCGCGCCGAAGGCGTGGCTGACGCAGACGAGATCGCTCGGCTCGGCGCGCCCATGCGCAATCTCCAGTCCTGTCGCGGCGAAGGGCAGGGAGGCGAGATAAGCGTCGGCTCCGCAACGAATCCGGGCCGGCAAATTGCGGTTGCGCAGATAGGCCGCGATCGCGTCGGGCACGTGGCCATCGGACGCGACCTCTGTCACGACGCTCGCGACGCGCTCGGCCTCGTCGCGAAAGAGCGCCAATTGGTGCGCGCCATCGCCTTGGCCGCGCGCGGGGATCACGCCTTGCGGCGCGTGCTGCAATCGGTCTTCAGCCGCGCGAAGCCGCGGCGCCTCGCGGCCGGTGACGTCGAGCGCGCGGCGGATATTAGCGAGAATATCGCTGCGCGCGCTCATGACCGCCCCTCGTCGCCTTTTGCGCGCAGTCGCTTCTGCCATTGCGCCTGAAAGGTTTCGCCTTGTGGCGCCGGAAAATCGCGGCTGTCGGTCCAACCGCGTGCGAAGGGGAGAGAGTCGAAGCGGCCGTTCGCGCGGCCGAGCCGCGCGAGCAGCGGCATGGCGATCCGCGTCGCCAGCCGATAGAGCGTCGGACGTTTGGCGAAAAATCCCCAGAACCTTAGGCCGAGGCTTTGCGATAGGGGTGTTAGGCCACGCTCGACTTGGCGTTCGCGCCAATGCCGCATCAGTTTCGGCAGCGGAATATGGACAGGGCAGACGCTTTCGCACGCCCCGCAGAACGTCGAAGCGTTCGGCAAGGGCGCGCTTTTGTCGATGCCGATGAGGCTCGGCGTCAGCACCGCGCCCATCGGCCCCGGATAAACCCAGCCATAGGCATGGCCGCCGATCGCATGATAGACGGGGCAATGATTCATGCAGGCGCCGCAGCGGATACAGCGGAGCATATCCGCGAACTCCGTGCCGAGCATCGATGTGCGGCCATTGTCAAGCAACACGACATGATATTCCTGCGGCCCGTCGGGATCATTCGGCTGGCGCGGCCCGGTCGAGAGCGTCGTGTAGACGGTGATGTCCTGGCCCGTGGCCGAGCGCGCCAGCACGCGGACGAGCTGCGACAGATCTTCCAGCGTCGGCACAAGCTTCTCGATTGAGGCGAGCACGATATGCACGGGCGGCAGCGTTTGCGTCAGATCGCCATTGCCTTCATTGGTGACGATCACCGATGTGCCGGTCTCGGCGACCAAAAAATTCGCGCCGGTGATGCCCACGTCCGCGCCGAGAAATTTCTCGCGCAGGATTCCGCGCGCTTCGGCCAAGAGCGCCGTCGGCTCGGAGAGATCGCGCGACGCCGGCAGATCCGTATGGGCGCGCCGAAAATCGGCTTCGATTTGATCTTTCGTCAGATGCACCGCCGGCGCGGTGATGTGAGACGGCGCCTCATGACGGAGCTGAATGATATATTCGCCGAGGTCGGTCTCGACCGGTGTGATGCCTTGCGCCGCGAGCGCATCATTGAGGCCCGTCTCTTCACCGACCATGGATTTGCCCTTGGTCACACTTTTGGCGTTGTGCCGCTTGCAGATGCCGATGATGATCTCATTGGCCTCTTCCGCCGTTTGCGCCCAATGGACCTGGCCACCGGACTCGAGAACCTTCTTCTCATAGGCTTCGAGATAGAGATCGAGATAGGTGAGCGTATGCGCCTTGATATCGCGCGCGCTGTCGCGCAGCGCATCGAATTCGGGTAGGCGCGCGGCGGCTTGCGCGCGATGCGTCATGAAGCCTTCGCGGACGAAATGCAGCGCACGCTGCAATTGCGCGTCCTCAAAAGCTCGGTGCGCATTGCGCTTAAATTGCGCGGATGTCGGCGTGACGCTCATCAGGCTACGGTTTTTCTGCTGCGGGCGGGGCGCAGATCGCGGGTTCATCTGTCATGCCGGCGAGCACTTCGGCGAAATGGCGCACTTCGATCGGGCTGCCGTCGCGTGCCAATTTGCCGGCCATGTTCATGAGGCAGCCGAGATCGCCGGCGAGCACGACGGGCACGTCGGCTGCTTCGATGCTCTCGACTTTGCGCTCGGCGATGGCGGCGGAAATTTCGCCGAACTTCACCGCGAATGTGCCGCCGAAGCCGCAGCAGGTCTCGGATTCTTCCATCTCGACGAGTTCGAGTCCCTTGACGCTTGCGAGCAGCTTTCGCGGCTGTTTTGCAATCCCCAGCTCGCGCAGGCCAGAACAGGAATCGTGAAAGGTCACCCGCCGCCCATACGATGCCGCGACCGTCTCGACGCCGAGAACATCGGTCAGAAAGCTCGCTAGCTCATGGACCTTGTCGGCGAATTGATAGGCACGGCTCGCGAGATTGGGATCGTGCGCAAAGAGGCCGGGGTAATGTTTGGCGAGCATGGCGGCGCAGGAGCCGGAGGGCGCCACGACATAATCATAGGGCGAAAACGTCTCGATTACCTGAAGCGCGATGTCTTTCGCGAGCTGGCGGTCGCCGGAATTATAGGCCGGCTGGCCGCAGCAGGTTTGGCTCGGCACGAAGACCTCGCACTGCGCCTCTTCGAGCAGTTTGACGGCCGCGAAACCGACCGATGGCCGGAAAAGATCGACGAGGCAGGTGATGAAAAGCGCGACCCGCGGCTTTCCGTTCGTGGCAGAGATCATGGGAGGCTCCTTGGGCCACTATCGCCAGCGCGAAGCCTTCGTCAACTCAAGGCGCTGCCGCCGTTTGATCTATTTCGCCGCGCCCGGAAAGGTGAGATAATAGGGTTCAACAGAATTGCAGCGGTTCGAATCCACCATGAGCGGCATTGCCTTCCCCGTGCCAGATGAGACCATTCTCGCGCGCCGCGACGAGATCATCGCGGGCTTGGCTAAGCTTTTGCCGTTCGAATGCCTCATCACGACGGTCGATGAGCGCCGCGCCTTCGAAACGGACGGCCTCTTGGCCTATCGCCGTATGCCGCTCGCCGTGGTTCTGCCGCGCACGACGGAAGAGGTCGCCGCTGTGATGCGCTATCTGCATCAGGAGGGCGTGAAGGTTGTCGCGCGCGGCGCCGGCACGTCGCTTTCCGGCGGCGCTATCCCGCTGGAAGATTCAGTCGTCGTCGGTGTCGCCAAGATGCGCAAGATTCTTTCCGTCGATTATGCGGATCGGACGATCCGCGTCGAGACGGGCTGCACCAATCTCTCGATCACCGATGCGGTCTCGGCCGACGGCTTCTTCTATGCGCCGGATCCATCGTCCCAGCTCGCCTGCACGATCGCCGGCAATATCGGCATGAACTCCGGGGGGGCGCATTGTCTCAAATATGGCGTGACCACCAACAATGTGCTGGGCGTCAAAATGGTCCTCGTCGACGGCACAATCGTCGACATCGGCGGCGCCCATCTCGATGCGGCGGGGCTCGATCTCTTGGGGATCATCATTGGCTCCGAGGGACAGCTCGGCATCGTCACCGAGGCGACATTGCGGATTTTGCGCTCGGCGGAAGCGGCGCGGCCAGTGCTCTTCGGCTTTCCCACAAGCGAAGAGGCGGGCGATTGCGTCGCCTCGATCATCGCCGCCGGGATCATACCCGTCGCGATCGAATTCATGGACAAGCCCGCCATCGAGATTTGCGAAGCCTTTGCTCATGCAGGCTATCCGCTCGATGCCGGCGCACTGCTCATCATCGAAGTCGAAGGTTCCGTTGCTGAGATCGACGCCGAACTTGCGCGCATCATCGACATCGCCAAGGCGCATGGGGTGACGACGGTCAAGGAATCGAAATCGGCGATGGAGACGGCCGCGATCTGGAAAGGCCGCAAATCCGCCTTCGGCGCAACGGGCCGCATCGCCGATTATATCTGCATGGACGGCGTCATTCCGACAGGCAGGCTTGCTGAAGTGCTGCATCGGCTGAACGAGATCGTCGCCTCTTACGGATTGCGCGTCGCCAATGTCTTTCATGCCGGGGACGGCAATCTGCATCCGCTCATTCTTTATAACTGCAACGATCCCGAAGAGCAGCGCAAGGCCGAGGCGGCGGGCGACGATATTCTCAAGCTCTGCGTCGAAGTCGGCGGCTGCCTCACCGGCGAACATGGCGTGGGCATCGAGAAGCGCGAATTGATGAGCGTCCAGTTTTCGCCCGAGGATCTGGCGCAGCAGATGCGCGTGCGCGCCGTGTTCGATTCGGGCTGGCTGCTCAATCGCGGAAAGGTGTTTCCGCTCGCCGCCGTCAAGGCGGCGTAGCCGATCTGCGATGCGAGAGGTTCTCACCCCAAAGGATGAAGCAGACGCCGCCGCGATGATCAAAGCGGCGCGCAGTGAGAAGCGCGCGCTCATGATCGAAGGCGGCGGCACGCGCGCGGGCCTCGGCCGTCCCGTCAAGGCCGGTAGCGTACTCTCGACGCGCGCGCTGACCGGCATCACGCTTTACGAGCCGGCGGAGCTCGTCATTTCCGCCCGCGCCGGAACGCGGCTTGCCGAAATCGAGGCCGCGCTCGAAAAAAACAAACAGCGCCTTCCCTTCGAGCCGATGGATCACCGCGCGCTCTTCGCGACTGAGGGCGAGCCGACGATCGGCGCGATTGCCGCCTGCAATGTCTCCGGCCCGCGCCGC
>JBEKNV010000004.1:0-174911 GCA_049522395.1 Methylovirgula sp.
CCTGATGCGAGGTCGGGGATGAAGTAGTGTGGGCATGTTTTGCGATAGCGACAAAACAAATCGGTTTATTGCATGCGCCGCACCGCGCCAAACAATTCCACGTAAGCGTCCGATGAGGGACGGGCTCTGAGAAAATGACGGGGAAACCAACATGCTCGGCGGGACAATGCGGACAATCTCGGCATATAGTGGCCATGCTTGATGTCCTTCAGCGTGAGCGCGATCTAATGGCGGCTATGGAGAGGTCGATAAGAAATGCTTTCGCGGACGCCGCCTCGCCAGGGGTGGCTGCGTCCGCAATATTGGCAGCTTATACTAGCCTCTCCAATGAGGAAGATCGGCACGCTTTTATTTCTGTCTTAGCGTCTCGGCTTGCTGTTTCTGAGCATCTTCGAACGCCATTTTAGAAAAGCTCGTGCCTCAGCTTTAAAGCTGCGCGCTATCAGGCTGTCGATATGTTAGCCGCTTGCCTTCTGCGCCTTTGAGCGCGCGTGCTGCGCGTTCGGTGTCGTTAATCCCAAGCGCGATCCGGTTCGAATAGCGGAAGTCAAACTCGGCAAGATAGCGATGCAAATGCTTCTCGCCACAGTGTTGATAGACGCCCTTCATGCCGCGCTTGAAGATTGAGTAATAGCCTTCGACCGTATTCGTGTAAGCGACGCCGCGCACATATTCTTCGGCGCTGTGATCGACCGTCTCATGGCTGGCAAAGCGGGCATCCTTATTCAGATTTTTATACCAGCTTGCGCTATCCGTCATCATGGCCGTATCGCGGGCCACATTGGCGCGAATGATGGGCATGAGCGTGCCGACTGTGGTTCCGTCAACATGCCAGCTACGGGCCGATCCGCCGCGTTCCACAAGCGTCAAAACGATGTTGCGATAGACCCAACCTTTGACATGCTTGGTCGAAGGCATTTCCTCTTGGCGGCCAATGACAGTTTCATCGGCTTCCACAATCGAGCCGGAACCGCCCATCGGGGTCGGATTGATCGGAACCATTGCAAGGCGAATGCGATGCGCCATGAACCAAGCAGTGCGGTAAGAGCCGAGGCCAAGGGTCCGCATCAGTTGATGGGCCGAATAGCCTTTCTTGCTGGCGGACAGGAGATGAATGGCGAGAAGCCATTTATGAAGCGGAACGTGCGAGCGCTCCATGACTGTGCCTGTGCGGCAAGTGAACTTGTCCCGGCAGTCATTGCAGAGGAAATATCCGGCTTGGGTTTTCCCCGCCATTTTATGAACGTTAAGGGAACCACAATGCGGGCAATTCACATCGTTGGGCCAGCGCGACGCCTCGATATGGGCGCGGGCTACGTCTTCGTTGTGAAAGCGGGGAGAAGTGAGATCAGTCATGGCTAGCTCTGAATTTTGGAGGCGGCAATCTTGGCTTTGGCTGCGAGTGCTTCGGCTTGGACTTTGGATAGAAAAATCCGCACGGGGTTTTCTGCCGTTTGGAACTCAAGCACTGTATGAGTCGGCGCCGCAGGGCTCGCTAGAAATGCGAAGCCCAGAACTTCAACTGGCAATGGAAGCTTGGATTTTGGATCGCGGTTCATGGTGTCCTCTCTCTATGGAAAACAGCATAGCAGAGAGATTTGCTAAGTCAAGTGCATAATCGCCCAAAGCCGGGTCGTGTCTCAGTTTGAAATCTGGGGCGGCTTGACAAAATTACGGTATTATGGCGCAGACGCCACAAGCGCTCGACAGCCTACGCCAGCCGCTCGAGACCGGCGAAGTCGCGATCGCGCGCGCCAATCATCGCATTCTTTATCCGGCGCGCTTTCAACTCGTCGCGGCGATGAATCCGTGTCGCTGCGGCCACGCGATCGATCCGGGCTTCACTTGCAATCGGCAACCGAACGCGCGTTGCATCGCTCAATATCAGACGCGCCTTTCGGGCCCGCTGCTCGACCGCATCGATCTGACGATTGAAGTGGGTGCTTTGAGTGCAGCGGATCTGATGTTGCCGGCGCCGAAGGAAGGCTCGATTGATGTCGCCGCACGCGTTGCGGCTGCGCGCCGCAAACAGACGGAGCGTTACAAAAACCTCGGCCTGCCGAACGTCCTCTCCAATGCCGCAGCTCCGGGTCCGGTGATCGAAGAGATTGCGCGGCCGGATGGGCCCGGCCTGACGCTGCTACGCGAGGCCTCGGAACGCCTCGCTCTTTCCGCTCGCGGTTTCCACCGCATCTTGAAACTCGCGCGCACCATCGCGGATTTAGACGACGCGACGACAGTCGGCCGGCGCCATCTCGCCGAGGCTCTGTCCTATCGGGGCGAGAAGGCGAAGCAGCTTCGCGCTGCGTAAATTTCCAAGCTTGACGGGAATTTTTCCAGTCCAACTTCGTGAATTGAAAAACCTTCGCATTTGCAGCATAAGGTTTTCGCGCACCATCAGAATCAGTGGAAGAAACGTAAGGGTTCGGCCGGCGTCAACACGCGACCGCAACAGCAACAAAAAGGAAAATCATTATGCAGAAACCGACACGTTCTCTTGCCACCGCCTTCGGCCTTTGCGCCGCCTTCGCCTTTGCGCTTTCTCTTTCGACGACTGTCGTCAACGCCTCGGCGGAGTCGAAGCTCAAGACCTATGACACCGACAAGGACGGCACGCTGGACCTCAAGGAAGTGACCGCCGGCGCCGATGCGACGGTCACTGCGCTCGATACCGATAAGGACGGCACGCTGACGACGAAGGAGCTGCAAGGCCGGCTCAGCAACAAGGAATTCGCGGCCGACGATACCGACCACGACAAGACCCTGAGCAAGGATGAGTATGAAGCGGTCGTCAACAAAGCCTTCACAGCCGCCGATGCCGACAAGGACGGCACGCTCGATGCCAAGGAATTGAAGACCAAGGCCGGCCTCGAGGTCGTTCGCCTCCTGAAATAAGGCCGATCTTTCGGGCTTGCGGCAAGGAAATCTCAAGGCCTCGCGTCTATCCCTGAGGGATGCGCGAGGCCTCTCTCATTTCAGCCTTCTTTTCGCCGACCCCGCTTGTGCTCTTCAGCATGGCGGCAGGCTGCGCTTTGGCCTTTGTCGCGCTGGCGCTGTTTCGGCTTGGCGTTGGGCTCCGCCGTCGGCTCGCCGCCACGCTTCAGCAGAAGTTCGCGCTCGAAGCGAGCCTCGAAATCAAAGAGGCCGAAGAGGCACGCACCCGCGCCGAAGCCGCGAGCGAAGCGAAATCGCGCCTGCTCGCTACCATGAGCCATGAGATCCGGACGCCGCTCAATGGCATCTTAGGGATGGCCGAACTGCTCGTCGCAACAGGCCTCGACCCCGAACAGAAAAGTTATGTCGAAGCCATGCGCGCCTCGGGGCTCGCATTGACTGCCTTGATCGAAGAAATCCTAGACTTTTCCAAAATCGAAGCGGGTAAGTTCGAATTGGCGCAGGCGCCTTTCGATCTCATTTGTCTGGTCGAAGGCGTGGTCGAGCTGCTCGCACCGCAAGCGCAGAACAAAGGACTCGAAATCGCGAGTTCGATCGCGCCCGGCCTGCCGATGCGCGTCGTCGGCGATGCCGCAAGGCTGCGCCAAGTGCTCATCAATCTCGTCGGCAATGCGGTCAAATATACGGTGCAAGGCGGCGTCGGCCTGCGCGTTTCGGGCGTCGATGATCGTCTCGAGTTCGCGATCATCGACACGGGGCCAGGCATTCCCACTGAGCATCGCGATACGATTTTCGATGAATTCGCCATCGCCGAACAGGAAACGCAGCCGCAAGCTGGCAGCACCGGGCTCGGCCTTTCGATTTCGCGCCGCTTAGCCGAACAGATGGGCGGCGGTATCGAACTGAAAGCGACCGCCTCTTCGGGCTCAGTCTTCCTGCTGCGCCTGCCGCTTCCAGCGGCGCGCAGTGCAGAGCCGCTCCTGATTCCCAAAACGCTTGCCGGCAAGCGCGCCTTGATCGTCGCTGCCTCGCGTTTTGAGGCGCCCTATCTCGCCGAGAAACTGACGGCGGTCGGCATCGAATTGCTTTGGGCCGCGAGTGAAGATGCAAGCCAGATTTTTCTGCGCGATGCGGGCCGCGTCGGCCGTCCGCCCGATTTCATGATCGTCGATTGCGCGCTCGGCAGCGCCGCCGCGCGTACGCTCGGCGAAGCCGCGCGCAATGCTGGCGTCGGCTTGAGTTTCATTTTCTTCTCGCCCTATGAGCGGCGCGCCTTCGGCCAGAACGCATTGCAGCTCTTCGACGGATGGCTGATCAAACCGCTGCGCACGCGCTCGCTTTATACGCGGCTTGCCGAACCAGGCGGCGCGGCCGCTACGCCGCTGGCGGCTCCGGCGGCGCACGCGCGTTCGCTCGAAGGGCTCAGCGTGCTTCTAGCCGAAGACAATGAGATCAACGCGCTCATCGTCGAGCGACATCTCGCGCGGCGCGGCGCGAAAGTCGTGCATGTCAGCGACGGGCTCGCGGCCTGGGAGGCGGCGCAAGCCGCGCTCAAAGGCGAAGGCGAGACATTCGACGCCATCATTCTCGACATTCGCATGCCGGGGCTTGACGGCATTGAAGTTGCGCGGCGCTTGCGCGCGGCGGAACGCGCCGCCAACGCTTTGCCGGCCCGCGTCATCGCGCTCTCGGCCGATGCCTTCGAGGCCGCGGTCGAGGCAGCGCGCGAGGTCGGCATGGATGTGTTTCTGACGAAGCCCGTCGATCTCGATCGTCTCGACCAGGTTCTCGCTGCTAGCAGGAGACGCCGTCCCCAGACGGAAGAGAAGCCGGCGAGCGAACCCGTGCGCCGCGTGAAAGCGCGCGACGCCTAAGCGCTCATTTTGGCGAGCAGCGCGTCCGAGACTTCGAAATTGGCATAGACGTTCTGCACATCGTCATTGTCTTCGAGCGAATTGATGAGGCGCAGAATTTTTTCGCCCGCTTCGTCATCGACGCTCACCGATGTCTGCGGCTTCCAGATGATCGCGACCTTGCGCGGCTCGCCGAATTTCGACTCCAGCACCTGGGTGACATCGCGCAGCATCTCGAGCTCCGTCATGATCTCGTGGCCTTCGGCCGATGAGACGACATCTTCGGCGCCAGCATCGATCGCGGCTTCCAGCATCTGATCTTCGGAGGCGGCCTTCGCGTCATATTCGATGAGGCCGATATGATCGAACATGAAGGAGACGGCGCCCGTCTCCGCGAGCGTCCCGCCCGCCTTGGTAAAATAAGAGCGCACTTCGCCCGCGGTGCGGTTGCGATTGTCGGTCAAGGCTTCGACGATGACGGCGACGCCGCCCGGCGCGTAGCCTTCGTAGCGCACCTCTTCGTAATTCTCTGAATCGGCGCCCGAGGCTTTCTTGATCGCGCGCTCGATATTGTCCTTCGGCATGTTTTCCGCGCGCGCTTCGAGGATGGCCGAGCGCAGGCGCGCGTTCATCGAAGGATCGGGCAGGCCGAGCTTGGCGGCGACAGTGATTTCGCGCGCCAGTTTCGAGAAGAGCTTGGAGCGGATCGCGTCCTGCTTGCCCTTCTTGTGCATGATGTTCTTGAACTGACTATGCCCAGCCATTTCCTGCCTCTGTGTTTTCTCGATGCGTCGTTTGAATCCGGTGGCGATCCACGCCGGACAGCGAGGTCATCTAATACGGCGCGGGTAGAGGGGACAACTGGGTGCAAAATCCGTAAGTCTGTTGTTCTTTAATTGTTCTTTTTGATTGTTAGGATTTACCGTTTCGCATAAAATCGAGAAAGTTTGAGGCCCCCAGAGGACGCCTTTGCGCGGTCGCGAAGAGAAGGCGTGGTTAGGCGTGCGTTTACGGGGGTGTCCGGTCTAGTTGTCAACTCAGGCTGCGCAACATCGCGAGAAGGTGCCTAAGAGTCACGTCTTCACTCTTAAATGTTTCTTCACTGGGCTTTTCTCATGAGTGATCAGCACCCAAAGCCAAAATCCCTCAAACAGCTCCAGAAAGAGACGCCTTCGAGAGATGCAGTATTAGGACGAGTGGCGCAGACACAAGTGGAACCGGACTACGAGGCCGCGCTACTTTCTGCATCGCTTCTTGAGTACATGCTTATGCAAGCAATCAGAACTAAATTCATTTCGCTAGGAAAAGATGCCCTGGAATCCATTTTTGAGACTGAGGGCGGCCCTATTTCTACATTCTCAGCGAAAATAAAGATCGCCTACGCCCTGGGGATTATGACCGCCCCTACGAAGTCACAAATTGAGCTCATAAAATCTATCAGAAACCACTTCGCACATCATAAAGATAAATGCTCATTCGATGAAGCTAGCATCAAATCAGAGTGCGCGAAGCTTAAACAAGCCAAGGGTCTTGACCAAATCCCAGAACCGTTCAAAAGCCAAAGGAAGGCGGGGCTCACGCCAAAGCTGAAATATACGCAAGCATGTCTATGGATATGCGTGCAGCTTTCGATGTACGTGCATATCATGGAAACGCCAGGCCAAATTTCCGGCCCCATAGATTGTATCTGACTACTCCTTCGGCAGCGCCACACGCTTGCTTATCATTGAGCATCAGCTGGCGCTTACCCCTCCCGCGCATCCTTATGCTCTTCTCTTGCCGCTTCGAATATCTCGCGCGCGGAATCCGCATTCAGCAGCGCGATGCCCGCACCAACGATCAGATCGGGCCAGATCGTCGGCCAGAGCGCCGTGGCGCCACCCGCCGCGATAATCGCGACATTGGCAATCGCATCGTTGCGCGCCGAAAGAAACGCCGCGCGCGTCAGACTGCCGGCTTCGTTGCGCACGCGCGCGAGCAGCACGGCGCAGGTGCCGTTGACGACGAGCGCGCCGAGGCCAGTGACACTGAGTGGCAATGGCGCGGGCGGCACGGGCGCTTGGATCTTATGCAGCAGCATGATGACGCCGGCCGCCGCCGGCAGAAGCAAAAGCGACGCGAGCCCCATGCCGAGCCGCGCGCGCCACACAGGCGCGAAACGCAACCCGGCGAGAATGAGCCCGTTCACCGTCATGTCTTCCAAAAAATCGACGCTATCGGCGATGAGCGCGACCGAGCCGATCGCGAGTGCGACGGCAAGTTCAATGCCGAAATAGGCGAGATTCAAAAAAATGACGAGACGCAGCGTCGAAAGGAGACGCCCATCGGTGCTCCGCGGCTCAGGCGCCTCATCATTCATCGCCTAATCCCAAAAATCGGCGCGCGCCTGCGAGAGCCTGCCGCCGATGCGCACTGGCGCGACTTTGACCGCGAGCCCTTTCGCGTCCGTCTCGACGGCGATGCCGCAGAGCGTCGCAGGACCGCCCGCGGGCTCGAGCCGGCTGCCCGGTGTTTTTTTCGTGAATCGCCGCACCGGCTCTTCTTTTTCCATGCCGATGACGGAATCATAATCGCCTGTCATGCCCGCATCGGTCATGAAGGCCGTGCCTTGCGGCAGAATTTGATGATCGGCCGTCGGCACATGCGTGTGCGTGCCGACGACAAGCGACGCGCGGCCATCGACGAAATGCGCAAAGGCCTGTTTCTCGCTCGTCGTCTCGGCATGGAAATCGACGACCAGAGCATCGCAGCCTTCGCCAAGCGGACAGGCGCCCATTGCTTCCGCCGAGACTGCGAAAGGATCGTCGAGCGCGTCCATAAAAAGTCGTCCCATGGCATTGATGACAAGCACGCGCGCGCCGCTCTTCGTCTCGATGAGGCTCGCGCCGCGCCCCGGCGTGCCCTTCGGATAGTTGATCGGCCGGATGAGACGGGGCTGATCGTCGATGAAGGCCAGCGTCTCGCGCTGATCGAAGGCATGATTGCCGAGCGTCACGCAATCGACGCCGCAATCGAAAAACTCTTGCAGGATTTGCTCATTGATGCCGAAGCCGCCGGCGGCATTCTCGCCGTTGACGACGACGCAATCGAGCGCCCAGGTCTTGCGCAGACGCGGCAGCTCGTCTTGCAGCGCGATGCGGCCCGAGCGGCCGACGATGTCACCGACGAAGAGAAGCCGCATGCCTTGTCCCGTTTTCGATTGTCGTCATGCGCAAGTGATCCATTCCTGATCGGTCAGAATGAAATCCAATTTCTCATCCGTCGCATCCGTCGGAATCGCCTGCATCTCCTGCACGTGATAGGCGACGCCGACGGCGATGATTTTTTTCATGGCGCGCAGACGCGACAAAGTGCGGTCATAAAACCCCGCGCCGTAACCGAGCCTGTTGCCGCCTCTGTCATAGGCTGCCAGCGGCACGAAGAGAAGATCGGGAAAAACTTCGGGGGCGCTCGGCAGAGGCTCCTTGATGCCCCATTTCGCCTCGGCAAGCGGATCGCCTTCTTTCCAGAGACGGAAGGTAAGCGGCATTCCGCGTTTTTCGACGACAGGCAGAGCGGTGGCGACGCCCTCGACGGCCAAAGTCGCAAGCAGAAGAATGGTCGACGGCTCGGCGTCGATCGACCAGAAGGCGGAAACGACGTCAGGCTTATGTTCCGCGGCAAGCCGCTCGCCGAGCGTCGCGAGCCTCAGCGCGAAAGCGCGGGCTTCGGAGTCTGTGATCCGCTCGCGGCGCGCCAAGGCTTCTTTGCGCAAAGCGGCTTTGGCGGCGGCAAGATCCATCAGAAATGTGCGGGGTCGGCCCCATCGGGCGAAGGAAAGTGCGGGGCCACGATGGCCGTGGGATGCCGATCCCGGGAAACCTACAAAGTAGGTGGGCGCCATATGCCCAAGCCCAGGGGCGAGGACAGGGACAGCTCCCGTCGAGATCGATAAGGCCCCGGGGATATTGATCCTCACGCACCCCGCAGCTCCGCAGAAACAATGTAGAGCGCCGCCGCCCCAAACGCCAGAGGCGCCTCAAGAGAAACTCGGGGATGAGGCCTCCCATCGCATATGCCAGATCGGCAGGCCCGAGCGCGGATTGATGCCCGAAGCGATGCGTAAAAACCCGTGTTTTTCATAAAAGCGCAGCGCGCGCGGATTGTCGGCGTTGACGTCAAGGCTGAGGCCCGTGCGGCAGAGGTTTTTGGCATGATCGAGCAGAAAGCCGCCGAGACCGCTGCCGAAGCGAGAGGGCGCAATGCAAAGCTGTTCGAGAACGCGTTGGAGAGGATCGAGCAGCATGAAGCCCGCGAGCCTGTCCTCGGCATCGAAGGCTGAGAGCGTGGCGCCGCCTTGCCGCTCGATGTCTTCGAGATAAGTGAAGAACCATTCGCGGCGGGCGGAAAAATCGATCGTGGGCATCACCGCCTGCCAGCTCGCGACCCAGAGATCGGCGAGGGGCGCGAGATCGTCGCCGCGAGGCGCGATGCAATATGTCTTGTCGGTCGTCTTAGAACCCTCGCTGGACACGCGCGTCCTCTTTGCTGCAAACCCTATACGCCGTCATGGCCGGGCTTGTCCCGGCCATCCACGTCTTTGAAAGACCCTATGCCCCCTGTCCCCTTCATCCGCCGGCTTGTGCTCGCAGACTTCCGCTCTTATGCGGCGCTCGATCTCGCGCTTCAGCCGGGGCTTGTCGTGCTCAACGGCGAAAACGGCGCGGGGAAAACCAATCTCATCGAAGCGATTTCTTTTCTTTGCCCGGGCCGGGGTCTGCGCCGTGCCGAACTCTCCGAATGCGCACGCGTGGGCAGCGCGGGCCACTGGTCCGTCTTTGCCGAAGTCGAAACAGCGGATGGCGTGCATCAGCTCGGCATCGGCACGGAGCGCCAGCCGGACGATACGCTTTCGCGCCGCTATCGGCTCGACCGCGAACCGGCGCCCTCGCTCAAAGCCTTCGCCGATTTGATCCGCATCATCTGGCTGACGCCGGCGATGGACGGGCTCTTCTCCGGTCCCGCCGGCGAGCGGCGACGCTTTCTCGACCGGCTTGTGCTTGCCGTCGATGCGGAGCAAGGCACGCGCGTCAATGCGATGGAGCGCGCGCTGCGCAATCGCAATCGGCTGCTCGAAGACAAGGCCGACGTGCGCTGGCTCGATGCGGCCGAACATGAGCTCGCCGAACTCGCGGTCGCCGTCGCGGCAGCGCGCGCCGAAACCGTCGCGCATCTCTCAGCGCGCATCGCGCAGACGAAAGATGAGAACGGGCCGTTTCCTTATGCCGAAATCGCGCTCGAAGGCGATGTCGAAACTCTCATCGCCACAAAGCCGGCGCTTGAAGTCGAAGATCTCTATCGGGCCATGCTGCGGCAGAACCGCGGGCGCGACGCCGCCGCGGGACGGACGCTCATCGGCCCGCAAGCCGCCGATCTTCTGGTGCGCCACGGGCCGAAACAGACAGAAGCTGCGCGCGCTTCGACCGGCGAGCAGAAGGCGCTGCTTGTCGGCCTCATTCTCGCCCATGCGCAGCTCGTCGAAGAAGTCTCCGGCATCACGCCGATCTTGCTCTTGGACGAAATCGCCGCGCATTTCGACGCGGCGCGCCGGAGCGCTCTGTTCGAGCGGCTGATCGCGCTCGGAGCGCAGGTTTTCATGACGGGCGCCGAGCGCGTGGC
Source organism: Methylovirgula sp. (assembly GCA_049522395.1). GTDB lineage: Bacteria > Pseudomonadota > Alphaproteobacteria > Rhizobiales > Beijerinckiaceae > Methylovirgula. The sequence continues at coordinate 10,407 of JBEKNV010000004.1, forward strand.
CTTTGCGGAGTTGGAGGGTAAGGCGCAGATGCTTATGGTCGAGCCGGGAAGAATCGCGCCATGAGCCCGCGCGCGGAGCACCCGCAATCCTCCCGCCTTTACGGACGCCGCAAAGGTAAGAAGCTGCGTGCGCATCAGGCGGCGCTGATCGAGACTCTGCTGCCGGCGCTGACGCTCGATCTTTCGCAGAAGATTGCCGATGCAGCCACGCTCTTCCCCAACGCGCCGCGAGACATCTGGCTTGAGATCGGCTTCGGCGGCGGTGAGCATCTGATTGCGGAAGCAAACGCGCACAAAGACTGCGGCTTCATCGGCTGTGAGCCGTTTGAGAATGGCGTCGCCAAGGCTTTGGCGCTGGCGGAGGAGACGAAGCTCACCAATCTCCGACTCTACCAGGGCGATGCTGGCGCGGTCATCGAGGCTTTGCCTGATGGCGCGCTGTCAGGCCTCTATCTGCTTTATCCCGATCCTTGGCCGAAGCGGCGGCATCACAAACGACGGTTTTTGTCCGATGAGATGTTCACCGCGCTCGCGCGCGTGCTGCGGCCCGGTGCTGAAATCCGCTTCGCGACCGATATCGACGACAATGCCGGCTGGACGCTTCTCCGCGCGCTGCGATCGCCGCACTTCATATGGAAAGCGGCCGCGGCCGAGAATTGGCGCGCACCTTGGCCCCAATGGAGCGGCACGCGCTATGAGGCAAAGGCGCTCAAGGCGGGACGAAAGCCCGTCTATCTGACGTTTGTGCGGAGATGAGTGGGCGGCGATCCTTCTCCCAGTGGGAGAAGGTGCCGAGCGAAGCGAGGCGGATGAGGGGTTACGATCTTTCGGAATTTACAGAGGCCGAAACCCCTCACCCGGTCGGCTTTGCCGACCACCCTCTCCCATAGGGAGAGGGTTTGCCCCTCACCCCTTGAACGGCCCGAAGCGCAACAGCCCAGCGCCATTCGTCTTCAACCATGCTTCGCCGCGCTCGACATTGGGCGTCAGCTTTCCGACCACTTTCCAATAGGCTGGCGAATGGTTGAGATGGATGAGATGGGCGACCTCATGCGCGGCGAGATAGTCGAGCACGAAGGAGGGCGCCATCACCAGCCGCCAGGAAAAACTGAGCGACCCGATCGACGAGCAGGAGCCCCAGCGGCTCGTCGTATCGCGCAGGCTGATGCGGCGCGGCGTGACACCGAGCTTGGCCGCATAGCGCGCCACGGCCGCTTCGAGATCACACTTCGCCTCGCGCATCAGGAAATCCTTGACGCGGCGGGCGACGAATTCGCATTCACCGGCCACGCAAAGCTGCGGCAGCATGCTGGCGCCGACGCTTTTGCGCCCCGGTTCGACCCAGGCAGTGCCACGCTTCGAGGGCCGATGCACGATGAGGTGGTTGATCCCGCGCAGAGGCACGACTTCGCCGGGCCCGAGTGGCGTCGGCTTCGGCAGCCGCTCCAGCCGGCCCCCGATCCAGGCGGCATGAGCTTGGGCAAAAGTCCTGGCGCCGGAAATCGAGCTGCGCGGTGGCATCGTCAAAACAACGTCGCGCGTCGCCGCCCGCACCCGCAGGGTAAAGCGGCGCGCCGAAGCGATGCGCTTCAAGAGGATACGATAGGTCTCGCCCGCGTGCGTGACCTCGAGATGGGTGATCTCCGAGGCCCTCGCCGCGTTCTTCCGCAAAGAGCTCAGCATAAGGGAAAGATAGCTCGGGGGCGCCCGAGTCGCTACTGGCTCGGGGGCCTTGGCGGGTCCGCATTCGCCCTTCTTTTGGTCAGGGGTAACGACCGGTCAAGGCCGCTGACGCAAAGCTCAAGGCCGGGACTTAAGCTTAGCCATTAGAGCCGGAAAACCCGCCTGGCTCTGCCTCAAATTGGGGCAACGGCGGCGTGGAATTCACGGATCCGCGGTGCGATTTGGCCGCGGAAGCGGGAGCCGTTGAAGACGCCGTAGTGGCCTACCTCGGCCTGCTCATAGTGAAGCTTGAGCTTCGAGGGGATGTTTGTGCAGAGTTCCTGGGCGGCCAGAGTCTGGCCGATGCCGGAAATATCGTCCCTCTCGCCTTCGACCGTCATCAGCGCGACGCTATGAATGGCGCTGAGATCGACGGGCGTATTGCGGTGGTTCATCGTGCCTTCCGGCAACCGATGTTCGACGAAGACGGTATCGACCGTCTGCAGATAGAACTCCGCCGTCAGGTCCATCACTGCGAGATATTCATCGTAGAAGTCGCGATGTTTTTCGGCGGAATCGCCGTCGCCTTCCATCAGATGGTTGAACATCTCGATATGGGCATTCACATGCCGATCGAAGTTCATCGCCATGAAGCCCGACAATTGCTGAAAGCCCGGATAAACGTCGCGGCTCGCGCCCGGATAGGGATAAGGCACGGCGTGGATACAATTTTCGCGGAACCAGGCGCTGCCGCGCTCCTGCGCGAGAAGATTGACGGCCGTGGGGCTGCGCCGCGTATCGATCGGGCCGCCCATCAGCGTCATGGAGGCCGGCGCATGCGGATCATTGCGTGCGTCGAGCAAGGCCGCCGCCGCGATGAGTGGCACGGAGGGCTGACAGACGGCGACCGTATGCAAAGGAATGCCGTCGTAGCGCGCGCTCAGCAGATGCGTGATTTCGATCAAATAATCGATGTAATCGTCGAGATCGAAATGGCCGAGGGCGAGCGGCACCATGCGCGCGTCTTCCCAATCGGTGATGTAGACATCGTAAAAAGGGAGGAAGGCTTCGACTGTGCCGCGCAGCAGCGTCGCGTAATGGCCCGACATGGGCGCGACGATCAGAAGCTTCGGCTGCACCTTGCCATTGCGCCGCAGATCGCGATCGAAATGGATGAGGCGGCAAAAGGGCTTTTCCCAGATCACCGTTTCCTGCACGGGCACCTGAACGCCGTCCATCGTCACGAGATCGAGATCGAAGGCGGGCTTGCCGTAGCGCCGCGTCAGCCGCTCGAAAAGTTCGGCCGAGGCCGCCATTTTGCGGCCGACATGGGTACGGGAGAGCGGATTCGCCGGATTGTTGAACCAAAGTTTGGTAAATCCGGACATCGCGCGGGCCGGAGCCAGCGCGAGATGCGTCATCTCATGCAATTGATAAGAATAGAGATTCATAGCCAGCCCTGTCTCACCAGATCCCTTCCCCTGAACGAATGTCCCACGGGTAAGTTGCGGATCGACGTGACGCCGCGACATGGGCCGATGAGGCCGGCCGATGCCCATCTTCGGGGTCTTTCATGCTGCACTGCGAAATATAAAGCTTAAACTTTACGAAGGCAATGCAACAAAAGATGCAAGTGCGAAAAGATTCACAAAACCTACAAGTTCGGTGAACGATCCATCACCCATGCTTTCGTTTCATTCGCCGGTCTGGAGCAGCGTTCCGGCCCGCCGCGCGCTGCGCAGCAGAAGCAGAAATCCGCAGAAGGCGACGGCGAAAAAAATGATGTTCAAGACGAAAGCTTCGCCCATGAGATCGAGGCGAAGCTCGTGCCGGATCAAAAGCGCCCGCAATCCCTCGAACACATAGGTCGGCGGCAGGAGCTGCGAGACGATCTGCAAGGGCCAAGGCAGGATCGAGAGCGGATAGAAGACGCAGGCCAAGGGCTGCATCAAAAACATGAAGGTCCAGACGAGCGATTCCGCCGCAAGCCCATAGCGGAGCACGAGACCCGAACACAAAAGCCCGATCGACCAGCTCGTCAGGATCAAATTGACGAAGAACACGCCAAGCGCGACGCCCAATCCCCAGAGATTGAATCCGAAGAACAGAATGGCGAGCAGAGTGACCGGCACGAAGCCGATCGCCAATCGCACCAGGCTCATCGTCATCAGCGCCATGACGAGTTCGGCCGGGCGAAGCGGACTCATCAGAAGATTAGCGGTGTTGCGCGACCACATCTCTTCGAGAAAGGAGACCGAGAAGCCGAGTTGTCCGCGAAACAGAATATCCCAGAGCAGCATGGCGCCGATCAACGTGCCGGCGGCGAGCCCGAGCCGGCCTGAGAGAGCACCGGCCTTCGACGCGTGCACCAAATAGGTTTGCAGAAAGCCCCAGGTCAGCATCTGCACGAGCGGCCAATAGATGAGATCGAAGATGCGCGGCCAGGACGAGCGCAAAAGATAGAGATAGCGTTTCACCATCGCGGCGACGCGGCCGGCGGAAAAACTCATCGAGGATGCGGGCAAAGCGGCTCTCAAATCCATGGACGGATCCTGTCGCGCTAATGGGACGGCGCGTCGGCGGGCTTTCGCCGGCCGCGCGCGAGATCGAGAAAAACCTCTTCGAGATTTTTGCGGCCGAAGCGTTCGATCAGGTCTGCCGGACTGTCGTCGCCGACAATCCGCCCTTCCTTCAGCATGATCACGCGATCACAGAGGCGCTCGACCTCATTCATATTGTGAGAGGCGAGCAGAATGGTCGCCTGCCGTCCGCGCCGATAATTTTCGAGATGGGTTCTCACCCAATCGGCGGTGTCGGGATCGAGCGAAGCGGTCGGCTCATCGAGCAGCAGAACGGCGGGTTCGTTCAACAAGGCTTTGGCGAGCGCGACCCGCGTCTTTTGCCCGGCCGAAAGTTGACCGGCGGGTCGGTCGAGCAAATCCGCAAAGGCGAGATCCTGCGCGAGACGCGCGATCCGCTCTTCGACATTGGGGACGGCATAGAGTTCGGCGAAGACGGTGAGGTTCTGGCGAACCGTCAGCCGATGCGGCATGTCCACATAAGGGCTCTCGAAGTTCATCTTGTCGAGCACGCGATAGCGGTCGCGCTGCATATCGATGCCGAGCACGCGCACGCTGCCCGACGTCGGCAGGATGAGGCCCATGATCATGCCGATGGTCGTTGTCTTGCCGGCGCCATTGCCGCCGAGAAGGCCGGTCACGGAACCGCGTGCGACGCTAAAGCTGAGGTCGTCCACCGCGACCACGCCGCCGCCGAAGACTTTTCTTAACTGCGCGAGTTCGATCGCGGGAGCGGTCCCCGGTTGGTCTTGCGGCGCGGCGGCATCCATGAGCGGTCCTCGTTCTTGACTTTTAGGAGAAGCGCGCAGAAGCGATAGGCGCGTGTAGCCGGTCGTGACGCCGCTGCACAAGGGCCCAAGTAGCGCCTCAGTGGCGCAAGGCGAAGACTTGTGTTGACCCGGCAGGCGACCGGGATCGCGAGACGATTTCATGGCTGATTCGACAGAACTCGATCTTGGACGGCGATCGCGGCGCCTGCGTGTCGATACGCTGATCCGGCTCCGTTGGCTCGCTCTCTGCGGCCAGACCATCGCCGTCCTTCTTGTGCATTACGGTTTCGGCTTTCCGATCCCTCTCGGCTATTGCCTGCTGATCATCGCGCTCTCGGCCTGGCTCAATATCTTTCTGCGGCTTCGGTTCGGGCGCAGCGACCGATTGCAGGATGCGCCCGCCGCCTTGATGCTCGCCTATGACATCGTCCAGCTGTCTCTTCTGCTTTATCTGACCGGCGGGCTCAACAATCCCTTCTCCTTGCTGTTCCTCGCGCCGATCATGATCGGCGCGGTGTCCTTTTCAGGACGGATCACCTTTGGACTGACGTTGTTGGTCATCGCCGCGGCGACCGTCTTGACCTTCGTCCATCAGCCGTTGCCCTGGGTTCCGGGCGCGGCGCTCGACATCCCTTTCCTTTATAGCGCCGGCATCTGGTGCGCGATCACGGTCGGCGCGATTTTCATCGCGCTTTATGCGTCCTGGGTCGCCGAAGAAACCCGCAAGCTCGCCGACGCATTTGCAGCGACCGAGCTCGTCATCGCCCGAGAGCGCCATTTGACTCAGCTCGACGGGCTCGCCGCGGCCGCCGCCCATGAACTCGGCACGCCGCTCGCCACGATCACGCTCGTTGTCAAGGAATTGCAGAAGCAATTGCCAAAAGGCGCAAGCTTCGAAGAAGATGTGGCGCTGCTCTCGCAGGAGGTCGCGCGCTGCCGCAGCATCCTCTCCAAACTGACCTCGCTCGACGATGAATCGCGCGACTTCCTCGGCGAAATGAGTCTCGGCGTTCTGCTCGAAGAAGCGGCCGGCCCGCACCGCGATTTCGGCTTGAAGATCAGCATAGAGAAAGCGGGACAAGGCGCCGAGCCCGTGTGCCGCCGCAACCCGCCGATGGTCTATGGTCTCGGCAATCTGATCGAGAACGCCATCGATTTCGCCCGCACGGAAGTCATCATCAGAGCGCGCTGGAGCCAGGCGAGCGTGGAGGTCGCGATCGAAGACGACGGCCCCGGCTTTTCGCCGGATGTGATGGGAAGCCTCGGCGAACCTTATGTGACGACGAAGAAGGACCGGCGCGCCAAGATGGACGAGGATTCCGGCCTCGGCCTCGGGCTCTTTATCGCCAAGACCTTGCTGGAGCGCTCCGGCGCGACGGTCGAGGCAACCAACAGGGCGCCTCCCGCGTCGGGCGCGCGCTTGACGATCCGATGGCCGCGCTTAGCTTTCGAGCAAGGGCGGCGAACGAGACCGTCACGGGAGGAAATGCTGAGGCCTGGCATCAAAGCCTCAGTAGGCTAAGCCGAAGCGGCCGAATCCTTAGTAAACCATGGCGTGAGCCCGGCCTTCTGGGATCGGGACTCTTCGTCTATAGTGTCTATTTTCCGGGCAGATTAAAAGACTAAGGCGATATGGAGATAGCGAGGCAACAAACAATGAAGAACGACCTACCCGATCAGGGTCTCGGTCAAAGGGTGGAAAACGTCCCATCGATCGGCGAAGCCGACGCTGACAAGACTCTGTTGATTGTCGATGATGATCGGCCCTTCCTTTCGCGTCTTTCGCGCGCCATGGAGATGCGCGGCTTTATCGTGACCTCGGCGCAGTCCGTTGCCGAAGGCCTGGCCGCGATCGCCAAAGAGGCGCCGGCCTTTGCCGTGATCGACATGCGTCTTGCCGACGGCAATGGGCTCGATGTCATTTCCGAGCTGAAGGCCAAGCGCCCCGACGCGCGGGCGATCATCCTAACCGGCTATGGCAATATTGTCACCGCCGTCACTGCGGTGAAGCTCGGCGCGTTCGATTATATTGCGAAGCCCGCCGATGCCGACGAGATCTATTCGGCGCTGATGGCGACGCGTCACGACAAGGCGGAATTGCCCGAAAATCCGATGTCGGCCGACCGCGTCCGCTGGGAACATATTCAGCGCATCTACGAGCTTTGCGGCCGCAACGTCTCCGAGACGGCGCGCCGACTCAATATGCATCGGCGCACGCTGCAGCGCATTTTGGCGAAGCGCGCGCCGCGCTGAAAGTCGTCGCCCTGGGCGATGGCTAAGGCCCGATGCCGCCCTCAACCGGCTTTGCCTTCGTCGTCGGCTTGTTCACAAAGACGAGCGGGGCCGTCCAATTTACGAGATCGGTTGCGATTTTGCCAAAGGCCGCGTTCAACGCGGCCGTCGCGCCCACGGCATCCGTCGATTGCGCGGGTGCCTCCGCCCGGAAGTCGCGCGCGCCGATGATCTTGCCGTCGCTTGACAGGATCTTGGCGGTGAATTCGATTTCCGCATGTGGACTCGGCGAAACTGCAACGTCGAAGGCGCGCAGATCGATAATCAGCTGATAATCGGCCGCCAGCCGATCGATGGGCCGGCTCACCGCGCCGGTATAATGCGCATTCTCGAAACTCTGGATGATCTTTTCCTGCACGAGCTTCGGCAGGCTGTCGCCCCATTGCGCGTTTTCGATCGCCTGTACCGTGCCCTGAGCGGGCTTCAGCAGGATCTGCTGCGTGTCCCAGATCAGAAGCGGAGTCAGATCATTGACGACGAGCTGCGCCTGTGGCGGCTGTTTCAGCGCCGGGAAATTCGTCGACGCATTGAGATCATAGATCGCCATCACGGGCTTTGCCGGCGCGGCGAACATTTTCTCGAGGCCGCCGAGAATCGTGTCGATCTTGCCGGAGTTCTTGGAAAGAGCGCCGGAAAAGTTCTTGAGATTGACGATCGTCTCATGCAGATCGGCCGAATTGTCGCCGAAGAGCTTGTCGAGCCGGCCGAGTACTTGCCGCGCCATATCGGTCAGGCCCTGGCCAGCCGATCCCCCCGCCGTGAGGATCGGCGGCGAGGCCATGGTGTTGAGCTTCGGCAGATTGGCGGAGCCGCCGGTCAAGGAAACCGCGGCTGAACCCGTCAGACCTTGGAAGTCGATCTTGACGGTCGTGTCCGCGCGCAAAGGCGTCGTGCGCGCGATGCCGATCGTCACCAGAATGATATGTGGATCGTCGGCATCGACGGAGAGCCCTGTGACTTCGCCGACGTTGATGCCGTCGAACGTCACAGGCGCGCCAACCTGAAGGCCGCCGACGGTATCCATGAATCGGATGTGATAGCTGAGGCGATCGGAAACGCCGCCGGCGTTTTGCAGCCAATAGACGAAGCCGAAGCCCAAGCCGATCACCGCCAGCATGAAGGCCCCGATCAACCGATAACGTGATTTGATCTCCATTGCGTGGCCTCAAGCCTGTCGGGGGGAAGTAAGGATGCGTGCGCGCTGGCCGCGGAAATAGGCTTTCACCCAGGGGTGATCGCTGGCGAGCATGGTCTCGATCGTCCCTTCGGCGACGACTTTCCCGTCGGCCAGAGCGGCGATGCGGTCGCAAACATTGTGAAGGCTGTCGAGATCATGCGTGACCATGAAGACGGTGAGCCCAAGAGTCTGTTGCAGCGTGCGGATAAGCTGATCGAATTCGCCGGCCGAAATCGGATCGAGGCCCGATGTCGGCTCGTCGAGAAAGACGATCTCCGGATCGAGCGAGAGGGCGCGGGCGAGCGCCACGCGCTTGACCATGCCGCCCGACAATTCGGACGGGGATTTCGCGGCGTCCTCAGGCGTGAGGCCGACCATTTCGAGCTTCGCCATCGCAACTTCGTCCATGAGCCGCTGCGACAAGTGCAGATTCTCGCGCATCGGAAATTGCACGTTCTGCAGCGTCGTCAGCGACGAGAAGAGCGCGCCTTGTTGAAACAAAATGCCCCAGCGCCGCTCGATCGCCTGAAGCTCGTCTTGGCTCGCCTTGTCGATATCGAGCCCTAGAATTTCAATCGTGCCTTCACGTTTTTGGATCAGGCCAATCAGCGTGCGCAACAGCACGGATTTGCCGGCGCCGGAGCCGCCGACGAAGCCAAGGATTTCGCCGCGCGCGACATCGAGATTGAGATGATCGAGCACGATCGCATCGCCGAAGCCGACGACGAGATCGCGCACGCGGATCACGGCATCATCCGTCGCCGTCTTTCGTGCTTCGAGCGTTGCGGCCTCAGCCATGCTCACCACCCGATCGCCGTGTAGAAGATCGCGAAGAGGCCGTCGATCACAATGACGAGAAAGATCGATTTGACAACCGAGGCCGTCGTCTTGAGGCCAAGCGATTCGGCGCTGCCCTTCACTTTCATGCCCTCGCAGGCAGCAACCGCACCGATGACAAGCGCCATGAACGGCGCTTTATACATGCCGACCTTGAACTGCGTGACCGAGACAGCCTCGTTGAGCCGCTGCAGATAGATGTGCGGACTCATGCCGGCATAGAAATAAGCAACGATGCCGCCGCCGTAGAGCGCCGTCAGTGAACCGAGCAGCGTCAGAGCGGGTACGGCGATGATGAGCGCGACAACGCGCGGCAGAATGAGAACCTCGACCGGATCGAGCCCCATGGTACGCAGCGCGTCAATCTCTTCGCGCATCTTCATCGTGCCGAGTTCGGCCGTATAGGAACTGCCGGAGCGGCCGGCGACCATGATGGAGACGAGAAGCACGCCGAGTTCGCGCAGCACGAGAATGCTGGCAAAATTAATGGAATAGTCACCAGCGCCGAATTTGCGGAAATAAAACGTACTCTGCTGATAGATGATCGCGCCGATGAGAAAGGTGAAGGCAAGAATGATCGGCACGGCCTGCCAACAGACCCGATCGAGATGATGGATGGTCGAGGTGAGCCGCAGCCGGCGCGGATTGAGGAGGATGCGCAAAAAGGCGCGAGACAGCGCCCCGAACATTTCAAGCAGATCGAGAAAATCGCCAGCGCCCTCGGCACCGATGCGCCCAAGCGATTCGAGCGCGGCGAGCAGGCGGTTCTCTTGCGGCTTTTCCGCGGCATGGCTTTTGTTGACGTCGTGAATTTCAGCGATGAGGCCGCGGTAGTGTTCCGCGACGTTGGTCAGCTGCACGCTGCGGCCGCCGCCGGCCGATTGACGCATCAGCCTTTCGATCAACCACGCGCCGTAGGTATCGAGCGCATCGATCTGCGCCAAATCGATCGAGACGTCCTGCCCGGGCATCGGCTGCGCCAGAAAGTCATTGACTGTCGGTTCGAGCGCTTCCGCATGATGAGCCGTCCAGGCGCCGCTGAGCGCAATCGTCAAATGACGGCCGCTGAGCCGCGATTCGAGCCGCGTATCCGCGGGCGCTTCCATGCTTGGGTCCGCCATCGACATCATGCCCTCAGGGATCATGTGGCAGCAATGCGTTCATTGACTTGGCTCAATGGCCAAAGAGATGGCATTGTCGCGATTAATAAGGTCCCAAGCTTAAGATTTCGGGATCGGCGAGACCATGCAACCGATGCGCCGCCGCATGCGCAAAGCGCAGCAACATGGCGCGCCGTGTTGCCGAGGGAAGCCGATGGTCCGGCGCCTCGCGCAGAATCTCCGCGCCGAAACCGTCGGCGATGATAAGGCCGGCATCTTCCGGCATGATCTCAGGTGGGGTCCCGGCGGATATGGCGAAATAAAGCTTGTCGCAATGGAGGCGATAATCCGGCCATTTCGCATCGGCGCGAAAATCGGCGATTGAGGATTTGATCTCGACGATCAGGATCGTCGCATCTTCGGCCAGAGCGACGACGTCGGCGCGCCGCCCACTCGCCAGCGGCAGTTCGGTGACCGTGGAGAATTTGCGCGCGCGGAGCAGCCGTCGCGTGCCGCGCGCGATGGCAAGAGCCGTCTCCGACTGACGGCCGTCTCTGGGCATCACGAGTTCGCTATGGGTCATGTCCGCTTCAGCCCCACGATGCCCCTGTGATCGCATAAATTGCGGCGCGCTGGAAGCAGCCGGCATGAGCTCTCCCGCCAAGCGCGGCTATGCCGCGCGCTCCTCTCATTAAAAGCCCCGGCCCAGCCCTAACGGCATGGCTTTCCAAGGGCCAAGGGCCCGGAAAGCCTGAGACTGCCTCCACTCTCGGCGATCGGTGTAGGGGCGTTTTAACTTATTAATGGTCTCCTCGGCGCGGCCCAAAAGCGCGCGGAGCAGATATTTTGAAGATTTTCGACGCCCTCATCGTCGGCGCCGGACCCGCCGGATTGACCACTGCCTATAGTCTCGTCAAATCCGACCGCAATGTCCTCGTCATCGAACAAGACCCGGCCTATGTCGGCGGCATCAGCCGGACGGTCAATTACAAAGGCTTCCTGTTCGATATCGGCGGCCATCGCTTCTTCTCGAAATCGAAGGAAATCGTCAATCTCTGGAATGAGATCCTGCCCGACGATTTCATCGAGCGCCCGCGCCTGTCGCGCATTTTCTATCGCGGCAAATTCTTCGCCTATCCGCTGAAAGCCTTCGAAGCGCTGCGCAATCTCGGCCCCTTCCAGAGCGCGCTCTGCCTCGCCTCATTCGCTTATGCCAAAGCCTTTCCGGTGAAAGACGCCAAGACCTTTCATCAATGGGTGCGCAATCAATTCGGCGAGCGGCTGTTCTCGATTTTCTTCAAGACCTACACTGAGAAAGTGTGGGGCATGAGCTGCGACGATATCTCGGCCGATTGGGCGGCGCAGCGCATTAAAGGCCTGAGCCTCTGGTCCGCCGTCATCGATGGGCTTCGCCGTTCGCTCGGCTGGCAGAAGAAGGGCGCTGTCGCAAAGACGCTGATCGAATCCTTCCGCTATCCGCGCCGCGGCCCCGGCATGATGTGGGAAGCCTGCGCCAAGAAAGTGCAAGCCATGGGCGGAACGATCCTGATGGATCGCCGCCTTGCCTCTCTCACATACGACGCCCAATCGCGCGTCTGGACTGTCGAGACCATAAGCGGTTCGGGCGAACGCGAGACATTTCACTCCAAAGACATCGTCTCGTCCGCGCCGGTGCGCGAATTGATGAACGCGCTGCGTCCTGCGCCGATCTCGCTGCTGCATGCGCGCGAGCTCAAATATCGCGATTTCCTCACCGTCGTCCTCATCGGCGGCAACACGAACGCGCTGCCCGACAATTGGATCTATATCCACGATCCGAAAGTGAAGGTCGGCCGCGTGCAGAATTTCCGCTCCTGGTCGCCGGAAATGATTCCGGACGACACTTCCACCTGCCTCGGCCTCGAATATTTCTGCTTTGAAGGCGATGGGCTGTGGGATGCGCTCGATGCCGATCTCATCGCGCTCGCCAAACGCGAGATCGCCGAGATCGGCCTGATGACCGCCGTCGATGTCTATGACGCCTGCGTCGTCCGTCAGAAGAAAGCCTATCCGGTCTATGACGAGACCTATGCGGACCATATGGCGATGATCCGCCGCGATCTCGCCCATCTCTATCCGAGCCTGCATCTCGTCGGCCGCAACGGCATGCACAAATACAATAATCAAGATCATGCCATGATGACGGGCCTGCTCACCGCGGCGAATATCATCGCCGGCGAAGCGGTCTACGATGTCTGGCAGGTGAATGAAGACGCCGAATATGGCGAGGCCGGCACATCTGGAGCGAATGAAGCCCTGCGGAGTCTGCGCCTCGTTCCGAAGAAGGCGGCATGATCATGCAAGCGCTTCGTTCCCGCGTGCAGCACATCTTCGGCGCCGGCGCGCTCCAGCTTTTCGACGATCTGTGGCGCTATGGGATTTGCAGCGCGCTCGCATTGGCGCTCGATTGGGGCCTGCTCGTCCTACTCGTCGCACTCGGCGTGAATTATCTCATCGCCGCGGCGACGAGTTTCACGGCCGGAATGCTGCTCGCCTATTTCGGCAGCGTGCGCTTCGTTTTCCGCGACCGCCGCAGCCAGCCGCCGCTCGCGGAGGCCGTGGGATTCTTCATCATCGGCTTCTTGGGCCTCGGCGTGAACGTCCTGCTGCTTTTCATCTTCGTCAAATGGATGGGGCTTTCGGCCGGCATCGCCAAGGCGCCAACCGTCGTCGGCGTTTTCATCTTCAATTTTGTCGCTCGCCGCACGATGCTTTTTACCGGCGCGCTGACTGCCAGGCCGACAGTGGCCGAAATTGCTCTCGATCTCGAATAAAAGTTCCCCGCCACAATGACGGACGCGCAATCGATCGACAGGCCGCGGCGACTGTTCCGCGACAGCCTTCTCCATAAGGAGGCGGCGAGTCCAGCCGACGCGGGCGCCGCCGCCACACCGATCTTCGCCGAACGGCCGGTCGCGCGCATTCTCCTGCCGCTCATCGCGCTGATGATCTGGGCATTGACGCATTGCTATCCCGGCCTCATCGGCGATGGCGCCGTCTATATCGCCCGCGTGCTCGCCGATTTCGATCCGAACGGCGTCGGCCGCGACATGATGTTCGTCCACGACGGACAATCGCAATACAGTCTCTTTCCCATTTTGCTCGACCATCTCGTTCCCGCCATCGGCACGGAGCGGACCGGCCTTTTGCTCGCCTTCGTCTCAATGGCGGGCTGGACGGCGGCGCTCGCCTATTTCGCCAAGCACTATGGGCTGCGATATTTCATCTCCGTCGTCATCATTTTCGTCGCGCTGCTGCCGGTGAATTACGGCGCGCCGATGCGCTTCGGCTTTTCGGAAGTGCTGACGGTCGCGCGGCCTTTTTCGGAGGCCCTGGTCATCGCCGCGCTCGCCGCTCTTGCCGCGCAACGGACATGGCTCGGTTTTGCTTTCCTCGTCCTCTCGAGCCTTATCCATCCGCTGATGGTGCTGCCCGGCTGGTGCGTCTTCGTCCTGGTGTTAAGCCGCGAGAACTGGCGCTGGTGCGCGTTCTTCGTCGCCGTCGGCGTTTTGTTTGTTGTCGGCGCGTTGGCGGGCGTTCCTGTCTTGCATCACCTGACAGAGCTGATGGACCCGTCGCTCAAACAATTTGCCTTGAGCCGCAGCCCGCTTCTTTTCCCGACTGCGTGGCCGACAGAATATCTCGGCGCCGTCTTCGCCGAAGTCGCAGCGCTTGCGATCGCGGCGAGCCTTTATGCTCGGCGTCTGCGCTGGATTTTGATCGGCGCCATCGTCGCGGGCATTAGCGGCATCGCCGCGCAATCGCTCTTCGGCGACATTCTTTCTCTGCTGCTCGTTATTCAAGCGCAGCTCTGGCGCATGGCCTGGCTGATGGCGGCGCTGGGCTCCGTCGCTCTCGCGCTCTGTGCGCTTCGTCTTTGGCGTCAGGGTCCGTGCGCGCATATCGTTCTCGCGCTTCTGTCGGTTGCCTGGATTTCGAATGACGCGCCGGTGTCGGCCGGTCTTCTCGCGGCGGCTGCGCTCGGTTTGCATTCTTTCCAAACCCGGCTGCCGGCTTTCAATTGGAAAATCGCGGCGCTGGTCTGGGCCTATGCCTGCATCGTCGCCCTGATCTTGAACATTCATTATGTCACCGGCTATGCTGGCTTTTTGCATCATATGCCCGCCGAGGCGCCACGCGGCTTGGAGTATTTCTGGGCACGGCGCTATGTCGCATTTCCAGTTCTCGGTCTGCTTCTTGTCGTCGTCTTCAGCCGCAAGGCTGCACCGCTTGTTGCGGCAGGAACAATCGTGACCGCGCTTCTTCTCGCGATCCTCTGCGTAAGGCTTTGGGACGCGCGCGCGCCGTTCCAAAAACTGATCGATGCGGCAAAACATCCGCCCGAACTCACAGCGCTGATCGACAGCCGGCCCGGCGAAATTCTCTGGGTCGATGGGCTGACGGAGGCGTGGTATCTCGCCGGCCGGCCACAATGGGCGTCCCAGCAACAGGGCGTCAGCACCGTCTTCTCCGCCGAGCTTGCGCAGGAATTTGGTGAGCGCATGCGCTTTCTCATCGCCGAAGGCCTGGCCGAGAAGAGCGCACTCAGCAACTTCAAAATCCCGTCCAAGGACGACTTGCCAGTGGTGACGAAAGAGAACGTCGCCCATCTCTGTGCGCGGCCCGACGCGCCTGTCTGGATCGTCATGCCTGTTTCGCAAGGCACCATAATTCCGCCCGGGTTGGGCGCGCATGAATGGCGTCCGTCAGAGCCAAGCTTCAAAATGACGGAAGAGCCGCTGACCTACGATTGGCAAAAGATCGACGCTTATGCGGTCCTGCCCTGCGCGCCCGAGGCCAAAGAGGCGCGCTAGCCCATTCGAAGGGACCTGCGGCTCGTAAGGTCCCCGCTCGGCCTTTCGCAGTCTTCACTTGACCGCCGGCCGAGGCTGCGGAAAGCAAGACGATTGGCGTCCCGCTGAACTGCCCCAGATAAGCTTCGAATGAACGAATTCAGCCTTTCCTTCACGCCGCTGCTGCCTGTGGCCCTGCTTTGGGGCTTTACCGCGCTTGCTGTGCTTGTGACGGCTCTCGGCTTCTGGCAGCGCCGCAGTGGCACGATCCTTCGTGCGATCGGACTGGCGCTGGTTCTTGTCGCGCTGATCGATCCCGCTCTTGTACGCGAAAACAAGCAGCCGCTGAAGGATGTGGTTGCCGTCGTTGTCGATCAAAGCGGCAGCAACACGATCGGCGAAAGGCCGGCCCAGACCGAAAAGGTCAAGGAAGAGCTGGTCAAGCGCCTCAAGGCGCTGGGCAATATCGATGTCCGCGTCATCGAGAGTAGCCGCAGCGATACGGAAGACAATGGCACGCGCCTTTTCACCGCGCTGAACGATGGGCTTTCCGATGTGCCCTCGGAGCGGATCGGCGGCGTCTTTATGATTACCGACGGCGTCGTCCACGATATTCCGACCGATGTTGCGGCGCTTGGCTTCAAGGCACCCTTGCATGCCCTCATCACCGGCCACGAGGGCGAGCGCGATCGGCGGATCGAACTCCTCGATGCGCCGCGTTTCGGCATCGTCGGCAAGGACACGACCATTCAATTGCGCGTGCTCGACACGGCGAACGGTCCTGAGCCTGTCGTCATTCATGTGAAGCGCGACGGCAATCCGATCGCCAATGTCACTGCCGCGGTGGGGGAGCGCGTCAAGCTGCCGGTCAAGATCGAGCATGGCGGCCCAAATGTTATCGAGATCGAAGTTGAGGCGCTGCCCGACGAATTGACTGCCATCAACAACAAGGCCGTGCTGACGATCGACGGTGTGCGTGACAAGCTGAAAGTGTTGCTCGTGTCAGGCGAGCCGCATCAGGGCGAGCGCATGTGGCGCAATCTTCTCAAATCCGACGCCAATGTCGATCTCGTCCATTTCACCATTCTGCGACCGCCGGAAAAGCAGGACGGCACGCCGATCAATGAACTGTCGCTGATCGCCTTTCCGACGGCCGATCTCTTCGGCCGCAAGATCAAGGATTTCGATCTCATCATTTTCGATCGCTATTCAAACCAGAGCGTGCTGCCCTCGGTCTATCTCGACAATATCGTGCGCTATGTCCGCGAAGGCGGCGCACTGCTGATCGCCGCCGGCCCCGATTTCGGCGATCCGGATGGGTTCTATTACACGCCGCTCGGCCGCATCACGCCGGCGCAGCCCGACGGCACGGTGACGCAGACGGCGGAAGGTTTTCGTCCGACCGTGACCGCCGACGGCGCCAAACATCCAGTGACGCGTGGCCTGCCCGGCGCGAACGACAATCCGCCGTCCTGGAGCCGCTGGTTTCGTCAGGTCGATGCCGACGTGACGCGCGGCACGGCGATCCTCTCCGGCGCGAATTCCAAACCGCTTCTCGTTCTCGCCCGCGAAGGCAAGGGCCGTGTCGGCCTGCTGCTTTCCGATCAGATGTGGCTGTGGGCGCGCGGCTTCGAGGGCGGCGGCCCACATCTCGATCTTCTGCGAAGGCTCGCGCATTGGCTGATGAAAGAGCCCGAACTCGAAGAAGAAGCTCTGCGCGCAAAAGTCGAAGGCCACGAGATCGAGATCGAGCGGCAGAGCCTCAAGGACACGATCCCGCCGGTGCAGATCACGTCGCCCACCGGCAAAATCGAAACCGTGACTCTCACGCCGTCCGAACCCGGCCTCTCGACCGTGGAGGTCAAAGTCTCCGAGCTCGGCCTTTATCGCTTGACCGATGGCGAATTGACCGCGCTCGCCAATGTCGGCCCGGAGAATCCGCGCGAATTTCAAGATGTGGTTTCAACAACGGAAAAGCTGCAGCCCATCGCGGAAGCAACCGGCGGCACGGTGCGGCGCCTCAGCAAAGGCAAGGATAGCGACATGACGATGCCGCGCATTGTCGCTATGCGCGACAGCCCCATCTTCGGCGGGTCGGATTATGCCGCGATCAAGCGGACAGGCGCGGCGGAGGTCAAAGGAGTCGGCGTCGCCCCGGTCGGCATCGGCCTCATCGGCCTCATCTTCCTGCTTGGCAGTGTCATCGCCACCTGGCTCGCAGAAGCGCGCCGTGGCGGCACGCGCAGCGAAGCAAAGCCCGGATAGAAAGCTGAAGGTTGTGGGATTAGGCGGCCAGCGTGACCGCAATGCCCCGGGCGCGCACGCGCTGCATGGCAGCTCCGCCTTCCGTCATCGGCTGGCCGGCATCGACCGCAAATTCAATTCCGACGATCGCATCCGCATCGACATCTTCGGCCCGACGGACGAGGGCCTGAAGCGCGCGCTTACGCAGCTCCATCTCGAGATGCTTCAGAGCCCCGGCATGCCAGGAGGAAGCCGCCTCGATCCGGCCAATTTCCGTATTGATGCGTTCCCCTTCGATTTGGGTGGTCACACTGATGATCATTACCGCATTCCTAGTCTCATTCGCCGCGTTTCGGGGGCCTCTTGATGAGCCCTCCTTCTCCCCGTCTTCATTCTCACTCAGCCGCTGCTGAACTTTGATGCGAGAAAACCCGCAAATCTTGGCGCAACTTGGCCAAGGATGCGGCGCTCGCGAGCCATTCTGTCGAGCAATTTCAGATTGGGCTCTCTCGCGTTAAACGACCTTCAAAACCACGCGCCTCAGGGGAGAATGTGTGCCGATTTGATTCGACTTGGTGAAAAGACTCCTACGAAAGTGCTAATCGCGCATGACGCGAAACGGCTCGCCGGCTCCGAATATCGGGTTGCGTGTCGAGACTGCAACAGGATCGGGCGCAAATGCCGCCCCGTTGGGCAGTCGGCAGCGGGCTTTTCAAGAAATCGTGCGTTCCGATGACGGCTTCTTTCAATCCGTGGCCGCTTGGGGCGGCCTCAGTGCCGGAAATGGCGATGTCCGGTGAAGACCATGGCGAGCCCCGCCGCGTCGGCCGCTTTGATCACATCTTCGTCACGCATCGAGCCGCCCGGCTGGATGACGGCAGTCGCCCCCGCTTCCGCGGCGGCGAGCAGCCCATCGGCGAAGGGGAAGAAGGCGTCGGAGGCGACGACCGATCCTTTTGCGAGACTCTCGGAGAGACCTGCCGTCTGCGCCGCCTCGGCCGCCTTCTGCGCGGCGATCCGGGACGAATCGACACGGCTCATCTGGCCCGCGCCGATGCCGACCGTCGCGCCGCCCTTGGCATAGACGATCGCGTTCGACTTCACATATTTGGCGACGCGGAACGCAAATTTCAGATCGGCAAGCTCTGCCGGCGTCGGCGCCCGCTTGGTGACGACGCGGAGATCCATGTCTTCGACAAGCGCACTATCGCGGCTTTGGACGAGAAATCCGCCGGAGACCGTCTTGATCAGCAGACCCGTTCGGCGCGCATCGGGCAGAGGGCCAGTCACGAGAAGTCGCAGATTGGGTTTGGCGGCGATGATCGCGCGCGCATCTTCATCGACAGACGGCGCAATGATGACCTCGGTAAAGATCTTGGCGATCTCTTGCGCCGTTGCGGCATCGAGCGCGCGGTTCAGCGCAACAACGCCGCCGAAGGCTGAGACGGGATCGCAGCGCAACGCGAGCCGATAGGCCTCATCGAGTTTTGCGGCGACCGCGACACCACAGGGATTGGCATGTTTGATGATCGCGACGGCAGCGCTTTTTGCGGGATCGAATTCCGCGACAAGATCGAGCGCGGCGTCGGTATCGGCGACATTATTATAAGAGAGCTCTTTGCCCTGCAGCTGCTGCGCGGAGGCGATGCCTGCGGCCTGATCGAAAGCGCGATAGAAGGCGGCACTTTGATGCGGGTTTTCGCCATAGCGCAGGTTCATGATCTTCTTGCCGGCAATTGCGCGATAGGTTGGCGCCTCTTCGCCAAGCTGAGATGCAAACCAATTCGAGATCGTCGCGTCATAGGCCGCCGTCCGTGCGAAGGCCTTTTGCGCTAGAGCTTTTCGAAAGGCGAGACTCGTCGCGCCATTATGCGCGGCGAGTTCGGCGATGAGCGCCGCATAATCCTCAGTATCGACGAGCACGGTGACGGCGTCGAAATTCTTGGCGGCGGCGCGGATCATCGCCGGACCGCCGACATCGATGTTCTCGATGCAATCGGGAAAACTCGCGCCGCGCGCGACCGTCGCCTCGAAGGGATAGAGATTGGCGACGAGGAGATCGATCGGCTCGATCCCATGCGCGAGCATCGCCGCCTCATGCGCCGGATTCTCGCGCACCGCCAAAAGGCCGCCATGAACTTTGGGGTGTAGCGTCTTCACCCGCCCGTCCATCATTTCGGGAAAGCCGGTGACGTCCGCGACATCGACGACAGCGAGCCCCGCTTCGACAAGCGCCCTGCTCGTGCCGCCGGTCGAAACCAGGATGATGCCGCGCCGATCGAGCTCGCGCGCGAAATTGACGAGGCCCGTCTTGTCGGAGACGGAAATCAGCGCGCGTGCAATTTTGCGGAGCCTATCGGGCATGGCGGTCAATCCGATGGAATTTTCAGGCGCTCTAGCATGACTTCGCCGCCGTTCGAAATATCGAGGCAAAAACCGAACGAACCCGGCACGCGAGGTAGGCCTGTGGATAAAGTGATTCGTGCCGGTTCTGTCCCCGCTTTGGTCGGAACGTGTCACCTTGGGACGGGAGCAACGAACGCGGCCGGAAGGTTCGATTAACGAGGCGCTTCGATCACGCGGACCTTAGCATCTCGCCGTCGTGGCCGACGATCGTCGTCTCGATGATTCGCCCAGCGTCCGTGCCTTCATTCCGTACTTTGGTAAAATCTTCCGCGCGGGCGATCCCGCCCCGTTCTGTCAACAGCGTGAGCTGCTTTCCGATCTGCGAATCGAGATGACGGCGCAGCGCCTTGGCGCCGGCTTCGCGCAAACGGGCTGCTCTTTCCTTAATAAGCGAAGGGGCAAGCTGCGGCATGCGGGCCGCCGGCGTGCCGGGTCGCGGCGAAAAGGGAAAGACATGAAGATGCGTCAGGCCGCAATCCTCGACGAGCGCGAGCGTATTCTCGAACATCGCCTCCGTCTCGGTCGGAAAGCCGGCGATGAGATCGGCGCCGAAGACGATATTGGGCCGCGCGGCGCGCAGAGATGCGCAAAACTCCACTGCATCCTCGCGGCTGTGGCGGCGTTTCATCCGCTTGAGGATCAGATCGTCGCCCGATTGCAACGAAAGATGCAGATGCGGCATCAGCCGAGGCTCGGAGGCCATCAGATCGAGGAAATCGGCGTCCGTCTCGATACAGTCGATCGACGAGAGGCGCAGGCGCGACAGATCGGGCGCGGTCTGCAAAACTTCGCGCAGCGCCTTGGCGAGGCTCGGCGCGCCCGGCAAATCCTTGCCATAGGCGGTGAGATCGACGCCGGTGAGCACGATCTCGGCGACGCCTTTGTCGAGACAGGCTGAGACCGCATCGCGCAGCTGCGCGAGCGGCATGGAACGCGAGGCGCCGCGGCCAAAGGGAATGATGCAGAAGCTGCAACGATGATCGCAACCCGTCTGGATCGCGAGAAAGGCGCGCGTATGCTCTTCAATCCCCGCGACGGAGGGCAGATCGGCCTCTTTGCGGGCGAAGACATCGGAGACCGCGACGCGGCTCGCATGATTTTTGGCAAAGGACTCCGGCTGCGTCTTTTCGAATGTGCCGATGATGCGATCGACTTCCGGCATGGCGGCGAAAGAAGACGGATCGATCTGCACGCCGCAGCCGGTCACGAAAATCCGCCGCTCCGGCGCTTCGCGCTTCAAGCGGCGAATTGTTTGGCGGACTTGGCGTGCGGCTTCCGCCGTCACCGTGCAGCTGTTGACGATCACGAGATTGTCGCAGCCTTGCGTCAAAGCCAGCTGGCGCAGCGCTTCGCCTTCGACGAGATTGACGCGGCAGCCGAAGTTCACGACCTCGACCGCGGACTTGATCGCCGCATTCGGTCTCATGCCGCGACGCCCGAGAAGAGCGCCGCATCGAGCGTCGATTCAAATTCCCATTCGACCGGACCTTCCATCACGACATGATCGTCGGCTCCCCAGGTGAGCATAAGATCGCCGCCGGGCAGGCTGACGGTGGCGGAGCGTCCGGTGAGGCCCTTGCGCGCGGCGGCGACGAGAATAGCGCATGCGGCCGATCCGCAGGCCAAAGTGAGCCCGGCGCCGCGCTCCCACACCTGGGCGACGATGCGATCCGGCGCGACTATCTGCGCGAAGGAGATATTGGCCCGCTCGGGAAAGAGCGGATCGTGTTCGAGCACCGGGCCGATCGCCGCGAGATCATAGGCTCGGAGATCATCGACAAAGAACACCGCATGGGGATTGCCCATGTTGACCGCGCTCGCAATGAGCGGGGCGCCTTTGGTGAAAGAGAACGGAATGGCGCCGGTGTCGGCGACCGCTTCGCGCAAAGGGATGTCGTTCCAGGCAAAGCGCGGCCGACCCATATCGACGGCGAAGCGCCATTCGCCGCGCCGCCAGCATTGCAGGATGCCGCTGACGGTCTCAAGCGAGATCGTCTCGCGCGGCGTGTTCCGCATCAAAGACCAGGCGACGCAGCGTGTTCCGTTTCCGCAGGCGCCCGCCTCCGACCCATCCGTGTTGAAGATGCGGATAAAGGCCTCCGTCCCCGCGTGGCGGGGGTCTTCGAGAACCATCAGCTGGTCGAAGGACAGATGCGGATCGCGGTCGATCGCGCGCACATCGGCGGCGCTGACGGCATAGGGCGCGCCGCGCAAGTCGAGAATGACGATCTCGTTACCGAGACCGTTCATCTTGCTCACTTTGCGGCCGGCGAGAGGATGCATGGGGCTTGATCCGTTTCAGGAGAGGCGTTCTATCGAAAATCGGGCGGTCTCGCCAGAACTGTCCGTGATTCGCGGGGCTGGTCCAGGCGGCGCAAGAAAGCGGAGAGGAGCGGCTGATGGGCGTTTCCCGGGGGGCAGGGCTCGGCATGGCGGGCATCGTTTCCGCCCTGGGCCTCAGCGCGCTTATCTTTCTTGCGGCTCCGGGCCAAGGAATCGCCGATCCGCCGTCCCCGGCCCCCTCGGCGAACCCGGGCGCCAGTGACAATCAGGACAATCCCTCGGATTCCGCCGCGCAGTCGGTCGATGTCGCGGCAAAGCCCACGGCCATCATCAGCGGCCAGGCGAAATGGGCCGACGGTTTCTCGACGATCATGGAAGCGGAGGCGCAGCTCAAGGCGGCAGTCGAAAAGGCCGGGCTGAAGGCCATCGATCACCCAATCACCGTCTTTACCGCGACGGACGACAACGGCTTTTCCTATCAGGCGATGCTGCCGCTCGCCGAAAAGCCCGCGGACAAGACCCAGCTTTCGGACACGGTAAAGCTCGGCATGTCGCCTTCGGGAAAAGCGCTCAAGTTTCGGCACCGCGGGCCTTATGACGATATCGATTCCACCTATGATCTGATCACCGCCTATCTCGACGAGAAGGGGCTCGAGGCGCAGGATTATTTCCTCGAGGAATATTTGATCGATCTGAAAACGGCGGACGATCCCTCGCTTGCCGTGGACATTTATGTTTTTATCAAATGATCGCGTGTCATCCGACGGAACGCCGACACGAAAAGCCAAGCTCATGTCAGCTTCGTGCTTGCGACGAGAGTCGTCCTTGCGCACAATTTGACCGCGACTGAAGCCGCCGGTCAGCTAAGATGTTTCGGGCACGGCAGCGCGAGACCGATCATGAGTATCATGAGTTGGCGTGAGTTCTGGAATGGCGAGCACAAAATGTATGTGAACGCGCGCCACAGCCTGCTTCATTTCGAAGAGATCGCCAATCGCGTTGTGCCTTATATCGGTAGGCCGGATGCATCCGTTCTCGATTACGGCTGCGGCGAAGCGCTCGGCGCCCATATTCTCGCCTCGCGCTGCGGCCACCTCTATCTCTACGATGCCGCTTCCAAGATCGAGAACGCTCTGCGCAAGCGCTATGGCGCGAGTGACAAGATTTCCGTGCTGTCGGAACGCCTGCTCGACGCTTTGCCCGATTCGAGCCTCGATCTCTTCATTTGCAATTCGATCTTCCAATATCTGAGCCCGGAGGAATGCCGGGAAGTCGTCGCCTTTGCGGCAAAGAAATTGAAACTCGGCGGCAAGATGCTGGTCGGCGACATCATCCCGCCCCATGTCGACAAAGTCGCCGACTCGCTGGCGCTGCTTGATTTCGCCTATCGCGGCGGATTCTTTCTCGCCGCGCTGCGCGGCGTCGCGGCAACGTTTTTATCGCTCGATCCGCGCACGCGGCCGCGGGTGCGTCTCACAACATTCAGCATTCCGGATATGCAGCGGCTTCTGTCGATCGAGGGGTTCGAAACGCGGCGCATCGAACCGAACATCGGCCATAACCGCACGCATATGAGTTTCCTCGGCAAGCGGCTCTAGGCGGCGAGCTCCGCCGCGAGCCTGCGCATGAAGCCGATCGCCGCTTCGAGCTGGCCTACTTCGATATACTCGTCCGGTTGATGCGCCTGGTCGATCGAACCTGGGCCGCAGACGATCGATGGAATTTCCGCCTTTTGAAACTGTCCGGCCTCGGTCGCGAAAGACACCGTGATCGTCCGGTTGCGCTGCGCGAGCTTGAGAGCGAGCGTCTCGGCAACCGAACCTTCCTCCGGCGCGAGCCCCGGCACTTCCGTTTCCTGAATGATCTCTATCGAAGCTTCCGGCGCATGGCGCGTCAGTTTCGGCGTCGCGATCAGCTCGGCATAGGTTTTGAGATGCTTCAGCGCGAGATCCTGCGGCACACCGGGCAATGCGCGGAATTCCCAATGAAAGGTGCAGAGCTTCGCCATGATGTTGCGCGCCGTCCCGCCATGGATCGTGCCGACATGCACGGTTGAATAGGGCGGATCGAAGCGCGCCGTCTGATCGGCGGCGGCCTTCAGCTCTTCGCCGAAGCGCGTGAGTTCGGCGACGAGTTCGCAGGCGGTCGCGACCGCGCTCGCGCCGAGATGGGGTTTGGCCGAATGGGCCTCGCGCCCGCGAACGACGGTCGTATAGGTCGCAACACTCTTATGCGCGTCCGCCACCTGCATCTGCGTCGGCTCGCCGACGAGGACGGCAGATGGACGTGGCAGATCGAGCCCGAAGCGCGCAATCGTATCGAGCGGGCCTTGGCACGTGATCTCTTCGTCGTAGCTTAGAAGCAGATGGACGGGACGGGCGAGATTCGCGTTCTGAAATTCCGGAATCATCGCGAGGCAGACCGCATCGAAGCCTTTCATGTCGCATGTGCCGCGGCCATAGAGACGATCGCCATCGCGGCGTAGCGTAAAAGGATCGGAGCTCCAAGTTTGGCCTTCAACAGGCACGACATCGGTGTGGCCGGACAGAACGACGCCGCCATCGCGCTTGGGGCCGATCGTCGCAAAAAGCGCGGCCTTGTCGCCGGCGCGATTGGGTACGCGGACGAAATCGACGTCATGCTTTTTGAGATAGTTCTCGACATCGGCGACGAGGGGAAGATTCGATTTCGAACTCACCGTGTCGAAGCCGACGAGGCGTTCCATCAGCCCGAGAGTTGCCGCGAGCCGATCGCGGGAGCCTTCAAATGACGACGGTGCGTTGACGCGAGACATCAAAAATGATTCCGAGAGCTTTGTCTGACGCCGGCTTAGTTCAGCACGCGCGGCGTATATGGCGAGTCGAGGGAGAAGACCGGAATTTCGGCCTCGAAGACATCCCCCTTTTCATCCACCATGCGATAAGTGCCGGTCATGATGCCCGACGGCGTGCGCAGCGGGCAGCCCGAGGTGTAGCGGAAACTTTCGCCCGGCTTCAGCACAGGCTTCTCGCCGACAACGCCCGGCCCGCGCACCTCCTCGAGCCGGCCATTGCCATCGGTGATCCGCCAATGCCGATCGGTCAGCTGCACCGTCTTCTCGCCCTGATTGGCGATCTCGATCGTGTAGGCCCAGAAAAATGTCGCCGCATCCGCGTCGGAGCGTTCCGGCACGAATTCGGTCAAGACGGTGATCTGAATGGCCTTGGTGGTGCGGCTGTACATTTCATTTGCGTTTGATCTTGCACTCATCGTGACCAGTCTAGCATAGGCCCGGCATGGCCAAAATACTGTTCTGAAGCGCGTTGGAAGCACAATCCAAGCCAGGCTTTATATGGCCCGCTGCACATCGAGCTGATGGCGTCTAAAGAACCAGGATTTGACACCATAGACAGCGGCAAGATAGGCGGCGGTCACCAACATCAGCGTGCCCAAAATCGACGCAGGCAAAGGCACGAAGCCCATCCAGTGCGCCAGCGGCGAATAAGGAAGGACAAGCGCTACCGCGAAAGCGACGAGCGAGCTTGCGATAAGCGCGGGATGCGGCAAATTCCGAAAGGGATCGGCGGTGCGGATGATGAAGATGACCAGAATTTGCGTCGCGAGCGATTCGACGAACCATCCGGTGTGAAACATTTGCTCGTTCGCTTGAAACGCCCAAAGCAACAGGCCGAAGGTCAAAAAATCGAAGACCGAACTTAGCGGTCCAAAGACAAGCATGAATTTTCGCACCGTGTGGAGATTCCAGCGCCGTGGCTGTGCCAGCATGGCCTCATCGACATTGTCCAGCGGGATCGTCGTCTCGGAAACATCGTAAAGCAGATTGTTCAGCAGAATTTGAATCGGCAGCATCGGGAGAAAGGGCAGGAAGAGAACGCCGCCCGCCATCGAAAACATATTGCCGAAATTCGAACTCGTCCCCATCATCATATATTTGAGAATGTTCGCGAAGGTCCGGCGCCCTTCGCGCACGCCCTCGGCGAGCACGCCGAGATCCTTGCGCAAGAGAATCATCGCCGCCGCCTCTTTGGCGACATCGACCGCCGTGTCGACCGAGAAGCCTACATCTGCCGCGTGAAGCGACGGCGCGTCATTGATGCCATCGCCCAGATAACCGACAACATGGCCCTTGCGGCGAAGCGACCGGATGATGCGCGACTTCAACGGCGGCGTAACCCGGCAGAAGAGATTGGTGTCGTCGAGCTTTGCCAACAACGCTTCATCGCTCAGCTTCGCGACCTCCGCGCCGTTGAGAACGCCAGTGACCGGCAGCCCGAGTTCTCCGCAAATGTGTCGCGTCACTTGCTCATTGTCGCCGGTCAAGATTTTCACGGCGATGCCGAGGCGGCCGAGTTCCATCAGTGCGTCATAGGCGCCGGCCTTAGGCGGATCGAGAAAAGCGAGATAGCCGCCGAAGACGAGTTCTTTCTCGTCAGAAACATCGGCACGCTGGCGATCCGCCTCCACATCGCGCCAGGCGACGCCGAGGAGTCGATAGCCGTCCGCACTCAGTTTTTGAAAAGTTGCGTCCGCCGCCGCGCGCGCGGCCGCGTCGAGCGGGGCGGCAGGAGTGCCGTCTTGAATATAAGAAGAAGCGTGGCCGAGCACGTCTTCCGGCGCTCCCTTCACAATGAGAACGCGGCGGCCTTCGCCTTCGACGAGAATCGAGACACGGCGGCGTTCGAAATCGAATGGGACTTCGTCGATCTTGCGCCATGCAGAGATATCGGTCTTGCACGCCGACAAGATCGCCTCATCCAATGGGCTCGTAATGCCCGTCTCAAAAGCAGCGTTGATCTGCGCCATGCGCATCACCACGCTGCTGTCTTTCCCATTCAAATCCAACTCGCGGATCAGTTGAATATGCGCATCGGTCAGCGTTCCCGTCTTGTCGCTGCAGAGCACATCCATGCTGCCGAGATCGTCGATGGCCGAGAGGCGCTTTACGATAACCTGCTTCGCTGCCATCCGGATGGCGCCATGCGACAGCGTGACCGTCACAATCATCGGCAAGAGTTCGGGCGTCAGGCCGACGGCAAGTGCGAGGGCGAAAAGAAAGGATTCGAGCAACGGCCGGTGGAAGAGAAGATTGAAGAGCAGAACGAAGAGAACAAGGAAGATCGTCGCCTGGAGGATCATCAGGCCGAACTTCTGAATGCCGAGCGCAAATGAAGTCGGCGGCGGCGCCTTCTGCAAAGCGCTCGCGATGGTGCCGAGCTGCGCCTTGCGGCCTGTCGCCCAGACGAGCGCTTTCGCCGTTCCGCTGACGACGGAACTTCCCATGAAGACGAGATTGCACGGCAGCGCGCTTTCGCTCGACCCGGCGGGGCCGGCGGCTTCCTTTTCCGCCGGATAGGCCTCGCCCGTCAGAAGCGCTTCATCGACATAAAGATCGCGCGCCTCCAACAGGCGACAATCTGCAGGAATAAGATCGCCGGCTGCCAGCAGGACGACATCGCCGGGCACGGCTTCGACTGAGGGAATGTCCAGCTCTTTTCCGTCGCGCAAAACTTTGATGGAAAGCGACACCCGCGCGCGTAAACTCTCGGCTGCATGTTGCGCCTGACGTTCCTGCGTCACGTCGAGGATGATCGAGACCAAAACGATGACGGCAATGACGACGAAGCTCGGGACGTCGCCGGTCAGCGCCGAGATTCCTGCTGCGAAGAGAAGAATGGCAACGAGCGGATTGGCGAGACGCTCCAAAAAGGCGACGAGCAGATGTTTCCGCTTCGCCGTGTCGATCTGGTTCGGGCCGAATTTTTTGAGCCGCGCTGCGGCGTCGTCCGCGGACAGTCCCGCCGGACCGCATTCAAGGCGCTTGAAGAGATCGGCCGGCGCGAGATCGGCGCATTCGCTGACATCCGCCGAGATTGGCTCCGGCGCCGCATTGGGCTTTGTTTTTCCAGGGTCTTGCCCGACGAGCTTGCCGATGGGGGGCGATTGCGGCTGGTCCATGATCCTCTCCCGCGCGGAGTAGCGCCCATTTTTCTGTTACGCTAGGACTCTGCTAGAAGGAAACATTGACCTTGCTCAAAAAGACGAACCTTCTTTTGCCGAAGGTTTCCGGATCTTCTGAAGACGAGTGACCTATTGATTTATTTTCTTTTGAAGCGCGCGTATCGCTCTTGCCTGGCCTCGCTTGAGACGTTCAGCTATGAACTGCCCGCTTTTGTAATCCTCCCTTACGAGGATTTGTTTGTGGCATCTCATGTCACACCGGGAACCTATGTCTTTTGCGATCTGGAGCGCTTGTCGGATTTTGGGCTTGCCGCCGCCGCGGAGATCGCCGCCTTGATGAAAGGCGCAACCGGCTTTTGCGTGCTAAACGATCCGGCGCGCTGCCGGACTCGATTTGGTTTTCTTCGTGCCATGCGCGAAGCAGGGCTGAACGATTTTGACGCCTACCGTGCCGACGGGTTGCCCAAACCGAAGCGCTTTCCGGTCTTCATAAGGGAAGAGGCCGATCACACCGCCAGCATCAGTGGCCTGCTGCCGGATCAGGCCTTATTGGATGCCGAACTTGAAAGGCTTTCGTCCGCCGCCCAGCCTTTGCGCGGATTGATCGTCATCGAATATTGCGGAGAGGAAGTCTCACAAGGTGTGTGGCGGCGATTTGGAACATTCCGCATCGGCCAATTTTATCATCTGCACGACGTCGTCAGCGAGGACAATTGGAACGTGAAATATGGGCGGAAAGGGCTCGTAGACGAAGCGACCTATGAAGAAGATCTCCGCCGGATGGAATCCGGCTTTATGATCGAAGAGCTGCGCCGGGCCTTCGAGATCGCCGAGATCGATTATGGCCGCGCCGATTTCGGCTTGGTCGCGGGGCGGCCTCAAGTCTATGAGATCAATACGAACCCTCATATTTCAGGCTCGACCACACATCCGTCGCCGACACGGATAAAATCATACGATCTGGCGCGACAGCTGTTCGCCAGAAATTTGCGCGCCTTGGCGATGGAAAATTCAGGCGATGGGCATGCGCCCGTGCGGTTGGAAGGGGTCGCGATCAGCCGGCTTCGGGCCGAGGGCGCCAATGCGCAAGCCCCTCCATTTTGGAGGAGACTTCTGAGATCAAAAGCGAATGCCGCTCGTTAATCCAAAATGGACATTCAGCGCCGCGACTCAGGCTTGATCGGCGGCTTGCCGCCGACCTTGCTCTTCGCGGCTGAAAACGTGCGAAGCTCCGCCGACGGATCGGCCCAATTACGTGTCTTGAATCCGACAATGGCGCGGGTCGCCAATCTCCGGCGCAAATTGATGAACAGCTTTTGATCCATAGCGACCTCCCGTCCTCACACGTCAGCGCGAATCCAAACTCGGCGACGACGGCCCGCCCGGCTTGAGGCCGACCTTGCTCGCCGCGGCCGAAAGCGGGCGATGCTCCGCCGACGGATCGGCCCATTTGCTCGTCTTGAACCCGACGATGACATGGGTCGCCAATCTCCGGCGCAAATCGATCAACAGCTTCGGATCCATGAAAACCTCCCCGTCGTCACATGTCAGCGCGAAACCGACCTCGGCAACGAAGGCTTCGCAGGCTTGCCACCCATCTTGCTCGTCGCGGCTGAAAGAGCGCGATGCTCCGCCGACGGATCGGCCCATTTGCTCGTCTTGAATCCGACGATGGCATAGGTTGCCAATCTGCGGCGCAAATCAATCAACAGTTTCCGATCCATAGTCCCCCTCCAGGCGTTTCAAGCGAAGTCAGCTCTGTAACGAGCGTACAATTGCCTTCTCTCGGGCACAATATCCCAAGCCTTGATATTCAGAAGCATTCGAGACGGCCGCGAGCCGGCGTGATCAAAATGCTACGCTAGCAGCGCGAAATGATACGCGGCGGACGCTTAGCTTTGCGATTGGGCCGCGCCAGGGAACGTCTTGGAACCGACCTTGCTGCCGACCTTGCTCGCCAAACGCCGGATTGCCGAAGCGTCCGCCCATTTGTCGGTCTTGAATCCGACCAAGCGCTCCGTCGCCAGCCTTTGATGCAACGCGGGGAGATCCTTCTTATTCTTCGCCATGCCCCTGCTCCACTTCTTGAAAGATAAAACCTAGCATAGAAGTGAAGTCAGCTCGAACAAATTATAGTCTCAGCATTTCCCCAGCCCACGTGATCGAAATGCACCGACGGCAGAGTGTGGAGAGCGGGTATTTCCATGTTATGAGATGCGCCGCAACGTTCATTCCCTTGTGGCGATCTGCGTATTAGTGCGTGCGGAGCTGAGAGTGCCTCGCGATCTCGATTTTCTACCAGATGGCGGCCGAGCGATCGCTCTTGACGTGGAAATGCGCCATCGGCTGAAGGACAGTCTCTCGACGATCGAGCGGGAGGCGAGCCAGCTGCGGCTTACCCCGAAACTGGATCTCTCCCGGCCTATCGAAGCGATCTCGCAAGGGATCCAAAATCCAGCGATGTGGGCTTTCTACGGCGATCTCTGCAGCGGAATCGCTCTTGACGATGCGGAGGGATTTTATCGCGCTGCGCAGGCACTGGCCGAGGCGGCGCTTAAAGCCCCGCCAAAGGGCGTTCGCAACCTCACCGACAATGACCTCGGGCAGGGCTATGCGGATCTCTTCGCCCGCACCATCGATGACAATCCCGATCTGCCGTTGAATCTTATCGCGGTGGAGGCGTCTGAATTTCAGCGCGCAAAGACCCTGATTGCGCAAGCGCGCGACCTCGTCGCCCAATCATGTCCCAATCTACTGGTCGAAATCGACACTTTTGCAAAGCAAATCGTCCTGGCGACTGGAAGGCCCGGAGGCACGATTTTCTCAGGCGCCGCCACAGTTTTTCTTTGGGGCGCGATTCTACTCAATCCTCTTGCGATCGACGATCCTTTCTCCATGGCCGAGGCACTTGCGCATGAGACAGCGCATGTGTTGCTCTACGGCTTGACGGGCGGCGCCGACGTGACCACGAATGAACCCGATGAACGATATCCGTCTCCGTTACGCGACGACTTGCGACCCGTCGAAGGGATTGCCCACGCGACATTCGTCCTCGCCCGCATGGTCTATGCCTTGGAGTGCCTTGCCCACCTGGAGTCACTCAACTCGGACGAACGGCAGAAGCTGGCCGCGATGCTGGAGACGAACATAAAGCTTTTCGATACCGCCGCTGAGACGACGAGGCGGTACGCACGCTTCACCAAGGAAGGCAGTGAGATCTTTGAATCCTGTTTCAAATGGATGGACGCCAGGGCCTAGATCTTTATGCGCGGCGGTTCGGGGCCCAGCCGAAAGATGAGCACAAGCCGCCTGCAGCTCTTGCCGGTCCGCGTCTATTACGAAGACACGGATTTCACCGGCGTCGTTTATCACGCCTCCTATCTGCGCTTTCTCGAACGCGGGCGGACCGAATATCTGCGCGCCCACGGCATCAAACATACCGAGCTGATCGACGACGAAAGCGGCGGCCCGCTGGCCTTCGCCGTCCGCAGCATGAGCATCGAGTTCATCAGACCGGCGCGGATGGACGATGAACTCGCGGTCGAAACCGCGATTGCCAAAGTGGGCCGCGCCTCGATCGAAATGGCGCAGCAGATCCTGCGCGGCGAGGAAGTGCTGGTGAGCGCCAAAGTACGCGTCGCGGCGGTCGCAGAGGGCAAGGCCCGCCGGCTGCCGACCAGGGTTCTTGAAAAGCTTGACGACGGGGGCTGACGCTGGAGGAGCCGGCGGCGGCTGGCCTTTCGACGGCCGATCCGGACATGGTCCAGAACCAACCGCCCGTTTCCCCCAATAAGAGCCACTTTCGCGCGGGCCTGCGCCAAGAGACCGCGCATCCGCAATGGATTGAAATTGCGATCGCGAAGCGGCCCCGCTAACTTTGTGTTAACCTGAAAGACGCCTTAACTCGAAGGTCTGGATTAAACCCTTGAGTCCGGCCGAAAAGCCCAAGAAATGACGGAATTCCGGGACAGGTGTTCGCATCCCGTTCATCCGGTAGGAACGCCAGATTTGGCCTTCCCTTTGCCCGGACGGGGCTCGATCACGCGGGAGACGGTTTCGCGCCGGCCGCCAGGGCCCCGCGGGCTCTTTCGCGAGGCCTCCCGTCAGTGAATTGGCGGCAAGTTGGGGCATTTCTTTCGTAACATAGCCAAATGCGGCAAGTTCGGCCGCCTGAGTAGCTAAGGACAAATGACATGATTGTTGCCCAAATCGCGACGTCGGGGTTGGCTTCGCCAGAGGCGGAAGTCTCCTTGTTCAGCATGTTCATGAGCGCGCATATTGTCGTGAAGCTCGTCATGCTGGGCCTTCTCGGCGCCTCGATCTGGTGCTGGGCGATCATCGTCAACAAGGCGATCTTGTTCACGCGGTTTCAGAAGGCGCTCGATCGCTTCGAAGAAGTATTCTGGTCGGGCACCTCGCTCGAGGAACTTTACACCGCGCTCTCGTCGCGCCCGACGAGCGGCATGGCGAGCCTTTTCGTCGCCGCGATGCATGAATGGAAACGCTCCGTTCAGACGGCGAGCGGCTCCTTCATGGGACTTCAGGCGCGTATCGAGAAGGTGCTCGATGTTTCGATCGCCCGCGAAGTCGAAAAACTCGAATCCAATCTTTTGGTGCTCGCGACCGTCGCCTCGGCCGGTCCCTTCATCGGCCTCTTCGGCACGGTCTGGGGCATCATGACCTCGTTCCGCTCGATCGCGGCATCGAAAAACACATCGCTCGCGGTCGTCGCGCCCGGCATCGCGGAGGCCTTGTTCGCGACCGCGATCGGCCTCTTCGCCGCCATTCCGGCGCTGATCGCCTACAACAAGCTGCAAGGCGATGTGGCCAAGAAGCAGGCGCGGCTCGAAGGCTTTGCCGATGAATTCTCGTCGATCCTGTCGCGGCAGATCGACCAGCATGCGGTGCGCGAACGCGCCGCATAAGCGAAAGGAAGCGATTTGACTGACGTGCGGAGGACGAAGACATGGGAATGAGCGCGGCGGGGGCACGCAAGGGCGGCGGAAGACGCGGCGGCCGCCGCGGCGTGCCGCGCTATGCCGCCATGGCCGACATCAACATGACGCCTTTCATCGACGTCATGCTCGTTCTATTGATCATTTTCATGGTCGCCGCGCCGCTGCTCGCAACCGGCGTTCCAATCGACCTGCCGCATACCAAGGCTTCGGCGCTCAATATCGAACAGAAGCCGTTGTCCGTCGCGATCAATGAAAAGGGCGAAGTCTTTGTCATGGACGACCAGGTGCCGCTCGACAAGCTCGCCGACAAGCTCAAGGACGTGGCGAAGGACGGCTTCGATCAGCGCATCTATGTGCGCGGCTCCAATGACGTGAATTACGGGAAAATCGCGGAAGTCATGTCGATCATTACGACGGCCGGCTACAAGAAGGTCGCTCTCGTCACCGAGCCGGCAAAGAATTGAGCCGGCGGACAGTGCTTGAGAATTGAGCAAGGATGTCGCTTTCGGAAAAACCCGGCCTCATCGTTTCCAGCGCGGTCCATGTGGGCCTGCTCGCGGCCATGCTGCTGTCGTTTTCCTTCGATCCAAAATTTCAGGACGCGCAGGAAACCATTCCGGTCGAGATTCTGAACTCATCCGATCTCAATCAGATCATGCACGGCGAAAAGACCGCGAAACAGGTTCAACCGAAGCCGCGCGTGGATAAGGTTTCCGATACGACCGAGGACCAGCCGAAGCCGCCGCTCGATCAGGCCAAGAAGGACGTTCTGAGCCCGCCCTCGCCCGATAAAAAACTGGACCAGCCCGGGCAGGCCGATAAGCCCGCGCCGAAGCCCGACGACACGGCGCAGCCGCAGAAGGCCGCCCAGCTTCCCGACAAAGTGCCGCCAAAGCCGACGATCGAATTACCGCCGAAGCCGGATCAGGACGCGACCGATCCGCTGCCCGTGCCGCGGCCCAAGACCGAGCAGAAAGAGGCCAAAAAGGATGAGCCGAAGAAGCCGGACACGACTAAGCTCAAGCTCGATCAGGTCGCCAAATTGCTCGAGGACCAGAAGGTCACGACGCCGCCCAAGCCTGCCAGGGAAAAGTCGGGGGACGAGAATCCGGATAAGCCGCGCAAATTCGATCCCAATGATATCAGCCGCTTGCTGAGCCACGAAGATCCGCAACGCCGGGCGTCCACCGGCCGCGACCTCCAACAGCTGGCTTCGCTCGGCACGGAAACGGCAAACGCGCCGAAAATGTCGCCATCGCTCATGGCGCAGATGGAAGGCTGGTTCCAGGACCGGTTCCAAGGCTGCTGGATCCAGCCGATTACGGTCCCGCCGGGGCCGAAGTACGTTCCGGAAATCCGGGTCCCCTTGAATATCGACGGTTCGCTTGCGGACGAGCCCACGCTCCTCAACCCGCCCAACGACCCAGCTTGGCGGCCGCTGGCAGAAAGTGCGCTACGGGCGATCCGCAAATGCGACCCTCTCCCGGTTCCTGCCCAATTCAAGCCCTACTATGACGAATGGCGAGGCCGAATCGTGCGTTTCAACGACGACACTTTGTAGCCTCACGCATGCGGCATGAACTTCTCCACTGTGGTGTATCCCCGGCAGACTGCCGATTTCTTCGATTCGAGCGGACGTGACTCCCATGCTTCCAATCCTTAATCGCCGGTCCGCCTGCGGGCTCCTTCTCGGGGCGTCCTCAAGTGTCATTATAAGCAGCCTGCCCTCTCGGTCAGCCTTGGCACTCGACGATCGCTATTTCGACGTGCGCCCCGGCGGCAATTTCCAACCTGTCAGCATTGCGGTGACGCAATTCGCTGGCGGCCCCGATGGCAATCAGCTCACACAGATCATCACCAATAATTTCAGCCGCTCGGTCTTTCTCGCGCCCATCGATCCCAACACGTTCGTCGATCATCCGCAGAATCCCGATGCGCCGATTCAGGCGGCGTCATGGAAGCAGATCAACGCCCAATTCGTCGTGACAGGCCGCACCGCAGTCGCCGACAACGGACGATTGCAGAGCGAGTTTCGGCTCTGGGACGTCTCGACCGGCCAGCAGGTTGCGGGACAGCAATATGTGACCGACCCGAACAATTCTCGCCGCGTCGCCCATATCATCTCGGACGCAATCTTTTCCCGCATCACCGGCGAGAAGGGGTTTTTCGACACGCGCATCGTCTTTGTGGACGAGACCGGCCCGGCGACGCAGCGGCGCAAGCGGCTCGCGATCATGGATCAGGACGGCTTCAATGTGCGCTATCTGACGCGCGGCGACGACCTTGTGGTGACGCCGCGTTTCTCGCCCTCCTCGCAGGACATCACCTATATGGCCTTCGGCAGCACGGGCGATCCGAAAGTGCTGCTACTGAACATCGAATCCGGCCAGCGCGAAGTCGTCGGCAATTTCCCGGGCATGACTTTCGCGCCGCGCTTTTCACCGGACGGGCAAAAGATCGTCATGTCGCTGTCGGAGGGCGCCACGTCCAATCTTTACGCGATGGATCTGCGCTCGCACACGACGACGAGGCTTTCGAACTCGAACGCCATCGACACCTCGCCCTCCTATTCGCCGGACGGTTCGCAGATCGTTTTCGATTCCGACCGCGGCGGCACGCAGCAGCTTTATGTGATGTCGGGAACGGGCGGCGACGCCAATCGTATTTCCTTCGGCGACGGCAATTATTCGACGCCGGTCTGGTCGCCGCGCGGCGATTTCATCGCTTTCACCAAACAGACGCAGGGTCAGTTCGCCATCGGCGTGATGAAGCCCGACGGTTCGGGCGAGCGCATTTTGACCGAAGGCTTTCACAACGAAGGCCCGACCTGGGCGCCGAACGGCCTCTTCCTGATGTTCTTCCGCGATCCGGGCGGCGATTCCGGCGCGCATATTTTCATGCGCGATCTTTTCGGCCGCGCCGAATTCCAGGTGCCGACGCCGTCTTATGCGTCCGATCCCGCCTGGGGGCCGCTGCTGGGGTAAGCCTTCCCCTGAAAGGGGAAGGTGTCAGCGCTGCGCAGCTGCGCTGACGGATGGGGTCCCCACCCGGCGGCTACGCCGCCTCCCTCCCCTGAAAGGGGAGGGATTTTCTTTTACATCGCCGCTTTCAGCGCCTCCAGCACAGCATCGCCCATTTGCGCCGTCGAGACGGTCGATTTCGCGTCGCCCTTGATATCCGCTGTACGCAGACCCTTCGCCAGAACGGCGGCGATCGCCGCCTCGATCTTGTCGGCGAGCGCGCCGAGGCCGAAGGAATAGCGCAGCGCCATGCCGAAGGAGCCGATCATCGCGATCGGATTGGCGAGGCCTTTGCCCGCGATATCAGGCGCGGAGCCATGGACCGGCTCATAGAGCGCCTTTCTGCGTCCCGTCTTTGAATCGACCGCCCCGAGCGAAGCCGACGGCAACATGCCGAGCGAGCCCGTCAGCATCGCCGCGACATCGGAGAGAACGTCGCCGAAGAGATTGTCGGTGACGATCACGTCGAACTGTTTTGGCCGCCGGACAAGCTGCATGGCGCAAGCATCGGCCAGCTGATGCTCCAGCTCGACATCGGCGAATTCGCGCCGGTGCAGATCGATGATGACGTCGCGCCACAGCACGCCCGATTTCATCACATTGTGCTTTTCGGCCGAGGTCACCTTGTTGCGGCGCTGGCGCGCCAATTCGAACGCAACGCGGCCGATGCGCTCAATCTCATAGGTGTCATAGACCTGCGTATCGATGGCGCGCTTTTGGCCCTTGCCGAGATCGATGATCTGCTTGGGCTCTCCGAAATAAACGCCGCCCGTCAATTCGCGTACGATCATCATGTCGAGCCCATCGACAAGCTCGCGCTTCAAGGAGGAGGCGTCGGCGAGCGCCGGATAGCAGATCGCGGGGCGAAGATTGGCGAAAAGCGCCAAGTCCTTACGCAGGCGCAGGAGGCCGGCTTCGGGGCGCACGTCATAAGGCACGCCATCCCATTTCGGTCCACCGACGGCGCCGAGAAGAACTGCATCCGCCGCATCGGCGCGCTTCATGTCGTCTTCGCTGATCGCGGCCTTATGCACATCGTACGCAGAGCCGCCGACGAGCCCGCGCTCGATCTCGAAGCTCGCGACACCTTGTTTGGTGAAGAAGGCTGCGATTTTCTCGACCTCGGCCATGACTTCCGGCCCGATGCCGTCGCCGGGAAGAACGAAAACTTTGTAGGTGGGCATGGGCGCTCCTGCGTTTCGCAGGTCTTTAAGCAGGTTGGACGGCAGCGGACAAGATGGGCCCTATGGGCGGGCTGCCGGCTCTCGCCACACATTGCTCTAAGTCAATGAGGCGCGCCTGAAAGGCCCTACGGTCGGCACAGCGATCACTTCAAAGGCCGCGACCATGCAGAAATCCGCCTTGCGTCTTTGCCTCTTGCTCATTTTTCTCGTGCCAATCCCCGTATCGATGAACGGCGTAGCAAGGGCTGACAGCCCATGCG
Organism: Methylovirgula sp.; assembly: GCA_049522395.1. Lineage (GTDB taxonomy): Bacteria > Pseudomonadota > Alphaproteobacteria > Rhizobiales > Beijerinckiaceae > Methylovirgula. The sequence continues at coordinate 47,969 of JBEKNV010000004.1, forward strand.
CCATCGACGTCGGCAAGCCGGAAACGCTAAAACTCTCCGGGATGCTCTCGCATAAGATTTTTCCCGGGCCGCCCAATTACGAAAACACCCGCAAGGGCGACCGGCCAGAGCCAGCCTATATCCTCACCCTCGACAAGCCCGTCTGCGCGAGCGGGATCAGCGTCGGCAAGGATAAGCCGCTTGTCTCGACCGAGCCTTTTTCGACGATCCACCTGCTCTTCGACGGAAACAAAGACATTGCCAGAGAGCTCAAGCGCCTCGTCGGGAAACGCGTGACCGTGCAAGGCGAAAACGGCGACGAGGCATTCACCGGCCACCACCATGCGCCCTTCATCATGGATGTGAAGGCGATTTGGGCGGAGGGTAAGGGGCGCTGAACGCGAGCCGCGCGTTCAAAGATATTCGCCCGTCATGGCCGGGCTTGTCCGGCCATCCATGCGGTTCCACTGCTTCAACGTCTGCGATGATGCGCGGCGCGGGTGGCCGGCATAAAGCCAGTCATGACGCGCGCCCTTACGCCGCCAACTGCCGCAGTACGTAAGGCAAAATGCCGCCATTCTTGAAATATTCGAGCTCGTCTTCCGTCGCGATGCGGCAGAGGAGCGGCACGCGCTTCACATGGCCGTCGGCGAATTTGATCTCGGCTTCCATCTTCTGACGCGGCTTCAGACCCTGGCTGAGCCCGTGGATCGTCACCTGCTCGTCGCCCTTGAGGCCCAGCGTCTTCCAGCTCGTGCCGGCCTCGAAAGTCAGAGGCAGCACGCCCATGCCGACGAGATTGGAGCGATGAATGCGCTCGAAGGACTCGGCGATGACGGCGCGCACGCCCAGAAGCTTCGTGCCTTTCGCCGCCCAGTCGCGCGACGAGCCATTGCCATATTCATTGCCGGCGAAGACGACGAGCGGCACACCTTCGTGCTGGTATTTCATCGCCGCGTCATAGATCGACATTTCCTGGCCGTCGGGCCAATGCTTGGTCATGCCGCCTTCCGGCACCGCGCCGTCGGGCTTGGCGAGGATGTGGTTCTTGATGCGGATGTTGGCGAAGGTGCCGCGCATCATGATCTCATGATTGCCGCGCCGCGTGCCATACTGATTGAAGTTTGCCTGCGAGACCTGCCGCTCGAGCAGGAATTGCCCTGCAGGTGACGTCGCCTTGATCGAACCCGCCGGCGAGATGTGATCGGTCGTAATCTTATCGCCGAAGAGCGCGAGAATGCGCGCATTGACGATATCGGTCACGGGCTCCGGCTTCTTCTTGATGCCTTCAAAATAAGGCGGGTTCTGCACATAGGTCGAGCCCATGTCCCAGCGATAGGTTCCACCTTCCGGCACGCGCACCTTTTTCCAATGCGCATCGCCTTCGAAGACATTGGCGTAGCGCGTCTTGAAAATCTTCTTGGTCACGAATTTGGAAATAACGGCGTCGATTTCCTTATTCGTCGGCCAGATGTCGCGAAGATAGACGGGCTTGCCTTTCTTATCCGTACCGAGCGGCTCGGCCGACAAGTCCTTCGTCACAGTGCCGGCAATCGCATGGGCGACGACGAGCGGCGGCGAGGCGAGATAATTCGCCTGCACATCCGGGCTCACGCGGCCTTCGAAATTGCGATTGCCTGAGAGCACTGCGGCAGCGACGAGGCCATGATCGTTGATGGTCTTCGAAATCTCCGTCGGCAGCGGACCGGAATTGCCGATGCAAGTCGTGCAGCCGAAACCGACGAGATTGAATCCCAGTTTGTCGAGATCTTTTTGGAGGCCGGAATTCGTCAGATATTCGGCGACGACCTGGCTGCCCGGCGCGAGCGATGTCTTGACCCACGGCTTCACCGAAAGGCCTTTCGCGACGGCATTGCGGGCAAGCAGCCCCGCGCCGATCAGCACGTTGGGGTTCGACGTGTTGGTGCAGGACGTGATCGCCGCGATGACGACATCGCCATGGCCGAGATCGAAATTCTTGCCTTCGACAGCATAGCGTTTCTCGGCGTCCTGCGTCTTCTTGTATTCGGCTGCAAGCGCGGTCTTGAACCCTTGGCCCACAGCCGGCAGCGCAATGCGTCCTTCCGGCCGCTTCGGCCCCGCCATCGAAGGCGTAACCGTCGAAAGATCGAGATCGAGCGTCTCGGTGAAGACGGGATCAGCCGTCTTCTCGGTGCGGAACATGTCCTGCGCCTTGGCATATTTCTCGACGAGTTCGATGCGGCCCGGCGCGCGGCCCGACGTCGAGAGATAATGCAGCGTCTCGATGTCTACGGGGAAGAAGCCGCAGGTCGCGCCATATTCGGGCGCCATGTTGGCGATCGTCGCGCGATCGGCAAGCGAGAGATGCGTAAGCCCCGGCCCATAGAATTCGACGAATTTGCCGACGACGCCAAGCTTGCGCAGCATCTGCGTCACGGTCAGCACGAGATCGGTGGCGGTGACGCCTTCCTTCAGTGCGTTGGTGAGTTTGAATCCCACGACTTCCGGCAGCAGCATAGAGAGCGGCTGGCCGAGCATGCAGGCTTCCGCCTCGATTCCGCCAACGCCCCAACCGAGCACGGAGAGCCCGTTGACCATGGTGGTGTGTGAATCCGTGCCGACGAGAGAATCGGGATAGGCGATCTCGACCGTCTCCTCCTTTCCGCGTGCAGGCTTGTATTTCTCTTTGCGCGTCCAGACGGTCTGCGCGAGGAATTCGAGATTGACCTGATGGCAGATGCCGGTATCCGGCGGCACGACGCGGAAATTATCGAAGGCCGATTGGCCCCATTTCAAGAAACGATAGCGCTCGCCGTTGCGCTCATATTCGAGATCGACATTGGTCTTGAACGCCTTCGAACTGCCGAAGGCATCGACGATCACCGAATGGTCGATGACAAGATCGACGGGAACGAGCGGATTGATTTTTTGCGGATCGCCGCCGAGCGTGGTCATCGCATCGCGCATCGCCGCGAGATCGACGACGGCGGGAACGCCGGTGAAATCCTGCATCAGCACGCGCGTCGGACGGAAGGCGATCTCGCGCTCGGCCTTGCCCTTGTTCACGAGCCATTCGGCGAGTGATTGAATGTCGCTTTTCGTGACCGAGCGGCCATCCTCGAAGCGCAGAAGATTTTCGAGCAGAACTTTCATCGAGAAAGGCAGCTGCGAAATGCCTTTAAGCCCGTTCTTCTCCGCCGTCTTCAGCGAGAAATAATGATAGGTCTTGGCGCCGACGGTGAGTTTTTTTCGGCTTTTGAAACTGTCGAGCGACTGCATGGCCAACCCTGGTCGTGAGGTCTTGGAAAGGGATGCCGGCTTATAGTGAATTTCGCCGCGCCCCGCTACACGTCTAAAAGACGCAACTGTCATGCCGCCTCCGCCGCAGTCCTTTGGGGCCTGCTTTCGCCGGGGCGCGGCCTGGGCTAGAGCATGGTGAGCCGCAGAAGAGCCGATGGTGAAGGAATCCATGGAGATCGAGGCCGAGGCTCTCGCTGTCGAACGCGGCGGCCGCATCGTCGTCACCAACATCAGCTTTCGGATCAAGGCCGGTGAGGCCTTGGCGATCACGGGGCCGAATGGAGCCGGCAAATCGAGCCTTTTGCGTGCGCTCGCCGGTCTTCTGCCGTTTGCAGGAGGCAGCATTCGGACCGAGCCCGACCGCGAGCGGCCGGCGGAACTCTGCCATTATGTCGGCCACGCCGATGCGCTGAAGCCGAGCCTGACGATCCTCGAAAATCTCGAATTTTGGGCGGCACTACTCTCCGGCGCGGAAACCGATAAGCGGCCCGAGAGGATCGAGACGGCGCTGGCCAAACTCGGGCTCGCCCGCATTGCCGATCTGCCCTGCGCCTATCTCTCCGCCGGACAGAAGCGCCGCGCCGCGCTGGCGCGCCTTGCCGCGATCGAGCGCCCGCTCTGGCTGCTCGACGAGCCGTCGACCGCACTTGATGCCGCTTCGCAAGGCGCCCTCGCCGAGATGATGAAGGCGCATCTTCAATCAGGCGGCATGATCATCGCCGCGACCCACGCGCCCCTTCCCGTCCCGGCCCGCGAACTGGCTTTGGGCCAAAAGCAATGACGGGACCGCTGACCGCTCTGCTCACGCGCGAATTGCGCATCGGCCGTCGCATCGGCGGCGCGGCGAGCATGGGCGTCGTCTTCTTTCTCTGTCTCGTCACGATCACGCCCTTTGCCGTCGGGCCCGATCTCAAGCTTCTCGCCCGCATCGGGCCGGCAATCTTGTGGATCGCGGCGCTGCTGGCGACTTTGCTCGGGCTCGACCGGCTGTTTCAGGCCGATGCCGACGACGGCTCGCTCGATCTTTTCTTTCTTTCCGATACGCCGCTGGAGCTGATCGTCCTCGTCAAATGCCTCGCGCATTGGCTTTTGACCGGCCTGCCGCTTGTCGCGGCGAGCCCCATCTTCGGCCTGATGCTCGGGCTTCAGCCGTCGGCGCTCGGCCCGGTCGCGCTCTCGCTTCTCATCGGCACGCCCGCCCTGACCCTGCTCGGTGCGATCGGCGCCGGCTTGACCGTCAGCCTTCGCCGGGGCGGGCTTCTTCTGTCGATCCTGGTGCTGCCCTTGAGCGTACCCGTGCTCATTTTCGGGGTCAGCGCGGCCTCGGCCACCCCCGAAGGCCCGATGCCTGTCGCGACGCCCTTTCTGATCCTCGCGGGGCTGACGCTCGGGGCCATCGCGCTGGCACCTTTCGCCGTTGCGCTGGCGCTACGCCATGCGGCTGAGTGAACCCTACGGCGAATTCACCCTAAAGATGGGAATAGGGCTCGAAAATCCGCGGGAAACCGCCAATCTGCCGAGAGTTGAGCGCGAAGAGATTGAAGCCGCCGCGTTAGCAGATTAGAGGAGCGCCATGCTCAATCCCGCCAATCCGTCGGATTTTCTGCGCCTGGCCAAACCGGTGATCCCGGCGCTCGCCCTTCTGACGGCGGCGCTTCTGGCCTGCGGGCTCTATCTCGCCTTTTTCGTCGCGCCGCCCGATTACCAGCAGGGCGAAAGCGTGCGGATCATGTATCTGCATGTCCCCGCCGCGTGGTTGGCGATGTTCATCTATATCGTGATCACGGCGTCCGCCTTCGGCACGCTGGTGTTTCGCCATCCGCTCGCCGACGCCGCGCAAAAGGCGGCGGCTCCCCTCGGCGCGGGCTTCACTTTCATCTGTCTCGCGACGGGCTCTCTCTGGGGCAAGCCGATGTGGGGAACATGGTGGGTCTGGGACGCGCGCTTGACCTCCGTGCTCGTGCTGTTTCTGATCTATCTGGGACTCGTCGCGATCTGGCAGGTGATCGAAGACCCGGGCAAGGCGGCACGCATCGCCGCCGTCTTCACGCTTGTCGGCGCGGTCAACATTCCGATCATCCATTTCTCTGTCATTTGGTGGAACACGCTGCATCAGGCGGCTTCCGTCTTCCGTGTTGGTGGGCCAACGATTGCGCCGGCTCGCGGCAAGCGCCGGCGAAGGGCAGATCGCCGGCGGTTATCTGGAGCCGGCGCAATGAACAGCCCTTATTTCGGCTTCATCTTCGCGGCCTATGCGATCGGCTTTACCGTCGTCGCCGTCATGATCGTCGCCACGCTCGTCGATTATCGAAGCCTCAAGCGCCAGCTCGCGAAACTCACGGCCCGCACCGGCCGCACCATCGATGATTGATTGGCGGATCCTCACAAAATGAGCGACTCGAACGAACCTTTGCTGTCCGGCGAGAGTGACGCGGCCGCGCCGTCGCGCCGCCCACGCCTCGTGCTTGTGCCGCTCATCGTCTTTTCGGCGATCGCGGCGCTGCTTCTCGTCCGGCTGTTCGCGGGCGATGATTCCCGCCTGCCCTCGGCGCTCATCGGCAAGGAAGTGCCGCATTTCACTCTGCCGCCGATTGCCGGCCTTGCGGGCCATCCAGGTCTTTCGGATTCGGATTTGAGGCAGGGCCATGTGACGCTCGTGAATATCTTTGCGTCCTGGTGTGTGCCCTGCCATCTGGAGCATCCCGCACTTCTCGCGCTTTCGCAGAACCCGACGCTCGCCAAAGAAGGCGTGAGCCTTGTCGGCATCGCCTATAAGGACGCCTCCGAGAATGTACGTCGTTTTCTCAATGAAGCGGGCGATCCCTTTGCGGGCGTCGGCGCGGACACATCGGGCGATACGGGGATCCAATTCGGCGTCTATGGCGTGCCGGAAACCTATATCGTCAGGGGCGACGGCACGGTGTCCTATAAATTCGTCGGCCCGATGGACGATAAAGCGATCACGAGCGTGATCCTGCCTGAGATCGAGAAAGCGCGCCGCTGACGCGCGGCCTCGGCTCTTCACATCTTGTCTTGCGACACGAGCGCGCCGATCTGCCGGCGCAACTCATCCTCTTTCGTCACGCGATGCGCAAAGGGGATGCGGATCAGCGTCTCTCCATCCGCAATATCGAGACCCTCCGGATCGAAACCGACGAGCCGCCATTCTTGACCTTCTCCGTCATGCGTCGCTGCGAGCCGATTGGCGAGATCGGGTTTGTCTTTCACCAGTTCGGCAATCAGCGACCCTTCGTCGGCGAGGAGCGCGCTTGCGCCTTCAATCGATGTCAGCAAGCTGTCTGCGGAAAGATTTGCGGCGCGGCCGAAACCGCCGTTTAAATGACCGGCTTCAATCGTCACTTTGAAAAAGGAGAAATCTGTGAAATCAGCATATAGGCTCGATTTCGGGTGGCGTGCCAGAAAACGCGCGCGCACGGCCGAGCGCATTGCGCCATCCTCCACGCGTGTCGCAGCCCCGACAATCGTCAATCGCGCATGCGACAAAGGATCGCCGCCGCTCGGCCGGTTGAGCGCGGAATAAAAGAGAAGTGATAAGCGCGGATCGGCTTCAAGATGACGTGTATGCGCGGCGAGACGCGACAGCAGAAGCAGCGGGCTTCCATCGGGCGCGGTCGCGACATTGACGAGCGAAGCGAAAGGAGAGGCCGCGGGCGCTGCCAAAGTCGCAAGCGCCGCGGCCCGTGTCGCGCGCAAAAGCTGCTTGGCTTCCGCGACCGCATCGAATTTTCCACCGACAGGCTCAATTTTATTTGTCAAGTCGGCTTCCATTCGATTTATACATGCTGTGATAAACGGGTGACATTTGATTTGTTTCCGGTTATTTAAAGCCTGTTGCGTCGATTTTGCTCGGCATGTGGCGAGTCGCGACTGGCGTGATGTCGAGTAATGCGCAATGGACGGCCTCGTCCATGGCCGTCAAGCCCCGCAAGGGGGCACAGAAGAGCCGATTTGAGCGTGCGGCCCCGCGCCGCGCAATCAGGAAAAAGTCGGCTCGTTTTGAGAATTGCGCCGTGTCCAAGGGGGGAAACGACATCCGCTTTTCCCCGGACATGGATGTGCGCGAAATGGGGAGCGACGCGATTGTCCTTGTGGATCACATCTCGCCGATCTCGCTGCCTCCACACAGATGGTGAGGCAAGTCGAAGCCCGACTCGAGCCTAGTTTTGGGACATCCAGATCATCCTCGAAGATTAAGGACTGTGAATGCCGACGATTGCTTTGGTCGATGACGACCGCAACATCCTCACATCCGTGTCGATTGCCCTCGAAGGCGAGGGCTATCGGGTTCAGACCTATGCGGACGGCTCCACTGCGCTCGACGGATTGAAGACCAATCCGCCGGATCTCGCGATTTTCGATATCAAGATGCCGCGCATGGACGGCATGGAACTGCTGCGCCGCCTGCGCCAAAAATCCGATCTGCCGGTGATCTTTCTGACCTCGAAAGACGACGAGATCGATGAATTGTTCGGCCTCAAAATGGGTGCCGACGATTTCATCCGCAAACCGTTTTCGCAGCGTCTTTTGGTCGAACGCGTGCGCGCCATTCTGCGCCGTGCCAATCCCAAGGAAGCGGCGACGCAAAAGGAAACCGAGGCCAAGCTCCTCGAGCGCGGCCAGCTCAAGATGGACCCCGAGCGCCACACCTGCACCTGGAAGAACGAGGCGGTGACGCTGACCGTCACGGAGTTTCTCATTCTTCAGGCGCTGGCGACGCGGCCGGGCGTGGTTAAGAGCCGCAATGCCCTGATGGACGCGGCCTATGACGATCAGGTCTATGTCGACGACCGCACCATCGACAGCCACATCAAGCGGCTGCGCAAGAAGTTCAAGGCGGTTGACGACGAATTCGAAATGATCGAGACGCTGTATGGCGTCGGCTATCGCTTTAAGGAGTGCGGCTGAGGCCGCAGCGAGGGGAACCCTCGCTTCTGAGCGACACTGAGCCTCGGCAAGCTTGAGCCTCGCACCAAAGCGGAGGCCCGGCCGCTCAGGCAAAAGGTCCGAATAAGATGAGCGTCGAAGCGCGAGACGATACAGAGATCCGCAAGGAGATCGTTGCGCAGCGCCATATCGGGCGAGCAAGAAGACGCGACGTCATTACGCGCGCGCTCCTGCGCGCCCGCGCCATCGAGCGGGCGATTGCCAGTCGATTCTCCTCTTCGCTGACGCGCCGTATCGTCGTTCTCAATCTCGGCGGTCTCGTCGCGCTGCTCGTCGGCTTTCTCTATCTCAACCAATTTCGCGAAGGCCTGATCGACGCCCGCGTGCAGAGCCTGCAAACCCAAGGCGAAATCATCGCCGCGGCGATTGCCGCCTCGGCAACCGTCGATACCGATTCGATCACCATCGATCCGGAAAAGCTGCTGCAGCTCGCGCCAGGGCAAAGCTATGGCGTGAACGACGAGAGCCGCCCGTCGCTGGATTTTTCGATCAATCCCGAGCGCATCGGCCCTGTGCTGCGCCGGCTCGTCTCACCGACGAAGACACGTGCCCGCATTTACGACCGCGACGGCGATCTCCTGCTCGATTCCCGTGCGCTCACCGATCGCGCCAATATTTTGCGCTCCGATCTCCCGCCGCCCGCGCCGGAAGATTCGGTCAGTTTCTTGGAGCGCGTTTGGCAGGGGGTGAAAGGCTTTTTCGGCAATTCCAGTCTGCCGATCTACAAAGACATCGGCATCGCCAACGGCAGAGCCTATCCCGAAGTCGGCCATGCGCTGACAGGCGCCGCGGAATCGGTCGTGCGCGTCAATCTCAAGGGCGAGACCATCGTCTCGGTCGCTGTGCCGATCCAACTCTTCCGCACTGTGCGCGGCGCGTTGCTGCTCTCGACGCGCGGCGGCGACATCGATGCGATCATCGGCTCGGAGCGCTGGGCGCTCTTCCGCATCTTCCTCGTCTCGGCCTTCGTCATGCTGCTGCTCTCGTTCTTCCTCGCCGGAACGATTGCGGAGCCGATGCATCGGCTTGCCGAAGCTGCTGAGCGAGTCCGGCGCGGCATTAAGTCACGTCAGGAAATTCCGGATTATACGGCGCGCAGCGACGAGATCGGCCATCTCTCCGGCGCGCTCAGAGATATGACGGGCGCGCTCTATAACCGCATCGACGCCATCGAAAGCTTCGCCGCCGACGTCGCGCATGAGCTCAAAAATCCGCTGACCTCGCTGCGCAGCGCCGTCGAGACGCTCCCCAATGCGCGCAGTGAGGAGTCGAGCCAGAGACTGCTCGCCATCATCAAACACGATGTGCGCCGGCTCGATCGCCTCCTCAGCGATATTTCGGACGCCTCGCGCCTCGATGCGGAACTCGCCCGCGCGGATGTGGCGCCCGTCGATCTCAGCCGAATTCTGACGACGGTCGTTGCCATGTCGAACCAGCTCAACGGCACCGACGATACCCGCGTCCGCCTCGACATCATGCGCCCGACGGCGGGCGAGGATGCGCGCCGGCCCAATTTCGTCGTGCTGGGCCATGATTCGCGTCTCGGTCAGGTGTTCAACAATCTGATCGACAATGCGAAGTCCTTCTCGGACCCCGGCGGCATCGTGCGCATCACGCTGCGCCCCGCCAAAGGCGCGGCGGAGACGGGCCTGCCCGGCGATGGCTTCGAGATCATCGTCGATGACGACGGGCCCGGCATCCCCGCCGACGCCTTCGAGCGCATTTTCGAGCGCTTCTATACGGATCGCCCGAGCCAGGGTTTCGGCCAGAATTCGGGGCTCGGCCTGTCCATCTCACGCCAGATCATCGAGGCGCATGGCGGCCGCATCCGCGCCATGAACCGCTACGCCCCCAGCAAGGGCGAAGCCGGCGCCGTCATTCTGGGCGCCCGCTTCGTCGTCTGGCTGCGCGCAGCGACGGGTTGAGGCAAGCCCGGAGACGGATATGGCCGCAGCGAGCCAAAGCGCCGAGGCAAAACAGAGCCTTCACGCCAATGCCGTCGCCTTCGAGGAGGCGGGAATTCTTATCCGCGGTGAAGCACGTGCGGGCAAAAGCAGCCTCTGCTTCGCCCTCATGAAACTGGCCGAGGACTCCGGCCGGTTCTGTCGGCTCGTCGGCGACGACCGTATCATCGTCGAGCGCCAGGCTGACCGGCTGATCGCCCGCGGCCACCCCGCGATCCAGGGCATGATCGAACGGCGTGGCGAGGGGATTATCCGTGTTCCCTTCGAGCCGACCGTCGTCTTGAGCCTCGTCATCGACCTCGTGCCGGCGGACGAGCTGCCCTGCGCCTCGGAGGCCGAGGGCAGCCAAGCGGAAATTTGCGGTGTAAAACTGCCACGCTTGGCTCTGCCGGCGGGGCGAAGCAGCTATGACTGCGCTCTCGCGGTTCTGGCCCGCCTTCATCAGACCGAGACAATCTGACGCGACTATCCGTCATTTCACTTGCCAACGCGACCGCAACGCACAAAATGGCGCCTCCAACGGGGCGAGAATAGAAACCTTTGAAGGGACGCCTTGTTTCCTCACGCGCTCCAGAGCCGTCCCGCCGCTGCGGTTCCTACCGGATGGTGCCAATTCGCATGCTGAACCAAGGCCGCACGCCCCGAATCGGATCGGGAAACGGGAGCGTGGCCGCGCGGGGGAGCGGCGCATGAACCGGTGCCTTCTATGATCGGAATGGTCCTTGTGGCCCATGGGCAGCTGGCCGCCGAGTTTCGCGCGGCGCTCGAGCATGTCGTCGGTCCGCAGAAGCAAATCGCCAGCATCTCGATCGGCGCTGAAGACGATATGGAGCAACGGCGCAAGGACATCATCGACGCCGTGAAGAAGGTCGATACGGGCAACGGCGTCGTCGTGTTGACCGATATGTTTGGCGGCACGCCGTCTAATCTTGCCATCTCGGTCATGAATGGCGGGCAGATCGAAGTGGTCGCCGGCATCAATCTGCCGATGCTCATCAAGCTGACCTCGATCCGCGATACGACGAGCCTGGAACAGGCCGTGGTTCAGGCGCAAGACGCGGGGCGGAAATATATCTACATCGCAAGCCGGGTGCTTGGCGGCAAATGAACGATAACGACAGCCCCGAAGCCGAAGAAGACGACTGCCGCCCGGAAGATCCGGTGCCGGAGGGCTTCAAAGCCTGCGAAGTCATGATCGTCAACCGCAAGGGCCTGCACGCGCGCGCGACGGCGAAGCTCGTTCAATGCATCGAGGAATTCGATGCGCAGGTGCTCGTCAGCCGCTGCGGCGAAACGGTGGGCGGAACGTCGATCATGGGCATTCTGACGCTGGGCGCAGGCCCCGGCTCGACCATTCGCATCGCGGCCAAAGGCGCTGACGCGGACGATGTGCTCGCCGCCGTCACCAAACTCATCGCCAGTCGTTTCGGCGAGGACGAGTGATGCGGCAGACGCTGGCGCGTCTGAGCATCGAGACGCAGGGCAAGGGTCTCGTCGAAATCACGGGACAAGTGCGTGAGTGGCTCGCCACCCAGAAGATGGCGAACGGCCTACTGACGCTCTTTTGTCGGCACACATCCGCATCGCTTCTCATTCAGGAAAATGCCGATCCCGACGTGCGCAGAGACCTTGAAGATTTCTTCGCCCGCCTCGTGCCGGAAGGCCGCGGCCTTTATGTGCATGACACGGAAGGTCCGGACGACATGCCGGCGCATATTCGCGCCGCGCTGACACAGACGCAGCTCTCCATTCCGGTTGAGGAGAGGCGCATGCTGCTCGGAACGTGGCAGGGCATTTATCTCTTCGAGCACAGAAGCGCCGGCAGCCGGCGCGAGATCGTGCTGCATCTCATCGGGGAATGAAGGCGTCATGGCCGGGCTTGTCCCGGCCATCCACGCGGTCCAACGCCTCTTAGCGCTTCTTCAATTCCGGATCGGCCTTACTGAGCAAATCCGGCCTTCGCTCTTTCGTAATCCGAAGCGCCTCGGCCTTGCGCCATGCCGCGATCCTGGCGTGATCGCCGGAGAGAAGAACGTCCGGAATCGCGCGGCCTTCAAAATCGCGCGGCTTCGTGTAATGCGGATATTCGAGCAGGCCCTGCTCAAAGCTCTCGTCGGCGCCGGATTCCTCTTTGCCCATCACGCCCAGCAGCAGGCGCACGATCGCATCGAGCATCACCATGGCGGCGATCTCGCCGCCCGAGAGGACATAATCGCCGATTGAAATCTCATCGAGTTTTCGCGCTTCGATGACGCGTTCATCGACGCCTTCGAAACGGCCGCAGACGAAGATCGCACCTTCCCCGCAACTCAAGGCGCGCACGCGCGCTTGCGTTAGCGGTTGTCCGCGCGGCGAGAAAAGAAAGCGCGGGCGACGGTCGTCCGGCGTGAGAACCGCATCGAGGCTCGCGGCCAGAACATCGGCCCGCAACACCATGCCCGCGCCGCCGCCTGCGGGCGTATCGTCCACCGCGCGATGGCGCCCCAGTCCCTGGGCGCGAATGTCATGCGTCTCCAGGCTCCAAATGCCGCGCGCCAGCGCATCGCCCGCCAAGGAAAGACCGAGGGGGCCCGGAAACATTTCGGGGAACAGCGTGAAGAGGGTCGCGCGCCAGCTCATCAGGCGGCGTCGTGATCTTCCCCACGAGGGGGCGTGGCTTCATCGACTTCGACCGGCGGCACGACAATGACATGGCCTTGCGCCACATCGACGACCGGCACCGCCGCTTTGGTGAAAGGCAGAAGCAGAGTCTCGCCTTTCTCGAGGGGCGCGATTTCGAGAATATCGCCGCCGCCGAAATTCAACACTTGGATGATCGTGCCGATCGCCTCGCCGGCCTCGCTCTTCGCGATAAGCCCGATGAGATCGGCGTGATAGAATTCTTCGTCTTCCGCGGCGGGCAGTTTTTCGCGCGCGGCATAAAGCGCGGTGTTCGTCAGCGCTTCGGCGGCTTCACGCGTCTCGATGCCGTTGACGCGCGCGACAAAGAGATCGTCCTTCAACGGGCGCAGCGCCGCAATCTCAAAATGCCGCGCCCCGCTCGCGTCCGAAAGCGCGCCATAGCGCGCAATCGCCGCTTTGTCCTGCGTATAAGATTTGAGCCGCAGCTCGCCTTTGACGCCATGCGCGGCGCCAAATTGTCCGACGAGAATGCGGTCCTTCGCCATCAGGCGGCGGGAGCTTCGGCTGCGGGTGCCGCTGCGGCTGCCTCAGCCGCTTTGGCGTCGGCCCCAGAACGCTCCTGCGCCTTCTTCTTCGGCAGCGCCTTTTGCGGATTGTTCCGCGCCTCGCGCTTCATCAGACCGAGACCGTCGAGCAAACGCGCGACGCGATCCGTCGGCTGCGCGCCTTTCTGCATCCAGGCCTTTGCCTTCTCGACATCGAGCACGAGACGGTCCGTGGCATCCTTCGCCTTCAACGGATCGAAAATACCGATCCTTTCGATGAAGCGGCCATCGCGCGGAAAGCGCGAGTCGGCGACGACGACGCGATAGAAGGGGCGCTTTTTGGCGCCGCCGCGCGACAGACGAATTTTCAGGGACATTGATTTTCCTTTCTGAGTTTAAAAAGTTTGGGCGTCATGCCCGGCCATGGCGAATGAATCATCGAGGCTGACTTCCTCATTTCTTCTTTCCCGGCAAAGCGCCGCCCCCGAGACCCGGCAGTTTCGCCCCGCCCAATCCAGGAAGCTTTCCGCCGCCCAATCCGGGTAGACCGCCCGGAACGCTCGGCGGCTTTCCACCCAAAAGGCCAGAGGGGATTGACGGCGCTTTCGCCCCAGTCGACGGCGCCGCGCCACCCATCTGCGCCTGCATTGCCGCAATCTCGTCCGCGCTCGGCATGCCGCCGCCCATGCCAAGCATTGAGGCCATGCGGCCCATGGGTCCGCGCTTGGCGCCACCCATCTGCTTCATCATATCGGCGATTTGCCGATGCTGTTTCAACATGCGGTTGATCTCTTCGACCTTGGTGCCGGAGCCCGCCGCGATGCGCTTCTTGCGCGAGGCTTTGAGAATGTCGGGATTGCGCCGCTCGGAGGGCGTCATCGACAGGATGATGGCGCGCTGGCGCTTGAAGACTTTTTCGTCGAGATTGGCGGAGGCGATCTGATCCTTCATCTTGGCGACGCCGGGCATCATGCCCATGATGCCACCGAGACCGCCGATCTTTTCCATCTGCGCCAGCTGATCGGCAAAATCTTCGAGATCGAATTTGCCCTTGCGCATTTTCTCGGCGAGCTTTTGCGCCTTGGCCACATCGATCGACTCGGCGGCTTTTTCAACCAGCGAGACGATGTCGCCCATGCCGAGAATGCGATTGGCGATGCGGTCGGGATGAAAATCCTCGAGCGCATCCATTTTTTCGCCGACGCCCAGAAGTTTGATCGGCTTGCCGGTGACGGCGCGCATCGACAGCGCGGCGCCGCCGCGGCCATCGCCATCGATGCGGGTTAGCACAATGCCCGTGAGGCCGACGCGTTGATCGAAGTTTTTGGCGAGATTGACGGCATCCTGGCCAGTGAGGCTGTCAGCGACGAGCAGGATCTCGTGCGGGTTCGAGGCCCGCTTGATGGCGACCATCTCCTCCATCAGCTCGTCGTCGATATGCGTGCGGCCGGCGGTATCGAGAAGGACGACGTCATAGCCTTGCAGTCGCGCCGCCTGTTCGGCGCGTTTGGCGATCTGCACCGGCGTCTGGCCGGCGACGATCGGCAGCGTGTCGATTGAAACCTGGCGGCCGAGTACAGCGAGCTGTTCTTGCGCGGCCGGACGCTTCACGTCGAGCGAGGCCATCAAAACTTTGCGCTTCATGCGCTCGGAAAGCCGCTTGGCGATCTTCGCGGTCGTCGTCGTTTTGCCAGCGCCTTGCAGGCCGACCATCATAATGGCGACCGGCGGCGGCGCATCAAGATCGATCATCTGTGCATCGGCGCCGAGCGTTTCGATCAGAACGTCATTGACGATCTTGATCACCATTTGGCCGGGCGTCACGGATTTGACGACATCGGCACCGATGGCGCGGGCCCGCACTTTGTCGATGAATGAGCGCACGACATCGAGCGCGACATCGGCCTCCAGGAGAGCCCGGCGCACTTCGCGCAGCGCGACATCAACGTCGGCTTCCGACAGCGTGCCGCGCCGCGTCAGCCCATCGAGAATATTTGAGAGCTTTTCCGAAAGCCCTTCGAACATATCATTTTCCTTTGGCGTGAGGCGGACCCCAACGCAAAACGCGCCCGGGGGCGCAACGCGCTGCCGGACGGGAACTGCCTGCCTCTTGGCCTTAGCCTTTGGGCCGGTCAGTCAAAACAGGTCATCCCCTGCGAGATAGGTGTTCCTTTTATGAGCCGGATGAACCGGCGTCAAGAAACGCCGAAACCTCAGTCAATTCACGACATGGGGCGCCAAAACCGCCGCCGCATGGCTCGCTGCGGCGATGGCCGCGAAAACCGCCGCGCCCGCGTTGAACCGGCTTTGCCGGATCAAGGCACTTCCCAACAGTTCCAGCTCCCTGCTCGTCCCATAGCCCTCGCTGACGACAGAAGTGCCTATGGCGCCTTCCGCCTCGAAGAGATGAGCGCTGATCACCTGGACCATAAAGTCGCGCGGCGTCCTGACCAAAGAGGAGGCGATCCATAAAATCGCGGCGAGAACGGCTGAAATCGCACTGATGATTTCAAGAAAATTCGCTGTCATGCGCCCACCGCTTCGCCTGCGTTTAGTCAGCAAAGTTTTGGCGGGCGGCGGCCACAATATCAAGGAGACTTTTCAAGCGCCAAGCTTCGTTCGAATCTCAGCCACGCCATTTCTTCGCGGCCGCATCGTCTTCGACCTTGGCTTCAACCCAGGCTCCGGCCTTATCGCCATGCTGTTTCTTCCAGAAAGGCGCGGAGGTCTTAAGATAATCCATCAGGAATTCCGCGGCGGCGAAAGCTTCGCTGCGATGCCGGCTCGCGGTCGCAACAAGAACGATCGGCTCACCGGGTCGAATGACCCCGCAGCGATGAATGACGAGCACGGCTTCGAGCGGCCAGCGTACGGCGGCTTGCGCGATGGCGCAGCCGATCTCCTCTTCTGCCATGCCGGAATAATGTTCGATCTCGAGCGCGGAGAGGGATCCCTGCTCGTCCCGGCAAAGACCTGTGAAGGTCACGAGTGCACCGATGTCGCTTCGCCCCGCCGTCAACGGCACGATCTCGGTTGCTAGATCGAAGGGCTCCTTCTGCACACGCAGAATGGTCAGCATGATCTCTAGCCGCCCGTCATCGGCGGAAAAAAGGCGACTTCCTTCGCGGGGCCGATCATCGCATCGGGCTTCACGTGGACGCGGTCGAGCGCGGCGCGAATCTGTCGCGCATTGCCGAAAGCCGCTTCATAATTCTCGCCGCGCGCTTTAAGCCAAGCGACGAGGTCGGCGATGGTTTTCACATGGGGTGGCGGCGCGATCGTCTCTTCGGCAAGGCCGATCTGTTCGCGCACCCACGCGAAATAAAGCGCTTTCATTCGCCCGCTGCTCCGCTCATCGTGTGCCTCACCCCTGCCTTCATATAGTCCAAGCCGGTGTAAAGCGTCAGAAGCGCGGCGATCCATAAAAGCACGAGGCCGATGCGGGTCGTCCCCGGCAAGATCACTTCGCCGGCCGGCCCGGCGATGAGAAAGCCGAGCGCCACGATCTGCAACAGCGTCTTCCATTTGGCGAGCCGGCTGACCGGCACGGGCACCTTAAGCTCGGCCAAGAATTCGCGCAGGCCTGAGACCAGAATTTCACGACAGAGAATCACAATTGCCGCCCAGAGCGAATAGCTCGCAATCGAGTGATCGGCGACGAGCATCATGAGAACCGCCGCGACCAGCAGCTTGTCGGCGATCGGATCGAGCATACGGCCGAGCGAAGACTGCTGCGACAGAGCGCGGGCGAGATAACCATCGAGAAAATCGGTGACGCCCGCCGCGGCGAAGACGCCGAGTGCCGCCCAGCGCATGGCGAATTGATCTGGCCAGAAAAGACAGCCGACGACGACCGGCACCGCGAGCACGCGGCCGTAGGTCAAAAGGTTCGGCAAATTGAAGCGATGATCGAGATCGCGCGAGATCAGAAAAGCCATGGCTGAAGGAACATTTCCGAGGGCGAAAGGTCAAGGGAGGGCCGTCGATTTTGGTTACACGAACCCGCGCTTTAGCGGTCAGGAACCGCCCTGCCCATGAAAAAAATCATAGACCAGCTTGGCGGTGGCCGCATTGATGCCTGGCACTTTCTCAAGATCGCCGAGCGCCGCCCGCGAAATCGCCTTGGCTGACCCAAAGGCATGGAGAAGGGCGCGTTTGCGCGCGGGGCCGACCCCGTTGATCTCGTCGAGCGGGCTTTTGGTGAATTCTCGTTTCCGCCTGGCGCGATGCGTGCCGATCGCGAAACGATGCGCTTCGTCGCGCAGGCGCTCGACAAAATAAAGCGCCGGATCGCGCGGCGGCAAGGTAAAGGGCTCCCGGCCGACCACATGAAACGTCTCGCGCCCAGCGTTGCGGTCTGGCCCTTTGGCGATGGCGGCAATCGCAACATCGGTGACCCCTAATTCGTCGAGAATAGCTTTCGCCGCTTCGAACTGCCCGGCGCCCCCATCGATGAGGATGAGATCGGGCCGCTGCGGAAAAACCGTCTCGTCGACCTTGTCGGTCTCGCCCTGGCGCTCTTCCTTCAGCAATCTGGAAAAGCGGCGGCGCAGCACTTCGCGCATCATGCCGAAATCATCACCCGGCGAGAGATCTTCGCTTTTGATGTTGAACGTGCGGTAATGCGGCTTCATGAAGCCGGCGGGTCCGGCGACGATCATCGCGCCGACCGCGTTCGTGCCCATAATGTGCGAATTGTCATAGACTTCGATACGCCGCAGCGGCTTTTCGATGCCGAAGGCTTTCGCGAGCGCCGCCAAGAGCCGCTCTTGCGTCGCGCCTTCCGAGAGTTTTCGCGCAATCGTCTCGCGCGCATTCTGCGCGGCATGATCGACCAGATCCTTCTTCTCGCCCCGCTGCGGCACGGCGATTTCGATTCTATGTCTCATCCGTTCGCTGAGCGCGCGCTCCAAAATCTCGCGATCCTCGATGTCATGCGAAAGAAGAACGAGCCGCGCCGACGGCATGTCCGCATAGAACTGCGCGAGAAAGGCATCGAGCACTTCCGCCTGCGAAAGGCTCTTGTCGGCACGCGGGAAATAGGCGCGGTTGCCCCAATTCTGATAAGTGCGGAAGAAAAAGACCTCGACGCAGAATTGTCCCGCCTCTTCGGCAATCGCGAAGACATCGGCCTCTTCCACCGTCTTCGGATTGATGCCTTGCGTCGATTGAATGGTAGAGAGCGCAGAGATGCGATCGCGCAGCCGCGCGGCGCGCTCGAATTCGAGCGCCTCTGAGGCTTCCGTCATTTCCTTGGCCAAAAGATCGCGCACAGCGTGGCTTTTGCCAGAGAGAAAATCGCGCCCCTCCTGCACCAGTTCGGCATAATCTTCGGCGCTGATCTCGCCCGTGCAGGGCGCGGAACAGCGCTTGATCTGATAGAGCAGACACGGCCGCGTGCGGTTCTCGAAATAGCTGTCGGAACAGGAGCGCAGAAGAAAGGCGCGCTCCAGCGCATTCAGGGTGCGATTGACCGCCCAGACGCTTGCGAATGGCCCAAAATAATCGCCCTTGCGCGTTCGCGCACCGCGATGTTTCGAGATCTGCGGCGCCCAATGATCGCCTGTAATAAAAATGAACGGAAACGACTTGTCGTCGCGCATCAGCACATTGAAGCGCGGCTTCATCTGCTTGATGTAATTCGTCTCAAGCAGAAGCGCCTCGGTCTCCGTCGCGGTCGAGACGAAGACCATCGAGACCGTCAGCGCGATCATGCGCGCGATGCGATTGGTGTGGCCCGCTGGGCGCAGATAGCTTGCGACGCGCTTCTTCACGCTCTTCGCTTTGCCGACATAGAGAACTTCGCCGTCGGCGCCGATCATGCGATAGACGCCGGGGCCGACCGGCGCATGTTGGCAATAGGCCTTTATCGCAGCGACACCGCGCGCAAGCGAGGCAGGCGCACCCTCCAAATCGTCGAGGCTCATCGCCTCGATTGTGGCGTCGTTCGGCGCGCGCGCATCATCGTTCGCCGCCTCAGCAGCGACCTCTTTCTGATTGGTGTAAATGGGCGGACGAGACGGGCTCATAGGCAAGATTTAGGCGCGCCTTTTATGCGGCGAAAGTGCGAAAGCCGGATTCATGAAAAAATCCCACCGAATTAGCCGGGGCCGCCCTCTCTGGACCTCGCGGCGGATTCGGTTTAGCTCTTGCCTCACATGGAGCCGCTGAACGAGAGCGAAACTTTGGCCGGCGCATTTGCCCAGGAAGGTCCAAGGAAGCATCGAGGGGACATGCATCGTCGTTCCTTTGAGAACACCGGAGATAGGCCGCTGCATGCGCGACATGGGCAGCAGAGCTTGGATTTTCATTCCTGCCTGCGCCTTTTTCATCGATTGGGGTTCTGCGGATTGGCACTCGCGTCTTTTTGTTTGCTCGCCGGATGCATCGACAGCATCACGGGCGCGCAAGCGCCACAATCGGCGGTGCCCGATCCCAACGCCATTGCGCGCCGACCGGGCGTCAATCCGGGCGGTGCGACGGTTGCGGTCGCAAGTTTCATCGGCGGCCCCGATGGCGTAAAGCAGCGTTTCACAGCCGCATTCGACAATGCAGCCCGCGCTCAGGACATCGTGATGGCGACGCCCGACGCGGCAGATTATCTTGTGCGCGGCTATCTCAACGCGACGCAAGAGGGCAACGGCACTGCGGTCACCTATGTCCTCGACGTCTTCGACGCCAAGAAACACCGCACTGAGCGCCTGGAAGATGAAATCGTGTTGAACACGACAGCGCCCGATCCCTGGTCTGTCGTCGACGACAGCGCGCTTTCGGCCGTAGCAGCAAAAAGCGCCGCGGGGCTTGCCGCCGTCCTGACCAATACGCCGCAAGCAATTGCGGCTTCTCAGACCCAACCCGCCACCGGCTTGGCGCAGGGCCAACAGCCCGATCCGACGATCGTCGCCGCAAGTCCAGCGGTCGGACCGCCCGGAAATCCGGGGAATGCCCTCCCCCACTAGCAATTTCGCTTGCCAGGCTGCATTAATCGCCCCCAGATTCCGCCGCAGTTTCACGGCAGTGCAGACACTCTGACTTCTCAACGCTTCCCTTCAACACTTCCCCTCGGCCTAAACGGAGACAAAAGATGAAATTTTCGCCGATCGCCGCCGCTGCCGGCGTCCTCGCACTGCTCGGTCTTTCGACCGCGGCGCTTGCCGACCCACTCGGCGAGTGGCGCGTTGGAGACGGTACAGCCACGGTTCGTGTGAAACATTGCGGCTCGGATTTGTGCGGCTTCATCGCGACAACCAAGGGAGACCCGGGCAAGGACGACAAAAATCCCGATCCCGCTAAACGCAACCGCTCCGTGCTCGGCATGGAAGTTCTGATCAATTTGAAGCCCACCGGAAAAAATTACTGGGCGGGCACGACCTACAATGCCGAAGACGGGCTGATCTACACGGCAACCGTCTGGATGACGGACGAAAACAGCCTCAACATCAAGGGCTGCGCGCCCGGCGGCGGCGTCTGCGGTCAGGAGCTTTGGACACGCGTCCAATAATGGCTGGCACATAAGTCTGAACGGCACCACCGCGATGAAGATTCTTTCCGGCAATTCCAACCGGCCCCTGACCGAGGCAATCGCCGCCTATATCGGCGTGCCCTTGACGAAGTGTCAGGTGCGGCGCTTTGCCGATATGGAGGTCTTCGTCGAAATTCAGGAGAATGTCCGCGGTCAGGACACGTTCGTCGTTCAATCGACGTCCTACCCGGCCAACGATCACCTGATGGAACTCTTGATCATGACCGACGCGCTGCGGCGGGCTTCGGCCCGCCGCATCACCGCGGTCCTCCCCTATTTCGGTTATGCGCGGCAGGATCGTAAGCCCGGCCCGCGCACGCCGATCTCGGCGAAGCTTGTCGCCAATCTGATCACGCATGCAGGCGCCGACAGGGTTCTCACCGTCGATCTTCACGCGGGCCAGATTCAGGGCTTCTTCGATATTCCGACCGACAATCTTTTCGCCGCGCCGGTGATGGTCGCCGACATCAAGGCGCGCATGTCGCTCGATAATCTCATGGTCGTTTCGCCCGACGTCGGCGGCGTCGTCCGCGCGCGTGCCTTTGCCAAAAGGATCGAGGCGCCGCTCGCCATCATCGACAAGCGGCGCGAGCGGGCGGGCGAATCCGAAGTCATGAATGTGATCGGCGATGTCGCCGGCAAGACCTGCGTGCTGGTTGACGATATCGTCGATTCCGGCGGCACGCTGTGCAATGCCGCCGATGCGCTGATGCGGGAAGGTGCCAAGGATGTCCGCGCCTATATTACCCATGGCGTTCTCTCGGGCGGCGCGGTGGCGCGCATCGCCGCCTCGCATCTCAAGGAACTCGTGCTGACGGACACGATAGAGCCGACCGAAGCCGTGCGCACGTCGAGCAACATCCGTGTCGTTCCGATCGCGCCTTTGATCGGCGAAGCGATTGCGCGGACGGCGAAGGAAGAGAGCGTCTCAAGTCTGTTCGATTGAATGCCATTTGGGGCGTCATGGCCGGGCTTGACCCGGCCATCCATGCACCGGCGTTTCCGGTATACCCAGAATCTCGAAACAACTCTTTTGGATGCGCGGATCAAGTCCGCGCATGACGGCAATCCCTCATTCCGCCGCGGCGGCCCGCAGACGCGCCGCCGACTGCTTTTGCTTCGGTGCAAAGAGCGGCCGCAGCAGCCGGCCGACGACGAGCACCGCGCCGGCGCCAAGGACATACCAGGCAGGCCGCACTGCAAAAGAGAAGTCGAGATTGGCCGCGACGATCATGAGCAACGGTGCGCCCGTCTTGAAACTGTACCAGCCGGCTTCGCCAAAAGCGGTCGCAGCGGCCGCAACACCGCTGATGGCAGCGAGCGCGAAGACATTGAGATCGCCGAAGAGGCGGCGTGCAATACGCTCAAGAAAAAGCAGCGCGAAAATGCCGGCCATGATGATCGGCTGGGTCACGTCGAGCTTCGACTGCATGAAGAAATGCGCCGTGCCGAGAATCGCGATCCCATAGACGATTTTATGCAACTGACCCCAGCGCTGCGCGCCGAGCCGGCGAATCATGCCATCCGTGGATGTAATGCCGAGCGCCAGCAATCCGCAGAGCGCGACAAAGCCGATCGTCAGATAGATGCGCCGTAGAATCTCGGAGGCGATATGCGGCAGATTGCCGTGCTGGTCGAACCCGTAGAGGCTAAGATGCAGCAGCGCATAAAAGAGCACGGCGAGGCCGACCATCCGCCGGATCGCCGCGAGCCGCGCAAACCGTGTCGCATTGCGCAATGGGGTGATGGCGAGGGTCACCGCCAGAAAACGGATGGCCCAGAGGCCCGTTTGGTGAATCGACTCGGTAGTAGGGCGCGGCCCCAACCCATGCGCGAAGGCCTGGAGGACGATCCACAGGAGGGGCGCAACGAGAGCCACGAAAACGCTGAAGCGCAGCAGCGAAAACCGCCCCGTGCGATCATTCCAGGGCCAAATCGACGCCTGCATTGTACTCTCCGAATCCCCGTTCACTTTCCCTTACGAAGTCACACAGGCAATTGTTTCTCACCAGAACGCGGCGGTTTGTCACGAGGCTGTGAGTAGGTGCCCGGGCCCCAAGCGCCTCTTTTTTCCAGTCTTTTCTTTTGCGGCCAAGCCTGCGGGCGCTCGTTGACCATGACCTCTGCCCAATTCTTGACTTGCCCAGCCAAAATAGAGAGGGTCGCCGCCAACCCGCCCGAGCCCCAGCCTTCATGCGCAGCTATTTAGACTTCGAAAAGCCGGTCGCCGAGATCGAATCCCGAATCGAAGACCTCCGGTCCTTCGCCAATGGCGAAAGTTCTGAAGCCCTTGGCGAGGAACTGACGAAGCTCGAAATCCGCGCCGCCAAAACCCTGGGCGAGCTTTATGCCAATCTCACTCCTTGGCAGAAGACGCTTGTCGCGCGGCATCCACAACGCCCGCATTTCGGCGACTACATCACCAATCTTTTCACCGATTTCACGCCTCTCTCAGGCGACCGCCTCTTCGGCGAGGATGCGGCGATCGTCGGCGGCTTCGCGCGCTTTCGCGGTTCGCCCATCTGCGTCATCGGCCAGGAAAAGGGCTCGGATACGGAATCGCGTCTCAAGCATAATTTCGGCATGGCGCGGCCGGAGGGCTATCGCAAGGCGGTGCGGCTGATGGATCTCGCCGACCGCTTCGCCCTGCCCGTCATTTCGCTTGTCGATACGGCCGGCGCCTTTCCCGGCGTCGATGCAGAAGAGCGCGGCCAGGCCGAGGCGATTGCGCGTTCGACTGACAAGGCGCTCTCGCTCGGCGTTGCCAATGTGGCGGTCATTCTGGGCGAAGGTGGCTCCGGCGGCGCCATTGCGATTGCGAGCTGCAATCGCGTGCTCATGCTGGAACATGCGATCTACACGGTCGCCTCGCCCGAAGCTTCCGCCTCCATCCTCTGGCGCGATACGTCGAAGGCGCAAGAAGCTGCAACCAATATGAAGATCACCGCGCAGGATCTCTTACGCTTTGGAATCATCGACACGATCATCGAAGAGCCTTTGGGCGGCGCGCATCGCGAACCGATGGCGGCCGTGAAGTCCGTCGGCGAAGCCATCGCGAACGCGCTTCAAGGTCTCGGCAATCTGTCGCCTGAAGGTTTGCGCGAAGCACGCGCCGACAAGTTTCTCGCCATGGGCCGTAAAATCTGAGCGCGGCTCAAGCCGCCGGCATCACCCGGCCGCTCACGCACTCGAAGGCGCCTTCGACCAATTCGCAATAAAGCAGGCGCTCCGGATCGACCGGACCGATGAAGCTCAGTCGGCCGGGCGGCACAGGCTTGAAGCCCATCCGGGCATAATAGGCCATGTCGCCGACGAGCAGCACGAGCCTGTGTCCGGCCTCACGCGCGGCGTCGAGCGATTTCATCACGAGGGCCTCACCGATGCCGCCGGAGCGAAACGCCGGCTCGACGCTGAGTGGGCCGAGCAACAGCGCCGGCTTGTCCCCGCAAAAGATCGGCGTCATCCGGTTGGCGCCGACGAGCAGCGTGCCGACGCGGGCGACATAAGAGAGCTCATAATCCGGCGCGATGCCTTCGCGCAACCGATAGGCCGAGCGCGCGAAGCGGCCCGGACCGAAAGCCCGCTCGTCAAGCTTTTCGATCGCGGCAAAATCCGCCGGCACCTGCGGCACGAGAACGAGGGAAAGATCAGCCATGACGAGCGCTGCCTAACATTCTCAAGGATCGCTGTGCAACAGGCGCCGGGGGGTTACCACAGCTCCGAGACTGGCGCGCCGCGCAAAACCTCGTCGATTCTTGCCCGTGTCGCGCGCGTCGCGTCGGCCGGCAACGCATCGATGGGGAAAAAGCGCGCCTCGGCAATCTCAAGGTCCGGCGGATGCGCCGGCCGGCAGTGAAACTCTTCGACGACGTAGCAAACGACATGGTCGCGCTTCGACTCGATCGGATTGAGATAAATGCCGTGGAACCGCGGTGGAGCGCGCACTTCAACGCCGGCTTCCTCTAGAAGCTCGCGGGCGAGTGCCCCGGCAGCGGTTTCGCCCGGATCGACCCCGCCGCCCGGCAGATACCAGCCTGCGACGTAAGTGTGACGCACGAGAAGCACGTGATCGCCGCCTGGGCGGCGGTCGACAACGAGGCCGCGCACCCCGAGCCGAGTCGGATTCCCCAGCGATTTTGCCTGCTGGAAAGCTCTCCTGAGCCAATGCGCAGCCATAGCCTCTCCTGAGCCGGGCGCAGCCGGCTTGCCTTATTTATACGGATTCAAAAACACTGGAACGGCCTCCCCGCTTTGGCTACAGCAAAGGGCCAAATCGAAAAAACCGGCCGCAGCGGGGAATTGTCTTGAAGCGTTTTTCCGACCTCAACGAGCAGGAGGTTCTCGCCGTCGCCATCGATTCCGAGGATGACGACCGCCGCGTCTATCTCACCTTTGCCGACGATCTGCGCGAAAACTATCCGGCAACGGCCGAGCTGTTCGAGAGCATGGCGAAGGTCGAAGGCACGCACCACGACGCGCTTTTGCATCTCTATCAGAGCAAGTTCGGGCCCAATGTCCTGCCGATCCGCCGCACCGATGTGAGCGGCTTCATCAAACGCCGTCCCATCTGGCTGATCCGCAATCTGCCGATCGAAGCGATCCGCAAGGAAGTCGAGGTGCGGGAGGCGGAAGCCTATGGCTTCTATCACAAGGCGGCGGAGCGGACGAAAGATCCCGAGATCCGCAAGCTGCTCAACGATCTCGCCGCGGTCGAACAAGGCCATGAGGCGCTGGCGAGCGAGATCGAGGCGGATAAACTGCCGGAATCCGAACAGGCGCGCGAAAGTGAAGTCAGCCGCCGGATGATCGTGCTGCAATATGTGCAGCCGGGCCTCGCCGGTCTGATGGACGGCTCGGTCTCGACGCTCGCGCCTTTGTTCGCCGCGGCCTTTGCGACGCATAACACTTGGGCGACGTTTCTCGTCGGTCTCGCCGCCTCGATCGGCGCCGGCATCAGCATGGGATTTGCCGAGGCGCTTTCCGACGATGGCACGATCAGCGGCCGCGGCTCGCCTTTGCTGCGCGGCGTGATCTGCGGCGCCATGACGTCGCTCGGCGGCATGGGGCATACTTTGCCTTATCTCGTACCGAACACGCTCGCCCACGCCTTTCTTATCGCCACGGGCTTGTCAGGCGTCGTCGTCTTCATCGAACTCTGGGCCATCGCCTGGATCAGAGCGCATTATATGGATACGCCGCTCTTGCAGGCGATCTTTCAGATCGTGATCGGCGGCGTCATTGTGCTGGCCGTCGGCATTCTGATCGGCGCCGCTTGATCTCGGCATTAAGCCTATGAGCCTCCGTTGAGCTTTCTTCTCGCCCATCTATCGGATGCCCATATCGGCCCTTTGCCGCGGCCGCGCCGGCGCGAACTCATGGGCAAAAGGCTCACCGGCTATCTCAACTGGACGCGCGGGCGCGCGCATATCCACGATATGGATTTGCTCGCCACTCTTGTTGCCGACATGAAAGCGCAGAAGCCTGACCATATCGCCATGACCGGCGATATTCTCAACATCGGGCTCAAAGCCGAATATCCGCTTGCGCGGCAATGGCTCGAGACGCTGGGCGATCCGCAGGATGTGAGTTTCGTCCCCGGCAATCACGACGCCTATGTCCGCGGCACCATGGGCGATCTCGCCGCCACCTTCGCGCCCTGGACGAAAAGCGATGCGGGCGAGAGCGCCTATCCTTATCTGCGGCTGCGTGGCAATGTGGCCTTGATCGGCCTTTCGTCCGGCGTGCCGACGGCGCCGTTCATTGCCTCGGGGCGGCTCGGCCAGAAGCAATGCGACGCGGCGGCAAAACTCCTCGCCGAGGCGGCCCGCGCCGGCCATGTCCGCGTCGTGCTGATCCATCATCCCCCGCAGCGGGACGGGGCGAGTTTCGGCCGGGCCCTGAGCGATGCCGACGCCTTCGAGGCCGTGATCCGCCGGATCGGCGCCGAGCTGATCCTGCATGGCCATAACCATCGGCTGATGGTGAATCACATGGAAGGGCCCGAGCGGCTCGTACCGGTCGTGGGCGTCGGCTCTGCCTCGGCGCTGCGCGGCACGCCGGGCCACCGAGCGGGCTATCATCTCTTTGAAATCGAAGGCGATTCGAAAGCGCCGCGAATCAAGGGCAGGGTCCGAGGGATCGCGCCTTTCGGCCGGGCGGAGATCGTCGATCTGGGGGCGATCGGGCTTTGAAGGCGTATCCCTCCCCTTTCAGGGGAGGGTGGCTTGCGAAGCAAGCCGGGTGGGGACCCCATCCGTCATGCTGCGCATGACACCTTCCCCGTTCCGGGGAAGGATAATCAGCCCGACAGCTTCGCCTTTACCGCGGCGCTGGCGGCGCCAAAGTCCATCCGGCCGGCATATTTGCCCTTGAGCGCCCCGATCACCTTCCCCATGTCCTTGATGGACGAGGCGCCCGTCTCGGCGATGGCCGCCGCGATGGCGGCTTCGGCCTCCGCCTGGCTCAGCGCCTTGGGCAGAAAGCTTTGGATGATCGCAATTTCCTCTCGTTCCTGCGTCGAGAGATCGGTGCGGCCGGCCTTTTCATAGATCTCAGCCGATTCCTGCCGGCTTTTGATGAGTTTCTGCAGCAAGGCGAGGATGTCGTCGTCGGAGACGGTTTTGCCCAGGCCGCGCGCCTCGATGTCTTTGTCTTTGAGCGCGGCGTTGACCATGCGGAGCGTATCGACGCGGCGCTTGTCGCCAGCTTTCATCGCCGTTTTGAGCTGGGTGTTGAACTCTTCGCGCATAAGCGTCTCCTTGGGCGTTTCCAGAGGTCGGCGGGCGAGGGCAGGACTCTCGCGGGATTGACCCTGCTGCCGCATCTGCCTAGAGCTGTCGCGGTGGACAGCCCCGGCCAGAGCGGCATTCGTCCTTGCGTCGCGGCTCTGCGACGACCATTTCCGAAACGCGCGCCCCATGTGCCTTGCGGCAATGACGCGGCGCGGGCCAAATCAGCGAGGCAGGTGTAAAGCGCGAATGACAGAGGATCAAGCGCAAGACGGCGAGCACGGCTGGACGAAACCCGTAACCACGGCGCTGCTCGTCTTGGCCGACGGCACAGTGATCGAAGGCTTTGGCCTCGGCGCCGTGGGCGAAGCCGTCGGCGAAGTCTGCTTCAACACGGCGATGACAGGCTATGAGGAAATCCTCACCGATCCTTCTTATGCCGGCCAGATCGTCACCTTCACCTTTCCGCACATCGGCAATGTCGGCACGAATGAAGAGGATATCGAGACCATCAATCTCTCCGCCTCTTCGGGCGTGCGCGGCACCGTCGTTCATGCACCGATCACCGATCCTTCGAACCATCGCGCGACGCGCCATCTCGACCAGTGGCTGAAAAGCCGCGGCATCATCGGCCTTTGCGGCATCGATACGCGCGCGCTGACGATCCGCATTCGCGAGAAGGGCATGCCCAATGCCGTCATCGCCCATTCGCCCGATGGCACATTCGACGTTCCAGCGTTAAAAGCAAAAGCCGCGCAATGGCCGGGACTCGAAGGCATGGACCTCGTGCCGATGGTGACTTGCGCGCAGCGCTTCACCTGGGATGAGACGGCCTGGGACCCGGAGCACGGCTATGGGCGGCAGACCAATCCCAAATATCACGTCGTCGCCGTCGACTATGGCGTGAAGCGCAACATTCTGCGGCTGCTTGCGCAAGCGGGATGCGCCGTCACCGTCGTGCCGGCGACAACGTCCGCCGCGGACATTCTCGCGCTTGCACCCGACGGCGTGTTTCTTTCAAACGGTCCGGGCGATCCCGCGGCGACCGGCGAATATGCCGTGCCGGTGATCAAGGATCTGATCGACCGCAAAATCCCGACATTCGGCATTTGTCTTGGTCATCAGATGCTGGCGATCGCCATTGGCGCCAAGACGATGAAGATGCGTCAAGGCCACCATGGCGCTAATCATCCGGTGATGGATTACACAACCGACAAGGTCGAGATCGTCTCGATGAACCACGGCTTCGCGGTCGATCGCGACACGCTGCCCGCCTTCGCCGAAGAGACGCATCGCTCGCTCTTCGATGGATCGAACTGCGGCATCGCGCTGAAGGATCGGCCGGCCTTTTCCGTGCAGCATCATCCCGAGGCGTCGCCCGGCCCGCGCGACAGCCATTATCTCTTCAAGCGCTTCGTCGAAATGATGGAGAAGGGAAAGCGGTGATGAAAAGCCCGAAAGGTTTTTTCGATCCGCTGCAGGCCCAAGTCTTGAAATGGACGCTCGTCAGCCTCGTCGTTATGATCGCGGCGGCGCTCACCGCGTCCCTAATCTACGTCATCGTTCATAATCAAGATTCTTTGCGCGACGATGCCGCGCATCATGTGACGGCGATTCTCTGCGTCGTCGGCGCTGCAATCGCCGCGCTGCTGCTCGTCGTCTTTTTTCGTCGCGACGGTAACGCGATGGACATCGAAGCCCTTACGATCAGATTCAGAGGCGGCGCGGGCGCCCTCCTCTTATGGATTCTGGCTTTTCTGGCGATGGTCGCCGGATTAAGAATTCTTTGGCCGATGGTAAGCTGATCGTTCCGACTAATTCAAAGACGGTGCTTGAATCGCGCCATATTCATAGCGCGTCGAAATATGCTGGTGGATCATGTCACCGCCTGGCGTATGGCCGATCTCAATATCCGTTTCCGTCCTGGCCGGAACGCCTTTCGCCGAGACCCAGACTTTCGTTTGGACAACGTGATTCTGCGGTGTGGAGGTGCCCACATAGACTGAGGCCTTTTCGCCGTTCACAGTGTCGTCGGAAAGATGCGCGCAATTCTTGAGGTCGGCGACACTGTCGCGCACGCTGTCTTGGAATTGGGCGAGCGAGCCGGGCAGGGGCTGCCATTTGCGCGGCAGCAGGCGGAAGAACGCTGCTTGACCGGTGAAGATCGTTTCGCTTGCCTGCTCATTTGGCAGTTTCATCTTGCGCCGCGCCTCATCGACAGTCGCCGCATAGACGAAAGTGATCGTCGCGTAGCTGTGATAGGGCGTCTTGAGATTGGCGATCATCGCATCCGCAAGCGCCTTGCAGGCCGCTGCATCCTCGGCATGGGCGCTGCCGCTCAACGCGGCAACGCAGGTGAAGACGGACGCAAAGGCAACGCCGAAGCGCTTGCTGCGGGCAAAATGAGCCAAAGTGAACGCACGCATACCGATGATCTCCTCCGAAATATTTGGCGGCGGATTAGCGTCCGCTCATGGCATGATGAAGGCAAAGCCGATTGGTGCGGGCGGTCGGAATCGAACCGACACTCTGTTACCAGAACCAGATTTTGAGTCTGGCGCGTCTACCAGTTCCGCCACGCCCGCTGATGTACGGCCCTCGCCGCTTGGCAGGACCATCCCCCTATAAGATCGCTGCCGAGCCCGCAAGCCCACGTCTTTTCCGGGGCATGTCGGTTGTCGGAAAAGTCGAACAACTTGTCCGCGACATGCCCTAGCGCCATTCGCGAATATCGACGAAATGGCCGGCGATCGCCGCCGCCGCCGCCATGGTCGGCGACACGAGATGGGTGCGGCCCTTGAAACCCTGCCGGCCTTCGAAATTGCGGTTCGACGTCGAGGCGCAGCGTTCGCCGGGCTCCAGCCGATCCGGATTCATCGCAAGGCACATGGAACACCCGGGTTCGCGCCACTCGAAACCGGCCGCCTTGAAGATCAGATCGAGACCTTCCGCCTCGGCCTGTTCCTTCACCAGGCCGGAGCCCGGAACCACCATCGCATTGACGCGGCTTGACACCGTCTTGCCTTTGACGACGGCGGCGGCCGCGCGCAAATCTTCGATGCGGCCATTGGTGCAGGAGCCGATGAAGACGCGGTCGATCTCGACATCGGTGATCTTCTCGCCGCCTGCGAGGCCCATATAGTCGAGCGAGCGGCGCACCGCGGCGCGCTTGGCCTCGCTCTTCACCTCTTCGGGATGCGGCACGCGCCCCGTGATCGCGATCACATCTTCGGGACTCGTGCCCCAGGTGACGAGCGGCGGCAGATTGCCGGCCTCGATGCGGATTTCCTTGTCGAAATGCGCGCCCTCGTCGGAACGCAGCGTATCCCAATAGCGCCGCGCCTGTTCCCACGCGGCGCCCTTCGGCGTGCGCGGCCGGCCCATGAGATAGGCGAAGGTCTTTTCGTCGGGCGCGATCATGCCGGCGCGCGCGCCGCCTTCGATCGTCATGTTGCAGACGGTCATCCGTCCTTCCATCGAAAGTGCGCGCATGGCTTCGCCGGCGAATTCGATGACATAGCCGGTGCCGCCGGCGGTGCCGATCTCGCCGATGATGGCGAGCACGATGTCCTTCGCCGTCACGCCATCCTTGAGCTTGCCCTCGACATTGATCCGCATGTTCTTGGCTTTTTCTTGGATCAGCGTCTGGGTCGCGAGCACATGCTCCACTTCCGAAGTGCCGATGCCATGCGCCAGCGCGCCAAAGGCGCCGTGCGTCGATGTATGGCTGTCGCCGCAGACGATCGTCGTTCCCGGCAGGGTGAAACCCTGTTCCGGACCGATGATATGAACGATGCCCTGGCGCACATCCATCGCATCGAAATAGTCGATGCCGAAATCACGCGCATTGGTCGCTAATTGTTCGACCTGCACGCGGCTCTCCGGATCGTCGATGCCATGCGAACGGTCGGTCGTCGGCACATTGTGATCGACGACGGCGAGCGTCTTCTGCGGCGTGCGCACTTTGCGGCCCGAAAGCCGCAGCCCTTCAAACGCCTGCGGACTCGTCACTTCGTGAACGAGGTGACGATCGATATAGAGAAGACAGGTGCCGTCTTCCTGACGATCGATCACATGATCTTCGAAGATTTTATCGTAGAGCGTTTGCGGCTGGGCCATGGCTGTCTTCATCATCGGTGGCGAGCGGCTGCGACGCTTTGGTCGGCGCCCGAGGTGAAACTTGTTCTAGGTACTTAATCGCAACAAGGCTAAGGGAAAAGTCCCCCGGAAAGCCAATGAGCCCCCTTGATGAGCCAAGAAGCAGCCCCGCGTCCGTCCGTTGCGCCCTATCTGACCGTTTCCCCGGCGCTTGCCGCCATCGCTTTTTATACGGCGGTCTTCGGCGCGGAGCAGAAGGCGCTGATGCCGGCGCTCGACGGCATGCGCATCATGCACTGCGAGCTTCTGGTTAACGGCGGCTCGATCATGCTTGCCGACGCCTTTCCGGAATTCGGCAACACGCGCATACCGATCCCGGGCGAGCCGGTGTTCATGTCCGTCAGCCTCGAATTCGCCGGGCCGGAGAAAGTCGACGAGACCTATGAGCGCGCGCTTACGCTCGGCGCGAAATCCGAGGCGCGGCCGATGACCTCCTTTTGGGGCACAAGGCTCGCGACCTTCCGCGATCCCTTCGGGCATCGCTGGATTTTGAACGCGCCGCTGAAGTAAGCCTCAGCCCGCCTTCTTGGCCGGCGCCTTTTTCGCGGCTGCCTTTTTGGGCGCGGTTTTGGCAGCCTTCGGAGTTCTGGCTTCCTTCGGCTCTTTCGGGGCCGCCGCGCGCGCGATCTTGCGCTCCTCGGCCTCGGCCTCAACCCGCGCCGCCTTGGCCGCCGGGGCTTCCATCTTCTCGGCAATACGCGCCGACTTGCCGCGGCGGTCGCGCAGATAATAGAGCTTGGCGCGGCGGACCTTGCCGCGGCGGATCACTTTGATCGAGTCTATCATCGGCGAATAGATCGGGAAGACGCGCTCGACGCCCTCGCCATAGGAAATCTTGCGGACCGTGAAGCTTTCGTTCAAGCCGCCGCCAGTGCGCGCGATGCAGACGCCTTCATAGGCCTGGACGCGGCTGCGCTCGCCTTCCTTCACTTTGACGTTGACGACGACGGTGTCGCCCGGCTGAAACTCCGGGATCGGACGTTCAGCGGCGAGTTTGGCGGCCTGGGCCGCCTCGAGTTCTTGGATGATGTTCATGACTGACCTGCCGTTCCGCCAAAATTCCGGCTGGGCCGGTTGAGGCGAGCGTTTCGGGACGCTGTTGTGAGTTGAAGCGGCGCTTATAAGGGAAGGCCGCCGGCCTGTCGAGAGGCGGCCTTACGCCGCCCGCCTGGCTCGGCCGTTGATCTTCGCCCCTTTGTCTGAGACAAACCTCTGCCCTGGGCAAGCCTCTGGGCCGCGACATCCGGGGGGACGGCGAATCCATGGCGACTGCGTGCACTCAGGGGCTCGATACCGGCTTCGTCGCGCTCGGCTATGCCAAAGTCGGCGTGCTCGGCGTCTTGCAAGGCATTACCGAACTTCTGCCAATCTCCTCGACCGCCCATATGCGAGTCGTTCCGGCCCTCCTCGGCTGGCAGGACCCGGGTTCTGCCTTTTCCGCCGCCATGCAGATCGCGGCGCTCGCGGCCGTCGTCTCTTATTTCTGGCGCGACGTCGAGACGCTGGTGTTCGGCTCGCTCGGTGCCATTGCGCACGGTGATTTCCACGATTGGAATTTGCGCTTCAGCATCTGGATCCTGCTCGCGACCATTCCGATCATCGTCGCCGGCGTTCTGCTCTCACCCATTCTCAATGCCTGCAATTCGCCGCTGCGCACATTGAGCGTCATCGGCATTTCCTGCGTCGTAATGGGCGGCCTTCTGGCGCTCGCCGAATTGTATTCTCTGCATAAGCGCACGCTCGATCATGTCGGGCTGAGCGATGCTCTGATCGTCGGCTTCGCGCAGATCGGCGCGCTCATTCCCGGCGTCTCTCGTTCCGGCTCGACTTTGACAGCAGCTCTCTTTCTCGATCTCCAACGCGCGGAGGCGGCGCGCTTCTCCTTTCTCCTCGGCATTCCGGCGATCGCCGCCGCGGGCCTCAAGGAAATCTGGGAGCTGCACAAGGCGCATCTCGGCTTTCACGGCTGGTCGGTGCTGGCTTTCGGCCTTGTCATCGCCTCGATCTCGTCCTTTGTCGCCATCTGGGGCCTGCTGCGCATCCTTGAACGATTCTCGGCGTGGCCCTTCGTGATCTATCGTCTGCTTTTGGGCGTGTTTTTGCTCGTCGGCGTCTATATGGGCTTTCTGGCGAACTGACGCCTCTCATCGCGAGTGATCGATGACCGAGACCGCGCCACGATTTCTGCCTGCCGGCGAAGCGGCACTCACCGTCGAATTCGGCACGACCATCGATCCGCTGCTCAACGCGCGCGTCCGCGGCCTCGATGCGGCGCTCGCCGCCTCGCCGATCGCGGGCGTCATCGAGACAGTGCCCACCTATCGCTCCTTGATGATTCATTTCGATCCGCGTGTTCTCTCGACAAGCGCCTTGATCGAGAAACTCGCGCGCCTTCCCTCCGAGCCGCTGGCGGCGGAGAGCGGGAAGCATTGGCTCATTCCCGTCTGCTATGACGCAACGCACGCGGAAGATCTCGCCGAGGTGGCGAAGGCGCTTGCCATGACGCAAGATGAGATCGTCGCGCTGCATCGAGACGCAGAGTATCAAGTCATTATGTATGGCTTCGCGCCGGGCTATGTGTTTCTCAGCGGATTGCCCGCGGCGCTCAATATTTCGCGCCGCGCGAAACCGCGTCCGCCCATACCACGCGGATCGCTGCTGATTGCCGGCGGACAAGCGCTGATCGGCAACGATCCGATGCCAACCGGCTGGTATCATATCGGCCGAACGCCTGTTGCGACCTTCGATCCCGAGCGCGAGCCGCCCTGCTTCATCGAGGTCGGCGACCGCATCCATTTCGAAGCCATAGACGCGGCGAATTTCGAGCGATTGGAACAGGCTGCGCGCGACGGCGTGCCGATCGCGCGGCGTCTCGCCTGATGTCCGCGCTGCACATTCTGCGCGCCGGACCGGGCGCGACGATCCAAGACGGCGGGCGCTTTCTCTA
Organism: Methylovirgula sp.; assembly: GCA_049522395.1. GTDB lineage: Bacteria > Pseudomonadota > Alphaproteobacteria > Rhizobiales > Beijerinckiaceae > Methylovirgula. The sequence goes on from JBEKNV010000004.1 coordinate 82,681, forward strand.
TCGCCGCTATGGTGTAACCCCCGCAGGCCCGATGGATTGGCGCGCATTCCGCACCGCCAATCTGGCGCTCGACAATGCGCGTGATGACGCGGGAATCGAAATCGCTTTGGGCGGGGTCGAACTCACTTGCGAAGGGAGCGCCCTGCCGCTCGCCTTCTGCGGCGGCGCTTTCCAATGGCGGCGGAACGGCAAGCCTCTGCCTTGCGCGATGCGTTTGACTTTGCAACCGGGCGAAACGCTGAGCGCGAGACCCGGAGCCTGGGGTGCTTTTGCGTATTTAGCCGTCGCCGGCGGCCTTGCAACACCGCCCGTTCTCGGCAGCCGTGCGACGCAAACCCGCGCGCATATGGGGGGGCTTGATGGCCGCATGTTGCAGGCGGGCGATGTTTTGCCCGTCGCCGCTTCCTCATTCGCTGCACAAAGAGAGGCGGAAATCGCAGCACCCTGGCTTCCGCGTGATACCGCGCCGTTTCGCGTCGTGCTCGGGCCGCAGCAGGATTATTTCACCGAGGACGCGCTTGCGACCTTCTTCAGCGCCGAATTTCGCCTGACGCATGAGGCGGACCGCATGGCCTATCGGTTCGACGCGGCGACAATCGCGCATGCGCATGATTTCAACATCGTCTCGGACGGCATTGCCCTCGGCGCGATCCAGATCGCGGGCGACGGCAAACCGCTGGTGTTGATGGCGGATCATCAGCCGACGGGCGGCTATCCCAAACTCGGCCATGTGGCACGCGCCGATCTCGGTCGGCTCGCGCAGCTACGGCCGGGCGAGACTTGCCGCTTCGCGCAGATCGGTGTGGACGAGGCGCGCAACGCGTGGCTTCAATGCGAAGACGCAATCGCCGAGACGCAGCGCTTCCTGCGGCCGCTGCGACGCGAACCGACGAATGGAGATCTGCTGCAGATCAATCTCTCAAGCGGCATCATCGACGTTGATGAGCCTTGAGGCGAAGATATTCAACGCATGGTCCTATCCGAAAAGTCTGCAACTTTTCGGGACCATGCTTTCAGCTGAAATGCGCGCGCAGCTTGTCGATGAGATCGGTCTTTTCCCAGGAAAAGCCGCCTTCCGTATCAGGCTTGCGGCCGAAATGGCCATAGGCCGAGGTGCGCGCATAAATCGGCCGGTTGAGTTGGAGATGGTCTCTGATTCCGCGCGGCGTGAGACGCATCACTTGCGGCAACACAGCTTCGATCTTCTCTTCCGGCACTTTTCCGGTCCCGTGCGTGTCGATGTAGATCGCGAGCGGTTCCGGAAAGCCGATCGCATAGGCCAACTGAATCGTGCAGCGGTCGGCGAGACCGGCAGCGACGATATTTTTCGCGAGATAACGCGCAGCATAAGCAGCGGAACGATCCACCTTGGTCGGATCCTTGCCGGAGAATGCACCGCCGCCATGCGGCGCCGCGCCGCCATAAGTATCGACGATGATCTTGCGGCCGGTGAGACCGCAGTCGCCATCGGGACCGCCGATGACGAATTTCCCCGTCGGATTGACATGCCAGACCGTATCCTTGGTGATCCAGCCTTCCGGCAATGTCGCGCGGATATAGGGCTCGACGATCGCGCGTACATCCGCCGAACTCAGCGTCTCGTCGAGATGTTGCGTGGAGAGAACGATCTGCGTCGCGCCGACGGGTTTGCCATCGATATATTTGATCGTCACCTGGCTCTTCGCATCGGGCCCGAGCTTTGCGGCATCGCCCTTGCAGCCGCGGCGCGCCTGCGACAGGTTTTCGAGAATCTTATGCGCGTAAAAGAGCGGCGCCGGCATCAGTTCAGGCGTTTCGCGGCAGGCATAACCGAACATGATGCCTTGGTCGCCCGCGCCTTCGTCCTTATTTCCGGCGGCATCGACACCTTGCGCAATATCCGCCGACTGCGCGTGCAGAAGAACTTCGATATTGGCATTCTGCCAATGGAAGCCCGCCTGTTCGTAGCCGATATCTTTGATCGCTTGCCGCGCCGTCTCTTCAATGGTGGCGACGGAGATCGCGGGGCCGCGCACTTCGCCGGCAATGACGACGCGGTTTGTCGTCGCCAAAGTCTCGGCGGCCACCCGAATTTGATAGGGATCGAGCCCCGCCTTCGCGCCTTCTCGAAAAAACAGATCGACGATCTCATCGGAGACCCGGTCGCAGACTTTGTCCGGATGACCTTCGGACACGGATTCGCTCGTGAAAAGATAGTTTTGGCGCGGCACTAGATAGGCTCCGACGGTGATCGATAAGAGGAAACAGGCCCATGCGGCTTGGAACCCCGCAGGACGGACAAAGCTCAAGTCGGGAGTTTTCGGATAGATCGTTCGTTTGGTCAAGCCGAATGGGCAAATACGTTCGTTTTATCGAACGCTCTGCTGGGCGGAAGCCTCAGTCTGACGGGTTTCCATTCCCGCCGTTTTTAGCCGGCACGGCGCTGGCCGTGTCGTCGCTGGCGAGCGAATTGACGAGTTCGATGATGCGTTTGCGGACCTTCGGGTCCTGGATGCGCGCAAAGGCCTTATTGAGCGCGAGGCCCTCCGCCGTCGCAATGAAATCGAAAACAAAACTTCCTGAAGCCGAATCGTCGGCGACGCCGGCCGCAGCATGTGCGCCATTGGCGTCATCAAGCGCCGGCGCGCCGTCAAAGAAGAAGGCAGGCGGCACATTCAACGTCTTCGAGATTTGCTGAAGCCGGCTCGCGCCAATGCGATTGGTGCCTTTTTCGTATTTCTGCACCTGTTGGAACGTCAGACCCAGGGCCTCGCCGAGTTTTTCTTGGCTCATTCCGAGTAGGATGCGACGCATCCGGACGCGGCTGCCCACATGCCGATCAATCGGATTGGGAACCTTTTTCACAGACACTTTTTCTCCCTTGGCCTGCCCACTCGGCGGAGCCGTTCACAGCAACAGCGTGGCACGACTATGCGACACGAACCGGGCTGCCCCGCCTCGATCACGATGCCCTTTCACGATTTTCAATGAGACCGATCGAACCTCAACGTGCGCGTTTCCAGCCCCCCGGTCCGTTCTGATCGACCGAATGTGCAGTTTTTCTTATATAAATCCGGCTTGCCCGGATAAGTCAAACAAACCATCGAATGATAAGGGCGAGCAGAAACGCGCAAAGCCAGGAGAGAATACCGGCCAACACGGGCGCGCGCGTAAAAGGCGGCGGCGGAATGGTCCGCGGCAATGATCCATCGACCACGCCCTCCTCGCCCAAGCCCAATTCGGTCTCGATCCGGCCGTAGGGATCAATGATCGCGGAGATTCCGGTATTGCCGGCGCGCACCATCGGTAGCCCTTCCTCGATCGTCCGCAAGCGCGCCTCGGCCAGATGCTGATGCGGCCCGACAGTACGGCCAAACCACGCGTCGTTCGTCACATTGAGAAGAAAACCGGGACGCGTCGCCGCGGCTTTGACCGCCTCGGCAACCTCTTCTGGAAAAATCGCCTCATAGCAGATGAGCGGCAAGGCAATGGGCAGACCCGGAAGCGCCAGCGTGCTGTGCGTTGTGCCGGCCTCGAACCCGCCGGGCACATCGACAAACTGGCGGATTTGCAGCCGGTCGAAGAATTCGGCAAAAGGCAGATATTCGCCGAACGGCACGAGATGGACCTTGTCATAAGTATCGAGGATCAGGCCGCCGCGCGTGACGACATGCATTGAATTAAAGAAGCTCGCGTAATCCCCGCGCCGGCGCGCAACGTCGTCGATCCGCGCCGCGCCCGTCACCAGCACCGTGTCTTGCGGCAAAGCATTGCCGATCTTAGCGAGCGCATCGGGCTCCTGTGCGAGCAAAAACGGAAAAGCCGATTCTGGCCAGACAAGAAGGCGGACATCGGCGAGCCCCGTATGGCCGGGACTCGTTGAACGATCGGAGAGGCTGAGGTAGCGGTCGAGAATGGCGACCTTGTTTTCGGGGCTGAACTTATCATCCTGGGCGAGATTGGGCTGCATGATACGAACCGTGTCGGCCGCAATCGAACCGGCATGGCCGCTCGCCAATCGCAACGCGCCAAAGACGCCCAGGCCCACGAGCGCCGCGACGGCAACAAAGACGCCGCCGGGGATTCTTTCGCGCCAGGAGCGCCCCTGATCGAATCTACGGTCGGCGAACAAAGCCGGCGCGGCAAAAATGGCGACGGCGAGAACCGTCAATCCGTAGAGCCCGCCAATCGCGGCGAACTGCGCGAAGACGAGATGATCGCCGAGCGCCATGCCATAAGCGTTCCAGGGAAAGCCCGTGAACAGATGCCCGCGCAGCCATTCGGTAAAACCGAGCGCGGCGGCGAGCGTCAGAATGCGGCTCGGCCCCGGCGACCAAAAGAGCCGCGCGAGCGCAAAGCCGATGGCGGGATAGAAAGCCATTCCCGCCGGCAAGCCAAAGACGCCGAGCGGCAGCGCCCAGGCAAAATCATCGGGCTTTACGAGAAAGGCGGCGCCGAGCCACCAAAGCCCGGCGACGAAATAGCCGAAGCCCCACCACCAGCCTGTGGCAAAAGCATTAATCAGCGCCTTCGAGCGAAAGCCGCGTCCACCCATCGCGCCGGCTTTCGACTCCGCCATGCCATCGATCAGCCAGACCGCGATGGTCATCGGCACGATCATCGCGGGAATAAAGTTGAAAGGCGCGAGCGCCAGCGCTCCGACCGCGCCGCTGACGAAGGCAATGAGGAGGCGGCGCCAGCCGCCTGAGAGAATCACAAAATCCGCGAGTGATGACATCGAGGCTCACTGTCGGCCGGCTGGCGAGCATACGCAGGGCGCGTGCCGCAGCTGGGAAGGTTGGGATGAGCTACCCCGTTTAAGAGGGCCTGCTCTCCTCGCATATCTTTATAGCGGGATGAGAGCGAATCGGCGGGCGCGCGAAGCATGAATGTGGTTTGCCCAAGCCCTGCTGATTTCGCAAATGCGTTTTTCGTCACAGGCTGGCCGATCGCCACCTTAGGACATGACTGGCTTATCTTCTGAGCTCTCTTGAGCCTCGGCTTCTTCGGCGCCGCCCTCTTCGCCTTCGGGCGAAGCCAGAAGGCGAATACGAATGCGTTTCGCCCGCCGCGGATCGGCGTCGAGCACGTCGAATTGCAGCCCCGCTTCCGAAATCACCTCGCCGCGCAAGGGAACATGGCCGGCAAGACTGGTAATGAGGCCGCCAAGCGTGTCGATGTCCTCGGCATCCGTGGTGCCGGTGAGGTCGCGATCGATCGCTTGCGATACGTCCTCTAAGCTAGCGCGCGCATCGACGATGAAGGTACCGTCGTCTTGGGGTTCGATTTTCGGGCTGTCTTCTTCGTCATGTTCATCTTCAATATCGCCGACGATCATCTCGACAATATCTTCGATCGAGGCGAGCCCGTCCGTGCCGCCATATTCGTCGATGACAAGCGCCATATGGGTGCGCGTCGCCTGCATTTTGACGAGTAGATCGAGCGCTGCCATCGACGGCGGCACGAAGAGAACGGGCCGCACGATGCCGGCTTGGGCGAGGGTCATTTTATCGAGACGCAGATAATCGGGTTGCGCGTCGACGCCGCGTTTGAAGTTGTCCGACGCGGCAGCGATAAAATCGAGAAAGTCACGAATGTGAACCATGCCGCGCGGATCATCGAGCGTGTCGGCCTGCACCGGCAGACGCGAATGGCCGGCCGAGCGAAATGTCGCGAGCACATCGGCGAGTGTCGAATTGTAGCCGACGGAGATAATGTCGGCGCGCGGCACCATGACATCGCCAACCTGCACTTCATGCAGCGACAGCACATTTTTCAGCATCGCGCGTTCGAGCGGCGAAAAATCGGGATCGGCCTCGGTATCTTCGAGCGCTTCCTGGATGTCGTCGCGCACCGAGGCACCGCCGAGACCAAACAGCGAGCGCAGCCGGTCGATCAGCCGCGGCCTCTGTTTGTCTTGACCGTTTTCGCTGTCTGCAGCTCGATCGCTCATGGGGCTCCGGCAGTGTCGGCGACGGCAAGTCGATAGGGATCGTCGATCCCGAGATCGGCAAGGATCTGGCGTTCGGTCTCTTCCATCGCTTCAGCCTCGTCATCCGTCTCGTGATCGTAGCCGAGAAGATGCAGCAGTCCGTGGACGGTGAGATGAACAAAATGCGCGGCGAGAGATTTGCCTTCTTGCGTCGCTTCCCGCGCCATCGTCTCGAAGGCGATGACGATATCGCCGAGGCTTAGCGCTTCGCCGACTGCGGCGCCGGAAGGGAAAGAGAGAACATTCGTCGGCTTGTCCTGGCCGCGCCAGCGCCGATTCAGCTCTTGAATCGTCGCATCGTCGCAAAAGAGAAAGCTCAGCTCCGCGCCGGGACGAATGTCGGCCGCGACATGCGCGAGAACGGCGCTGACCGCTTGTCGCGCTAAATTCTCCGCTTCACCGAAAGTTTCCCACAACGGACTTTCGACTGCGATCTCGACAACGATGCCGCAACTAGAGGCAGGATCATTCATCGACGTGTACCGCCGTTCGGCAGGCTGGCGGTCTCGCGCGCGCGCTCTTCATAGCGCGAGACGATGCGCTGCACGAGATCGTGGCGCACGACATCGCCTTCGCTAAAGCGCACATGGCCGATGCCTTCGACGCCACGCAAAAGTCCGATGGCTTCGTTCAAGCCGGATATTTGTCCCGGCGGCAGATCGACCTGAGAGGGATCGCCCGTGACGATCATCCGCGAGCCTTCGCCCAAGCGCGTCAAAAACATTTTCATCTGCATCGCGGTCGTGTTCTGCGCCTCGTCGAGCAGAACGCAGGCCTTCGTCAACGTCCGCCCGCGCATAAAGGCCAAGGGCGCGACTTCGATCATGCCGGTCTGCATACCGCGCTCGACCATGCGCGGATCCATGAAATCATTGAGCGCATCGAAGATCGGCCGCAGGTAGGGATCGACTTTTTCGCGCATGTCGCCGGGCAGAAAGCCGAGACGTTCGCCCGCTTCGACTGCGGGCCGCGAGAGAATGAGACGTTCCACCATGCCTTGTTCGAGGAGCGAGACCGCATAGCCAACGGCAAGCCAGGTCTTGCCGGTGCCGGCGGGGCCTTCGGCGAAGCAGAGTTCATGTCTCTTCAGCGCGCGGAGATAGAGATCTTGCGCGACATTGCGGGCACGCACGACGCCACGGCGGCGCGTGCCGATCTGCTCGAAAGCGACGCGGCCGATCTCCGAATTTGGAAACAGACTGCCCTGCAAGGCCCCTTCCTGAATGGCGCCGTCAACTTCGCCCAAGCCAATCGTCTGCCCGAGTTTCACCCGTTCATAGAGATTTTCGAGCACTTTGCGTGCTTGTTCACAGGCCTCGGGCGGACCTTTCAGCGTGACATGATTGCCGTTCGCATTGGCAAGCACGCCGAGGCGGCGCTCGACCTTGGCAAGGTTCTGATCATATTGGCCGAAAAGCAGCGAGGCATGACGGTTGTCGTCGAACGTCAAGGTGATCTCGAAGGGCTCGCTCGTGTCGAGCAGCCGCGGATCGCCGTCGGACGGCAGCACTGGCGTTAGCGTACGATGGTCTGTCGGTCTCAAGCCCTGTCCTTTTTCGCGACATCGACGCGGCGTCCAAACAACGAATTCGTGCTCAATCCGATGATCTCGACCGGAATAACGCTGCCGATGAGCTGCTCCGGCGCGTCGATCTGCACAGGCTGAAGATAGGGAGTCTTGCCGGCAATTTGACCAGCATGGCGGCCTTTTTTTTCAAACAAAACATCGACCGTCCGGCCAATAAGGCTGCGATGGAAGGCCTGGCGCTGCGTCTCGACGAGCGCCTGAAGCCGCGCGAGCCGCTCGCGCTTGGCGTCCTCGCTCACTTGGGCCTCGGCATCGGCTGCCGGCGTTCCCGGCCGAGGGGAATATTTGAATGAAAAAGAGGCGGTAAATTCCACGTCGCGGATTAGGTCCAGCGTCGCTTGGAAATCCGCGTCGCTCTCGCCGGGAAAGCCGACAATGAAATCGGAAGAGAGTGCAATGTCACTGCGCGCCTTGCGGACGCGGTCGATGAGCGCGAGATAATCGCCGCGCCGATGTCTTCGCCCCATGGCGGCGAGAACGCTATCCGACCCCGATTGCACGGGCAGATGGAGAGAGGGCATCAGCTGCGGCAGATCGCGATGCGCGGCAATCAAATCCTCGCTCATGTCGTTCGGGTGGCTCGTGGTGTAGCGCAGCCGCGCGATGCCCGGCACATCGGCCAGACGTTCGAGCAATCTCGCCAACGACCAGGCGCGCCCATCCGGCCCTTCGCCATGATAGGCGTTCACATTCTGGCCAAGCACGGTGATCTCTCTGACGTCGGCATCCGCGAGATCTTCCGCTTCCGCGACAATCGCCGCGACGGAGCGCGAGACTTCCGCGCCACGCGTATAAGGCACGACGCAGAAGGTGCAGAATTTATCGCAGCCTTCCTGCACGGTGAGAAAGGCCGAAGGCCCGCGCTGGCGCGTCGCCTGGGGGAGTGGTCTTGCAAGATGATCGAATTTGTCTTCGATCGGAAAGTCCGTATCGACGGTGCCGATCGCACCTGCGCCTTTGCGCAAGAGGGCCGGCAGATGATGATAGTTCTGTGGGCCGATGACGAGATCGACCGCCTTCTGCCGGCGCAGAATCTCGCCGCCTTCGGCCTGCGCGACGCAGCCCGCGACGACGAAAGTCGTCTCAAGACCCTTGGCGCGGCGCGCGTCCTTCGTCTCGCGGAATAGGCCGAGTTCGGAAAAAATCTTTTCCGCCGCCCGTTCGCGAATGTGACAGGTGTTCAGGATCACTATGTCCGCATCATCGACGCAGGACGTCTCGTCGAAGCCTTCAGGCGCGAGGAGATCGGCCATCCTCCGCGCATCGTAGGCATTCATCTGACAGCCGTATGACTTGATGAACAGTTTTCCGCGTCGGGAGCCGCCGGGGGCGGAATTGTCCTCAGAAGCGGTTTGCACCTCGGCGGTGTTTGCAAACGTCTGCAAAAGGTCGGTCATGATCCTCGTGGACCGGCGCGCGGCCGGCGCTCTTCTCAAAAGCCAGTCTAGCGCGGATTCGGGGGCGTTTCCATGGCTGCCCTTGGAGGGTGCCCGACCTCAGCGGAAATCCCGGCGCATCACAATCGCGGCGGCGGCGTGCCCGTCGCCTTTGCGGTAGTAAGCTTTACGGTCTCCCACTCTATAAAAGCCAAAATGCGCATAAAGCGCCAAAGCGGCATCGTTACCGGCCTCGACCTCCAAAAACAGGGCCTTTTTGGCGCCGGCGGCGGCAAGGGCGGCAAGATGGGTCGAGAGGAGCGCGCTCGCGACGCCGCGGCGGCGGTATTTTGGGGCGACGGCGAGCGTCAGGATCTCCGCTTCGTCGAGCACGCGGCGCGACAACACGAAACCCGCGAGACCTCGGCGTGTTCCCACAAGCCTGCCGAACCAGCTCTGAACCATGCTCCCCTCGGCGATCACATCGCGAGCGGCGAGAAGAGCCTCGAACTCGTCGACGCTCCAAGGGTGGGCGAAGGATTGCGCGTGAATCCTGGCGCAGGCTTGCGCCCATTGCGGGCCGATGCGGCGCACGTCGGGCACGAGCTTGCGATCGAAAAGGCTGAACATGCTCAGGGAGTGAAAATGACAGGTTGGCGGGCCGGCGGCTTGACGTCGGGTGCTTTTAAATAAAGGGGACGTGCCGGCGAATTTTGTGGGTCCGCGAGGAGGCCGAGCTTGGCGACCCAGAAGATATCGGGCGCAATCGCTTCGTCAATCAATCTGACTTCGCGGCCGGATGCCGCCGCCTCAATGGCGAGCATCGGCGCGCCGGAGCCGATGAGCCGGAGCGGACCCGCGTCCAAAATGCGCATGGCGTCACGCAGAGCCACGAGACGCGGCAGCACGAGCGTGCGGCCGTCGGCTCCGAAGGCGGCGAGATAGATATTGCCGTGATGCGCATCGATCGCGGCGACGACCAGCCCTGGCTGCTTCTCTATAATGAGTGGCGCCGCCAAGGCCGCCAATGTCGAGACGCCGACGACCGGAAGCTGCCAGGCAAGACCGATGGCGCGCGCCGCCGCAATACCGATCCTCAATCCCGTAAACGAGCCGGGCCCGACGGTGACGGCGACCCGCGACAGGCGCGAGAAGCCGCCTTCGGCTTCCGCCATTACGCGCGCGACGAGCGGAAGCAGAGCCTCGGCATGGCCGCGCTCCATTGCGATCGATTCCGCCGCCTCCGGCACCTCGGCGCCGGCTTCAAAGACGCAAGCCGAGGTCGCCGCGAGAGCGGTATCGATCGCTAGGATTCTCATGGCCTATAATGGCCTATATATGAAGATGCTTCGCCGGCCCGCGCAATCGAAGCGACGGGCCGGTAGGGATCGCCTCAAATCTGTTCGACCGTATGGACCGTCGGCACATAATGGCGCAGCAAATTCTGGATGCCATGCTTCAAGGTCGCGGTGGACGAAGGACAGCCCGCGCACGAGCCCTTCATCGCCAGATAGACAATGCCGTCGCGAAAGCCGCGGAATTTGATATCGCCGCCATCGCCCGCCACGGAGGGGCGCACGCGCGTATCGATCAGCTCCTTGATGGTGGCGACCGTCTCGGCATCTTCCGGCGCGAAGAACTCTTCATTCTCCGTCTGCGGATCGGGTTCAGCACCTTCGACGAGAATGGGCGCGCCAGAGACGAAATGCTCCATGATCGTGCCGAGAACGGCGGGCTTGATCTCCTGCCAATCGCCATCGGCCTTGGTCACGGAGATGAAATCCGAGCCGAAAAAGACGCCCGCGACGCCTGGCACGCCGAAGAGAGCCTGGGCAAGCGGCGATTTCGCGGCCGTCTGCGGATCGCGGATGTCGAGCGTGCCCTCCGGCAAGACGGGCCGGCCGGGCAGAAACTTCAAGGTTGCGGGATTGGGCGTGATTTCGGTTTCGATGAACATGATCTTCTCCCAAGCTGCCGGTTCAAGGCCGGAGTTGGATGGTCTCAGGGGTCGAGATACATCTTAGATAGGATGCGGAGGGGGCCAGGGGCAAGGGCTTTCGGTCGCGCTGGCGCTCACGACGCCTTGATCGGGCAAGCCTCCTGGCTAGCGTCTCATGGGCGCAGCTTCGATCACATGATGAACGAGCGCAATGAGCGATCCTCTGTCGTCGACAACCGCCCAATTGGTCGGATGCCAAAAGCGCACGGCCCATGTGCCATCCGGCTGCCGGAGATCGTAGCGTTGAAGCCCAACGACGTCGAGCTGCCCTGTTGCCAATACGCGCTCGAACGAGGCTGAGATGTTCTTTACGCCCGTTGCATTCGGATCGTCGGGGTTATCGGGAAAAGCAGATAAAAACCTGGATCGGGGTGAGCACCTGCCGCGCCGACATTTCCGGATCGCATTCGGCAAGCTCGAAGACGGCATGATGCGAGAGCACATCGTCGAACGCCGCCTGCACGGCCCAGATGATGTCGAACTTGGAGGCCACGACAAATTCGATTCCGGCACCCCATTGGCCGCGAGCAAACAGGAGGGCTTCAGGTCCCGGTTCGGCGGTCGCAATCACGATGCGCTCTTCGTTGCGCGACCAGGGGATCATCAGCCGCCGGGCATAGACGTCGGCATCGGCGGCGCTGAGCAAGGATGCGTCCGGCGCGTTATGCACCAGGTCAACGAGCGGCAATTGGAAGTGATAGGCGATGCCTTGATAATAGGCCGCAGGCTCGATCCAATTGCGGGAGAGAATGACGTCGCCGAGGCGCACATTCCACGCTTCCGCAATGGCCGCCGCCTCATCGAGCTGCGCGAGCGACAGGATCTGGCGGTCAACCAGCATGTCTCCGAGCGCGCGATCGGGCGGCGAGAGCGGCATGGGCTATTTGCTCGACGGGCTGGGCCGGCGGCGCAGGGCGCGCTGCAGAACCATGAGGAAGACGATCGTCGCAAGCAGCCACAGGCCGCCAACGATCCAGGCGCGAAACTGCTCGGCAATCGAGAGCCAGGAGATCTGATCTGGATAGGTGATCCGTGCCAGCGCCTCATGCTCGGTCGACATCACGAGCGTCACGCCCGTCTGGTCGATGAAGGCGACATTGCCGCGATCGAGGCTGAGCACATCGGGCGACGGCAAGGCGCCGTCGCTGGCGAGGGGATGGACCCAGAGTCCCGACTCGTCGCTATCGGAGACAACCTGCGCGACCGCGCCGCCGGTGAAGCCGCCCAGATTGAGCAGTGTGTGCCCGGCCTGATCGGCCACGACGACGCGGCCGCGATCGAAAAGAACCTGCGGGATGAGACCTTGCGGCGGCAGCTGGCTGATCGCGATGAAAGGACCAGCCGGCGCGGGCGCCGTATCATCGGCAATGAATTTCACCGTGATCGGTGCGCTCTGTCCCGAAAGGTCGCTCAAAATGCCATTCAGAAACGCGACGAGCGTGTCGGGATGATCGAGAGCCTGCTGCACGATCAGCACTTCGACGCCGTTCGCCCAACGCGGCGTCAGATCCGAAAAATTATGCGCCGCGCCCGTGGTGGCTTTCAGTAACACTTGGCTCGACGGAAGAATTTGCGCCGGATAGCCCTGAACCTGGAACCGGCAATCGCCTTGCTCGCTGCGGCGCTGAACCACGGCGAGCACATTGGCGATCTTGCCCATGAGACCGTCGGGCAGCGCGATGTTGAGACGCGTCGGCTCATCCGTTGCCGCCACTGTGCTCGCAAGCAGGCGATCGTTGACATAAGCGCTGACGACGGCCTTTTCGCCGGTCGGATTGGGCGCGACCATGAGTTCGAGAAGAACGCTCGTCGCCTGCGTGTCAGGCGGCAGAGTGCTGGCGGCGATGGCAAGCGAAAGATCGGCGCGGCCGAAGACTTCCACGGCCGCGGGCCGAAGGCCGAGCTGATCGAAGCTCACATTGTCGGTCGGCTCGCTCGGCGCGGCAAAACTGCCGACGCTCACCTCGGTCACGCCGCGCGTCGCGGAAAGATCAGGGCTGCCGAAGAGGCGCGCGGCACGCCCGGAGTCGAGGTCGGAGACGACGAGCGCCGGAAATCCGCCGATGCGCACGGCGGTGAGCGTGCCAAAGGACGGCATTGTTCCCGCCACCATCGCGAGCGGCGCTTCAAGCAGCCCGGAGACGTCGTCGATCTGCCCGAGGAAAATCAGTCCGTGGTTCCAGACGCGCTGCGATTCATCCTGGGCCACGTCATGCGGCTTCTCATAGCCGACCTGAAAGAGAACATGCCGTCCCGATCCCGTCAGCGCACGCGCGAGTGTTAAGGCCGTCTCGATATCGGACGGCTCAAGCTTGCGACGCGGCAACACAAGCGTGACGTCTCGAGGAAGCAAAGCGGCCGTGGTGCCGACATCAGGCGCCGCGGGAAAATCGACATTGAGGGCGAGCTTTGTTTCCGGATGGATCATCAGGCTGTCGCCGACGTACCGCACATCGATGCAGCGGTCGGGCGTCGCGGCGCCGGAATAGATGAAGGTGAGTTTGAAATAGCCTTGTTGCGGTTTGGCGTTGGCGAGCGGGATATGCACGACGCGGCCGGTCGAGTGGCCGTCGAGCGGGATCGAGGCGACCGTGCCATCGTTGACCAGAACTTCGAGGCTGCGCTTCGCCTCATAGGCGGTGACATCATCGAAGGCCAGCACAAGCTCGCCCGCGGTGATGTCCGCGCCTTGGGGCATGGCGACGAAGACGTCGCGGCGTTCGCCCAGATTTGCGAGCCGAAATCCAGAGACAAATCCAAAATCCGCGAGCATCACCGTCCTGACAAGCTCATTTGGATTGACATGCGCCGCAGGCTCCCGCCCAAGCGCGGGAGCAAGCCGCGCAACGGGTGCAGCGGCTTGGTTTTCAGATCGTGACGACCCGTGTTGGGGTTTGCATTGGGCCGAAGTTGCGATCATCGCGACAGCGCACAGCAGCAAGAGGAGATGAAAGGGACGCAACATGGCACGCACTACTCAGTCGGTGTGAACGTTAGCTGTTGGCGCGAAGTTCGAGCGCTGCCGCGCTACGCATGGCGGGAAGAGCGTTCTTGAAGTCCGTCAGCTCATCGGGTCGCAATCCGCGCTGCTCGCGGTAGGCCGGGATCAGAACCGCTTCGGCCTGACGCGCGGCAGTGCCGGTTGAGGAAAAGCCGACCGTCGGGCCCGTGCCCGCGATGCCGTGCATCAGACGGTAGGTTTCGGCGACGGCCTCGACGGCCGTGGGCGCGTCGCCCACCATCCGCGCCAGAGCGGCATCGGTCTCATCGAGCTTGCCAGGGAGCGCCACAGTGAATCGGTCGCGGATTTTTGACAGACGCTCTTCGAATAAATCCGCGCTCATCCCGGGTCCCTTCAAGTGGATGTCCCGAGAATCGCATTTAGAAGTTAACAATTACAGTATAGGTGAGGCTTTCGTGCAGTATACAATTCGTGTAAGCAAGTATAACTACGTAGAATTTAAATCGTATGCCCTTTTATCTACGTAATTATGCTTATAATGACTGGCGCCGGCGAGCTTGATCGCCGATTTTCGATGGATGGATGATGAAAGTGCGTGGTGGGCCGGGCAGGACTCGAACCTGCAACCAGACCGTTATGAGCGGCCGGCTCTAACCATTGAGCTACCGGCCCGGTAGCCACTTCGGGATGTGCCAGATGGCGATGGCCAAGGCAAGAAACCGGCAGAGAGACTTTTACTTCTCTGTCAGCTTCAACTCGATGCGGCGGTTCTTGCTGTAGGCATCGTCGCTGTCGCCCGGATCGATCGGCTGGAATTCGCCGAAACCGGCGGCGGCGAGGCGCTGCGGATCGACGCCCTTGCTGATGAGATATTGCACGACCGCGACCGCGCGCGCCGTGGACAACTGCCAGTTCGAAGGAAATTGCGCCGATTGAATCGGCCGCTTGTCGGTATGGCCATCGACGCGCAGAATCCAAGGGATCTCCGGCGGAATTTCATGTTCGAGTTCGACGATGGCGGAGGCGAGCTTATCGAGTTCAGCGTCGCCGGCGGGATTGACCGTTGCCTGACCCGAATCGAACAACACCTCCGATTGGAAGACGAAGCGATCGCCGACAACACGAATGTCTGGACGGTCGCCGAGAATTTGCCGCAGCCTGCCGAAGAAGTCGGACCGATAGCGGGTGAGTTCCTGCACCTTCTGCGCCAATGCGACATTCAAACGCGCGCCGAGATCGGCGATCTTCGCTTGCGACTCTTGATCCTTTGCTTCCGAGGCCGAGAGCGCATCTTCGATGGCCGCAAGTTGTTTGCGCAGCGCCGCGATCTGTTGATTCAAAATGTCGATCTGCGCCAGCGCGCGCGCGGAAACCTGCTTTTCCGCCGCAAGCTGCTGATCGAGCCCGCCCGTGGGTGCCGTGCCGCCCTTCGCCGCGGCCAACGCAGCTTCGAGCTGCTCCTTGTCTTTCTTGGTCGCATCGAGCGTCGCGGCCAATGCGGCGAGCTGATTGTCGGCGTCCGATTTGCCGGCGCGTTCCAAAGCGAGGAGCGAGGTCAGTTCATCGATCTGCTTATGCAGTTGTGCCAGCACAGTATCCTTGCCCGTCACTTCACGGGCGAGGAAGAACTGCGCCATCATGAAAACGGACAAAAGAAAGGTGATGGCGAGCAGCATCGTCGAGAGCGCATCGACGAAGCCGGGCCAATAATCGATCTGTCGTGGTTGCCGTCTTGATCGCGCGAGCGCCATTAACGCCGCTCCGGCTCAGAGGCGAGACGTTTCAAGATCGCTTTGAGTTCCTTGCCCTGATCCGCTTGCGACTCGACCCAATCGCGGATCATCTGCTGTTCCGAGCGCATATGCTGAACAAGGCTTTGAATGCCGTCGGCGAGATTGGCGATGGCAATCGAGTTTGCGCGCGCATGGCTTTGATCGCCGGCCGCCGCGATCTTTTCGAGCGCGGCGCGGAGATCGCGCGGCAGGCCTTCGAGCGAACGGCCGCCTTCGAGCAGCGTGTCGCTGGTGCCGGCCGTCAGGCTCTCTTCGATCTCATTATAGAATCGGTTCTGCGCCTGGCCGGCCTGCAGATCGAGAAAGCCGAGGATCAGCGAACCCGCGAGGCCGAAGAGCGACGCGGTAAAGGAAATGCCCATGCCGGCGAGCGGCGAGGCGAGGCCATTCTTCAGATCGTCGAACATCACGCCGGCGTCATTGCCGATCTGCATCGATTTGATGACGGTGCTGAGCGAACCGACCGTGGCGATGAGGCCCCAGAATGTGCCGAGCAGGCCGAGGAAGATCAGCAATCCTGTCAGATAACGCGAGACCTCGCGCGCCTCGTCGAGCCGCGTGCCGATCGAATCGAGGATCGCGCGCAAGGTGAGCGTCGAAATCATCGATCCCGGCGGACGGTCGGCAAGCAGAACCGCCATGGGCGCGAGCAGGATCGGCGCTTTGACGTGGTCCGCTTCGCCGCGCGCCAGCGCATTCACCCAGCGCACTTCACGGAAGAGCCTCACGACCTGACGCAGCGCCAAGAGAATGCCAAAGCCGAGGACAAACAGGATCAACCCATTGAGACCCGGGTTGGCCATGAAGGCGCTGATGATCTGCTTTTGCAGAATGAAGGCGATGAAGCCCGCGAGGATGAGAAAGATCAGCATCCGCACGAGAAAGATGCGCGGCGATGAAACTTTATAGAGATCGACGTCGCTCGCCATGGGCAGATCCACTGCTTGCAGTTCCGCCGCGCGCTGCGCAGCATTCGGCGCAATTTTTTGCGAAAGCTTTGGAGGCTGCTTCACGTTAGTGCACTTCGCGAAAGGGTGAAAGCGCAAAGCCGCGCTTCTCGACAGCCAGACGTCTCCCCCATGAGACGGCTCACCGTCCTTTTTTAATTGGCCGCACGGATGAGCGCCAATAATTGCGAATGTATGGCCTCGTTGCCCGCGCAGATAGAGCCTTTGGCGAGAAAATCCTGGCCGCCGTCGGCATCGGTGACGAAGCCGCCTGCTTCCCGAATAATGAGTGCGCCGGCTGCCATGTCCCAGGGTTTTAAACCTCGCTCCCAAAAACCGTCATAACTCCCGGCCGCAACGAAACAGAGATCGAGCGCGGCAGCGCCCAAGCGGCGAAGATTGCTCGCCCGCTCCATGACCAGGGCGAATTCCTTCTTGAAGCGGTCATGATGTTCGGCAGCCTTACCGAGATGGGGGATGCCGCAGCCAATCAGAGAACCACCCATGTCGTGGCGCGCGGCGACGCGCAAGCGGCGGTTGTTGAGATAGGCGCCTTGGCCTTTTTCGGCGACATACATGTCATCAGTCGCCGGATTATAGACGAGGCCGGCGACGATCTGGCCTTCGCGGGCAAGCCCGATCGAAATCGCAAAGAGCGGCAGGCCGTGCAGAAAATTCGTCGTGCCGTCGAGCGGATCGATGTACCAGACATGGCTCTTGTCCGTGCCTTCGATCGTGCCGCCTTCTTCGAGCACGAAGCCATAACCGGGGCGCGCCTTCGCCAATTCGTCGTAAAGCGTCTTCTCGGCGCGCTTGTCGGCGGCCGTGACGAAATCGCCTGGCCCCTTGATCGAGACTTGCAGATTTTCGACTTCGCCGAAATCGCGCTTCAAGCCGCGCCCGGCCTTGAGCGCCGCCGCTGTCATGACATTCATCAGGGCGGAGCGGATCATTCGGCTATTCCGCGCGCCGCAGATAAGTCAGCTGGGTCGTATCGACGACAATGCGCTCGCCCGGTTCGATAAACGGCGGCACCAGAACGCGCAGGCCATTTTCGAGCTTCGCCGGCTTATAAGAAGATGCCGCCGTCTGCCCGCGCACGACAGGATCGGCTTCCGTCACCTGCAACGTCACTTGCGCCGGGAAGTGGATGCTGATCGGCCGGCCTTCATGCATCTGCAATGTGACCTTCATGCCTTCCTGCAAAAAGGCGGCGCGTTCACCGACGAAATCCTCGGCCAAATCGATCTGCTCGTAATTTTCCAAATCCATGAAGACGAGCGACTCACCTTCCTTATAAAGAAAGCTGAAATCCTTCAGTTCGAGCTCGATCTCCTCGACCGTTTCATCGGCGCGGAAACGCTCATTGAGCTTGCGTCCGTCGATGAGATTTTTGAGCTCGACTTGATTGAAGGCGCCCCCTTTGCCGGGTTTCACCGCCGTCGATTTCACCGCGACCCAAAGGCCGCCCTGGTGTTCGATGACAGTGCCGGGGCTGATTTGACTTCCGTTGAGTTTGGGCATGGGGCAGGGGCTCGAAGAGGACTGCGCTCATCTGCCCGCAGGACGCTTGAGCGTCAAGAAGATTGCCGCTCTTGAGGCGCGAAAGCGCCAAAGCCGCCGCTTTGCCTAGAGGAAATTGCAGGTGTGGCGCACGATGATCGCCCGCTGGGCGGGGAGACCGTGATTTACGGTCTCAGGCGCGCAACGCTTGACGCGCGTGACGGGCAGGCAGCCCATCGCGCCGCAAACGACCGCGCTGCGGGTGAGCGGCGGGCTGGGTAAAGCCTTTGACGAAGGGATGTGTGCATAAAACATCGCCTGCGCGCCGCCAAATTTGATCGAGGCAAAGAGAAGAGCCGCCGCGAGCGTGCAGGCAAAGGCATGTGTCGATCGCGTCATTTGCTTCTCCTCAGAGTCGCGGTTGTCCCGCGGAAACTATGAAGAGAGTCCCTTTTGCAGACCTGACCTCGCTGAAGTCTCGTTCAGCTCACGCCACCCATCTTGCAGATCAACGTCCATTCCGTGTCGCTCACCGGCTGCACTGAGAGCCGCGAATTGTTGATGAGCACCATGTCCTTCAGTTTCGATTCGGCCTTGATGGCCTCGAGCGTCACCGGCGTTTTCAAAGGCTTCACCGCCGCGAAATCGCACATGCCGAATTTGCCGGAGGGATCCGTATCGTCGGGATAATAGGTCTTGATGACCTTAACGATGCCGACGATCTCCTTGCCTTCGTTCGAATGATAGAAGAAGACCTCTTCGCCTTTCTTCATCGCCATCAAATGAAGCTTGGCGGAATGGTTACGCACGCCGTTCCAAGGCGTGCCTTTCGCGCCGGCTTTGATCTGCATGTCCCAGGACCATGTGCTGGGTTCGCTCTTGATCAGCCAATGCGCCATCGCGGGCTCACCCCTCACGTTTCGCCAAATGCGCCGAGGCGAGTTCGGGCTTGGCTGGCCGATTGAGCAGCGCCTCGATCGCCGCATCGATCGTCATGTGCCCGCCGATCACCGCTTCGACTGCGCCGCAGATCGGCATATCGACGGCTCTTTGCCGTGCGAGATCCATGAGAATGCCGCACGTGTGCATGCCCTCGACAAGTTTGCCGTCGGCGAGCGCGGCATCGACATGAACGCCGCGCCCCAAGGCGAGACCGAAAGAAAAATTGCGCGATTGTTCGGAGCTGCAGGTCAAGACGAGATCGCCGAGGCCTGAGAGACCCATTAGCGTTGCAGGATCGGCGCCGAATGCCAGGCCGAAGCGCATCAGCTCGGCAAAGCCGCGCGCAATCAAGGCGGCGCCGGCGCTGGCACCAAGTTTCTTGCCGGCGGCGATGCCGCTTGCGATCGCCAGAACATTCTTCGCCGCGCCGCCGATCTCGACGCCCATCAGATCGTCCGAATGATAAAGCCTGAACCAAGGCGCCGCGAGCGCTTGCGCCAATTCGGCGGCATAGGCGCAATCGGCGGCGGCGAGCGTCACCGCTGTCGGCAGGCCGCGGGCGACATCCGCAGCGAAACTCGGGCCTGAAAGAACGGCGGCGGGATTGCGCGGCAAAGCCGCCGCGAGAATCTGACTCGGGAAGAAGCCGCTGCCGCGCTCGATGCCCTTGGCGCAGAGAATGATCGGAATGTTGCGCGGCACGAGAGGCGCGAGCGCTTCAATCGCGGCTCGCAGCCCCTGGGTCGGCACGGCGACGAGAATGATCGCGGCGCCTGCGGCGGTGGAAAGTTCGGCGGTCGGGGCAACCGTCGGGGCGAGCGGCACACCGGGGAGGCGGCGGGCATTGATCCCCGTCGCGATCATTTCCGCGACATGGTCCGGGTCGCGCGACCAGAGCGAAACATTCGCGCCGGCGCGGGCCGCGAGATTCGCGAGCGCCGTGCCCCAGGCGCCGGCTCCGACGACAGCAATCTGACGCATTTGGCTCGCGATCCTTGTCCGACGCCTAGGCCTTGCCGTGATGGGCGGCTTCGCCATCGACGTCAAGCGGCCAGCGCGGCCGCGCCGGAAAACTCAAGTCGTCGATAAGGCCGAGCCGCAAGCGTTCGATCCCGGCCCAGGCGATCATCGCGCCATTGTCCGTGCAAAGCGCCGGCGGCGGAACGCTAAGCTTCAAGCCCGATTCGGCGCAAAAGCGCTGCAAGGCACGGCGGATCGCACCATTAGCGGCAACGCCGCCCGCAACAACGAGCGAATGGCAGGGGCCGATCTCTTCGCTGAAGCGGCGGAGCCCCGCGCGCAGCCGATCGACCAATGTATCGACGACCGCTGCCTGAAACGAGGCGCAGAGGTCCACCACATCCGTGCCGCTCAAGGGTGCAAGCCGGTCGGCCTCAAGCCGCACCGCGGTCTTGAGCCCTGAGAAGGAAAAATCGGGCTTCGCCCGGCCAGCCATCGGACGAGGGAAAGTGTAGCGAGACGGATTGCCTTTCGCTGCTTCGCGCTCGACGAGCGGGCCGCCGGGATAGCCGAGGCCGAGCATTTTCGCGACCTTATCGAAGGCTTCACCGACCGCATCGTCGACCGTCGAGCCAAGCCGGCGATAATCGCCGACGCCTTTGACGGCGACGAGCTGAGTATGTCCGCCGGAGACGAGCAATAAGAGATAGGGAAAGGCAAGATTATCGGTGAGCCGCGCCGTCAGTGCATGGCCTTCGAGATGATTGACCGCGATGAAGGGTTTGCCGGACGCGAGCGCCAGCGCCTTTGCCATGGTGAGGCCGACGATAACGCCGCCGATGAGGCCAGGCCCAGCGGCGCCGGCTATGCCGTCAAGATCGTTGAGCGAGAGCTTGGAGTCTTCGAGCGCCCGTGCGATCAGCCGGTCCAGCACATCGATATGGGCGCGGGCCGCGATCTCCGGCACGACGCCGCCGAAGGATTCATGCTCGGCGATCTGGCTCATCACCTCATTGGCGAGAATTTCGCCGCCGCCTGTCGGGCGGAGCGCGACAATAGCCGCCGCCGTCTCGTCACAGGTGGTCTCAATTCCCAGCACGCGCATCGGTCTCACTCTACTTTTCTAATTTCCGTGACGATTCACTATGATTGACCATGTCCGCGGCCGCCGAAAATGGCCCATTTACAGAAGGCTCACGACTATTTAAGGCCGCGCCAAGGATCTTTCCGCAGCAACAGGCACCGCTCCATCGCCTCTCGTCCCGAAACCGCATTCCCGCCTCTCAAGATCGGCAGCCGCGGCAGTCCTCTGGCTCTGACGCAGACCCATGAGCTGCGCCGCAGTCTTGCCGCGGCGCATGGCGTCGATGAGGCGTCGTTTCCGATCCATATCATCAAAACCACGGGCGACGTCATTCAAGACCGCTCGCTTGCGGATGCCGGCGGCAAGGGGCTTTTCACCAAGGAGCTCGATGCGGCCTTGCTCGCGGGGACGATCGATTGCGCGGTCCATTCGGCCAAAGACCTGCCGACAATTTTGCCGGACGGCATCACGATCCTCGGCTATCTGCCGCGCGAAGACATCAGAGACGCGTGGATTTCGCCGAAGGCGGCGGATCCCATGAGCTTGCCGAAGGGTACCGTCGTCGGCACGGCGTCGCCGCGCCGCGCCGCGATGGTGAAACGGCTGAGGCCTGATCTCACCGTCACGCTGTTGCGCGGCAATGTCGAGACCCGGCTCGACAAAGTCCGGCGCGGCGATGTCGATGCGACGCTCTTGGCGCTTGCCGGCTTGAAGCGGCTCGGCCTTGCCGATCGCGCGACCTCCATTCTCGACAGCGAGGACTTCGTTCCCGCAGCCGGTCAAGGCGCGATTGCGATCACGGCAAGACAAGGTGACGCTCAGCTCGCCGCAACCTTCGCGCCCATTCTCGATCCGGCGACCGAAACGGCGCTTCGCTGCGAGCGGGCGCTGCTCCGCATTCTCGACGGCTCCTGCCGGACGCCGATCGGCGGATTGGCGCAGATCCAAGCGGGCGAAATTTCTCTGCACGCCATCATTCTGAGGCCGGACGGGTCGCAATTTTTCGAAGTGCGGCGGCGTGGACACCCAGCCGAGGCGGAAGCCATCGGTGAGGCGGCGGCCCAGGCGTTGCTAGCCCAAGCGCCAAAAGGATTTTTCGACGCCTAACCAAGCGCCTGGGAGCCCAGGCTGAGATTCAGCTTGGATGAGCTTATACTATGCGGTTATTTTGCGAAAACGTCTTCGGGAGACGACATGCGCATCCTATTGACGAGGGCGCCGGAGGATGCCGCGCGTACGGCTGAAAAGCTCAAGGCGCAGGGGCATCAGGTTTTGATCTCGCCCGTTTTCGAAATTCAGCCGCGCGACGCCGAATGGCCGAAAGGCGTGATCGACGGCGTCGTTGCGACGAGCGCCCAGGCTTTCGAGCAAGCGCAGTTCGCCGACGGCTCGCCGCTGCCGGAAGCCAAGCGTCTCTTTCGTCTCTTTATGGTCGGCTCCAAAACGGCGGAGGCGGCAAAGAAATGCGGCTTCACCGGCGAGGGCTTCGTCGCGCAGGAAGCGAAAGAACTCGCTGATGCCCTCATTGCCAAAATGCCGCCCTATGCGCGGCTTGCCTATCTCGCCGGGCGTGACCGCAAAAGCGAATTGGAGACACGCTGCAAGGAAGCGCGCCTCGACATTATTCCCGTCGAAATCTACGAAGCGCGCGCCGCTGACGCCTTGAGCAAAGAAGCCGTTGCCGCCTTCAAAGCCGGCGAAGTCGATGCCGTCATGCATTTTTCCAGGCGCAGCGCGGAAACGTTCCTGAAGCTCGCGGAAACATCGGGCGTCGATGCGAAACCCATCCGCCATATCGCCATCTCGAATGACGCCGCCGCGCCCTTGCATGCGGCCGGCGCGACGATGGTCGTCACCGCCTTCGAACCGAAGGAAGCGGCGATGTTAGCTTTGCTGGCACAGAAGCCCGCGCCAAAAGCCAAGAGCGATGCCACGACAGAAGCGGTTGCCGCTGCACTCGCCGCAGCAATACAAGAGGCCGCGCCAAAAGACGCAGCGCAAGTGACGCCAGAGCCGCCTCCACCACCTCCGCCGCCGAAGAGCAAGGAAAAATCCTGACGCGATTTGTAATGATTATGTCAGTTTGGATGGCGCGCGCCGCATCGATGCGTTTTCACGAAGTTTTCTAAACCAAGTTTAACCTCCGCGCGGCTTGATAAGATGGGCGCTTGCGGTCATCCTGATGTGCTGCCGATCTCTCCCCCTTCGCTGTCGCGTGCTCATGACCCCTCAAATGTCCCGCCGGCTTCCAAAGGCTTCGCTGTTTTCGGGAGCCCTTTTGCTCTTCGGCGCCGCTTTCGCGCTGTCGCTTGCACCGACCACGATGATCCGGGCGCAGACTCCCGCACCCTTGGTCGTGAAAGTCGGCTTTCTGCGCCAGGCGCATTCGAAAGACACTGTATCCATTCTCGACGTTCCGGCGCCCGATGACGGCTTTGCCGGCGCGAAGCTTGCCGCGACCGACGACAACACGACCGGCGGTTTTCTCAATCAAAGCTACACAGTCGAAGATGTGCCGTTGAAGCCGAGCGACGATCCCGTGGCCGCCTTGAAGACTCTTGTCGATCATGGCGTCACGCTGGTTCTCGCCGACCTCCCGGCCCCCGATCTCTTGAAAATCGCCGATGCCGAACACGGCAAGGATGTGCTGATCTTCAACACATCCGCGCCCGACGATTCGCTGCGTCAGGAAAATTGCCGCCGCAACGTCATTCACGTCGCGCCGTCGCGCGCGATGCTAACCGATGGGCTCGCCGAATATCTCATCTGGAAGCAATGGCCGCGCTGGCTGTTGATGAAAGGCTCGCATCCGGCGGACGATCTTCTCGCGCAGGCCTATGAGCGTTCGGCCAAGAAATTCGGCGCCAAGATCGTCGATACCCGCGCCTATGTTGACACGGGCGGCACGCGCCGCTCGGACTCGGGCAGCGTGCAAACGCAAACGATCATTCCCGTCACCACGCAGAATGCGCCGGCCTATGACATTCTCATCGCGGCGGACGAGAGCGAAGTCTTCGCCGGCTATCTCCCTTATGAGACATGGGACGCGCGTCCGGTTGCCGGTTCGGCGGGCCTCGTGCCGACGAGCTGGTCGCCCGATCACGAGCAATGGGGCGCCGCGCAATTGCAAAACCGATTCTTTGCGCTGAACCATCGCGGCATGAATGCGCGCGACAACAATGCCTGGGTGGCGATGCGCATGATCGGCGACGCGGTGACGCGAACGAATACGAACGATCCGCAGAAACTTCGCGACTATCTCGTCTCGCCGCAATTCACCATCGCCGCTTTCAAGGGCGAGAGGCTGACGGTACGGCCCTGGGATCAGCAGTTGCGCCAACCCATTCTGTTGAGCGACGGGCGTCGAGTCGTCTCGGCCTCGCCGCAGCCGGGGTTCCTGCATCAAACCTCGACGCTCGATACACTCGGCTATGACAAGCCGGAAACCAAATGTAACCTCCAATAAGGGCGGCCCGAAAGGCCGAACCCAATCAGGGAGAGACGAAGGCCCATGCGTTTTCATTGGTCGTTGCGAGCCGCGGCAATTCCTTTCCTTGCGTTGCCTTTCGCGTTGCCGCGTCCGGCGCTCGCCTACACCGCCTATGTGACGAACGAAAAAGGCAATTCGGTTTCGATCATCGACACGGACAAGCTCACCGTGACGAAGACGATTCCGGTCGGCCAGCGGCCGCGCGGCATCGCGATCTCGCCCGACGGCAGCGAAGTCTTTCTCTGCGCCAGCGACGACGACACGATTCAAATTATCGACACGAAAACGCAGCAGGTCACCGGCAGTCTCGATTCCGGGCCCGATCCGGAACTGCTGATCGTCAGCCATGATGGCAAATATGTCTTCACTTCGAACGAGAACGACAATCTCGTCACCGTCATCGATGTGAAGACGCATCAGCGCGTATTCGACGTGCCCGTCGGCGTCGAGCCGGAAGGCATGGCCATTTCGCCGGACGACAAGACGCTCGTGAATACGTCCGAGACGACGAATATGGCGCATATCATCGACCTCGACAGCCGCAAGCTCGTCGCCAACATCTTGGTCGATCCGCGCCCGCGCTTTGCGCTTTTCACGCCGGATGGGTCCGAACTCTGGGTCTCATCCGAAGTCGGCGGCACGGTTTCCGTCATCGACGCCGCCAAACACGCGATCAAGCAGAAGATCAATTTCGAGGTTCCGGGGCTCGCCAAGGAAGAGATCCAGCCCGTCGGCATCAATTTCACCGCCGACGGCAAGACCGCGTTTGTCGCGCTCGGCCCCGCCAATCGCGTGGCGGTCATCGATGTGGCGACGAAGGAAGTGAAGAAATATCTGCTCGTCGGCCAGCGCGTCTGGCACATGGCCTTCACGCCCGACGGGAAATTCCTCTATACCGCCAATGGCGTTTCGAACGATGTGTCGGTCATCGACGTTGACGCGCTGAAGGTCCTGAAATCGATCCAGGTCGGATCTTTCCCCTGGGGAGTCGCAATCGGCAAATGACCACCGCGCAGGGAAGGCTCTTGTCCGTCGAGCCGGAAAGGAACAACGCCTCGATGCAAGACAAAGTCGAGCCGAAGGTGGAAAGCGGCGCGCGCCCGGCGCTTGAGGTGAGCCATGTCAGCCATTCCTACGGCAAGCGCAAGGCCCTGGACGATGTCTCCTTCACCATCGCGCCGGGCAGTTTCAGTGTGCTCCTCGGCCTCAACGGCGCCGGCAAGAGCACGCTCTTCTCGCTCATCACGCGACTTTATGCGACTCGGACCGGCAGCATTCGCATTTTCGGCTACGATGTCGCGCGCGACAGCGGCGAAGCGCTGCGCCGGCTCGGCGTCGTCTTCCAAGCCCGCACGCTCGATCCCGACCTCTCCGTCATGCAGAATCTCGCCTATCATGCCGCTCTGCACGGCATTGGCGCGAAGGAAGCCAAGCAACGCGGCGAAAGCGTGCTTGCGCAGGTCGCGCTCGCCGATCGCATGCACGATAAAGTGCGCAATCTTTCCGGCGGCCAGATGCGGCGCGTCGAGATCGCGCGCGCGCTGTTGCACAAGCCGCAGATCTTGCTGCTGGACGAGCCGACCGTTGGCCTCGACGTCAAGGCGCGCGCCGACATTGTCGCGCATGTGCGCAGCCTCGTCGCCAATCAAGGCATCGGCGTGCTTTGGACGACGCATCTAATCGATGAGATCGCGATGACCGACGACGTCATCGTGCTTCACGAAGGACGAGTTCTGGCGAACGGCGTCGCTGCCGATGTCATCGCCGCGACCGGGGCGCCGACGATGCGGCTCGCTTTCGCGAAGCTAACGGCAACGGAACTCGGCGATTGAGCAAGAAAAATTCATGGGAGCGCCGAGCCGGCGCAACGGAATAGAGAGCATGACAGCGATCACCAGCGATCCGACCACGATCAAGCCGCGCCGGGGGTTCACGCTCGGACAATATTGGATTTGTCTCAGCGGCATCGTTTGGCGCGAGGCGCTGCGCTTTCTGCATCAGCGCGAACGCTTCGTCTCGGCGCTGGTGCGTCCCTTGGTCTGGCTCTTCATCTTCGCCGCCGGTTTCCGTTCGGTGCTCGGCGTTTCGATCATTCCGCCCTATGAGACTTATATTCTTTACCCTGTCTACATCACGCCGGGTTTGATGGCGATGATCCAGCTCTTCAACGGCATGCAGTCGTCGCTGTCGATGGTCTATGACCGCGAGACGGGCAATATGCGCACGCTGCTTGTGAGCCCCTTCCCGCGCTGGTTCCTGCTCACCTCGAAGCTGCTTGCCGGCACCGCCGTCTCGATCCTGCAGGTCTATGCCTATCTCGTCGTCGCCTATTTCTGGGAGATCACGCCGCCGTCGCCTTGGGGCTATCTGACGGTTTTGCCGGCACTTGCGCTGTCGGGCCTGATGCTCGGCGCGCTCGGCATGCTGCTCTCCTCCTTGATCAAGCAATTGGAGAATTTCGCCGGCGTGATGAACTTTGTGATCTTTCCGATGTTCTTTGCGTCCTCGGCGCTCTATCCGCTCTGGCGCGTGGAGGAAGGCAGTCCGTGGCTTGCGACGCTCTGCTGGATCAATCCATTCACCCACGCGGTCGAACTGATCCGCTTTGCGTTCTACGAGCAGATCACGCCGATTTCACTTGCCGTCGTCGTCGGCTGCACGATCGTGTTCCTTGCCGGCGCCATCATCGCCTATGATCCGTCGCGCGGAATGTTGATCCGGCGCGGCGCGCCGAGCGAATGAATCGAAAGGTCAGATTTTAGTAAGGAATCAATGCGCCACCGCTTTGCGAAGTGACTCCCTTTCACCTCTGACCTATGACAGATCGCGATTGGTCGCGGGCACGTCTTTCTACGACTTAATCATGCGCGGAACTCAAAAACAAAAAAGCGCCCCGACGAAAATCGGAGCGCTTGGATTCAATCGGCGTTGCGAATTCGATTCCCAGTCGGAACCGGATGCTGCAAGCTTACTTCGATCCGTCGGCCTTGAACTGCGAGATATAGGCCCAGATGTCGTCGCGGTCAGATTCCTTCGAGAGACCAGGAAAAATCATCTTCGTGCCGGGAATGGTTGCCTGCGGATTGGTGATGTAGGTCTTGAAGTTGGCTTCGGTCCAAGTCCAACCGGTCGCTTTCTTCGCCTTGTCGGCGTCGGAATAGTCGTAGCCCTCCTCGGACGCGATGGCACGGCCGTTGATGCCGTTGAGATTCGGGCCGACGAAGTTCGTGGCACCGGGGCCGATCTTATGGCAGACGCCGCACTTGTGTTTGAAGAGGGTTTCTCCGGCCGCGGGATCGCCTGCGGCGAAGCTCTGCTGTGCTGTCCCGATCATTCCGATGAGGCCGGCAGCCGCAACAAAGAGCATATTTCTTGGTGTCATGTTCTTCCTTCCCCTGGCAAAGAACGCGTCGGTGACCCCCGTCCCCAAAACGCCTCGGCGAGCAGCGATGTCGGTCGCGCCGCCACCATGTATCCCGAATGCAGGGTGTAAGACAATGTCCCGCTCCCCAATGACCCGCTTTTTTGGAAATTCATCATGCCCTTCCCGCCGCTAAACTCAAGACTGCCTTTTCATCGTCAAAACGGCTCGACCCACGCCGCGCTCACCCGCGCGCTTGCGGCGTTTTGCCTCGTACTTTCAACCAGCCTGAGCCCGGCCATGGCTGCGGATACGCTTCGTATCGCAGCGCAAAGGACCGGGACCTTCGGCTGGGAACTGGCGGTGATCAAGGATCATGACCTGGCGGAAAAAGCCGGGCTCGACCTTGAGGTGACCGAGCTCGCCTCGACCGATGCCGGCAAAATCGCGATGATGGGCAATTCCGCCGACATCATCGTCTCCGATTGGCTTTGGGTGGCGCGCGAACGCAGCCTCGGAACCGACCTGACCTTCTATCCCTATTCGAGCACGCTCGGCGCCGTGATGGTGCCGCAGCAATCGCCGATCAAGACAATCGCCGATCTCAAGGGCAAAAAGCTCGGCGTCGCCGGCGGCCCGCTCGACAAAAGCTGGCTTCTCCTCCAGGCGCTCGCCAAACAACAGTCTTCGCTCGATCTCGAATCGAACGCCACCATTCTCTATGGCGCGCCGAGCCTGCTCTTCGAAAAAGCTC
This sequence comes from Methylovirgula sp., assembly GCA_049522395.1. Classification (GTDB taxonomy): domain Bacteria; phylum Pseudomonadota; class Alphaproteobacteria; order Rhizobiales; family Beijerinckiaceae; genus Methylovirgula. The sequence continues at coordinate 111,411 of JBEKNV010000004.1, forward strand.
TGCAAGGCGAAAGCGACGCGACCCTCAATTTTTGGAATTTCTGCGCCGAGCTCGAAGCGCATGGGTTCCGACGCCTCATTGGCATGGACGAGGTCGAAAAAGGCCTTGGCGCCACGGCGCCTGTCGCCATGGTCGGCTATGTCTTTCATGATCACTTTGCTGCGAGCCACGCCGACGTCTTGAAGCGCTTCTTCGCCGTCACGCGGCAGGCGATGGACATTCTCGCCAATTCGCAAGACGAGTGGACAAAACTCGCGCCGCGTATCGGCACGAGCGATCCGGCGGCGCTTGCCATCTACCGCAAGCGTTATCTCGAAGGTCTGCCGCGCCGGCCCGTGGCGGAGGAAGAAGCGGACGCCGCCAAGCTCTACGACGTGCTTGCCAAAGCCGGCGGCGAAAAACTCGTCGGATCCGGCAAGACGCTCGATCCGGGCACCTTCTACAAGGCAGCGACGGGACCATGAATTGCTGAGGCTCGCATCGCTTCTGCTTCTCATTGCGATCTGGCAAATCACCGCGATCTGCGTGCATAGCCATGTGCTGCCGCCGCCGCTCGCCGTCGTCACGACGATGGCGAAGGAAGCTCAATCCGGCGCGCTGTTTTTCAATCTTGGCGTGACGCTGCTGCGGGTCATCGTCTCCTTCGGGCTCGCGATGATCGGCGGCACGATCCTCGGCGTCGTGATGGGACGCAACAGAACCTTCGACCGGCTCGCCGATCCATGGCTCATCGTGTTGCTGAACCTGCCGGCGCTCGTCATCATCGTGCTCGCCTATATCTGGATCGGGCTCACGGAGCCTGCGGCGATCGTTGCCGTGGCGCTCAACAAGCTGCCCAATTCGACCGCGACCATCAGGGAGGGCGCGCGCGCGCTCGATCAAGGTCTCGAAGAAATGGCGAGCGTCTTCGCCATGCCTCTGCGCACGCGTGTGCAGCATGTGCTGCTGCCGCAACTTGCGCCCTATATCGCGGCGGCGACGCGCTCCGGCCTGTCGCTTGTCTGGAAGATCGTCCTCGTCGTCGAGCTGCTGGGCCGCCCTAACGGCGTCGGTTTTGAGATCTACACGGCCTTTCAACTCTTCGATGTGAAGCTGCTGCTTGCCTACGCGCTTCCCTTCATCGTCATCATGCTCGGGATCGAGACTTTTGTTGTACAACCTTTCGAACGACATGTGTCCCGCTGGCGACCAAAAGCCGCTTGAGCTTGTCGTCAAGCGCAAGGCCTTCCGCACCGCATCGGGTAAGCGGCGCGAAGTGCTGCGCGACTTCGCGATGACGATGGACTTGGGCAAAGTCTATGCGCTCGTCGGCCCTTCGGGCGCGGGCAAGACGACGCTGCTGCGCATCCTCATCGGTCTCGACAAGGATTTCGAAGGCAGCATCAATGTTCCACAGCACGCGCGGATCGGCATGGTGTTTCAAGAGCCGCGGCTTCTGCCTTGGCGCAGCGTCTTCGACAATCTGCGGCTCGCCGCGCCGCAGACAAGCGACGACGATATCAAAAAGATCGCGGGCGATCTCGGCCTCGGCGACCATCTGAGCCATTATCCGGGCGAGTTGTCGCTCGGGCTTGCGCGCCGTGTCGCGCTCGCGCGCGCCTTTGCCGTGCGGCCCGATCTTCTCGTCCTCGACGAGCCTTTCGTCTCGCTCGACATGGCGCTTGCGACGCGGCTGCGCGACGAGCTCGCCGCGCTCGTCGATCGCACGAGGGTAACGACGCTGCTCGTCACCCACAGTCTCGACGAAGCGATCCACCTTGCCGACCACATCATCCTCTTGGGCGGCGAGCCAACCGCCATCATTGGTGAGGTCGATATCGCTTCGCCGCGCGGCGCGATGAACGATTCCGCTGCGGCGGAGGCCAAGGCGAAAATCGCGTCCATCCTCGCCCAATCGGCCGCCCGCTGACAGCACTGCGGCCAATCGCGCGCGGGCATTCCTCTTCCGCCAAAACTGCCGTAAGGCTTTCGCGTGACCTTGCTCATTTTCGATTGCGACGGCGTTCTCGTCGATTCCGAAATCATCGCGCTCACCATGCTGGCCGCGGCGCTGACCGATCTCGGCCTCCCGAACACTTTCGAGGATTGCCGCCGGCTCTTCATGGGCAAGAGCGTCAAGGATGTGCTCATCGAAATCGAAACCATGCTGGGCCATGCGCTTCCTCCCGAATGGGGACGCACAATGAACGCGGCTCTGCTCGATCGCTTGAAGAATGAGTTGAAGCCGGTCACTGGCATCGCCGACACCATTGCCGCTCTGCCCTATCCGCGTTGCGTCGCCTCGTCGTCGCAGCCGGAACGCATTCGTCTGTCGCTTTCGGTGACAGGTCTTGCGCCCTTCTTCGGCGATCGCATCTTCAGCGCGACGCAAGTCGAACACGGCAAGCCGGCGCCCGATCTTTTTCTCTACGCGGCGAAGGCATGCGGCGCCGCGCCTGCGCAGACAATCGTCATCGAGGATTCGCCCGCGGGCATCATCGCCGCGCGGCGCGCCGGCATGAAAGCCATCGGCTTTGCCGGCGCAAGCCACGCCGATGCCCGCCTCGCGCAAGCGCTTGAGGTGGCCGGCGCCGGCACTGTGCTCGACACAATGGTGGACCTGCCGCGCGCCGTCGAAGGTCTGCTCGCCGCGACGACGCAGCGAAAGCAGGCGCCATGAAGCTTCTGCTTGTCGTCGCCGCGGCCTTAATCGATGCGGACCATCGCGTGCTGATCTCGCAGCGGCCTGAGGGCAAAGCGCTCGCCGGTCTCTGGGAATTTCCAGGCGGAAAGGTCGAAGCGCACGAGCGGCCCGAGGTCGCGCTCATTCGCGAACTTGAGGAAGAACTCGGCGTCAAAGTGGAAGAGGCCTGTCTCGCACCGCTGACCTTTGCGAGCCACGCCTATGCCGATTTCCATCTGCTGATGCCGCTCTATGTCTGCCGGCGTTGGCAGGGCATCGTCACCCCGCGCGAAGGGCAGGCGCTGAAATGGGCGCGTCCCGCCGACCTTCGCGCCTATCCCATGCCACCGGCCGATGCGCCGCTCATTCCCGCGCTGATCGATCTTCTCGGCTGAAGCGCGCGCGAGATTTTACCGCATGTGGTGGTGCCGCGTCGCCGGAACCGTGGGATCGGACTGGATCATAAATCCGAAAATATCGGTCTGTTGCGATCCCGAAGCGGGAGCGCCGCTGCTGCGTTCGCTCGCGGCGTAGACCGTCGCCGGAGGCGTCCCCGTGATGCTAATCCTGGCGCCTTCTTCTTGGACGAGATGATAGAGCGTCTCGGCATTTTCGGGCGAGAGTCTCACGCACCCGTGCGACGCGGGTTGACCCAGATAGGCTGTCTCATAACTGCCATGAATGGCAAAGCCGCCAAGGAAGAAGATGGAAAAGGGCATCGGCGACATGTGATATTTCTTGGAATAATGCATCCGCTCCAGGCGCTCGGGCGCGAATTCTCCGTCCGGCGTGATGTAGCCCGATCGCGCCGACGAAATCGGCCATGTATAATTGCCGTGATCGGATTCGACTTCCATTTGCTGCGCGCTGAGATCGATGTGGATGTGGACCAGGGCCTGCGCCGACGAGAACCAAAAAACCCCACAAAACAGACTGATCAAAAAGGGTAATTTTGAAAAAATCGCGTGACGCATGGGATCCCCCTCCGCAAGCCCAGAATCAGGCCGCGCCGGGCTCAAGATACATCGGGCTGGCGGCGCGTAAATCGCAAAATTGAAGTAAGGTGATCCAATATCGAAGCGGCACCAGAAAGGCAAAGTGTTGCACTATGGACTCAGGGAGCAAGCCATGAGCAGGCGAATCTGGGGCACGCTTGCAGGCGCCTGGCGCGTCGAACTCTGCACGGGGCTGTTGATGGCCTGCCTCCTGTCACAACACTGCGCGGCACAAGATTTAGGCAGTCTGGAACCGCAGCAGCAACCGCCCCTTCCCGACCACATCACTCCGTCCATGCCGGCAAAGCAGCTCTTTGGCCGCGAGACCGCACCCGCTGACCTTGCGACCCGCACCATCGGATTTTATTCGCGTGGTTGTCTTGCAGGCGGCGTTGCCCTTCCGGTCAATGGTCCCGATTGGCAGGTGATGCGCGTTTCGCGCAATCGCTATTGGGGCACGCCGCAGCTTGTCCACTTTCTGGAGCATTTCGCGAAGGAGGTTCCCAAGGTCAGCCACTGGCCCGGTATTCTCGTCGGCGACATGTCGCAGCCGCGCGGCGGTCCTATGCTCACCGGCCATGCCTCGCATCAGATCGGGCTCGATGTCGATATTTGGCTGAAGCCAATGCCGCCGCGGGAACTCTCGCGCGACGAACGCGAAGAGATGATGTCGACCAATGTCGTGCGTCCCGACGGCCTCGATGTCGATCCCACGGTCTGGACCTATGACGATCTGGAAGTCATCCGAGCGGCAGCGGAAGATCCTGAGGTGCAGCGCATCTTCGTCAATGCGGCGATCAAGAAAGCGCTCTGCCGCGATGCGCGCGGCGACCGCAACTGGCTCAACAGGGTGCGGCCCTTCTACGGTCACGACTATCATTTCCATGTGCGGCTCGTCTGTCCGAAAGACCAGCCGGCCTGCCAAGCGCAAGACCCCGTGCCGCCGGGCGACGGCTGCGACAAAGCCTCGCTCGCCTTCTGGTTCTCGCCCGGCGTGCTGCATTGGCGGCCGCCACCGAATTCAAAGCCGCGGCCCGCTTTGACGCTAGCCGATCTTCCCGCCGCCTGCCGAACGGTGCTGCTCGCGAAGTGATGGGGATTGTCATGAAAATCTATCGTCTCGACCCCATCAAGCCCGGCGATCCGTCCTGGCAAAACTCGATCGAAAAGGACGGCGTCTGGGCGAGCGCGCCCTCGCCGAAAGAGGCACGCGATCTGGTGACCGAGAAGACGCGCGTGGGCACGCAAGCGGCTGCCGGAATGAAATCGCCTTGGCAGGATGAGACAGTCACATCCTGCGTTTTCGAACCATCGATGAGTCATATTCCGGCCGGATCGGTCGTCCGCGCGGACGGCAGTCATGTCGGCGATTGAAGCCGACTATCAGCGGTTCAATTCGGCGATCAGCGGATCGAGCTTGCCGTCGTGGTCGAGCGCGTAGAGTTCATCGCAGCCGCCGATATGTTTGTCCCCGAAGAAAATCTGCGGCACGGTCGAGCCGCCATGCGCGCGCTCCCGCATCTTCGCCCGCGCTTCGTAATCGCCGTCGACGCTGATTTCGTGAAAAGCGAGGTTCTTCTTTTTGAGAAGCTCCTTGGCGCGCCGGCAATAGGGGCAGGACGGTGTCGTATAGATCGTGATCTCAACCGGCGTCGGCATTCACATTTCTCTCAAAGTGCGGGGATTGTCTCGGACCTCAATATGGGGGTTCAGGCGGCGGTCACAACTCGGGCGAAAACGAGCACATCGACGCGCTCCGCGCCGCCCCGCAGCAGCGCCCGTGCCGCGGCATTGATCGTCGCACCCGTCGTCAAAACATCGTCAACGAGAACAATGTGCCGGCCTTCGACCATGGGCTTGGCCTCCTCCGGCACGGCGAAGGCGCCTTGCACATTCTCTGCCCGCTGGGCGCGCGTGAGCCCGATCTGCGGCGCGGTCCGCTTCACTCTGTGCAAGAGAAGCGGCTCGACCTTTTTGCCGCAGGCGCGGCCGATCGCGACGGCGAGCGCCTGCGCCTGGTTGAACTGGCGCCACATCAGCCGCGCCCGATGTAAGGGCACCGGCACGAGAAAATCGGCCTCGGGCAAAATGTCTTCACCCGCGCGCGCCATCCAGGCGCCCATCGGCTCGGCGAGCTCCATGCGGTCGTGAAATTTGAGCCGATGGACGAGCTCACGCGCGGGGCCGTCTTCAAAACGGGCGACGGCGCGCGCCCGCGTATAGACCGGCGGATTGGCAATCGCTTCCGGCGACAGAAGACCGGCGATGCCGAGATCATAGGCGAAGGGCGTGCCGAGCCTGTCGCAATAGGGCTTGTCGATGAACGTCATCGCCGCCCAACAGCGCGGGCAGAGCCCGCCGTGATTTCCGATCGCCTTCTGGCAGCAGAGGCAGGACGGCGGATAGACGAGATCGAGGGCGAAACGGCCGAGCGTCCGGAAAGAATGCGTGCCCCGGGCAAATAACTCCGCCCATCGCGGCCCGGCGGCAGGCGCCTCGGCCGCTGAAGCGGCTTGATCCCCATAGGTCGCGGAAAAGACGGTGCCCGTATCCATCGGCGAAGCTTAGGATAGGCTTGCCACTTCCGCCAGCACCCGCGCGGGCCCATTTGCATCCGCCGATCGACATGAGTAATGGCGGGCGATGACGCAAAGGCCCCCACCGATCTTCGATCGCGCACTTCAGCGGCAAAGACAGGCGCGCGCGCTGAAAGCCGGCCCCGCGGATTTTTTGCTGCAATGGACCGTCGACGATCTCTGCGAGCGCCTTGCCGCGGTCAAACGTGAATTCGTGCGCATCGCTGATCTCGGCACGCCGGGACCCGCGCTCGCGGAGCGACTTGTTGCGCAGAATTCCGATGCGCTGCTGGTACGACTGTCGCCCACGCATTCAAGCCTGGGAGAGCCGCCCCTGCTTCGCGTCGTTGGCGATGAAGAGATTTTGCCGTTCCGCAATGAAAGCCTCGATCTCATCGTCTCCGCTCTCTCGCTGCACCTCGTCAACGATCTGCCGGGCGCGCTCATCCAACTGCGCCGCGCGCTGAAGCCGGACGGTCTCTTTCTCGGCGCCGTGCTCGGCGGATCAAGCCTTCAGGAATTGCGCGAGGCTCTGGCGATTGCCGAGACGGAGATCGCGGGCGGCGTCTCGCCTCGCGTCGCGCCTTTTGCCGATATTCGCGACATGGGCGCGCTGCTGCAGCGGGCAGGCTTTGCGCTCCCCGTCGCCGACAGCGAAAGTCTCACCGTCCGCTACGACGATCTCTTTTCGCTGATGAAGGATCTGCGCGCCATGGGCGCCGCCAATACGCTTTTTGAGCGCGCGCGCAGGCCGACGTCGCGGCGTCTGTTTTTGCGCGCGGCGGAGATTTACGCGGAGCGCTTCGCCGATGCCGATCACCGCATTCGCGCGACGTTCGAAATCATCTTTCTCTCCGGCTGGGCGCCGCATGAGAGCCAGCAGAAGCCGTTGAGGCCTGGCTCGGCGCAGATTCGCCTTGCCGACGTCTTGACCCGCAAGGACACCGACCCGACATGATTGCCAGGTTTCGCCATTCGCTCCCGGGCTCAATTCCCAGGCGACAATTCCCATGTGACCTGAACTTGGACTTCGAGCGTCAGCATGCCGGGCTCGATCGGAATATCGGCCGATGGCGCATTCGCGCCGGAGCCGACGTCATCCAAGGCATAACGGCCGGCATTTCCGTAATTGTTGTCGGACGGCCCAATTTCGAGGACACGCGCGAGCCGCAGGCCGATCGGCGCGACATAGGCCTTGGCTTTGTTCAAGGCATCTTCGACGGCTGAGCCGCGCAGCTTGGTGTAGGCCGCTTCTTTCTGGTCCGAGTCGAAGCTGATGCCCTCGAACGCGTTCGCGCCCTTGTCGATGAGCTGGCGCGCCATCGCGCCGGCCTTATCGATGGCATGAACCCGAATGGCGATGCCGTTGTGCGCCTGATAACCGCGCAGCGTCCGCTTGAGCAGCCGGCCGCTCGCGTCGCGATCTTCGTCATAGACGGGCTCGAGCGTGATGGAGACGGTTTGGATGTCTTTTGGGTCGATGCCTTGCGCCTTGATTTCGTCGATCAGGGCCTGGGCCGCGCGGGCATTCTCTGCGGCGGCATCGGTCGCATGCGGACGTTCGGTGACAACGGCGACGGAAATAATCGCAATGTCCGGCACGATGTCCACTTTCGCATGGCCCATCACGGTGATGCTGGGGACGGTATCCTTCAGGCCGTCGGCGCGCGCCGGCAGGGCGGAAAGAGCGAAAGCCAGCAGGACAAGACCCGGAACGAGGCGGCGTGAGACGGCGAGCATGGGTTCCCTTTCTTTGGAGAGAAACGACCCTGCTCAAAGACGGACAGAGACCCCCAATTTGAGTCTCGCACCGCGCTGGAGACCGGGCGCGAAGAGTGTTAGAGAGACGCCATGTCATCTGAGGATCAAATCCAGACGGCCGTGCTTGCCGAGCAGGGCGGCGCGGACGTGTCGGCGCGCGGGAAGCGGCCCGAGAAACCGTCGCTCGTCGGGGCGACGCGGGCGGAGCTGGCCGACGTTTGCCGCAGCCTCGGCGTCGCCGAGCGCGACATCAAAATGCGCACCGCCCAGCTCTGGCACTGGATCTACTTCCAGGGCGCGACATCCTTCGACATCATGCTCAATCTCGGCAAACCGCTGCGCGCAGCGCTTGCCGAAAATTTTACACTTCAACGTCCCGAAATCGTCACCGAACAAATCTCGCAGGACGGCACGCGCAAATGGCTGTTGCGCTTTCCACCCGTCAACGACACCGATCGCGGCGCCGAAATCGAATGCGTCTATATTCCCGAAAGCGATCGCGGTACGCTCTGCGTTTCAAGCCAGGTCGGCTGCACGCTCACCTGCAGCTTCTGCCACACAGGAACGCAAAGGCTTGTGCGCAATCTTTCGACGCGCGAGATCGTCGCGCAGCTCGTCGTCGCGCGCGAAAAACTCGGCGATTTTCCGGGCCTCACGCCGCCGACGGACGGGCTGCTGCCGAGCGGCCCCGATGCTCGCGCCGTGTCGAACATCGTCTTCATGGGCATGGGCGAACCGCTCTATAATTTCGAGAATGTGCGCGATGCCGTCTCCGTCATCGCCGATGGCGATGGGCTGGCGCTGTCGAAGCGGCGGATCACGGTCTCGACCGCGGGCGTCGTGCCGCAGATCGAACGTCTGGGGCTTGAGGCTTCGCCGATGCTCGCGATCTCGCTTCATGCGGTCAACGACGAGCTGCGCAACAGGCTCGTGCCGCTCAACAAGAAATATCCGCTGAAGGATTTGCTCGCGGCTTGCCGCGCCTATCCCGGTGCCTCGAATGCGCGGCGCATCACCTTCGAATATGTGATGCTGAAAGACATCAACGACACGCCGGCGGAAGCGCGCGCGCTGGTGCGGCTCCTCAAGGGCATTCCGGCGAAGATCAATCTCATCCCCTTCAATCCATGGCCCGGCGCGCCTTATGAATGTTCTGACTGGGAGAAGATCGAAGCCTTTTCCGACATCGTCTTCAATGCCGGCTATGCGAGCCCCGTGCGCACGCCGCGGGGCCGGGACATTTTGGCCGCCTGCGGCCAATTGAAGAGCGAGACGGAGAAGCTGCGCGCGCGCGCGCAGCTGATCGCGCAGGACTAGATCAGCGGGCCGGTCGTCCGCGCAAGCCGAGAAACGCCCATGCCGCCAGCGCAATCGAAATCACCGCATTCCAGCCGGCAAGCGACAGGCCCATGATGCGCAGCGCGGCCTCGTCGCAGCGCACGACCCTGATATTTTCCAATTGCCTCAAAAATTCGGCGGGTGAACGCGCCTTTTGAAACGAGCCCGTGCAATCCGTCGGGCCCGGCCAAAAGCCCCATTCGACGCCGGCGTGATAGGCGCCGAAGACGGCGCTGACGAGAAAGATGACGCAGAGCGCGGCGAGCGCGAGGCGCAAGAGTTGGCGATTGCCGCCGAGCGCGAAGACGATCGCCAACGCGGCTACGATGATGCCGATATAATAAGGGATGCGCTCCTTCAGGCAGAGTTCGCACGGCGTATAGCCGTTGGCCTGAAAGATCCAGGCGCCGCCGACGGTCGCGCCGGCAAGGAGAAAGATCGCGAGCGCCGCGGTAAGCGGCGGGTTTTTCTTGAGAGCTTTCACGCGCCGCCTCACACCATGTGACCGGCAATCCAAAAGCCGAGGATGGTCACGCCTGCAAGTGCGGCGAGAAAAAAGCCGAAATATTTTTCGAGTAGAAGATGGATCGATCCGCCGAAACGATTGAGCACGGCGGCGACGAAAAAGAAGCGCGCGGCGCGCGTTATGATCGAGAGGAGAATGAACAGCGGCAGGCTATAGGCGAGAAGGCCGCTCGTAATGGTGATGATCTTGAACGGAATGGGCGTGAAACCCTTGATCAGAATGACAGCCCAGCCCCAATGCGCATAGAGCGCGCGGATCTGTTCGACGCGGTCGCCATAGCCATAGATCGAGATCAGCCATTTGCCGACGGTCTGGAACAGAACCGCGCCGATCGCATAGCCGAGAATGCCGCCCAGAACCGAGGCGACCGTGCAGATGAGCGCGTAGAGCAAGGCCCGATTGGGCCGCGCAAGCAACATCGGCACCAGAATCGTATCGGGCGGGATCGGAAAGAAAGAACTCTCGGCAAAAGCAACAAGGCCGAGCGCAACGGGCGCGTGGCGGCTCTGCGCCATGGACAATGTCCACGAATAGAGTTTTTTGAACATAAATCCCCAGCCGAGGTCCGCCCAAACGGCGCAGCGTCATCCCTCGATAGAGGCCAGCGCAGGCCTTAACAAGGCTCTAAAATGACGAATATTTGCGAGAACTTGCACGATCGCGCCGCTTTGCTGCACTGCTTTTCGCCGCAAGACCGCAATCAAAGCGCCATTTCAAGGATTTGGGCCAAGATCGATCGAAATTTATGCGTCTTGGAAGGGCCTTCGCGCGTCGTCTCGAAACCCGGAATCCACACAACGCACTGTGCATGGCTGCAAGGAGGGCGCGATGAACGGGATCACGAAGCTTCGCAGAATGGACAGAGGGCGTGTGCGGGCACACGGCTGGCGCGGCCGATGCCGATCTTCTATGCCGATCCGCGAACAGGCAGATGGCAATCAGCCAGCATTCGAGGATGAGCGCCAAGCATGAAGGCCACGACGATTGGGATCATGATTTTTGTTCTGCTGCTCTCCACCGCGGTTGAAACCCACGCCGGCGAGCACAGGCAATGGCCGGACAATTTTCAGGCGCGGCTCGAAATTCTGGCACTGATCGAAACGTTGAACGCCGATCTTCTCGCAAGCCGCAGCGCAACCGAGACTCTGACCGAATGGTGCGCCGCACATCATATGAGCGCGGAACCGAAGATCGTCGCCCACCGCGAAAAAAATGCGGCAAAACCACTCTCGGCCGAGCAGCGTCAGGAACTCGCGATCGGCCCTCAGGAGCCTGTCGTCTATCGCCGCGTGGAGCTTGCCTGCGGCGATCATGTCCTGTCCGAGGCCGACAATTGGTATGTACCGTCGCGGCTGACGCCCGGGATGAATGCGGCATTGACCTCGAGCGACATTCCGTTTGGCCGCGTCGTGCGTTCGCTCAATCCGCGGCGCCAGACAATCGCCGTCACAATTCTCTGGCTGCCGCTTCCGCCGGGGTGGGAGAGCGAGCCGCAGCCGCAGGGAAATTCCGACCAACATTTGATAATCCCGCCGATCCTCTTCGAGCATCGCGCTGTGGTTTATCGCGCCGATGGCAAGCCGATCGCGGATGTCGACGAGAATTACCGAACGGATGTCCTCGATTTTCCGTCAGCCCAATGAGGCTTTGGCGTGCAGCATTGTCCTACGCGGAATTCCCATTCCGCGCGGCAGGCTTATCCGTACCCAAGAGAACGGAATTTTTTTCCTGGCGTCCGTGAACCTTCCGCCGCGTAGCTTCGACAGATGGGGGTTGCGGCACGTGTGAGAATAGGCAAAGCATGAAGTGGCGCCGCCGCGCCACCAGGCTTTCGCCCGTCGCGGGAACCAGGATCTGAGGAATGCGTGAGGTCTGCGTCAGTCACGAGCTGCATGAACTCGACTCCCTCGTCGGACTGGGAGCGGTGAAAGCGCAGATTGCGCGTCTCGCGCTGCGTCTCTCCGCCGAGCAGAGCTATCGCGCGCAAGGCGCGGCCATCCTGCCGGCGCACCGCCATCTCGTGTTCAGCGGCCCCGTCGGCGTCGGCAAGCGCAGGGTCGCGCAGGCCTTTGGCGAAATCTGCGCGCGGCTCGGCGCGTTGCGCAAAGGCCATCTCGTCACCCTCGATCCCTGCGATCTCGACTTCTGCAATCCCGACAAAAAAATTTTGCTGATGCGGGAGAAATGCGATGAGGCTCTCGACGGCATCCTCTATGTCTCGAACGAGGCCTTCCTTTCCGCCGGCATTCTGCGTTCGCGCGGCGACCTGCGTCTTGATCCGGTCGATGTGATGATCGATTTCATGGTGCGTCATCGCAGCCGCGTCGTCGTGGTGTTGGACGCCCGCCACAAGCAGTTCGATTATATTTCTTTTCATTCGGGTCTCGCGCGCCTGTTCAGCGAGACGATTTCATTCGAAGCCCTCGAGCCCTCCGAACTGATCCAGATCCTCGCCGCCAAGGCGCGGGAGCAAGGCCTCGATCTGCCGGATGGCATCGAATGCGAGTTGATGCCCTGGATCGTCGCGCGTTACCGGCGCGGCGATTGGCGCAATGCGCGGGAGATGTCGGATCTTCTCTCAAGAGCGCTTGCGCTTCGCACGCAGCGCGCGGTTCGGCAACGCTGTGCTTCATTCGGCGAACTCGAGCGGCGCGATTTCAGGCAGGCTTTGGCCGCCATGCGGACTCAGAACGCCGTCAATCTCGACCGGCCGAATGAGATTCCCGCGCGCCTCTCCTCATTCGTGGCATCCGTCATCCGCCCCTCGGATCGTTGATGTCACCCGCTCTATCCTTCGATCTCCTCGCGCAAAATTGCGAGGTCGAGCCACTCCTCTTCGGCCTTGGCGAGAGCGGCTTCAGTCGCCGCCAAAGATTCTGAAATTTTCGCAAATCGCTGCGGATCGCTTGTGTAGAGATCGGGATCGGCGAGAACGGTCTTCAGCTGTTGCGCCGCCTTTTCCAATTCGGCGATGCGGGCAGGCAAGGTTTCAAGCGCGTGTTTCTCGTTGAACGAGAGTTTGCGTTTGCTCTTCGGCTCTTTCACCGCTGCCTGTTTCGGTTTTTGCGATGCCGATGGCTGCGGCGCGAGTTTCGCGCCAATGCCGCTGCCGCGCTGTGCCACCATGTCCGAATAACCGCCGGCATAATCGACCCATTTGCCGTCGCCTTCGGCGACAAGAACGGAGCTCGCGATGCGGTCGATGAAATCGCGATCATGGCTGACAAGAATGAGCGTACCTGGATAATCGGCCAGCATTTCCTGCAAAAGATCGAGCGTTTCGAGATCGAGATCGTTGGTCGGCTCGTCGAGCACTAGGAGGTTCGAGGGCTGAGCCAACGCGCGCGCCAGCATCAGCCGGCCGCGTTCGCCGCCCGAAAGTCGGCCGATGGGCGTGCCGGCCTGTTCGGGCGTGAAGAGAAAATCTTTCATGTAGCCGACGACATGCTGCCTTCCGGCGGCAACTTCGACATAATCGCTGCCGCCGCCAGTCAGAGCATCTCTCAGCGTCGTCTGCGGCGAGAGGCTCGCGCGATTCTGGTCGAGGCTTGCCATAGCGAGATTGGCACCAAGGCGCAGCGTGCCGTGATCGGGCGCGAGAGTCCCCGTCAGAAGATTGATGAGCGTCGTCTTGCCCGCGCCATTCGCGCCAACAATCGAAAGCCGGTCGCCGCGCAGAACGCGGATTGAGAAATCTTTGACGATCGATCGTTCGCCAAATGATTTGGAAAGCCCCTTCGCCTCGATCACGAGCTTGCCGGAAATTTCGGCCTCACCCGCTGCGAGTTTTACTGTGCTCGTCGCACGGCCATGTGCGCGTTCGTCGGCGCGATGCTGTTGGCGGATCGACAGAAGGCCGGCGAGCCGTTTCTGATTGCGCTTGCGCCGCGCGGTCACGCCATAGCGCAGCCAATCTTCCTCCATCGCGATCTTGCGTTCGAGCTTATGCGTCTTTTCCGATTCCTCATCGAGCATGCGATCACGCCAAGCTTCGAATTCGGCAAAGCCGCGATCGAAATCGCGCGTCACACCACGATCGAGCCAGACGGTGCGGCGCGACAGATTTTGCAGAAAGCGCCGGTCATGGCTGATAAGAACGAGCGCCGAGCGCATGCCACTGAGTTCGGATTCGAGCCATTCGATCGCCGGTAGATCGAGATGGTTTGTCGGCTCATCCAGAAGCAGAATGTCGGGCTCCGGTGCCAGCACGCGGGCGAGCGCGACGCGCCGGCCTTCGCCGCCCGACAATCGCGCCGGATTTTCTTCGCCGGACAGGCCGAGATCGTTCAACAAGAGACGCGCGCGATGCGCATCGTCGTTCGGCCCGAGCCCCGCTTCGACATAAGATGCGGCTGTCTCGAAGCCGGAAAAATCCGGCTCTTGCGGCAAATAGGCGACGCGCGCCTCCGGCTGCAAAAAGCGCCGGCCCGAATCCGACGCCACAAGCCCGGCGGCGATTTTGAGCAGCGTCGATTTTCCCGAGCCGTTGCGCCCGACAAGGCAGAGCCGCTCGCCCTGCGAGACGGAGAGCGCGGCATCGGTGAGCAAAGGCATCCCGCCAAAGCTCAAGGAAATCTGCTGCAGAGTGAGAAGCGGAGGGGCCATATTACTGAAAATGCCAGTTTCGCCGGGTCTTTATGATGTCTTCGCGGGCGGAGCATGGCGAGGCGTCAGCTTTGCAAGACGCCCCGTTCAACGCGATGTGAAGCCTTGGCCTGTCACAATGGCCGCCGCCATGTAACGAAGCCCGCTCCTGAGCCGTATCGTGTGGGAATAGCACAGGGAACAGGGAGAGCGAGAATGTGGACCAGGAGACATTTCTTCTCTGCCGGCTCGGCAGGCATCATGTTGGCGTGGCATGCATTTACCGCAAAAGGGGCGATGGCCGCGACGAGCTACGCCGTCACCCATACGGACGAAGAGTGGAAAAAGCTGCTGACGCCGGACCAATATGCGGTTTTGCGGCAAAGCGCCACCGAAGCGCCGTTTACGAGCCCCTTGCTGCATGAAGAGCGCGCCGGAATCTTCACCTGCGCCGGCTGCGACCAGCATCTCTATTCCTCAAAGACCAAGTTCGACAGCGGCACGGGCTGGCCGAGCTTCTGGGCACCGCTCGATGGCGGGATCGATACCGCGCAAGACAATTCGTATGGCATGGCGCGCACCGCCGTCTCCTGCCACCGCTGCGGCGGACACCTCGGCCATGTCTTCACCGATGGGCCGCAGCCGACGGGGCTGCGCTACTGCATGAACGGCGTGGCGATGAAATTCGTCGCCGGTCCGGCGGCCTGAGTCCATTCCGCGGAGTCTTTAGTGATCCTGTTTGTCGTTTCATATCTCGCCGGCGTCTTGACCATCGTCAGCCCGTGCATTCTGCCGGTGTTGCCTTTTGTCTTTGCGAGCGCAGACCGGCCTTTCGTCAAGGCCGGTCTGCCGCTGCTCGTCGGCATGGCCGTTACGTTCACATTGGTTGCCACGCTTGCGGCGGTCGGCGGCAGTTTCGTTGTCACTGCCAATCAATATGGGCGGATCGTCGCCCTCATTCTTCTCGCCCTCTTCGGCGCGGCGCTGCTGTTCCCGCAATTGGCCGACCGGCTGATGCAGCCACTCGTCACGCTCGGTGCACGGCTGAGCCAAGCCGCCGAGGCGCAGCCCTCCGCCTCGATCCTTCCTCATTTCGTTCTCGGCATTGCGACAGGCTTGCTCTGGGCACCCTGCGCCGGCCCGATCCTCGGTCTCGTTCTCACGGGCGCCGCGCTGCATGGCGCGAATGTCGGAACGTCAATCTTGCTCTTCGCCTATGCGTTGGGGGCCGCGAGTTCGCTTGCTTTGGCGCTTCTCGTCGGCGGTAAAGTCTTTGCGGCGATGAAACGCTCGCTCGGTGTCGGCGAATGGATTAGGCGCGGCCTCGGCGTCGCTGTCCTCATCGGCGTGGTGATTATCGCGTCGGGCGCTGACACGGGCATGCTGACGAAGCTCTCGACCGCCTCGACCGGCGCGCTTGAGGATGCTCTGCTCGCCAAGACTCAAGCGCACATGCCAGCCTCACAATCGTCGAATGTCATGGCCGGCGCGCCCTCGATGATGATGGCCGAACATGGCGCAAAAAACGAGCTTCCCATCGAAGGGCCGTTTCCTTCTCTCGATGGTGCCGTCGCTTGGTTGAATTCGCCGCCGCTGACGCCGCAAGCCTTGCGCGGCAAAGTCGTGCTCGTCGATTTCTGGACCTACTCCTGCATCAACTGTCTGCGCACCATTCCGTATATCGAAGCTTGGGCGAAAAAATATAGGAGCCAGGGCCTCGTCGTCATCGGCGTGCATGCGCCGGAATTCGCATTCGAGAAAGATCTCGACAATGTGCGCCGCGCCATGCGTGAACTGGGAATCGATTATCCCGTCGCGATCGACAACAATTATGCGATCTGGAACGCCTTCCATAATGAATATTGGCCCGCGCATTACTTCATCGATGCGAATGGCCAAATCCGCCATCACCATTTCGGCGAAGGTGACTACGAAGAGTCCGAAAAGATCATTCAGCAGCTTCTTGCCGAAGCGGGCCATCATGATGTCGCGCAAGGCTTCGTGGCGGTTGACGGAAAGGGCGCGGAAGCCGCAGCCGACATGGGCGACGCGCTCTCGCCTGAAACCTATATCGGCTATGAGCGGGCGGAGAATTTCGCCTCGACCAGTACGGCGGTGCCCGATCAGCGGGAAACTTATGCGCTCGATCCGGTGCTCAAGCTCAATCACTGGGGCCTCGCCGGCAATTGGACGATCGGCAACCAAAGCGCTGTGCTTAATCAGCCCGGCGGCGCGATCAGCTATCGCTTTCATGCGCGCGATCTTCATCTCGTGCTTGGCCCAGGTGCCGATGGCCACCCCGTGCGCTTTCAGATTCTGATCGATGGCAAACCGCCCGGCGATGACAAAGGCGCCGATGTCGATGCCGCCGGCAATGGCACAGTGGTCGAGCATCGCCTCTATCAGCTCGTGCGACAGAAGAACGAAGTCGCCGATCGAACTTTTGAGATCAAATTCATCGATCCCGGCGTGCAGGCCTACGCCTTCACCTTCGGATAAACCTTTCGACAAAGGAGCATGCCATGCGCAATTATCTTTCGCCCTTACGCCGTGGAACTTGGAGTCCCCTCTGGATCGGCGGCGCCGTCGTTCTCGCCGGCCTGCTCTGGTCGCTGCACAGTTCCGCCGAGCCAGCCGTCGCGATCCCGCCGCCAGCCATGGATGAAACCGCGCCCGGCCCATCGGAGACGGTGGTGCTTTCCGGCGGCTGTTTCTGGGGCGTTCAAGACGTGTTTCAGCATGTGAAGGGCGTCAATAAAGCGGTGTCGGGCTATGCCGGCGGCACGGCCGCGGACGCGTCTTATCCGATCGTCAGCTCAGGCACGACTGGCCATGCGGAATCGGTCGAGGTCAGCTTCGACCCGCGCATCGTCAGCTACGGCAAGATTTTGCAGATCTATTTTTCCGTGGCCCATAATCCGACCGAACTGAACTTCCAGGGACCGGATGAAGGCACGCAATATCGATCGAATATTTTCGCAACGAGCGATGCGCAAAAGAAGATCGCCGAGGCCTATATCGCGCAGCTCGACAAGACGCGTGTCTTCCCCGACAAAATCGTCACGCGGGTCGATTCGTTCCAGGAATTCTATCCGGCGGAAGGCTATCACCAGGATTATGCGACGCTGCATCCGGACAATTTCTACATCGCGACCAACGACCTGCCGAAGGTCGATCATCTCCGCCAGCTTTTCCCGGACGTCTATCGGGAGAAGCCGGTGCTCGTCGGTGCGAACGCGAACGATTGACCGGTGCGGTCAATCTTGAAACGATAAATCGGATGATTGCGATGCCGCGTCGCGCTTAGAGCTTCAGCGCGGCGCGTAGTTCTTTGAGCTGATCGCGCTTTTCGGTCGCGCGCCGGCGTATTTCATCGTCACGCGTTGCGGCGATCTCTTCTTCCGCGTTCTGAATATCGGCGTCGAGCTGCGCCGCGTTTAGCTCTTCAAGCGGGATCGCCTGTTCGGCGAGAATGGTGAGGCCCTTCGGCGACACATCGGCAAAGCCGCCGCGGACGAAGAGCCGCTTTTTCGCACTCGCTCCGCCGTCGATTTCGACAATCCCCGGCTTCATGCCCGACATGATCGGCGCGTGATCCTTCAGCACGGTGAATTCGCCTTCCGTGCCCGGCACGACAACAGCCTCCACCTCGCCGGTGAAGAGAAGTTTTTCGGGCGAAACGAGTTCGAAGGGGAAGGTCGGCATCAATCTCTCTCCGAAACTTTACGCCGCCTGCGCCGCGAGCTTCTGCGCCTTCTCGACCGCCTCTTCGATCGAGCCAACCATATAGAAGGCCGCCTCCGGCAGATGATCGTATTTGCCTTCGATCAGGCCCTTGAAGCCCTTGATCGTATCGGCGAGCGACACGAGCTTGCCCGGCGAGCCGGTGAAGACTTCGGCGACATGGAAGGGCTGTGACAGGAAGCGCTCGATCTTACGCGCGCGAGCGACCGTGATTTTGTCTTCTTCCGAAAGCTCGTCCATGCCGAGAATGGCGATGATGTCCTGCAGCGCCTTGTAGCGCTGGAGGACCTGCTGGACTTTGCGGGCGACATTGTAATGTTCTTCGCCGACGACGAGCGGCGACAGCATGCGGGACGTCGAGTCAAGCGGATCGACCGCCGGATAAATGCCCTTTTCCGCGATCGCGCGCGACAAGACGGTCGTCGCATCAAGATGCGCGAAGGAGGTGGCCGGCGCCGGATCGGTCAGATCGTCGGCCGGCACATAGATCGCCTGCACCGAGGTGATCGAGCCTTTGGTCGTCGTCGTGATGCGCTCCTGCAGATCGCCCATGTCGGTCGCGAGCGTCGGCTGATAGCCGACGGCGGACGGGATGCGGCCCAGAAGCGCCGAGACTTCCGAGCCCGCCTGGGTGAAACGGAAGATGTTGTCTACGAAGAACAGCACGTCCTGGCCCTTGTCGCGGAAATATTCGGCGACGGTGAGGCCGGTCAGGGCGACGCGGGCACGGGCGCCGGGCGGCTCGCTCATCTGGCCGTAGATCAGCGCGCATTTCGAGCCGGTCGTCGAGCCGTCATGTTCCTTCGGGTCGAGATTGACCTTGGACTCGATCATCTCGTGATAAAGATCGTTGCCCTCACGCGTGCGCTCGCCGACGCCGGCGAAGACGGAATAGCCGCCATGCGCTTTGGCGATGTTGTTGATGAGCTCCATGATGAGCACGGTCTTGCCGACGCCCGCGCCGCCGAAGAGGCCGACCTTGCCACCCTTGGCGTAAGGCGCCAGAAGATCGACGACCTTGATGCCCGTCTCGAGGATCTGTGCTTCCGTCGACTGTTCCGCATAGCTCGGCGCCGGCTGATGGATGGCACGCCGTATCTTCGTTTTGACGGGGCCCGCCTCGTCGACGGCCTCACCGATCACGTTCATGATCCGGCCGAGGCATTCTTCGCCGACCGGCACGGTGATCGGGCCGCCCGTATCGACGACCTCCTGACCGCGAATCAAGCCTTCGGAAACGTCCATGGCAAGGCAGCGCACAGAATGCTCGCCGAGATGCTGCGCGACTTCGAGCACCAGGCGGTTGCCGCCATTGGTCGTCTCAAGCGCGTTCAAGATCTCCGGCAGATGATCGTCGAATTTCACGTCGATCACCGCGCCGATGACTTGCGTGATATGGCCCAAGGCCCGGTTGGGAGCGGCGTCAGCCATGATATTTCCTCTTGTCTTCTCGAACGTGATTAGAGCGCTTCTGCGCCAGAAATGATCTCAATGAGTTCCTTGGTGATCATCGCCTGACGCGTGCGGTTGTAACGCAACGTCTGCTTCTTGATCATCTCGCCGGCAGTGCGGGTCGCGTTGTCCATGGCGCTCATCCGCGCGCCTTGTTCGGAGGCGGCGTTTTCAAGCAGAGCACGGAACACTTGGACAGAGATGTTGCGCGGCAGAAGCGCCGAGAGCAGCTCGTCCGGATCTGGCTCGAAGTCATAGACGGAGTCGCTCGCGGCGCCCTCCGGCACTTCGACGGGGATGATTTGCGACGCGGTCGGGATCTGCGCGATCACCGAGCGGAACCGCGAGTAGAACAACATGCCGATCGAAAATTCGCCGCGCTCAAACAGTTCGATGATCTTGCGGCCGATCGCGTCAGCATTCTCGTAGCCGAGCTGGCGCACACCGCGCAGTTCAACGACTTCGATGATCTGCGGGCCGAACTGGCGTTTCAGAAGATCATTGCCCTTCTTGCCGACCAAAAGGAACTTCACCGTCTTGCCTTGCGCCATCAGCGCAGTGGCGCGATCGCGCGCAAGCCTTGCGATCGAAGAATTGAACGCGCCGCAGAGGCCGCGTTCAGCCGTGCAAACGATAAAGAGATAGACCCCGTCATGTCCCGTTCCGCGCAGCAACGCGGGCGCGGGTGCGCCGGCGCCGAGGCCAGAAGCGATGCTGGCGATCACCTGGCTCATGCGCTCGGCATAAGGACGCGCAGCTTCCGCCGCCGTCTGCGCGCGGCGCAGTTTCGCCGCGGCCACCATCTGCATGGCCTTGGTGATCTTCTGCGTCGCCTTGACCGAGGCGATGCGGTTTCGCAGATCCTTCAGAGAGGGCATGTCAACGCTTTCGGCTCAGGCGAAGGATTTGGCGTATTTCTCGACGATCGCCTTCAGGCTCGCGGCCGAGCCGTCGGACAAATCCTTCGAGGCGCGGATCGTCTCCAAGAGATCGGCGTGGTTCTTGCGCAGAAGAGCCAAGAGACCGTCTTCGAAGGGCTTGATGCGATCGAGCGGCAGCGGATCGAGATAGCCGTTGACGCCGGCATAGATGACGCACACCTGCTCTTCGATCTTCAAGGGCGAGAACTGAGCCTGTTTCAGAAGTTCCGTCAGGCGCGAGCCGCGCGCCAAGAGGCGCTGCGTCGTCGCATCGAGGTCGGAGCCGAACTGCGCAAAGGCCGCCATTTCGCGGTATTGCGCGAGTTCGCCCTTGATCTTGCCCGCGACCTTTTTCATCGACTTCGTCTGCGCCGAAGAGCCGACGCGCGACACGGAGAGGCCGACGTTCACCGCCGGGCGAATGCCCTGATAGAAGAGATCGGTCTCAAGGAAGATCTGGCCGTCGGTGATCGAAATGACGTTCGTCGGAATATAGGCCGAGACGTCGTTCGCCTGCGTTTCGATGATCGGCAGCGCGGTCAGCGAACCGTTGCCATTCTCGTCGTTCAGCTTCGCGGCGCGCTCCAACAGGCGCGAATGAAGATAGAAGACGTCGCCCGGATAGGCTTCGCGGCCCGGCGGACGACGCAGCAGCAGCGACATCTGACGATAGGCGACGGCCTGCTTCGAGAGATCGTCATAGATGATCAATGCATGCATCGCGTTGTCGCGGAAATATTCGCCCATTGCGCAGCCGGAGAAGGGCGCGAGAAACTGCATCGGCGCGGGATCCGACGCGGTGGCGGCAACGACAATCGAATAGTCGAGCGCGCCATGCTCTTCCAGCACTTTCACGAATTGCGCCACGGTCGAACGCTTCTGGCCGACGGCGACATAGATGCAATAGAGCTTGGCGCTCTCGTCCGTACCCTGGTTGACCGCCTTCTGGTTGAGGATCGCGTCGAGCGCGATCGCCGTCTTGCCGGTCTGGCGATCGCCGATGATCAGCTCGCGCTGGCCGCGACCGATCGGGATCAGGGCATCGATCGCCTTGAGGCCGGTCGCCATCGGCTCATGCACGGATTTGCGCGGAATGATGCCGGGCGCCTTGACGTCGACGCGGGCGCGGCGGGTTGTGTTGATCGGGCCCTTGCCGTCGATCGGATTGCCGAGCGCGTCGACGACGCGACCGAGCAGTTCCTTGCCGATCGGCACGTCGACGATCGCGCCAGTGCGCTTGACCGTCTGACCTTCTTTGATCTCGCGGTCGCTGCCGAAAATGACGACGCCGACATTGTCGGTTTCGAGATTGAGCGCCATGCCGCGCACGCCGCTCTCGAATTCGACCATTTCGCCGGCCTGCACATTGTCGAGGCCATAAACGCGAGCAATGCCGTCGCCGACGGACAGAACCTGTCCGACTTCGGTGACCTGGGCCTCATTGCCGAAGTTGGCGATCTCATTCTTGAGGATCGCCGAAATCTCTGCGGCGCGGATATCCATCAGCCGACCTCTTTCATACGTGTGCGGAGCGAATTGAGTTTCGTCTTGAGCGAACCATCGACCATGCGCGAGCCAAGCCGAACGATGAGGCCGCCGAGAATGGTCGGATCGACTTTGATGCCGATCTCGATGTTCTTGCTGCTGGTGATATCGGCGAGCGCCGCCTTGAGCGCTCTGACATGCTCTTCCTTTAGCGGCTCGGCGACGGTGACATCGGCGCGCGACAGGCCCTTTTGCAGATCATGCAGCTTACGATAATCCGCAATCATGTCGGAGATCGCAAAAAGCCGCCTTTTGGCGGCCACGAGCTTCAGAAAATTGGCGGTGATGCCCGAAATGTTGGCGCGAGCGAGAATCGCTGCGAGCGCCTTCGTCTGTTCATCGGCCGAGAAGACTGGGCTTTTGATGAAACGCTGCAAATCGGCGCTTTCGCCGATCATCACCGAAAAGGCGGCGAGGTCGGCAGCAACCTTGTCTTCCGCTTTATGCTCTTGCGCCAATTCAAACAGCGCTTGAGCATAGCGGCCGGCAACGCCAGAGACGATCGTCGTTTCGTGAGAGACTGCTTGCGCCAAGGCGATCGACCCTAATGAGCGAAAAATCCAGGAGTCCGAAATGCCGGCCTCTTCTAGGATTCAGATCGGCTCATGCGATCGCGGCAAAACCCAAAAGCGCAGGCTGCGGAGAAACGGAGGGAAAGCCCCGAAAGAGCGTCCAGCTTGACCCCCAGAAGCGGGCGTGACCTATCATAGCCCCCCTCCCTACGCAAGCCCTGCGCCCTTGGATCGCGGTATGATCGCAGCCAGTTTGCGGCAAAGCGCTCGCGTCAAATGAACGCAAGAGCGGCTCGCGCGTGCAACGCCAAAATGCGTGCCGCCGTTGCCGGAATTCGTCCGATTTCCCCGGACTGCGGCGATCTTCTTCGCTAAATCTCCAGCCACTTTGCGCCGGCCACGCAGGCCGCGCGCGGGCACAAATTTTTACGCGCAACACAATGGGCGATGACCGAGGCGACCCCTACCCACAGCACTGGAAAAGCGGCGAAAATCGCCGTCGTCGGCACAGGCCCCGCCGGGCTGATGGCGGCCGAGGTTTTGGCAGAGCGCGGCGCGCACGTGACGCTCTATGATTCCATGCGTTCGCCGGCGCGCAAATTCCTGCTCGCCGGGTGCGGCGGGCTCAATCTCACCCATTCGGAAGAGTTCGAAACGTTTCTCACTCGTTATGGGGCAGCGTCCGCGCGGCTGCGCCGGGCGCTTGAAGCCTTTCCGCCCGACGCGCTTCGCGCCTGGTGCTCCGCGCTCGGCGAGCCGACGTTTGTCGGCACAAGTGGGCGCGTCTTTCCCGCCTCGTTTCGGGCCACGCCCTTGCTGCGCGCCTGGCTGAAAAGGCTCAACGATCTCGGCGTGCGCTTTGAAATGCGCCATCGCTGGCAAGGCTGGGATGCCAAGGGAAACCCGATCTTTGCGCCGCCCGAGGGTTTCGTGCAGCCGCAGGCCGATGCGCTGATCCTCGCGCTCGGCGGCGCGAGCTGGCCGCGCCTCGGTTCCGATGGTGGCTGGACCGACATTCTGGAAAAAGAAGGGATCGGCCTCGCACCGCTGCGCCCGGTGAATTGCGGCTTTTGCGTTCCCTGGTCGGAGAATTTCCGCAGCCGCTTCGCCGGCGAGCCAATCAAAAGCGCTGTCTTTTCTCATGGCGCGCTTCATCAGCGCGGCGAAGCGGTCGTCACGGAAACCGGCATCGAAGGCGGCGCGATCTATGCGCTCTCGCGCTCTTTGCGCGAAACGATCTTGGCAAATGGCGAGACCTCGCTTCACGTTGCGCTCCGCCCCGATCTCTCGACTGAGGAGATCGAAGAGAGGCTCCGCAAATCCGCCGAGGGGCGAATGCCGACGCTCTCCAATCTTCTGCGCAAGGCGCTGAAGCTTCCACCGGTGGCAATCGGCCTGCTTTATGAATCACGATTACACGCCGTAACGCCGCTCTCGGCCCTGTCGCATCGCGAACTCGCAGAGCTGATCAACGCCGTCCCGATTCATCTCGATGGAATGGCACCAATTGCACGCGCGATCTCGACCGCCGGTGGAATCCTGTTCGACGAAATCGACGAGGATTTTATGCTGCGGAAAAAGCCCGGCGTCTTCGTCGCCGGCGAAATGCTCGATTGGGAAGCGCCGACCGGGGGCTATCTGCTGCAGGCCTGTTTTTCGACGGGCGTTGCAGCGGCAAAAGGTGCGTTACGATGGGTGGAGAGCAAACGATAGGGCTCCTCCTTCCCCTGGAAGGGGAAGGTGTCACGCGAAGCGTGACGGATGGGGTTAAACTCGAGCGACGAAGCAACCCCACCCGGCTGGCTTCGCCAGCCACCCTCCCCCTTTCAGGGGAGGTATGAGCATCACGCCGCTCGCACGTCCCCATCCCGCATCGCCTCACCCGCCAGCATCGCCTCGATCTTCTGCGTGCATTCGAGCGCGATCGCTTTCCTGTCCGTCGCGCGATCAAAAATGAGCGGCGGAGCAAATAAAAGTTCGCACGTCACCCGGCCGCCTTTGGCGAGCGCCCAGACATGCGGCAAAAGAAGATCGTCGCCAAGCCACGGAGCATGCGCGGCGGAATAGCGGATAGCGACCGGATGCACATGAACCGCCGTAACATCGGGCGCGGCTTCGAGCAGATCGCGCGCGGCGGCGAAATGCGATGAATGAAAGCGGCCGACGATGCTGCCATCCGTCGTCGTTCCTTCCGGGAAAAGCGCAACCCAGCCGCCGTCGAGCATGCGCCGCGCCATCGCGGCATTGGCGTCGCGGATCGACTTACGGCTCTCGCGCTCGACGAAGATCGTCCGTTGCAGCCGCGCGAAGGTTCCGATGATCGGCCAGTGGGTGACTTCGCGCTTCGATAAAAATGAAATCGTATTGAGCGTACCGAGCGCGGGAATATCGCTCCAGGAGACGTGATTGGAGACGAGCAATTGCGGCGGCGCGTCAGGACCGAGCTCTGGACTCTCACCACGCACCACGACTTTGATTTGCAAGAGCGACAGAAGCAGATGATTGAAGAGAACAGGGAGCGTCGCCGATTTCTTGGGGGCAAAGCGCAGGATCGTCCACTGCAGCGGCGCGCCGACAATGAAGGAGATCATAATCAAAGAGAAGACGCCGGCAGCGCGCAGAGTGGCCATGGGATTCAGAAAATCTGTCTCGATTGCAAATTTATGACTCATTTTCGGCACAGCATACAATCGCAACACCCAATCGCAACGATTCCTCCGTCATCAAATTTTCGCTTCGCTGACTTACTGTTATCATCTTCTCAGAACCTTGGTGATTCGCCCCATGTGGCCGCTTAACACCGCTTTCGATTTCGGCACCATCATCGAATTTCCGCACAAGCCTGGCGCGTATGCGCCGCGCCGCGGTAAGCGTGACCTCGCCGGCCTGCCGCGCGTGCTCGGCCGTTTCGGTTCCTTCGAGATCAGGCTTGCCGCGACGAAGAAGGATGTGCGCAAGGCGCAAAAGCTTCGCTACAAAGTTTTTTACGAGGAAGGCGGCGCGAGCGCGCAAGCCCATGTCGCGCTCGTGGGTCGCGACCTCTGTCCCTTCGACACATTCTGCGATCATCTCCTCGTCTATGACATGGACAATCGCAATTCCTTTAGCCGCATCAAGCCGAAGCTCGTCGGAACCTACAGGCTCTTGCGCCGCGCGGTGGCCGAGCAGCACGGCGGATTCTACAGTGCCGACGAATTCGACATCGGCCCGCTGCTCGCTCGGCACAAAGAGACGAACTTCCTCGAACTCGGCCGCTCTTGTGTGCATGCAAAATATCGCTCGAAGCGCGTCATCGAACTCCTCTGGCGCGGCCTCTGGATTTACGCGAAGCATCATCATGTCGATGTGCTGATCGGCTGCGCGAGCCTGCCCGGCATCAATCCGCTGGCGCTCGCTCTGCCGCTCAGCTTTCTGCATCATCAGGCCTCGGCGGAAGAAGATTGGCAGGTTGCGCCGCTCAAAGGCCGCGCCGCACCGATGGGGATTCTCGAACCTGGCGCGGTCGATGCGCGCAAAGGCATCGCGGCACTGCCGCCGCTCGTCAAAGCCTATCTTCGAGTCGGCGCGAAATTCGGCAATGGCGCGGTGATCGACAAACAGTTCGGCACGATCGATGTCTTCACCATCATGCAGATCGCCGAAATCGAAGACCGCTATATCGCCCATTTCGGCGGGGCCGAGGATGTGAAGGAACGGGCGGCGGCGTGATCCCCGTCATGGCCGTGCTTGTCACGGCCATCCACGCGTTGGGGACGCGCACGACGGCGTGGATGCCCGGCACAAGGCCGGGCATGACGATACTGATGAGAAGGCGGCCCTTTAATACCCCGCCGCGAGTCCATCGTGCTGGCGCGGATCCGATGCCCCTTCCCAATGGTCGCCTTGCCGGATGATGCTCTGCGCCGAGCCCCAGGGCGGATATTCCACGATCTTATGGCCCATGGCGGTGAGTTTCTGCAGCGTCGCTTGCGGGAATCCAGGTTCCACCTGCAATTCGTCCGGCAGCCATTGATCATGGATGCGGCGCGCGGCTTCCGCCTCGGCGACATTCATATGAAAGTCGAGGCAATCGAGCAGAATTTCGGCAACAATGGTGATGATGCGCGAGCCGCCGGGCGAGCCGGTAACGAGCTGCAGTTTTCCGTCGCGAAATACCATCGCCGGCGTCATCGAGGACAAGGGCCGCTTGCCGCCCGCCGGCGCATTGGCCGCGCCGCCGACAAGCCCATAGGCATTGGGCGCGCCAGGTTTTGCGGCGAAATCGTCGAGCTCATTGTTGAGCAGAATGCCGGTGCCTGGCGCGACAAGGCCGAGGCCGAAGGCAAAGTTCAACGTGTAGGTGTTCGAGACCGCATTGCCTTCGCTATCGACAATCGAGAAATGCGTCGTCTGCGGGTCTTCATAAGGCAGCGGATTGCCGGGCTTGATCTCGGACGCCGGCCGCGCCTTGCCGGGCGAGATTTCTGTGCGCAGCCGCGCCGCATAGAGTTTGCTGATGAGACCGCTCACGGGAATTTTGATCCGGTCCGGATCGCCGAGATAGGTGGCGCGATCGGCATAGACGGGCTTCATCGCTTCGGCCATCAGATGCAGAGTCTCCGGCGCCTGCGGGTCGGCCTTGTCAAGCGGATAGCCTTCGAGAATGTTCAAAAGCTCGATGAGCGCGATGCCGCCGGAGGAGGGCGGCGGCATGGCGATGATGTCATAGCCGCGATAGCTGCCGTGGATCGGCGCACGTTCGAGCGCGCGATAATCTTCCATATCGGCGCGGGTAATGTGGCCGCCTGCGGAAGTAACCGCCGCGACGATCTCTTGCGCCGTCTCGCCTGTATAGAACGAGTGCGCACCATTTTTGGCGATGTCTTCAAGCGAATGCGCGAGATCGCTCTGCACGAGCCTCTCGCCCAGTTTCAGCGGCGCGCCATCCTTGTGCAGAAAGATCGCTGCGGTTGACGGCCAGCGCGCGAGCCGCCTCTGCGCCTCCGCGAGCGAGGCCGCGAGATCGTCATCAACCACGATGCCGTTGCGCGCCAGCGGGATCGCCGGCGCAATCAGATCGGCAAGGCTGAACTTGCCCGAGCCATAATGTTCGAGCGCGTAGGAAAGCCCCGCGACCGTGCTCGGCACGCCGACGCCGAGGCCGCTGTCGCGGGATTTCTCCGGCACCGCATTGCCATGCACATCGAGAAACACATTTTGCGACGTGTCGGCGGGCGCCGTCTCGCGATAGTCTATGGCGATCGTCTTATTCTGTTTCGCGAGATGGACGAGCATGAAGCCGCCGCCGCCGAGATTGCCGGCTTCCGGCAGGGTGACGGCGAGCGCAAAGCCGACGGCGACCGCGGCATCGACTGCATTGCCGCCGCGGCGAAGGACATCGACTCCGATCTCGGTCGCCTGCCTCTCCTGCGTCGCGACCATGCCGTGCAGAGCACTGGCCGGCGCGAGTGTGATGCTGGGCGCCGGCCCACTGGCCTCGGAGTGCGGAAGGGGCGCGAAACAGCAGAAAACAGCGAGCGCAAATGCGCTCTTAAGCTTGGCTTTGGACATGAAGGCTCCGGGGCAGCGCCGCTCTGATAGGCGTGCAGTGAACAGCCTGTCCACCCGTCCCTTGGCGGAGGATTGGCGGTAAACTTGCCGGTCATTCACCAAAGAGCGCCAAATTTTGCCTTACTGTCCAATTGATTAAGGAAAAGCGCCCATCATCCCGCCCCAACACATGAGGCGGTCGCGCTCCGTTGCCGCGCCATGTCGACTCTTAGACGAGTATCCGCGTGAGTGTGTCATGTCACTGATAGTCATTGTCGACGACCGGATCAGTAACCGTAACATTTTTGCCCAGCTCGCAAAGTCGATCGAAAAGGGAATTTCGGTCTCGACGTTCGGCGATCCGACCGATGCGCTGAAGTGGCTTGAGACCAACACGCCCGATCTCATCATCACCGATTACAAAATGCCGCCGATGGACGCCTCCGAGTTCATCCGTCGCTTCCGGATGATGCCCACTGCGCGCGACATCCCGGTCATTGTCATCACCGTTTTCGAAGAGCGCTCCTATCGCCTGCAGGCGCTGGAGGCGGGCGCGACTGATTTCTTGAACTCGCCCGTCGATCATCACGAATTCCTGACGCGGGCGCGCAATCTTCTGAGCCTGCGCAAGCATCAATTGCTGCTCGCCAACCGCGCCCATCTGCTCGAACAAGAGCTTGAGGTCAGCGAACGCTCGCGCGAACAGGCGCTGCGCGATTCCCGCGAGCGCCTCGCGCAGGTCATCGACACTCTGCCGGTGATGATCAGCGCCGCCGATCGCGACGGCCGCATTCTCTTCGCCAACGCCTATGGCGCTGCGTTTTTCGACGTCGATCAAACGCGCGTGGTCGGCGCCCCGGCGGAGAGCCTCTTCGGCGAAGATGCCGCGGGGCGTTCCATCGCACTTGATCGCCGCGTCTTCGAGACCGGCAAGCCTCTGCCTTCCTATGAAGAAGAGATGACCGACCGCAACGGCGAGGCGCATGTGTTTCTCTCGACCAAGGCGCCGTTGAAAGACGAAGTGAACGGCGTCTCGGGCGTGCTGACGACCTCCGTCGATATTTCCGCGCGCAAGCGCGACGAAGAGCGGCTGCGCTATCTCGCGCATCATGACGTCTTGACCGATCTGCCGAACCGGCATCTCCTCGGCGAAAGGCTGCGCACCGCGGTCACCAAGGCGCGGCGCGGCTCAGGCAATTTCGCCATCCATCTCGTCGATCTCGACCGCTTCAAATTCATCAACGACCTTCTTGGCCATACGGGCGGCGACCGGTTTCTCTGCGCGCTCGCTCGCCATCTCGTCACCGCGCTTCCCGAAGCCGATATGATCGCACGCCTCGGTGGCGACGAATTCGCTATTCTGCAAAGCAATGTGCGCGGCGGCGAAGATGCGGCGATTTTCGCCAAGCGCATCGTCGATGTGATCGGCGCTTATGTCGATGTGCGCGATCCACGCCCGGCGACGACGGCGAGCGTCGGCGTCGCGCTTTATCCTTCCGACGGCGTCGACGCCGAAGAGCTTTTGAAGAACGCCGACCTTGCCATGTACAAGGCGAAGAACGAGGGCGGCAATCTCTGCTGCTTCTTCGCCGCCGATCTGCAGTCGCGCGCCAAACAGGCGGCGCAACTCGACCGTGATCTGCGCGAAGCGCTCAGCAACAACGAGTTCCGGCTTTACTATCAGCCGCAAATCGATCTCTCGACCGGCCAAGTCATCGGCGCCGAGGCGCTGTTGCGTTGGGATCGTGGGCCGGAGGGCATTCTGACACCCGGCTCCTTTCTCTATCGTGCCGAAGAGAACGGCCTCATTCTGCCGATCAGCGAATGGGTGTTGCGCGAAGCCTGTCGCGAAGCGAAGGGCTGGCAGCGCGCCGGCCTGCCGGCGCTGCGCGTCGCCGTCAATCTCTCGCCGCTCCAGTTCCGGCGCCGGACATTGCCGCTGCTCATCGCCAAGGTCTTGGGCGAAACGGGTCTCGATCCCCTCTGTCTCGAACTCGAACTGACCGAGAGCATCGTCATGCATGACATCGATGCCGTCGCGGATGATTTGACGGAACTGACCGAACTCGGCGTCCACATCGCGGTCGACGATTTCGGCACCGGCTATTCGTCTTTCGGCTACGTCAAGCGTTTCCCGATCAGCCGGGTCAAGATCGACCAGAGCTTCATCCGCGACATGGTGGAGGATTCGAACGACGAAGCGATCGTGCGCGCGATCATCATGCTCGGCCACAGCCTCAATATCGCCGTTCTCGCCGAAGGCGTCGAAACCGAAGACCAGCTTTCGCGTCTTCGCAGCGAAGGCTGTGACGAAGTCCAGGGCTATCTGTTCGGCCGGCCCATGCCCGCTGCAAAATTCATCGAATTCATGCGCGGCGAGAGTGCTCTCGCCAAGACCGCGTGAGGCCGCCCAAGATGTCGAATGAGTCCGAAGGGCAACCTGTCCTCGCGCAGGAAGACGGCTGCGCCATTCTCCTCGGCGAGGACAACCGCACGGTCGCGCGCGTCATCGGCAAGATTCTGGAAAGGGAAGGCCACCGCGTCCATGCGGTGAGCACAGGCCCGACGGCGCTCGAGGCGTTGTTCGGGCGGCCCTTCGATCTTGCGCTGCTCTCCGCCAATCTTCCCGAGATGGACGTGATGGAGGTGACAAATCTCTATCGTTTCGGGTCCGTTGGGCGGCAGCGAATTCCGATTCTCGGCCTCATTGGCGAAGTCAGCGCGAAAAAACTCTCGGCGTGGCTCGAGGCGGGACTCGACGGCTGTATCGGCAAGCCAATCGAGCCGATCGAACTCCTCGAAGCGGTCAACGCTTATCTCGGGCGCGAAGCGATGCCGCAGGCGCGTGCCAAACGTTCAGCGCCGCCCGACCCCGGTCAAGGCGCGGCGATCGACATGCGCGTGCTCCGCGACCTTGAAAAGCTTGGCGGCGAAGATTTCGTCGAAAGCGTCGTCGCGCAATTCATTGCCGATGCCTCGCGCCTCCTGCCGGAACTTTCGACTTGCCCGGAAGCCGAAGACACGAGCCTCTTCCGCGATCATATTCATGCCTTGCGCAGCTGCGCCGGCAATGTCGGGGCGGTGGCGCTCTATAAGCTCTGTCTCGCCTCGCAAACCTTGGCGCCGCATGAACTCGTCGGCGATGGCGGCTCTTATGTCGCGCGGCTGAAATCGGAATTCGAACGCGCCGTCTCAGCACTCGGCGAACGCGAATGGCGCGATGCTGCCGTCTTCGCTCGGGCCGGCTGATCAGGCCGCAGCGGCGGGAAAGCCCGTTGCCGCCGATTTGATCTTTCCGAAAAGCCGCTGTCGCTCATCCGGCGTCGAGGCATAATAGCTACCGCGCGCGTAAATACGGTCCTGGTCCTTCTCGTAATCGACCAGCATCAGGCAAAGCTGTTTCGTCAGCCCTGGATAGAGGCGCGGCTCCGCCGCCTGCGTCGCGAAGAAGGCGCGCCGGTAGAATGCCTGGTGTTCGGGCCGCACCGAGACGGTCGTCAGATGCGTATCGTAGAAGGCGCTGGCGATGACCGAGAGGCGCACGGTGACATAAGCGAGATGCGGAAATTCGCGCGCCGTATCGTAATCGACGATGAAACGGTTCGGATCCACGATTCTTTTGCCGGCTTCGAGATGCGGCCGCAGAATATCGGGAAAGGCGAAATAGGTCGGCGATACATCGTCGGGTTTCGACAGAAAATGAAACCGCTTGGCTGCGACCAACCTTTCGTCGTGAAAGACGCCAATGTTGACCGTATTCTCCAGCGCGTCGAAACGGTCCTCGAGACGGCCGGTCTCATTCGGACCGATCGCGCCTTCCTTCAGATAGGCGGCATAGCGCAGCCGCATGACCCGATCGAGATCCTCATCGGACTCGACCGGCCGACACTCAAGCTTCTGCAAGAGATGGTTAACGTTGACGGCGAAGCTCGAAGGCGCGGCGATAGTCGAAGAACGCATTGAACACCATTCAGTCGTTCACAGGGTTAATAACCCGATAATGAAACCACTTAAAGTTTATGCTTTGATCAAGGTTAATATTTGTCGCCGCATTTTAGGGCGTCGCGCGTGACGTGCGTCAGCTTGACGATACGGAATGAGATTTTTGAGCGGCTTTGTTTACGTGTCTTTGGCGCATCCGCGGATAGCGTCGTATCGGACAGTGCCTCTCGCCCCAGCGGGATCGGCGCCAAATTACGATTTGATGACAATCCGCATGATTTTGGCCGCAGCGCGAACCGCCTTGAGAGCTTGCCGCAACGCTTTGGCTTGCCGATGGCCGCTGCGACAAAAGACGTCACCGCCCGCCGTGGTGTCGCGCGAAGCGATCTATATCGAAAACTTCGCTCTGCTCGAGCTTACGCTCGACTATCTCAACCAAGGCCTCGTGATGGTCAGCCCCGAGGGGCAGATTCTCATCTTCAACAAGCGCGCTCTCGAATATTCCGGCGTCGACAAGAGCAAATTTCCGCTGCCTGCACCGGCGAAAGACGTCTTCCGTTGGCAATTTGAAAATGGCGAATTCGGTCCCGGTGGCTCGCTCATGCCGGAAGACGTGCGCAATTATTTCCTTAAAGGGATTGGCACGCTCAATCGCTCCTATATTCGGCGTCGGCCGAACGGCACCATCCTGGAAGTGCGCACAGAACCTTTGCCCAACGGCGGCTATGTGCAGACCTATGCGGACATCAGCGACATCGCCCGCGCCAAAGAGGCGGCAGAAGAGGCGGCGCGGGCAAAATCAGCCTTCTTGGCGATGATGAGCCATGAGATCAGAACGCCGCTCAATGGCGTTCTCGGCATTGCGACTCTGCTCAGCCAATCGCCGTTAACCGCCGAACAACGCAATTGGGTGCGGATCATACTCGACAGCGGCGACGCGCTGATGAGCATCATCAACGACGTTCTGGATTTTTCGAAATTCGAATCCGGCGCGATCGAATTCGACCCGACGCCGGTTCTCCTGCCCGAACTTGTCCACTCCGCACTCGACGTGATCGAAGTCCAGGCGCGCCACAAGGGGCTCGCGTTCAAGGCCGAGATCGGCGAGGGCACGCCGCTTTGCGTCAAGGCCGATGTGAAACGGCTGCGCCAGGTTCTCATCAATCTTCTCGGCAACGCCGTGAAATTCACGGACAAGGGCTCGGTGACGCTCCTCCTCACCGGCGAGACGATCGGCGAGACATCGCATCTTCGCTTCGAGATTAGGGACACGGGCATCGGCATTCCGGCCGAGGCGCGAAAGAAACTCTTTCGCGAATTCTCGCAGGTCGATGCCAGCATCGACCGGCGCTTCGGCGGCACCGGGCTCGGCCTCGCCATCTGCAAAAAGATTATCGCCGCCATGGGGGGCACGATCGGCGTCGAGAGCGTCGAAGACGAAGGCAGCTGTTTCTGGTTCGAGATCGAGGCGCCGCTCGCTCAGGTGCCGGCGGAAACTCTCGCCTTGCGCGGCAAGACGCAGAACGCCGGCGGCGCCTATCACGTCCTCCTCGTCGAAGACATGCCGGTCAATCGCATCGTCGGGCGCGGTATGCTGACCTCGCTTGGCCACAAGGCCGATCTCGCCTGTGACGGCGAAGAAGCACTCGAGATGCTGAAGACAACGCCTTACGATTTGGTCCTCATGGATATGCAGATGCCGCGGCTCAACGGTCTTGCCGCGACACGCGCGATCAGAGCCTGGGGCGGCGCCTATGCGAGCCTGCCCATTGTGGCGATGACCGCCAATGCGTTCCATTCCGATCGTGTCGAATGCCTCGCTGCGGGCATGAATGATTTCGTGACCAAGCCGATCGAAGTGAAGGAACTCGAAGCGGCAATCCGGCGCGCGATGCCCACGTCCGCCGAGCGGCCCGCAGCTCCCGTTGCGCCGCAGGCGCTGTGCAATCGGCGGAAACTCGCCGATCTCGTCGATTTCATCGGCGTTAACGCTCTTGCCGAGATTTTGGAAGAATTCGGAGCCGATGCTGAGCGCCTGCTCGCGGAATTGAAATCGGCCGCTGACTCCGGCGCGCAGGAGCGTGCTTACGCCTCAATCGACGCGCTGACCGAGTCAGCGACGACGCTTGGTCTCGTTGCAGCCGCCACGGCGGCTGGCCTGTGGCGCGAAAGGGCGGCTCAATCCGCCTTAACTGCCGACGAGATCGCGGGCCTCCAGGAGACGATTACGCAGTCTCTTGCCGAAGCGCGCGCCTGGCTCGTTGAGGCGGGCGGCATGGAAGACGACGCGCGCGCTGCGCTTTCGAGCTGCGCTGCTTAACGACCCACTAATGTCAGACGTAAAATTTGAGGGCCGCGGGCCACGCGGCCTTAGACTCTCGCGCGTAGCATCCTCTTGTCGCGTTTTGCGTTTGGTTCGGTCGGCCGCTCGACCTCCAAGGGGAGCAGTTTATGCCGCAAGGGTTTCGGTCCCTTCAGCAAATGGAGGAGGTTCCTGAGTCGCAGGATAAGGAGCGTGCGGCCGGGAATGTTCGTGCCTTCGACCTTCTTTGCGAGGACCTCGACGTCTTCTGCGAGAACCATATCGATCTTGCGAGCTATGCGGCGATCCGCCGAAAGCAGCAGACGCAGAAGCGCTTGGCCTTTGTGCAACATCTTTGGAACGATGCCGATCGCTTCGATAAGATCGTCTCAAGTGGCCGTTATCTCAAGCTCTGCAATCTCACCGAATGGATCAGCGATTGTGACGAGCAGGCCTGGGCGCGGGTGAAGAGCGAAATCCTCGCCGCGCGGCGGACTCAGCGCGCGCGCAGCGCCTGAGATGAAGCCTCAGCTTCGATAATCACCGTTGATCGCGATATATTCCTTCGTGAGGTCGCACGTCCACACGGTGGCGCTGCCTTTGCCGACGCCGAGATCGACGCGGATCGCGATCTTGGGCTGGCGCATCAGCGCCGAGACTTTCCCCTCGTCATAGGCCGGATCGCGCAGCCCCTTATGCGCCACACGAATATCGCCGAACCAGATCGCCAAGCGATCGCGGTCGGCCGGTTCGCCCGCTTTGCCCACCGCCATCACGATCCGCCCCCAATTGGCGTCTTGGCCCGCAATCGCCGTCTTGACCAAAGGCGAATTGGCGATCGAGAAGGCGATGGTCTTCGCAGATTTCTTCGAGGCCGCGCCTTCGACTGTGATCTCGACGAATTTGCGCGCGCCCTCGCCATCCTTCACCACCTGATGGGCGAGATCGAGAAGGACGCCGTCCAGCGCTTTTTTGAAGGTTTTGAGTCGGCGGTCGTTCGCCTCGTCGATCTTCGGCGCGCCGCGGCCCGCCGCAGCGCCTGTCGCGAAGAGCAGCAGCGTGTCCGAGGTCGAGGTGTCGCCATCGACCGTAATCGCGTTGAACGAGGGTTCGACCCCCTTCGAGAGAAGCGTCTGCAACGCCTCGGCTCCGATCGGTGCATCGGTGAAGACGAAGGAGAGCATGGTCGCCATGTCGGGCGCGATCATGCCGGCGCCCTTCGCAATGCCGGCAATCGTCACCTCGACGCCGCCGATCTCCGTCTTCGCAGAGGCGACCTTTGGATAGGTGTCCGTTGTCATGATCGCCTTCGCTGCAGCGAGCAGCCCATCGCCTTTGGCGGCAACGACCAGTTTTTCGAATTGGCCTTCGAATTTCTTCGCATCGAGCGGCTCGCCGATGACGCCCGTCGAGGCAAGAAAAACATCATTGGCGCGGATGCCGGCCGCCGCCGCGGCAAGAGACGCCGTGAAGGCCGCCTGCTCGGCGCCCGTCTTGCCGGTGAAGGCATTGGCATTGCCGGAATTGGCGACGAGCGCGCGCGCCTTGCCGGATTTGAGCCGCGCACGGCACCATTCGACCGGCGCGGACGCGCATTTCGATTTGGTGAAGACGCCCGCGACCTTCGTGCCCTTGTCGAACAGCGCGATGAGAACATCGGTCCGGCCCTGGTAGCGGACGCCGACAGCGCCGGTCGCAAAGCGCACGCCGTCGATCGCCGGAAGGTCGGGCGTGATCTTGGGCGCGAAAGGAGAGGGCGCTGGGGTCTGCGATGTGGTCATAATGGGTCGAAGCGAAAGAGGGATGGCGCAGCCATAACCGATCGGGCGATCTGGGTCGATCCGTGTCGCCTATAAATCTCGCCCATGTCGTCGCAATGAAAAAGGCCGCCGGATTGCCCCGGCGGGCTTAAAATCTCGAAGAAGACGCGGGACGTAATTTCAAGACTTTATTTCTTGTCGGGCGTCGCCGGTTTGTTGGGATCGGTCGTGCTGCTGTCGGCCGGCTGGTCCATGCGCTCGATTTTGGCGGTTTTCCGCAAATCGGAGATCATATCCGCCTGCGCCTTCTGCACGACATAACGCGCGACCTGGTCCTTCACCTGATCGAAGGGCGGGAATGTCGTCTGCCGTTTGCCTTCGACCTTAATGATATGCCAGCCGAACTGGGTATGGACGGGATCGGACACCTGGCCGACATCGAGCTTGAACGCCGCATCGGCAAATTCGGGGATCATGCGACCCTTAGTAAACCAGCCGAGATCGCCGCCCTCGCTGCCCGGATCTTTCGAGACGTCTTTGGCCACCTTGGCGAAATCTTCGCCAGCCTTGATGCGCTTCAGCGCCGCGTCGGCCTCTTCCTTGGTCGCAACCAGAATGTGCCGGGCATGAATTTCGGTCTCTGGCTTCTGCTGCTTGGCCGCCTCGTCATAGGCCTTTTTCAACGCCTCATCGGTCGTCGCATCCTTGGCGACCTTGCTAAGCAGGGACTCCATCAGCAGTTTTTCGCGGTAATAGGCGAGCTTCGCCGGAAAGTCCGGCGTCTGGTCGAGCTTGTCGGCCTCGGCCTTTTGCGCCACGAGCTGGCCGTCGATCAGATAATCGAGAACATAGGAATCCCGCGCCTTGCCGGTGAGCTCCCGCGGAATATTCGGACCGAGATCCTCATCGGCGCGCTTCAGATCTTCGTCGGTAATCTCTTTGCCGTTCACTTTGGCAAGAACGGTCGCACCGGACGCCATGCCGATAAAATTCGGCAATACGGAACTCGTCGCGAAGGCGAGACCGAAGGCGCAAAGGCGCAAGGTTTTAGAATGCAACATGCGGGGTGGGCTCCGGACAAAAAAGCGGCAATGGGCGGCGGCAGCCGCCTCCTGCGTGAGAATTCAGGCTTAAATGTGCTGGGCTCCAGGTCAAGCCGCGAATTTGCCGAAAAAGCCAGCGGCTCCGCTCGATTGACAAGGCTCGACCCCACTCTTATCTCTCCGGCAGCCCGGGCTCGATTTGGCTTGTGCGGCATCGCAAGAATTTTGGGCAAGTGCGTAATAGCCCTAAGTTGATGACACACAATCCCAATCGGCGCGGATCGAGTGGCTGCGGCGGCGACGTTTGGCGCTCAACTGGCTGCATTGTCTTCGACGGCGCAGGTTTTGTTCTTCTCAGGCTTTGCTCTCTTTAAGCGAATGGCGCCCGGCAGCGTGGCATTCGCCAGAACCTCTGCCGGGGGGCAAACCATTCGGGCGATGGGCAAAGTAGGCCGGCCCCGGCGCGCGGACGTGATCATGATTAAAATCGACCAAGACTGCCATGGAGATGAAGCGATCTTCATCGAGACTCAGTCTCATGTGTCCGATCCTTGCATCTCGCCGTCCGGCAGCGATCGGATGAGAAAGGCCTTCTGATGTTCGTCACCGTCGCCAAGAAAATCTTTGGAACCGCCAATGACAGGCGGCTGAAGACCTATCGGCCGAAGGTCGCGGCTATCAACGAACTCGAACCCGAAGTGCGCCGTCTCTCCGATGCGGAACTTCGCGCCCGGACCGATGAGTTTCGCGCCGCGCTCGCCGAGGGCCAGACGCTCGACGATATTCTCGTCCCGGCCTTTGCGACGGTGCGCGAAGCCGCGAGGCGCGTGTTGGGCCAGCGTCACTTCGATGTTCAGCTCATCGGCGGCATGGTGCTGCATGAAGGCGGCATCGCGGAAATGAAAACCGGCGAAGGCAAGACGCTTGTCGCGACGCTCGCCGCCTATCTCAACGCCGTCGCCGGCAAAGGCGTCCATGTCGTCACCGTCAACGATTACCTTGCCCGCCGCGACGCCGAGTGGATGGGCCGCGTCTATGGTTTTCTCGGGCTGACAGTTGGCACCATCGTGCACGGTAAAGAGGATGCCGAGCGCCGCGCTGCCTATGCCGCCGACATCACTTACGGCACGAACAACGAGTTCGGCTTCGACTATCTGCGCGACAATATGAAATATGAGTTGGGCCAGATGGTCCAGCGCGGCCATGCTTTCGGCATTGTCGACGAAGTCGATTCCATTCTGGTCGACGAGGCGCGCACGCCGCTCATCATCTCCGGTCCCTCCGACGACAAGTCCGACCTCTACAACACCATCGACAAGCTCGTTCCGCATCTGCACGAGGGCGATTACGACGTCGATGAAAAACAGCGCACCGTCAATCTGACCGAAGAGGGCAATGAGCACATCGAGGAACTCCTCACCGCCGCTGGCCTGATCGACGAAGACGCCTCGCTCTATGATGCGGTCAATGTGACGATCGTTCATCACGTCAATCAGGCGATGCGCGCGCATAAGCTGTTCCAGCGCGACAAGGACTATATTGTCCGCAACGACGAAGTCGTGATCATCGACGAATTCACCGGCCGCATGATGCCGGGCCGGCGCTATTCGGAAGGCCTGCATCAGGCGCTCGAAGCCAAAGAGCACGTCACGGTGCAGCCGGAAAACGTGACGCTCGCGTCCATCACCTTCCAGAATTATTTCCGGCTTTATAAGAAGCTCGCCGGCATGACCGGCACGGCGGCGACCGAAGCCGACGAATTCGCCGAGATCTACAAGCTCGAAGTCGTCGAGATTCCGACGAATGTGCCGGTGCAGCGCCTCGATGAGGACGACGAGGTCTACCGCACCTACGAAGAGAAGCTGGCCGCGATCGTCACCGAGATCGAAGCCGCCAATTCGAAACTGCAGCCGATGCTCGTCGGCACGACCTCGATCGAAAAATCCGAACAGCTCGCCGATTATCTCATCTCGAAAGGCTATCGGCAGATCGACTTCACCGAGCCAAAGGCGCTGACAAAACTTTATGCCGCCGCGCGCTCGGGCAAGCCCTCAAAACTTTTCGCCGTGCTCAACGCGCGCTTCCACGAACAGGAAGCCTATATCGTCGCCGAAGCGGGCGTGCCCGGCGCGATCACGGTCGCAACCAACATGGCCGGCCGCGGCACGGACATTCAGCTCGGCGGCAATGTCGAGATGCGCGTGCAACAGGAATGCGCCGACCTGCCGGAAGGCCCCGCGCGCGACGCCAAGGAAGCGGAAATCCGCGCCGAAGTCGCCGCCTTCAAGGAACGCACCAAGGATGCGGGCGGCCTCTATATCATCGGCACGGAGCGGCATGAGAGCCGCCGCATCGACAATCAGCTTCGCGGCCGTGCTGGCCGCCAGGGCGATCCGGGCCGTTCGAAATTCTTCTTGTCGCTCAGAGACGATCTGATGCGCATCTTCGGCTCCGACCGCATGGATTCGATGTTGGTCAAGCTCGGCCTCCAGGAAGGCGAGGCGATCGTTCATCCCTGGATCAACAAGGCGCTGGAAAAAGCGCAGCAGAAGGTCGAGGCGCGCAACTTCGACATGCGCAAGAACATTCTGAAATACGACAACGTGATGAACGATCAGCGCAAGGTCGTCTTCGAGCAGCGCCGCGAAATGATGGCGGAAGAGTCGCTCGAAGACATGGTGGCGGATATGCGCCACGACGTTGCCGACGAACTCATCGCGCGTTGCGCTCCGCCCGATACCTATCCCGAGGCCTGGGACATCGAAGGGCTCACGAACGGCACGCAGGAAGCGTTCAATGTCACCCTGCCTTTCGAGGAATGGTCGAAGGAAGAGGGCGTCACCGATGATGCCGTCCGCGACCGCCTGATCGAGGCGGGGGATGCGGCTTATGCCCAACGCGTCGAGAAGAACGGCGCGCCGCTGATGCGCTACATCGAGAAGCAGGTCGTTCTGCAAACGCTCGATCAACTGTGGCGCGAGCATTTGATGACGCTCGATCATTTGCGCCAAGTCATCGGCTGGCGCGGCATGGCGCAGCGCGATCCGCTGAACGAATATAAGTCCGAGGCCTTCGATCTCTTCGGCGAGCTGATCAAGCATCTGCGCGAGCAGACGACGGCGCAGCTCAATCATGTCGAAGTCAATTTCGAGGAGCCGCCGCCGCCCTTGCAGACGGCGCAGTTCGAAGCCCTGCATCCGCCGGCGGAAGCGCTGGCGGGTCTTGTCCCGGATTTCGACAATGAGGCGCCGGCCGCCTATGCGCCCGTGCCGGCCGCCATGCCGAACAACGTGCCGCGCGGCGAGCGCCGGGCGAACGATCCCTCGACTTGGGGCAAGATCGGCCGCAATGAGCCCTGCCCCTGCGGCTCGGGCAAGAAATATAAGCACTGCCACGGCGCGATCGCGTAAGAGCGTTCTCTGGTTTTGCCTGAATCTGGCTCGTCATGGCCGGGCTTGACCCGGCCATCCAAGCGCTTTTGTGACCTGAAGAGACGCCTGGATGCGCGGATCAAGTCCGCGCATGACGGACCTTTTGGTTTGCGCGCCCCGGCGCTATGTCTCATCCATGAAAGGCGAGACAACGAAAGCGAAAGACGAATCGGGCGCGCTCATCGCCGATGTGCTGATCCCCGTCGCGATCGATCAGGCCTATAGCTATCGCATTCCGAAAAATCTCGCGCTCAAAGAAGGCGATCTCGTCGAAGTGCCGCTACGGACGGGTGAGACGCTCGGCGCGGTCTGGGAACTCCGCCAAGGCACAGGCGGCAATCTCAAATCGATCACCGAACGCATCGATTGCGCGCCGCTCGGCGAAAATCTCCGCCATTTCATCGATTGGGTAGCGCGCTGGACTCTCGCCCCGCGCGGCATGGTTTTGCGTATGGCGATGCGCGCGCCCTTCGCCGCAAGCCCCGAACCGGTGCGCATCGGCATTCGCCGCGCGGGCCCCGAGCCCGCGCGCATGACGCCGGCGCGTTCGCGCGTGCTCGCCACGCTCGAAAGCGGATTGGCGTTGCAAAAGTCGGCAATCGCTGAAGCCGCAAGCTGTTCCGCCTCCGTCATCGATACGCTTGTCGATGAAGGCACGTGTGAGGCCGTCGCTTTGCCGGCGGAGCCTGTCGCTTTGCCCTGCGATCCGGATTTCGCGCCACCGGCGCTCGAGCCCGACCAGGCGCGCGCCGCCGCCGCGCTCACCGTCGTTCTCGCCGAGCATGATTTTTCCGTTACGCTGCTTGAAGGCGTCACCGGCTCCGGCAAGACGGAAGTCTATTTCGAAGCCGTCGCCGCCGCGCTGCGGGAAGGACGGCAGACGCTGATCCTGATGCCGGAGATCGCGCTCACCGCGCAGTTCTTGAGCCGCTTCGCCGCGCGCTTCGGCACGCGGCCGGCGGAATGGCATTCTTCCGTCTCGACGCGCAAACGCGCGCGCATCTGGGCTGGCCTTGCTTCGGGTGAGATCAAAGTCGTTGTCGGCGCGCGCTCGGCGCTGTTTCTGCCTTTCGCCGATCTCGCGCTCATCGTCGTCGATGAAGAACATGAGTCGGCCTATAAGCAGGACGACGGCGTCGCCTATCATGCGCGCGATATGGCCGTCGTACGCGGCCAGATCGAAAAGGCGGCCGTCGTGCTCGCCTCCGCGACGCCCTCGCTCGAGTCGCGCGTCAATGCCGAACAGGGCCGCTACGGCCATGTGAAACTGCCGGCGCGTTATGGCGGCCAGCCAATGCCGGTGATCACCGCGATCGATTTGAAGCGCACGCCCGCGCCGCGCAGCAAATGGATCGCGCCGCCGCTCGTCGAGGCCATCGGCGAGACCTTGGCGAAAGGCGAACAGGCGCTGCTCTATTTGAACCGCCGTGGCTATGCGCCGCTGACACTGTGCCGCCATTGCGGCCATCGCTTCCAATGTCCGAATTGCACGGCGTGGCTTGTCGAGCATCGCTTTCGCCGCGCGCTCGTTTGCCATCATTGCGGCCATATCGAAAAACGCCCCGAGCAATGTCCCGAATGCGGCGAATCCGACCTCACGGCCTGTGGGCCCGGCGTCGAGCGGCTGATGGAAGAGGTCGCTTCGCTTTGGCCCGACGCGCGCTGCTTGACTCTCTCGTCCGATTTTCCCGGCGGCACGGAAAGGCTGCGGCAAGAACTCGATGCGGTGGCCGACGGCGCCTGCGATATCGTCATCGGCACGCAGCTCGTCGCCAAAGGCCATAATTTTCCGCTGCTGTCGCTCGTCGGCGTCATCGATGCGGATGTGTCACTTTCGACCGGCGATCCGCGCGCCGGCGAGCGCACCTTTCAATTGCTGCAACAGGTGACGGGCCGCGCCGGCCGCTTCGGCTCGTCGGGCCGCGCTTTCGTGCAGACATGGCAGCCGGACCATCCGGTGATCCGCGCCATTCTTTCGGGCGATGCGGAAAAATTCTATCGCGAGGAGACGGAGCAGCGCCGCCGCGCGGGCCTGCCGCCCTTCGGCCGGCTCGCGGCACTCATCGTCTCGGCAAAAGATCGCGCCGCGGCGGAAGATCATGCACGCGCGCTCGTCAGAACGGCTTTTGCTTTGCCGCCCAATCCGAAATGGAAACTCGCCGCAGCGGGCGGCTTGCCGCAAGAGGATGAGATATCGCTGCTCGGCCCCGCCGAAGCGCCGATTGCCGTTATCCGCGGGCGGCATCGTTTTCGGCTCCTCGTGCGCGCGGCGCGCAACACGGATCTTCAGGCATTTTTGCGCGCGGTGCTTTCGACCGCCCCGAAAGAGCGCGGCTCGGTGCGCGTCGCGGTCGATGTCGATCCGCAGAATTTTATGTGAGCGCCGCTTCGTCATGGCCGGGCTTGACCCGGCCATCTAAGCCGCCTCGCCTTTCAACCCCCGCTTCTCTAGCAGCGGCTCGGCCGATGGCGCGCGGCCACGAAAGCCGAGATAGGCCGCCTCCGCTTCTTGTCTGTTGCCCGCAGCATAGACATGCTCCTTGAGCTTTTGCGCGACATCGGGCGCAAAAATATCGCCGGCTTCGACGAAAGCCTGAAAGCCGTCGGCATCGAGCACCTCCGACCATAAATAAGAGTAATAGCCTGCGGCATAGGAATCGCCCGCGAAGATATGAGAGAAATGCGGCGTGCGATGGCGCATCGCGATCGCATCCGGCATCCCTATCTTGTCAAGAATGTCTTTTTCGCGCGCCACAATGTCGTCGGTCGACTCTTGCCCATGGAGCGCGAGATCGACAAGGGCGGACGCCGTATATTCGACCGTCGCAAAGCCTTGATTGAACTGCCGCGCCGCGAGCAGCCGCGCGATCAGCGCCTCCGGCATGGGCGCGCCCGTGCGGTAATGCAGAGCGAAGCGGCGTAAAATTTCTTTCTGC
This sequence comes from Methylovirgula sp., assembly GCA_049522395.1. Taxonomy (GTDB): domain Bacteria; phylum Pseudomonadota; class Alphaproteobacteria; order Rhizobiales; family Beijerinckiaceae; genus Methylovirgula. The sequence goes on from JBEKNV010000004.1 coordinate 154,969, forward strand.
TCCAGCCAATGCTCATAAAGCTGCGACGGAAATTCGACGAAATCGCGCGCGACATTGGTGCCGGACAACAGCGGATAGGTCACATCCGACAAGAGCCCATGCAGCGCATGGCCGAATTCATGAAAGAGCGTGCGCGCATCGTCGAAGCTCAAGAGACAGGCTTCGCCTTCAGCCGACTTCACGAAATTCAGAGTGTTGACGATGATCGGCAGAACGATGCCATCGAGCTTTTCCTGTTCGCGGAAATCGCTCATCCAGGCGCCGCCGCGTTTCGAGGGCCGCGCAAAATAATCGCCGATGAAGAGTGCGACGGGGTTTCCGTCCGGCCCGAGCACATCGAAAGCGCGGGCATCCTCGTGAAAGAGCTTGAGATCGAAACGCTCGCGGAACGAAAGCCCGAAGAGTTCATGCGCGGCGAAGAAGGCCGCTTCGATCATGCGTTCAAGGTGGAGATAAGGCTTGATCTCGGATTCATCGAGATCGAATTCCGCCTTGCGCCGGCGCTCGGCATAATAACGCCAATCCCAGGGCGCGAGCTTGAAATTGCCGCCCTCTTTGGCGATTGCGTCTTGCAAGGCGGCTTCTTCGCGCAGCGCCCGGGCACGCGCCGGCGCCCAGACATTTTCAAGAAGCGCCTGCGCCGCACGAGGCTCTTTCGCCATCGTGTCTGCAAGGCGATAATGGGCGAAGCTTTCAAAGCCGAGAAGCTTGGCGCGCTCGGCGCGCAGGCTCAGCATTTCGACGGCCAGCGCACGATTGTCGCTCGCGCCGCCCGATTCACCGCGCGCGATCCAGGCGCGCCAGGCTTTTTCGCGAAGATCGCGCCGTGCCGAGAATGCGAGAAAAGGCTCGATGCTGGAGCGATTGAGCGTGATGACATAGTGACCCGGAAAGCCGCGCTCGCGCGCCGTCTCCGCCGCCTCACTAACGAGCCAATCTGGGAGCCCCGCGAGATCGTCGCCCTCATCGAGCACAAGCGTGAAGCTCTTTTCATCGGCGAGCACATTCTGCGAAAATTGCGTGCCGAGCGCCGCGAGTCTCTCACCAATGGCCGCAAGCCGCGCTTTGACCGCGGGCGCAAGCCCCGCGCCGGCGCGGCGAAATTCGAGATGATGGCGCTCCAGCACGCGGCGCTGTTCGGCAGTGAGCGGGAGCGCATCGCGCTGTCGATAAAGCGCATCGATCCGCGCAAAGAGCGCATCGTTCAAATGAATTGCAGCATAATGACGGGCAAAGAGCGGCGCCACCTCGCGCTCGACGGCTTCGATCGAATCATTCGTATGCGAATGAGCGAGATTGAAGAAGAGTGCCGAGATACGGCGCAGTCTGCGGCCCGCGCGCTCGAGCGCGGCCATCGTGTTCTCGAAACTGGCCGGCGCGGGATTTTTCGCAATCGCGTCGATTTCCGCATTGTGTTCGACAAAGGCTGACTCGAAGGCGGGGAGAAAATGCTCCGGCGCGATGCGCTCGAAGGGCGGCAGGCCGAAAGGTGTCGTCCAGTCTTCGAGGAGCGGATTTTGGCTTTGCGGATGGGGCATCGAGACGGTCATCGGCGATCCGGTGAAATGAGTGTCCCATTGAATATGGGAAGAGGCATCAACGCCTTCCACCGCTTGGCGCGCGGCAAGTCAAGCACGTCGGGCTTGGGGTCAGCCCTGGGCAAGCCTTTCTCCCGCATGATGCCTCTGCGGTCATCCTCGCCCGGCGTCTGTGCCGCCCGCGCCGCCCTCATCCGGACATCCTTTATGGCCTGGTCGAATTCCCCAGCGTCGGCGCCCATCAGCCCGCTGCCGCCAGTCTCCGACGCGGCGATCGACGCCGCGCTCAATGAGGCGGCCAATGCGCTGCGTTTCGGCAATCCCGAAGCGGCGGCGGCGCGGCTTGCCGAACTCATCCCCGATCTCGTCGGAAGTCCGGAACGCTGCGATCTCGCCGGCCTCATTCTGCTCGGCGCGAAAAAACCTGTCGAGGCGCTCGTCTGGTTCGATCGCGCACGCCGTCTGCAGCCCGCCTATTGGCAGGCGCAGTCGCATGCGGGCGCGGCACTCCTCGCACTCGGCCGTCTGGACGAGGCCGAGACCGCGCTCGCCGCTGCCGTATCGCAAGGTCCAGTCAATGCGGTGACGTATTATCATTATGGCGTGGTGCTGCGAGGGCTCGGCCGCCGGGACGAAGCGATTGCCGCGCTCGACCAAGCCTTGCGCATCGAGCCCGATTATCCCGAAGCGCTGCGCGCCGGCGCCCTGATTTTGAGCGAAGCGGGGCGCTATGACCATGCGCTCGCCTTTTTCGGACGCGCGCTTCGTGCAAAACCCGATTTCTTCGAGGCGCTGCTCGACCTTGCCAATCTTCTGCGGCTGCTCGAACGCCGCGAGGAGGCGCTCGTCGCTTTCTCCGAAGCGCTGGCGCTTTATCCCGGCAATCCGGAATTGCTCAACAATCGCGGTGTCGTCTTGATCGATTTGGGCGAGCCGCGATCGCGCTGAAGCCCATCTATCCCGACGCCTATGTCGGGCGCGGCGTCGCGCTCAAGGAATTGCGCCGTACGGACGAAGCGCTCGCGAGTTTCGATCAAGCGATCGCCCAAAATCCCGACTCCGCCCATGCGCATAACAACAAAGGCGCGCTGCAGCTTCTGCAAGGCGATTTCGAGAGCGGCCTCGTCGGCTATGAATACCGCTGGATCATCGGTGAGACGCATAAGTTCAAATTGGAATTTCCCATTCCCGAATGGCGCGGCGAGATGCGCGCGGGCGAAAAGCTTATCGTCTTCGACGAACAGGGCATCGGCGATACGATTCAATTTTCGCGCTATCTGCCGGCGCTCGCGGAGGCCGGGCTGGATATCACCTTCTTCTGCCGCAGCCATGCGCTGCGCCTCATGCGCAGCCTGCCGAAGACAATCCGCTGCCTCGACACATTCGGCCCCGAGGAGCATTTCGACAGCGAGATCGCGCTCTCAAGCCTGCCTTATGCGCTCGGAACAAGGCTTGCGACCATTCCCGCGCCCGTTCCTTATCTCTCGGCGGAGCCGGACCTCGTCGCCTTTTGGGCTGAGCGCTTGGCGCAGATGGGTTCGATGGCGGATTTCAAGATCGGGCTTTGCTGGGCCGGCAACCCGAATGTAAAGGCCGATCCCGAGCGCTCGATTCCGCTCGCCGCTTTTCTGCCGCTCATGACGCTGCCCGGCGTGCGCGTCATCAGCATTCAGAAACATCACGGGCTCGATGAGATCGCGGCTCTGCCGAAGAATGTGCGGCTTGAGACGCTCGGCGAGGACTTCGACGGCGGCGCGGATGCCTTCGTCGATACGGCCGCTGTGCTGCAGTCGCTCGATCTCGTCGTTTCCTGCGACACCTCCGTCCCGCATTTGGCCGGCGCGCTGGGGCGGCCGACCTTTCTGCTGCTGAAAGAGATTCCGGATTGGCGCTGGCTGCTCGATCGGCCGGATTCGCCCTGGTATCCGACGATGCGGCTTTTCCGTCAGCCGAAACGCGGCGATTGGGAGTCGCTTGTTGCCGATGTGGTTGAAGCGGCGGAAGAGATGAAAGGCGCGCGTTAGCCGCGCCGCTCCGCCGCCATCATATAATTGACGCCCATATCCGAACTCTCGCGCCATTTTCCTGAAATCGGATCGAAGACGATGCCCGTCTCATCGATGGCGTGCAGATCGGCGGCGCGCAGAGCGGCACCGAGTTCGCGCGGCGTGACGAATTTCGCCCAATCATGCGTGCCTTTCGGCACCCATCCCAAAAGATATTCGGCGCCGAGGATGGCGAGCGCATAGCTTTTCATCGTGCGGTTCAGCGTCGCCGCAACGAGAAGCCCATGGGGGCTCAGCATGCTCGCCGCGAGCACGATAAAACTTTTCGGATCGCGGACATGTTCGATCACCTCCATCGCCAGGACGACATCGAAACGCGCGCCTTGTGCGGCAAGGTCCTCAGCCGTCGTGCAGCGATAATCGATCGAACGTCCCGACTCCCCGGCATGGCGGCGCGCGATTTCGATGCTGGTCGGCGCCGGATCAATCGCCGTCATCGTCGCGCCGAGGCTGGCAAGCGATTCCGACAGCAGGCCACCGCCGCAGCCGATGTCGAGAATGGTGATCCCCGTCAGCGGCCGGTCGGAGGGCGCCGTGCGCCGGCCCTCCAAGCGGGCGCGCCGATGCGAAATGAGCCGGCGCAGATAATCGACCCGTACCGGATTGAACTGATGCAGAGCCCGCATCGGCCCCTGCGGGTTCCACCAATCCTCGCCCAGCCGATCGAAGCGGGCCACCTCGTCCAAACTGACGCTCGACCGCCCCTGGTCTTCCGGCTGCATCGCTTCTCCTTAACCTGACGGGCCGAAAGGGCTTTCGCCGCCAGCCATCGTCATGTATACGCGCCTGACCGCGAAGGCGAGCATGACGCCCCTTCGGCCCCCATCAACGATCGAGACGAGAGAGCTTCACCGGACGCTATGGCCCGCCTTGTCATGAAATTCGGCGGCACCTCGGTGGCCGATCTGGAGCGCATTGAAAACGTCGCCCGGCATGTCGCCCGCGAAGCCAAAGCGGGCCATTCGCTGGCGGTTGTCGTCTCGGCCATGGCCGGCAAGACCAATGAGCTTGTCTCTTGGTGCAAAGAAGCCTCGCCTCATTACGATCAACGCGAATATGACACCGTCGTCGCCTCCGGCGAACAGGTGACCGCCGGCCTTCTCGCCATCGCCTTGCAGCAGAAGGAACTTGCCGCGCGCTCCTGGCTCGGTTGGCAAATCCCCATTCTGACGAGCGATGCGCATGGCGCCGCGCGGATTGTCGGCATCGACGGCAGCGCGATTGTCGATGGCTTTTCGCGCAACGAGATTGCCGTCATCGCCGGCTTTCAGGGACTACACAAAGAATCGGGCCGCATCACGACGCTGGGGCGCGGCGGTTCCGACACGAGTGCCGTGGCGATTGCCGCCGCCATTCACGCGGATCGTTGCGACATTTATACGGATGTCGATGGGGTCTATACGACCGATCCTAGAATCGTGCCCAAGGCACGCAGGCTCGATCGCGTCGCCTTTGAGGAAATGCTTGAAATGGCGTCGCTCGGAGCCAAGGTCATGCAGGTGCGCTCGGTCGAACTGGCGATGGTTCACAAGGTCAAGACCTTCGTGCGATCATCCTTCGACGATCCGGCCAATCCGCAACCCGGCACTCTGATTTGCGATGAGGAGGATATCGTGGAGCAGCAGGTCGTCACCGGCATCGCCTTCTCGCGCGATGAGGCGCAGATCACCTTGCGGCGCGTCGCCGATCGGCCGGGCGTCGCCGCGGCGATCTTCATGCCGCTCGCCGATGCCAACATCAATGTCGATATGATCGTCCAGGTCGCCTCGGACGATTCCGCGACGGACATTACCTTTACCGTGCCGACGGCGGATTTTGACCGCGCCCGTCTCATTCTTGAAAAACAAAAGCCGCATATCGGTTATGCTGCATTGCAAGGTGCGAATGATGTCGTGAAGATTTCAGCCATCGGCATCGGCATGCGCAGCCATGCCGGCGTTGCCGCCCGCGCCTTCAAGGCGCTCTCCGAAAAGGGCATCAACATCCGCGCCATCACCACGTCGGAGATCAAATTTTCGGTGTTGATCGATGCGGCCTACACCGAACTCGCCGTTCGCACGCTGCACGCCATCTATGGGCTCGATAAAACCTAGCGCGAAAGACTGATCTGGCCCAGTTGCCGCTTGCGGTCCGCCGCTTGCATTGGCTATTAGACCTTATGAGTGGCAATCGTAGAGCGGGGCAAAGCATCCTTCCTTTTTCGAAGGAATGCCGGCCCTGGTATTGGCAGTCGCGACAGAGCGCCTAAGGACTTTTTCAGGCGCCCCCACGTCTCACGCGAGAGTGGGCCCGATCCGACGCAGAGCTGCGGCATCGGCTTCGCTGTTGATAGGCCGAGCGGGCGGCAGACTCGAAGAGAGAGCGGCGGCCGGACAATCCGATTTGCCGGACGACATCATGAGGCCTGACGGCCCGAGAAGGAAATAGCCATGCTTGGCCCTCTCGGCGGACCACGACTGCTGCTGCGCCGCCTGCGCGAAGTCATGGCGGAGCCGATCAGCGCTCAGGAACGCCTTGACAAGATCGTGATCCAGATTGCCGCCAACATGGTTGCGGAAGTCTGCTCGGTCTATGTCTTGCGCGCCGACGGCAGGCTCGAACTCTTCGCCACCGAAGGTCTGAATCGCGAAGCCGTCCACTTGACCACCATGCGCGCGGGCGAAGGCCTCGTCGGCTTAATCGCCGAGACGGCAGAGCCCTTGGCCCTTGCCGACGCGCAGCATCACCCCTCCTTCAGTTACCGGCCGGAAACGGGCGAAGAAATCTATTCATCTTTCTTGGGCGTGCCGATCCTGCGCGGCGGCAATACGCTTGGCGTTCTCGTCGTGCAGAACCGCGCGCGGCGCCTGTATTCGGAAGAAGAAGTCGAGGCGCTGCAGACGACGGCTATGCTGCTCGCCGAGATGATCGCCTCGGGCGAGCTGCAATCGATCGGCCTGCCCGATGACGACACTGCGCTGCGACGGCCCTTGGCGCTCGAAGGCACGCCGATCGCCGACGGGGTCGGGCTCGGCCATGTCGTGCTGCATGAGCCGCGCATCATCGTCAAACACATTGTCGCGGAAGATGCGAAGAAAGAAGTCGAGCGGCTCGAGACGGCGATCGACGCGCTGCGCAAATCGATCGATCATCTGATCGAAGAAGGCGACGTCGGCCCCGGCGAACATCGCGAGGTGCTCGAAGCTTTCCGCATGTTCGCACATGACCGCGGCTGGATCAGGCGGTTGCGCGAGGCGGTGGCGACAGGTCTCACCGCGGAGGCCGCTGTCGAGCGCGTGCAGAATGACGCGCGCGCCAAACTGCAACGCCAGACCGATCCCTATCTGCGCGAGCGGCTGCATGATCTCGACGATCTCGCCAATCGGCTGCTGCATCAGCTGACCGGCCAGCGCTTCGTCACCGCCCACGCCGATTTGCCCGACAATTCGATCATCGTCGCGCGCACCATGGGGCCAGCCGCTCTGCTCGATTACGACCGCTCCAAACTGCGCGGCTTGATCCTCGAAGATGCGGGTGCGTCGAGCCATGTCGCGATCGTCGCGCGCGCGCTTGGCATCGCCGCCGTCGGCGACGTCGCCAATATCATCGACTTCGTCGAGCCGGGCGACGCTGTGATCGTCGACGGCGCCTCAGGCTCCGTCCATGTGCGCCCGCCTCCGGATGTCGAACATGCCTATGCCGAAAAAGTGCGGCTGCGCGCGCGGCGCCAAGAGCAATATCGGAAGCTCCGCGATGTGCCCCCCGTCACCAAGGATGGCGTCGGCATCGAACTCCATATGAACGCCGGCCTGCTCGTCGATCTCCAGCATGTCGCGGAGACGGGTGCGAAATCGATCGGCCTATTCCGCACCGAAATTCAGTTCATGGTCGTCTCGAAATTTCCGCGCATGCGCGAGCAAGAGGCGTTTTACAAAGCCGCCTTCGCCGCCGCCGAAGGCCATCCAATCACCTTCCGCACGCTCGACATCGGCTCGGATAAGGTTCTGCCTTACATGACGAAACTCGAGGAGGATAATCCCGCCTTGGGCTGGCGCGCGATCCGCATCGGGCTTGATCGGCCGGCACTTCTGCGCATGCAGATTCGCGCGCTTCTGCGCGCAGCGGAAGGGCGGGATCTACGCATCATGTTTCCGATGGTCGCGACCGTGCATGAATTCGACCAAGCTAAAGTGCTCGTAACGCGCGAAGTTGCTTATCTGAAGCGGCACAAGCAGCCGCTGCCCGCAAGCCTGAAATTGGGCGTGATGGTGGAAGTGCCGTCGATGCTCTGGCAGCTCGACGAACTCTGCCGGCATGTCGATTTTCTGTCCGTCGGCACCAACGATCTCGTGCAATATCTTTTCGCCGCGGATCGCGACAACAAACGGGTCGCGGCGCGCTATGATCCGCTCTCCATGCCGGTGCTGCGCGCCCTGAAGCGCATCGCCGATCAGGCCAAGCTGCATAATGTGCCGCTGAGCCTGTGCGGCGAAATGGGCGGCCACGCGCTCGAAGCCATGGCGCTCATCGGCATCGGCTTCCGCTCGCTGTCCATGTCGCCCGCTTCGATCGGGCCGGTGAAGGCCATGGTGCTTGCGATGGACCTGTCGCGCGTCGAAGGCTTCCTTCTGCCGCTCCTCGAAGGCCACGACGAAGGCCCGTCCTTGCGGGCGAAATTGCACCACTTCGCCGAATCGCACCATATTCCGGTTTAGAGTCGTTCGACGACGCGCGATGGATGCCTTGGCGTCCAAAGCCTCATCGCCGATTGCCTAACGCGTTCCGAAATCCCATTTTCAAATCATGCTGCCGCAAGACAAACTCGATCTGATCCTCCGCCGTCACACCGAGATTTCGGACAGGCTGTCGGCTGGCCCGGATTCGGCGACCTATGTCGCGCTGTCGCGCGAATTGGCCGAGATCGAGGATGCAGCCCAAGCGATCCGCGCCTATCGCGACGAAGCCCGCGAAATCGCCGGCATCAAGACGCTGCTCGAAGAGCCGAGCCTCGATCCTGAGATGCGGGGGCTTGCGGAAGCCGAGCGCGCGGAAGCGGAGGCGCGGCTTGCTTCGCTCGAAGAAAAACTGCGTCTCGCGCTTCTGCCCAAGGATGCCGCCGACGAAAAGAGCGCCATTCTCGAAATTCGCGCCGGCACCGGCGGCGACGAAGCCTCGCTCTTTGCCGGCGATCTCTTCCGCATGTATCAGCGCTATGCCGAACTCCACGGCTGGCGCGTCGAAATCATCTCGGCGAGCGAAGGCACGATGGGCGGCTTTAAAGAAATCATTGCCGAGATCCAGGGCCGCGGCGTCTTCGCAAAACTCAAATTCGAATCGGGCGTCCATCGCGTTCAGCGCGTGCCCGATACCGAAACGCAAGGCCGCATCCACACGTCGGCCGCGACAGTCGCCGTTCTCCCCGAAGCGGAAGATGTCGATATCGACATCAACGACAAGGATCTGAAGATCGATCTGATGCGGGCGCAGGGCGCCGGCGGCCAGCATGTCAACAAGACGGAATCGGCGATCCGCATCACCCATCTGCCGACGAACACGATTGTATTCGTGCAGGACGAACGTTCGCAGCATAAGAACCGCGCGCGAGCCATGGCGCTTCTGCGGTCCAAACTCTATGAGGCGCAGCGGCAGAAGTTAGACGCCGAACGCGCGGCGGACCGCCGCTCACAGGTGGGCTCGGGCGACCGCTCCGAACGCATCCGCACCTATAATTTCCCGCAAGGCCGCGTCACCGATCACCGGATCAACCTGACTCTCTATAAGCTCGACAAGATCATCAGCGGCGATGCGCTCGACGAGATCATCGACGCGCTGATTACGGAACATCAAGCGAGTCTTCTGGCGGCGAGCGAGAAATAACCTCGCCCTCGGACGATTCGTCGACATAAGGCTGTTCCGCATAAGGCGCTTCCGCGGACGGCTCTTCGGCGGGCGGTTCTTCTGCATAGGCCTGTGCCTCAAAAGCCTCGATAACGGAAGCCTCCTCCGGCACCGGCGCAATCTCTTGTTGCGCTACGACAGGGGCAGGCTGCGCGGGCGCGGCTTCGAGCGGCGTCCATTTCGGCAAGAACGCAATGAAGAGCGCAACGACAAATCCGTCGGCGGCAGCAAAGACGGCATCGGTTGCGAATTCGGCGAGATGCAGCGGCGCTTTGTACATGGCGAAGAAATGCACCATCACGAAGCTCGCGACGCAAAGCGACGCGAGCGCGCCGAGCGGCGTCCCGCGTGGCATGAAGGTCAAAGCGAGCGGCGGCGCAAGCAGCCCCGCCGAGAGCATCACGGGAAGCACCAGGAGGAAGCGCGCATCGACGCTTTGTCCCGCCAAGCGAAAGCCGGCGATAAGGACAAAACCGATCGCCAGAGCGCGCGCGACCGCGAGCCGCCGGCTCACCGGACCCAATTGCCGGCGCGCTGGATGGGCGAGATCGTGCCCGAGACTGGTGATGAAGGATTGAAGGCCGGCGGCCGCCAATCCGACGCCCAAAAGAATCGCGAAGGCGGAAGCCAATCGTGCAAGCGTCGGCTCCGAACCGCGCAGCGCCGGCAGGCTCGAGAGAAGATCATCGCCGCGGATGGCAATATCAGAAAGCCGCAGGCCTTTTCCCGAGCCGGTTCTGAGCGCGCAGGCCTCGGCCAAGATCGTGCGATTGGCCGTGTTTTGCCCGCAAATCGTGAGGCTTCCACCCTCCGCGGCGTTGACGAGAAAGCTGGGCAGATTGGCGGGCAATTTGCCGACCGTGTCATGCTCCAGCGTCAGCGCCGCGCTGCCGAGCGTTGCGGCGAGAAGAATGCCGCCGCCGACCAGCCAGAAGGCGCCGGTGAGGCCGGACCGCCAGGCGCTCCCCGCGCTCCGCGTCGCAATCATCCCATTAAAGAGCGGCGCCAGGACGGGAACGCCGAGGGCAAAGGCAATGACGACCGACATCTGAAGACCGAGCCCCGTGTCGGCGCCGGTCACCGTTGCGATGTCCGCGACGGCATGCGCCCAGAGGCGGGGATTGCCGAGCACGGGAATGGTCTGCGGCTGACCCGTGATCAAGCCCATGAGCAGCGGCAAAACCGTGGCGACAACCGTCACGATGATCGCGGCGACTGAGGCCCAGATCACCCCCGAGAGGCCGGCCGGCACGAGGAGAACGATGATCATCAGGCCGATGAGGCCGGCGCTCGTGCCGCGATCGAGGGAGAGCGCGATCGAGAGATGATGAACGGCGATCTCGAAGCCGGCGAGTGCGACGCAGCCAGAGCAGAAAGCGACGAGCAGAACCATCGGTATGCGGATGATGGGGAGCGGAAAGCGCGTCCCAATCACATCGGCGAAGGAATAAAAGCCGCTTTGCCGCAACAAGGGCCCATTGACGAAAAGCAGCCAAAGAAGCCCGAGACCGACGCCCATGAAAATCGAAAAGAAGCCAAGGCCACCGAGCGGCGGCAGGAGCGGCAGAAAAAGAGCGAATCCCAGGCCCGCGGCGACCATGCCGGCATAGACGGAGGGGATGACCCGGCCGGCAGCGTAGAATGCGGCGATCCGCATGGTCCGCAGCCAGACTGACACGACGACGAGACCGCAGAAAAGCAGGGCCAAGAGCCCTGCCCGCAGCATATCGTCGGGCATGCCGACCCGATCCAGAATGGCAAGCAAACCGATCCCGAGAAGGAAGGCGGCCAGAGCGAAGCTGAATCCGCCGTCGATTCGGGCGCGGTCGATGTGGGCGTCCGAAAACTGGTGCTCGGTCACGCAAAACCCAAAAGCTGATCGCCGCGCTTGCCAGGCGCGGCCTCCCGAAGGAAAATAGCCCCTTGCCAAAGGCCGGAGGATCGCGGCAGGTCCTCGAACAAGCATAGGGAGGCAGCGTGGGGCGGACAAGAAGCGATATCGTCATTGCCGACGACCATCCGCTCGTCCGCGGCGCGCTTCGCCAGGCGGTCGAGGGCGCCTTCAAGGATGTGACGGTCACCGAGACGAGCGACTTCGACGAGCTGATCCTGGTGCTGGCTGCGCAGCCCGAGACGGACCTTGTGCTGCTCGATCTCGCGATGCCGGGCATGCACGGCTTCTCGGGTCTCATTTATCTTCGCGCGCAATATGCCAATATTCCGGTCGTCGTCGTCTCGGCCAATGATAATCGCTCCGTCATGCGCCGCTGTATTGAGATCGGCGCGGCGGGGTTTATCCCCAAGACGATGGACCTCGATGCCATGCGGGCCGCGATCGCCACCGTCTTGGCTGGCGGCCTGTGGCTGCCGCCCGATCTCGGTCCGGCCACATCCTCCGATCCCGAATCGGCCGACATCATCAGACGGCTCGCCTCGCTCACGCCGCAGCAAATGCGGGTGTTGATGATGCTGTCGGAAGGGCTTCTGAATAAGCAGATCGCCTTTGAACTTTCGGTTTCAGAGGCCACAATCAAGGCGCATGTCTCGGCGATTCTGCAAAAGCTGCGAGTCGAAAGCCGTACCCAGGCGGTGATCGCCGCGGCGAAAATTGCGCAGGACCAGCTTCTGCCCGTCAGCGGCTAGAACGCAGGCCATGAGGTTTTTCATGAGCGACGAAAAGCAAACCGAGGGCGCCTCCCTCTGGAACAGAGGCGGCGAATCGCCATCCTGGCGCTGGCGCCGGAAAGAGACGCCGCTGACGCGTTTTCTGGGCGGCAGCCCGCTCGGCGTCGCGCTGCGGCTCTTCTTTGTGTCGCTCGTCGTCGGCGCGCTGCTCATGTGGCTCGACATCAGCCCCGCCGATGTCGTCAACGGCGTGATCCATTTCTTCCAACGGATCTGGGACATGGGCTTCGATGCGATCCGCCAGATCGGCAATTATCTGATTGCCGGCGCGGTGATCGTGGTCCCCATCTGGTTCGTGCTGCGGCTCATCAATATGCGCGGGCCGCGCTAGAGCGCTATCTCAGATCGGCGGCGGCAATTTTTCCCGCCGCCCAATCCGCCGCTTTTGCGCCGACGGTGTCCGCAAGCGTGCGAGTGTCCTTCGCAAGTTGCGCGACAATCCCGTCTTTGATCGCGCGGATCAGCCCCGGCCCTTTGAAGACAAGCGCCGAATAAAGTTCGATGAGAGTCGAGCCCGCTTCGATCTTGGCGAGTGCGCGCGCGGGGCTGTCGATGCCACCCATGCCGACCAAGGGAAACTGCTTTTCGACGCGAACATAAGCCTGCGCGAGCAGGCGCGTCGAACAATTGAAGAGCGGCCGGCCGGAAAGGCCCCCTGTCTCCTTCGCCAGCGTTTTTTCGCGCAAGGTGGAGGGGCGGGATATTGTCGTGTTCGAAATCGCGAGCCCGTCGATGTTTCGCGCGCGGCAGATGCGGATGATGGCATCGAGTTCTTCGAGCGAAAGATCGGGCGCGATTTTCAGCACAATCGCTTTGCGGCCGCATGTCGCTGCCTCCTCGTCCCGCGCGTCCTGGACGCGCGCGATCAGCTCGTCGAGCGCTTCCGCTTCCTGCAGATCGCGCAGGCCCGGCGTATTGGGCGAGGAGACATTGACGACGAAGAAGCTGGCGAGCGGCGCAAAGGCCATGACGCCTTCGACGTAATCGGCGGCGCGATCTTGCGTCTCTTTATTGGCGCCGAGATTGACCGCGACGATGCCGCCGCGCGCCTTTCGCCGTTCAAGCCGTCTACGCGCGGCCTCATGGCCTTCGCTGTTGAAGCCGTAGCGGTTGATAACGGCTTCATCCCCGCTCAGCCGAAAAAGCCGCGGACGCGGATTGCCCGGTTGAGGTTTCGGCGTCACCGTCCCGACTTCGACGAAACCAAAGCCAAGGGCCAGCATCGCGTCAATCACTTCGCCATGTTTGTCGAAGCCCGCGGCAAGGCCAAGCGGATTGGGAAAGGTTTGACCGAGGGCCGCAACAGTGAGGCCCGGATCGTCGCGCGGCGGCGCGGGCGCTGGAAGACATGAGAGCGCCTTGATCGTGAGGCGATGCGCGACCTCGGGATCGAGCGTGCGGAGCGTTGGGCCCGCGAGGGCTTCGAGAATCTCGATCACGCGATCTCATCTGGAAAAAGATGGTGGCCATCGTTGCCGCGCGGCAGCGGCTTCACCCAGATGACGGCTTTGAGTGGCAGCGGCGCATAGAGATGGGGAAACAAAGCGCCGCCGCGCGAGGACTCATAACGGAGCGCATCCCCAAGTTTCTCCGCATCGATTGCGGCGATCACAAGATCGTCCTGTCCCGCAAAATGTTTCACGGCCGTCTCGCGCACTTGCGCGGCGGTCGAGAAATGAATGAAGCCGTCGGCGACATCCACGGACGAGCCTTTGAAGACGCCTTTTGCTTCGGCATCGCGCCAGAGTGTCGCGGGAAGGATTTTGTAGAGGAGGGGCATGGGCGAACTGACTGAAGAAATAGGATCAACACATAGGCTTTATTGCAATGCCCGCGCTTTGTCATAATGGCGATTGTGCCGACGGTACATTTCCGGAATAGCGAAATTCGCACCCGACTTGGCTTCCCCAGTTATTTTAATCTCGAAACAGTAATCTACGCGATGTCTCGGTGTACCCTCGAAAATGTCGTCGTATTCTACCCAACCCCACAAAAATAGTCGCTTCTTGTTCTGTGTGACGGCTTCAATTTCATTGATCGCCTGACCCACGGTCATGCTGATCATGCCTCTGGGAGGAATGAATCCAGAAATATCCTTCTCTTCGAGATCGGCAAAATCAAAATCATTAGGCAAGTCATCGTCGAATGTTTTACGGCTTATACGCGCGATGACATTAGTCGCTGGAGTATTTCCCTATTTTCCAACTGCACATCAAAGTTCCACCCCATGACGTCATTAGATCGAGCGTCGACCGCTCGACTCGGCTTTATGGCCGTAATAAAAACAAACACCCGCTGCACGGCAATGACGGATAACTTAGCAACTTCGGCCGAGAGCATCGCGGCATCGGCGGCTGTTTTCGTATATGCGCCAGCCGATTTCATTTCATTCAACTGGTGTCGCATGACAGTCAGTTGACCACCGAAAATAATCGCGCCGATGACTCCGGTACCAGCAATTACCGCCGTAAAATCCACCATCAAAATTTCAGAAGCAGTCATGAAAATCCCCCGCTATTTGGACTGCTATTTTCATTGCTGGCTCGGAGAGTACCGGCCCTGCCGCGGATGCCGCGCCAATCCCTCCCCTCCAAGGGGAGGGTGGCTTGCGCAGCAAGCCGGGTGGGGTTGGATTTGCACGCACTTACCCCATCCGTCATGCTTCGCATGACACCTTCCCCTGAAAGGGGAAGGATGGCGCCTCACATCGCTACGCCGCATCATCCACGAAGATCGACAGCTCGTCCTCGGGCCATGTGAAAGACATTCGCTTCCGCCGGAAAGCGGCCGTCGCGCACATCGCGAACATAATCCGCGCTCGCTTTGGTCACGAGCGGCCCGACATCCTGATAGCGCTTGTTGTGGCGGAAATTTCTGGGCGGAAAGCCGATGACGTCGCACACGACCAACACCTGACCGTCGGTCAAGCGCCCCGCGCCGATGCCGATCGTCGGCGCCTTGATCGCGCGCGTCACTTTCTCCGCGACTTCTTCGGGGATCAGTTCGAGCACGAGCATGGAAATGCCGGCTTCATCGAGCGCGCCCGCCGCCGTAACAAGGCTCTTTGCTTCTTCCGCCGAGCGGCCTTTGAGGCGCTTCTCATGATGATGCTGCGGCTGGAGGCCGAGATGGCCGCAGACATCGAAGCCCGCTTCGACGAGCGCCGCGGCGATCGCCGGATGCGGCCCTTCGAATTTCACAATGTCCGCGCCGGCTTCGCGCAGCACGCGCGCATTGGCTACCGCCATCGCCGGCGTGTCATAGGTGCGATAGGGCAGATCGGCGAGGATCGTGACCCCGGGCGCGCCGCGCCGCACGGCGTGCACATGATGGGCGATATCGGAGAGCGTGACTTCTTTTTCGCTCTGATAGCCCAAAATATTCGTGCCGAGGCTGTCGCCGACGAGCAGAATATCGACGCCCGCTTCGACCTCCGCCTTGGCGGTCGGCGCGTCATAGGCGGTCAGCATCGCGATTTTCTGACCGTCGCGCTTCATCGCGAAAAAACGGCTCAATTTGCTCATTTCAGGCTCATCTTCATCGATTTCGCGTGTCTCAGAGGCGAATGAGGGGGCCGACCCTGTGAATCGCGGGAATAAGCTCCTCCACGGCCGTCTGCTTATTTATAATGCGCGAGGCCCAACAAAAAGATGCCGATGCGATTCGCACCCTCATTTCTCGAAGAACTGAAGGCGAGACTGCCCGTCTCCGAGGTGGTGCGGCGAAAGGTGAAGCTCGTGAAGGCGGGCCGGGAATGGCGCGGGCTGTCGCCCTTTACCTCGGAAAAGACGCCCTCTTTCTTCGTCAATGACCAGAAAATGGCCTGGTTCGATTTCTCCTCGGGGAAGAACGGCAACATCTTCGATTTCCTGATGGCGACCGAGGGGATTTCCTTTCCCGAAGCGGTCGAGCGGCTTGCGGCCGATGCCGGCCTCGCGCTGCCGAAAATGACGGCGGAGACGGAGGCGCAGGAAAAGCGCCGCGCGGGGCTCCATGAAGTGCTGGACCTCGCCGCCCAATTTTTCGAGGCGGAACTGAATTCAAGCCGCGGCGCGAAGGCGCGCGCCTATCTTGCCGGCCGCGGCCTCGGGCCGGACATTCAAAAACGCTTCCGCATCGGCTATGCGCCGGCGGATAAATTCGCGATGCGCGATGCGCTCGCCGCGAAAGGCGCAACGCCCGAGACGATGATCGAAGCCGGGCTTTTGATCTCGGGCGACGATATCGCCGTGCCATACGACCGCTTCCGCGATCGCGTCATGTTTCCGATCGCCGATCGCTCCGGCCGCGTCATCGCCTTCGGCGGCCGCGCGCTCGATAAAGACGCGCAGGCCAAATATCTCAATTCGCCGGAGACGCCGCTCTTCCACAAAGGCGGCCTTCTCTACAATCACCACAATGCGCGCCAGGCCGCGCATGAGAAGGGCACGGTCATCGCCGTCGAAGGCTATGTCGATGTCATCTCGATGAGCGTCGCGGGCTTTGCGAATACCGTCGCGCCGCTCGGCACGGCACTGACCGAAGCGCAATGCGCGCTGCTGTGGAAAATGGCGGAAGAGCCGATCCTCTGTTTCGATGGCGACCGCGCCGGACGCAAGGCGGCCTATCGCGCCATCGACACGGCTCTGCCGCTGATCGGACCAGGGCGGTCGCTGCGTTTCGCACTTCTGCCCGAAGGACAAGACCCGGACGATCTTGCCCGCAGTGGCGGCACTGAGGCCGTCGAAGCCGTGCTCGATCAGGCGTTGCCGCTCGTCGATCTCATTTGGCTGCGCGAGACAGAAGGCGGCACGCCCACAACGCCCGAGCGCCGCGCGGCTCTGGAAAGCCGGCTCGGCGAACTCTGCGGCCTGATCCAAGACCCGACGCTGCGCCGTTATTATGCGGCGGAATTCCAGAGCCGGCTCGCGGTCCTTTTCGGCCAGACTTTCGCGCCGGCCACGCAAGCCGGCGGCGCGCGCCGCGCAGGCGCCTATCGCCCGAGGCAGCCGCGCCGATCGTTCGCCTATTCCAGTGCGGAAGGCGGCCCAAGCTACATCGCCGCGCCGCCGCAGATCGGCTTCGGCCTCGCCAAATCCCCGATGTTTTCGCAAAAATCCCCGGGCCTCCACGCGCGCGAGGCGATCATCGTTCTGATCCTGTTGAACCACCCGGGTCTGCTCGAAACCCATGGGGAAAGCCTGGCCGATGTCGAGTTCGGCAGCGCCGATGCCCGCGCCTTGAAGGAAAAACTGCTCGATCTCTGGAGCCGCAGCAGCCTGCCCGACGACGCGGCAGTCGCGTCGCAAATCGAGCAATCGGGCCTTCTCCCCGCGCGCCGCCGGCTCGAAGCGCAAAAGGGCCACGCGTGCCTTTGGGTGATTTCACCAGAAGCGGCCGATAGCGACGCGGAAGAGGCCTTGAAGCAAGCCCTGGCCTTGCATCGTAAGATGCGGTCGCTAAATAGAGAATTGAGATCGGCGGAGGCTGCGCTTGCGCAGGAGGGCAGCGAAACCAATCTCGCCCGATTAAGGGACATCCAGGACCAATTATCGGCCTTGGCGGGGACCGAGGCTTCGGTCGAAGGTTTTGGCGTCGCCTCCGGCCGGCCAAGCGGAACTTTGTAAAAGGGAAACTTTGTAACGTTTCCGCCGGCGGCGGCTCGTTTCTTGCCGGTGTTGAGCCTGCGCAAGAAAAAACGGAAAAAACAAGATCAGGGAGAGCGCGAGGGTGGATTTACGGCCGTTCTGCGCCAGCTAATCCTGATTATGCGCGCACCTTGACGGAGGCGTTAACGCCGCCGGGTTCACCATGGTTCCGGCGCAATCGCGTGCCGAATCGGGTGCGCTCTTCGAGCGGTGCGTCCGGGGTAGCAAGACAAACAAAGCCAGCAAAATGCGCTGGTTGGAGAGATTGATGGCGAAGAAAGACAACGAAAAACCCGAAGGCGAAGCCGCGGTTGCCGAGACGACCGATAGCCCGCTTCTCGATTTGTCGGATGCCGCCGTCAAGAAGATGATCAAGACCGCGAAAAAGCGCGGCTTTGTCACCTATGCCGAATTGAATGCCGTTCTGCCGTCCGAGGAAGTCAATTCCGAGCAGATCGAGGACATTCTAGCGATGCTCAACGAGATGGGCATCAATGTCGTCGAAAGCGAGGAACAGGACAACGAAGAAGGCGAAGAGGCCGAAGAGGAAGAAGTCGAGGGCGGCGATCTTGTCGAAGTGGCCCAGCCGAAGGTGCCTGCGACCCGCTCGTCTGAGCCCGCCGATCGCACCGACGATCCCGTGCGCATGTATCTGCGCGAAATGGGCTCGGTCGAACTTCTCTCGCGCGAGGGCGAAATTGCCATCGCCAAGCGTATCGAGGCCGGCCGCGAGGCGATGATCGCGGGCCTCTGCGAAAGCCCGCTCACCTTCCAAGCCATCATCATCTGGCGCGACGAGCTGAACGAAGCCAAGATTCTGCTGCGCGACATCATCGATCTTGAGGCGACCTATGCCGGCCCTGACGGCAAGAACACGCCGAAGATCGACATGACGGCGCCCGGCGCGCAGGAGGCGCTTGCCGCCCAGCGTGCCCCCGCGACCGCGCCGCTGACCCCGCCCGTCGGCCTCAAGGAGCCGGGCGAAGAAGGCGAGCTGCCGCCGCTCGAAGACAATTTCGAGGAAGAGGAAGACATGGAGAATTCCGTGTCGCTCTCGGCCATGGAAGCGGAATTGAAGCCGAAGGTTTTGGAGACCTTCGATCGCATCGCGGATGCCTATAAGAAACTCCGCCGCCTGCAGGATCAGAACGTCGAGAATAAGCTCAAGAATGAGACGCTGTCGCCGCATCAGGAGCGCAAATATAAGACGCTGAAGAAAGAGATCGTCACCGACGTCAAATCGCTCTCGCTCAACCAGAACCGCATCGATGCGCTGGTCGAGCAGCTCTATGACATCAACAAGCGGCTCATCAGCTTCGAAACCAAACTGCTCCGCCATGCCGAAGAGTGCGGCGTCGGCCGCGAAGATTTCCTGAAGAATTATCAGAATTCGGAACTCGATCCGAAATGGCTGCAGCGCGTCTCGAAACTCGGCGGCCGCGGCTGGAAGGATTTTGTCGGCCGCGCCAAGGAGCCGATCAAGGAAATCCGCAGTGACATTCAGGGGCTCGCGACCGAGACCGGCCTCGAAATCCTGGAATTCCGCAAGATCGTCCATTTCGTGCAGAAGGGCGAGCGGGAAGCGCGGCAGGCGAAGAAGGAGATGGTCGAGGCCAATCTCCGCCTCGTGATTTCGATCGCCAAGAAATACACGAACCGCGGTCTGCAGTTTCTCGATCTCATTCAAGAGGGCAATATCGGCCTGATGAAAGCGGTCGATAAATTCGAATATCGCCGCGGCTATAAATTCTCGACCTATGCGACCTGGTGGATCAGGCAGGCGATCACGCGCTCGATCGCCGATCAGGCGCGCACCATCCGCATTCCCGTGCATATGATCGAGACGATCAACAAGATCGTACGCACCTCGCGCCAGATGCTGCATGAGATCGGCCGCGAGCCGACTCCGGAAGAGCTGGCCGAAAAGCTCGCCATGCCGCTCGAAAAAGTGCGCAAGGTGTTGAAGATCGCCAAGGAGCCGATTTCCTTGGAGACGCCGATCGGCGACGAAGAGGATTCGCATCTCGGCGATTTCATCGAAGACAAGAATGCGATCCTGCCGATCGACGCGGCGATCCAGTCCAATCTCCGCGAAACGACGACGCGTGTTCTGGCTTCGCTCACTCCGCGCGAAGAGCGCGTGCTGCGCA